>NZ_AZVV01000011.1:0-307887 GCF_000514395.1 Pseudomonas sp. URMO17WK12:I12
TGTTAAAGAGCGGTTGGTTAAGATCTTTCGTCTCAACCGAGGCGCGCATTCTACAGCAGCCTCTGTTGCTGTCAAGCGGTTATTTTCAGAAGTTTTCAAAGTTTCGCTTGGAAATCTTTAACAACTTCAACCACCTGCGCTTCCGATCACTCGGTAGCGGGAGGCGAATTCTACAGCGTTACACGCTGCTGTCAACACCTCTTTTTCAACTCCTTTCGCGCTTCGATGACCTGAAGCCGCCTGCTGCCGAAAACTGCGTAACTCTTTGTTTACCAAGGAGTTTTCCGTTTCGACTGCGCCGGAAGTGGGGCGAATTATAGACATCCAGAATCTGCCGTCAACCTTTAATTACGCCTTTCGTACGGAGGGTGCCTTTTTAGCCACTAAACGCGGGATTCGACGGGCAACCGCCGGTACACGCAACACTAATAGCAACGCCCCTATAGAGGCATACAGCGCCCACTCCTTCAGATCGGCGCGAACGATCCACAACATATGCAGCAACCCAAGTCCGAGAATGACATAGACCAGGCGATGCAGCTTCTTCCAGCGCGCACCTAAACGTCGCTGACTGTAGCGATTGGAGGTCACCGCCAACGCCAGCAAACACAGAAAGCCCAAGGTACCGACGATAATGTACGGCCGCTTGCGCAACTCAACCCCCAGCTGCGACCAGTCAAACCCGAGAATGAACGCCGTATAGCCACTTAAATGCAAAACCACATACGCGAAGCACCACAACCCCAACTGCCGGCGCACAGCAATCCACCCCGCCCACCCGGTGAGTTTTTGCAGAGGCGTCATGCTGAGTGTGATGAGCAGCAGAACGAGCGTACCCAACCCCAGCCGATCGACCAGCACTTTGCCCGGATCAGGTCCCAGCACATCCGCCCAGGCCTGATACAACCAAAGCAACGGCCACACTGCTGTCACGATGAAGACGCCAATACGCCAAACCGGAAATCGCATCAGTAGTTCTTCCGCAGATCGAGCCCTGTATAAAGAGAAGCGACTTCATCCGAGTAGCCATTGAACATCTGCGTGTCCCGCACATTGGGCTTGAACAGACCACTGGGCAATCGACGCTCCCGCGCCTGAGTCCAGCGCGGGTGATCAACCGTCGGATTCACGTTCGCGTAAAAACCATACTCATCCGCGGCAATGCTCTGCCAGGTGGTTTTCGGCTGCTCGCTGACCAGGCTGATACGCACAATGGATTTGATGCTCTTGAAGCCGTACTTCCAGGGCACCACCAGACGCAGCGGCGCGCCATTCTGATTCGGCAGTTCACGCCCGTACATGCCCACCGCAAGAATCGCCAATGGGTTCATGGCTTCATCCAGACGCAACCCTTCTACATACGGCCAGTCGATCAGGGCAAACCCGGAGCGCTGCCCCGGCATACTCTTGGGATCTTCCAGGGTTTCGAAACGAATGTATTTTGCCTTGGAGGTCGGCTCGACTTCCTTGAGCAGCGCCGAGATGGGAAAGCCGATCCACGGAATGACCATCGACCAAGCCTCAACGCAGCGAAGACGATAGATCCGCTCCTCCAGCTGATAAGGCTTCATGAAGTCTTCCAGCGCATACCGTCCCGGCTTACCCACTTCGCCATCCACCACCACGCTCCACGGCTCGGTCTTAAGCACGCTTGCGTTGGCAGCAGGATCGCCTTTATCAGTGCCGAACTCATAGAAGTTGTTGTAGTGGGTTGCGTCTTTGAACGGCGTGATCACTTCGTCCCTTACGTTGACCGCGCCCCATTTAGTAGAAGGAAGCTTTTCGGCAAACCAGGAAGGCGCCTTGCCAGCCTCGACATCGGCATAGCGCGCAGCGTCTTCGGCACTCGCCCAGCGCGGCAGGCTACTGACAGCCAAACCGGCAACGGCAGCACCGAGAACACTGCGACGAGATAGATAGAGGGATTCAGGCGTGACGTCCGACTCATGACAGTCAGACGCTTTGGGGACTTTGATCAGCATGGCAACTCCGCAGCATTGGAGAACAGTTGCACCAATAGACTGCGGAGTATGAGGGAAATTACATCACTCGGCGTTTTTGTGCCGACGAAGACGCAACAGGTACTGCACCGGGCCGGAGGCCGCATAAGCGAGGAAAACCAGCAGCAGAATGCGTGGCGGATCACTGAAGACCACGGCAAACACCAGCACCACCGCAAGAATCGCCACGAAAGGTACGCGCCCTTTCAAGTCCAGCTCCTTGAAGCTGTTGTACTTGATATTGCTGACCATCAGCATGCCAGCCGCCGCCACCATCAGCGCAACCAGGAAGGACATCTTCGACCCCTGAATGCCGTAGTCGCTGAACGCCCAGACGATCCCTGCGACCACACCCGCCGCTGCCGGACTGGCCAGGCCGATGAAGTAGCGCTTGTCTGCGGTGCCAACCTGAGTGTTGAAGCGCGCCAGACGCAGCGCAGCGCCAGCCACATAGATGAAGGCGACCATCCAGCCGACCTTGCCCATATCACCCAAGGCCCAGCCAAACGCCAGCAATGCCGGCGCGACGCCAAAGGCGACCATGTCCGACAACGAGTCGTACTCGGCGCCAAACGCGCTTTGGGTATTGGTCATGCGCGCCACGCGGCCATCGAGACCATCGAGCACCATCGCGACGAAAATCGCGATCGCAGCGAAAGCAAAGTACTTGCTCGCATTGACCGAATCACCGGCACTCAACGCGGCCTGGGCACTCATCGAGTTGATGATGGAATAAAACCCTGCAAACAGGTTCGCAGTGGTGAACAGATTCGGCAGAAGATAGATACCACGATGCCGGACTTTGCGGCCTTCAGCGTCATGCCCTTCCTCGATGTGTTCATCGATGGGCAGCAGGCTTTCGGCGTCAGAAGCCTGGTTTGGCTCTTCGGGGCGTTCGCTCATGGACATTACCTTGCAACAGGATGGAAAGTTTTCGACAGGCGTCTGGGACGACGGTTCGGCCACAAACGATGCAGCTTTATACCAGAAGCGGCGTTCCAAACGAAAAAACGCGGCCTAGGCCGCGTTTTTCGTACAGGGTCGCGACTTAGTTTTTGGCTTTGTCGACGATCTTGTTGGCACCGATCCACGGCATCATGGAGCGCAGTTGCTCGCCGATGATTTCGATACCGTGAGCGGCGTTGTTACGACGCTTGGCGGTCATCGAAGGATAGCCGGTTGCGCCTTCGCTGATGAACATCTTGGCGTATTCGCCGTCCTGAATACGTTTCAGGGCGTTGCGCATGGCCTGGCGGGATTCGGCGTTGATCACTTCCGGACCGGTCACGTACTCGCCGTACTCAGCGTTGTTGGAGATCGAGTAGTTCATGTTGGCGATGCCGCCTTCGTACATGAGGTCAACGATCAGTTTCAGTTCGTGCAGGCACTCGAAGTAGGCCATTTCTGGCGCGTAGCCAGCTTCAACCAGGGTTTCGAAACCGGCTTTAACCAGCTCAACGGTACCGCCGCACAGAACGGCTTGCTCGCCGAACAGGTCGGTTTCAGTCTCGTCCTTGAAGGTGGTTTCGATGATGCCGGTACGACCACCACCAACGCCAGCAGCGTAGGACAGTGCAACGTTTTTGGCGTTGCCCGAAGCATCCTGGTAGATAGCGATCAGGTCAGGGATACCGCCGCCTTTGACGAACTCGGAACGCACGGTGTGGCCCGGTGCTTTCGGCGCGATCATGATCACGTCGAGATCAGCGCGCGGAACAACCTGGTTGTAGTGGATCGCGAAGCCGTGGGAGAAGGCCAGGGTGGCGCCTTTCTTGATGTTTGGCTCGATTTCGTTCTTGTACAGGGCAGACTGGAACTCGTCCGGGGTCAGGATCATGACCAGGTCGGCAGCTGCAACAGCAGAAGCAACGTCGGTCACTTTCAGGCCATGAGCTTCGGCTTTGGCAACAGTGGCCGAACCTTTACGCAGACCAACGGTAACGTCAACGCCGGAGTCTTTCAGGTTGCACGCTTGAGCGTGACCCTGGGAACCGTAACCGATGATGGCAACTTTCTTGCCCTGGATGATGGACAGGTCGCAGTCTTTTTCGTAATAAACTTTCATGAAATTCCCCTATATATCCAGGCCGTTCAGGCCATTCGCTAATTTGGTTTAGATGCTGAGTACTTTGTCGCCGCGAGCAATACCGGTTACGCCGCTACGGACGGTTTCCAGAATCGACGCAGTGCCAATGGACTGAATGAAGCTGTCGAGCTTGTCGCTGGTACCGGTCAGTTGAACGGTATACACGCTAGCGCTGACATCGACGATCTGCCCACGGTAAATATCGGTGGTGCGTTTGATCTCGGCGCGCTGGGCGCCGGTGGCCTTGACCTTGACCAGCATCAGTTCGCGCTCGATGTGAGCACTCTCCGACAGGTCGACCAATTTGACCACTTCGATCAACTTGTTCAGGTTCTTGGTGATCTGCTCGATCACTTCATCATGGCCAACCGTGGTCAGCGTCAGACGCGACAGGGTCGGGTCTTCGGTTGGCGCCACGGTCAGGCTTTCGATGTTGTAGTTGCGCTGCGAGAACAGGCCGACTACACGAGACAAAGCGCCCGGTTCGTTTTCCAGAAGCAAGGAAATAATGTGTCGCATGATTAAGTACGCTCCGTCTTGCTCAGCCACATATCGCGCATGGAGCCGTCTTTGATCTGCATCGGATAGACGTGCTCGCTGGTGTCGACTGAAATATCCAGCACGACCAAGCGATCCTTCATGGCGAACGCCTCTTCCATCTGCGACTTCAAATTTTTCGAGTCAGTGATGCGCACGCCAACGTGACCATAAGCTTCTGCCAGCTTGACGAAGTCAGGCAGCGATTCCATGTACGAGTGCGAGTGACGGCTGCCGTAACTCATGTCTTGCCACTGGCGAACCATACCCAGAACACCGTTGTTCAGGATGACGATTTTGACCGGCAAGCCATATTGCAGACAGGTGGACAATTCCTGAATGTTCATCTGGATGCTGCCCTCGCCCGTCACGCAGACGACGTCGGCATCCGGGAAGCTCAACTTGATGCCCATGGCCGCCGGAAAACCGAAGCCCATGGTGCCCAGGCCACCGGAGTTGATCCAGCGATTAGGCTTGTTGAACTTGTAGTACTGCGCGGCGAACATCTGGTGCTGGCCCACGTCCGAAGCGACATAAGCATCGCCCTTGGTGACTTCGCACAGGGTTTCGATCACGGTCTGCGGCTTGATGACGCTGCCGTCGCCCTTGTCGTAAGGGAACAGGCCAGCATCACCGCGCCACTCGTCAACTTGCTTCCACCAGCTGGCAACGGACTCCTTGTTCGGGGTCTCGCCGATTTCCTTGAGGATCGCGACCATTTCGGTCAGGACGCTCTCGACCGGGCCGACGATAGGTACGTCTGCCTTGATGGTCTTGGAGATCGAAGCCGGATCGATGTCGATGTGAATGATCTTGGCATTCGGGCAGAACTTCGCCGGGCCGTTGATCACGCGGTCATCGAAACGCGCGCCGACCGCAAGGATCACGTCGGCGTGGTGCATCGCCAGGTTTGCGGTGTAGCTGCCGTGCATGCCGAGCATGCCGATGAACTGACGGTCAGTGCCAGGGTAGGCACCCAGCCCCATCAGGGTATTGGTCACTGGCAGGTTGAGCATCTTCGCCAATTCGGTCAGCGGCGCGGAGCCACCACCGAGAATCACGCCACCGCCGGCGTACATCACCGGACGCTTGGCCGCCAGGAGCATTTCTGCCGCCTTGCGGATTTGCCCGGAGTGACCGCGAACGGCTGGGCTGTAGGAACGCAGCTTGGCCTTTTTCGGGAAGATGTATTCGTACTTCTCGGCCGGGTTGGTCATGTCTTTCGGAATATCGACAACGACCGGGCCCGGACGACCGGATTGCGCCAGGTAGAAGGCTTTCTTCATGACTTCCGGAATTTCCGACGCGTGCTTGATCATGAAGCTGTGCTTCACGATCGGCCGGGAGATACCGATCATGTCGGTTTCCTGGAATGCGTCGGTGCCCACCATGCTGCTAGGCACCTGGCCGGAAATGACCACCATCGGAATCGAGTCCATATAGGCGGTGGCAATACCGGTGATGGCGTTTGTTGCGCCAGGACCGGAAGTCACCAGTACCACGCCGGCTTTACCGGTGGCACGGGCATAGCCGTCAGCCATATGGGTAGCCGCTTGTTCGTGACGAACCAGGATGTGGGTCACTTCCGGTTCTTTGAACAGGGCATCGTAAACATGAAGAAGAGCACCACCCGGGTACCCGTAGATATATTTGACGCCTTCGTCACGCAAGAAGCGGACGAGCATCTCACCGCCAGATAAAAGCTCCACGTTGTTCACCTCTAAAACGCCAGAATACCGCCCACATAAACGGGGACGGGTCTTAATAGGTTTACTTCTCAGCAGAGCATGAGCGACGGTGGTCGCCGACTACGTCAGCACTGACTGAGCAAGTATTGGGATCGTCCCAAGTGTTGCGGGCCTTTCCCACCCAGCGCGAGGTAACGCGTTGCGGGTGTAACAGGTCGGCGCGGATGTGCGCCTCATGATCTGCTGAGTGGGTCTGCTTCTGGCAGTCCCTCTACAGCGGACTTTGGATTCTTCTGTTTCGTCCCCTGCAAGTCAAGTCGTCTATGTGCTTTATTGAAGTAAGCACATGAGAAAGCAAGAAAAAATCGCCAAACAGCGACTGTGTTAGCTTCGATTGCGCAACTCATGACAAGGAAATGGCATGCGAACGATCTTCTTCATGGTCAGCCTGCTGATCAGCCCTTTGTGCACAGCCGCCCAGATCTACAAATGGGTCGATGCCCAGGGCGTGACTCACTTTGACGCACAACCACCCCAAGGCCAGCAGGCCACCACCGTGGTGACGCCCTCCTCTGCCGTGAGCCAACCGGCCACGGTGCCCGGCAGTAAAGCCATCGGCAATCAGCAGGACATCGACAACACGGTGAAAAAACAGGTCGCCGAACAGCAGGCCCAGCTCAAGGCATTTTGCATGCAGGCACGCACAAATCTGGCGCAACTGCAGAACAATCCGCGACTTCGGGAGGATGTGGAGGGCGAAATGCGTCGCCTGACCGATCAACAACGTCAGGAACGCATCAGCGAAACGCAGAAACAGATTGCGCAGAACTGCCAGTAAGCACTGGCAGTTTCCGATTCAGCGGGAGGCGGTGATCAGCAGATCGAACTCTTTGAGCAGCACTTGCAGCTGTCGATCCTTGCCCTGGACATCACGGGCGGCGAAGACCATTTCGGCCATCTCCTGAATCCCGGAGGCGGTGGGTAACGGCAGGTCCTGCTCGAGGAGCATCTTCATCCGGGGCAGGAAGATCCATTGCAGCCACTGCTCGAAATCCAGCGTATCGACCGAAAACGGCTCGACGCTGGAAAGCGCTTCAGCGGAGGGCGAGACTTCATCCCACCACCCCTGCACCCGCAGTTCACGCTCAATCAGCAGCAACTGCTCGGCAATCTTCGGGAAGCGCGCGTCCATCACAGCGAAACCTTGGCCTTCTGACGGGCCAATGCTGCGCCGGCAGAATCACCTTGCTTCTCGCGTGCCTGGGCGATCAATTCCCACAGGCTGGCCTGAAGGTCCGGACGGCCATTGGCAAACGTCAGACCACGTCGAGCGAATTGTTCAGCCTGCGGCGCATCGCCTTGGGCCATGCGCACCTGAGCCAGACGATAAAGCACTTGCGGCTCACGCGGTGCAACGCGCTGGGCACGCTCCAGGCTGGACGAAGCACCGTTGAGGTCGCCGCTCGCCTGTTGCTGCTGAGCCGTGGTCAACAGCGCCAGCACCGGACCATCCAGCTGCTCGTCGGCTGACAGACCGCCGGCGTTTGCCGAAGGAATCCCGCTCGGCGTCGACGGCATGCTGTAGCTGCCCTGATTTATCGGTGCCGACTGGACCGGAGACGTGTCGATCGGACCCGGAGTGATCGGGCCTGGCGTGATCGGCGAAGTGCTGATCGGTGCCGAGGAGACAGCGCCGCCACCCGGGACCATCACTACCACACCGGTATCGCCTTGCGGGATCGCCTGGGTTTGCGATTGGGCTTGCGCAGGACGCTTCACGGTCGACTTGCGGAAACCGCCATTCGCCGAAATCCGCTCACTGTTGGACACAGCCGTGCCGGAGTCTTCAACCGGAATCGAACCGCGTTGTACGGTGGAGCAACCGCTGAGCAACGCCACGGCGGCAACCGCTGGTATCAACCACTTGTTCACGTAAATCCCTCTTTGCTTAATTCATCCAGCCCTTGACCCAATCCATCACCGTTTCGCCGGAAGCAGGGCTTTCGCCACCGCAAGCCGCACCGGGAGGTGGCTCGCTGCCGCGAATATACGGCATCTGTACGGCGCCTGGGCAGTTGGCGTCGGAGCCTTGCCCGGTACGCGAATCGACCCAGGCCTGAACCACATTATCCGGCTGCGGCATGTCCAGCGGCAGCGGATCGGCTTTGCGCATGAAACTGGTCCAGACTTGCAACGCACCGGTCGCGCCGGTGAACGGCGTCTTGCCGTTGTCATCACGGCCTAGCCAGACCACCGCCAGCAAGTCCTGACTGAAACCGGCGAACCAGCTGTCTCGCGAGTCGTTACTGGTACCGGTCTTGCCGGCCAGTGTCAGGGTTTTCGGCAACACGTTATAAACCGAACTGCCGGTACCTTCACGCATGACCCGTTGCATGGCGCTCTGGATCAGGTAAATGGACGCCGGATCAAAACGCTGCTCGATCTGGAACGGATAACGCTTGAGCGGTTCGCCCTCAGCGGTCAAAACGCTACGAATCCCGCGCATCGGCGTATTGAAACCACCGTTGGCCAGCGTCTGGTACATGGTCGCCACTTCAATCGGCGTCATGCCACCTGCGCCCAGCAACATCGACGGGAATGCCGGGAATTCTCGGGTCACGCCCAAGCGAGCGAGGGTCTTGAGGACATTCGGTACACCCACTGCCAGGCCAAGACGCGCGGTCGACAGGTTGTAGGAATGCGCCAGCCCCTGATAAAGGAACACCGTCCCGTGGGAACGACGATCGTAGTTCTGTGGTTTCCAGACCTGACCGTCCGCGCCTTTGACCGAGAAGGATTCGTCCGACAGCCAACTGGTCAAGGTGTACTGGGTAGGTTTCTCAAGGGCCGTCAGATAAACCGCCGGCTTGATCAACGACCCCACAGGTCGCACCGCATCCAGCGCACGGTTGAAGCCGGCGAAACTCGCCTGGCGACTGCCGATCATGGCCTGAACCTCTCCGGTTTCCGGGTTGGTCACGACCATCGCTGCTTCAACGTCATCGGAACCCTTGCGACCCGACAGACGCTTGAAGGTGTCGTTGACGGAGGCTTCGGCTTTCATCTGCAGAATCGGGTCGAAGCTGGTGAAGATCCGCAGGCCTTCTTCGGTCAAGTCTTCGTCACGGTAGTCTTCGCGCAACTGGCGTTTAACCAGATCGAGGAAACCCGGGAACGAGCTGTCGGCCAATTTGCCGCGTGTCGTCACACCCAGTGGCATGTTCTTCGCCGCAGCAACTTGTTCAGCGGTGGCGACGCCCTGCTGTTCAAGGACGTCGAGCACCAGGTTGCGTCGTTCAAGCGCACGCTCGGGATTGCGACGCGGGTTGTAATAGGAAGGCCCTTTGACCATCCCCACCAGCAAGGCAACCTGATGCAATTTCAGTTCGGACAATGGCTGTCCGAAGAAGAACTGGCTGGCCAGACCGAAACCGTGCACCGCGCGCTGGCCGTCCTGACCGACGAACACTTCGTTGAGGTAAGCCTCAAGAATTTCCCGCTTGTCGTAATGCAGCTCAAGCAACATCGCCATCATGGCTTCGGTGAGCTTGCGGGTCAGGCTGCGTTCGCTGGTCAGGTAGAAGTTCTTGACCAACTGTTGGGTCAGCGTACTGCCGCCCTGGGTCATCTTGCCGCCAGAGGTGTTGACGTAGACCGCTCGGGCAATCGACTTCGGCGACACGCCCCAGTGGCTATAGAAATCCCGGTCTTCCACGGCGACCAGGGTCTCCAGCAGATACGGCGGGACCTGGTCGATTTTGATCAGGATGCGGTCTTCGAGGTTTTTCGGGTAAATCCCGCCGATCAGCAGCGGCTCCAGGCGCACCACCGACAGCTTCGAACCGTTCGTCGCCGAAAGCTCGGCGACATAGTCGCCGGAGAAACGCACGCGCACAGGCTGGGGCTTTTCCAGGCCTTCATAAAACTGGAAGCCGCGGGTATTCAAGTCCACGGTATTGCCGTTGACCGCCGCAGCGCCGGGACCATTGCTCACGCTTTCGCGGCGGTAGCCCAGGGCGTCGAGCTCGGTGAGGAAGTCTTCCTTGCTCAGCTTCTGGCCGGTAAACAGCTCCAGCGGGCGCGCATATACCTTGGCCGGGATCGTCCAGCGCTTGCCGGAAAACTTTTCCTGGACGATAGCGTCGAGGTAAACCGCGAATCCGGCGAGCACCACGAGGCCGACCAGACTGAGTTTAAGGGCCCAACCCAGCCACGGGCTAAGGCCCCTGGAAGGTGGTTTTTTTGGAGTGCGGGGGGATCGAGTACGAGTCATGGCGGCGGATTATACGCACTTTATTGATACTCAACAGACGCCCTCCGAGGTTTGCGTCAGGCGGACTTGCGGCCATAATGGCGGCCTTGAATTTTCCCCAGTCTTTGAAGGATCGCCTGTGAGCCAGTCCCTGATCGCCGCTCTGCAAAACCCGGCCCTCTACCCGCATCCGGTAGACGGGTTCCAGGTCATCGAAACCCATATTTCCTGGGTCATCCTCACAGGCCCCTTTGCTTATAAAGTGAAGAAGCCGGTGAACTTCGGCTTCCTCGACTTCACCAGCCTCGATGCCCGCGAGCATTTCTGCGGCGAAGAACTGCGTTTGAACCAGCGCCTGACCAACGATTTGTATCTGGAGGTGTTGCCAATCACCGGCAGCGCCGAAGCCCCTCAATTCGGTGGCGATGGCCCGGTCGTTGATTTCGCCCTGAAAATGCGTCAATTCCCACAAAGCCAGTTGCTCAGCACCCTGCAGGCCAATGGCGAACTGACCACCGCGCACATCGACGAGATGGCCGCGCAGATTGCTCAGTTCCATCTCAACGCGCCGAAAGTGCCTGCCGAACACGACGCCGGCACCCCGGACAGCGTGATGGCCCCGGTACGCCAGAACTTCGAGCAGATCCGTCCGTTCCTCAGCGACAAGGCCGACCTGGTGCAACTCGACGCCCTGCAAGCCTGGGCCGAAAGCAGCTTCGAACGCCTCAAACCACTGTTCGCCCAGCGCAAGGCCGAAGGCTTCATTCGTGAATGCCACGGTGATATCCACTTGGGCAATGCCACCGTGATCGATGGCAAGGTCGTGATTTTCGACTGCATCGAATTCAACGAACCGTTCCGTTTCACCGACGTCTACGCCGACACCGGTTTCCTGGCGATGGACCTGGAAGACCGTGGTTTGAAATGCCTCGCACGCCGTTTCGTCAGCCAATACCTGGAGCTGACCGGCGACTATCAAGGCCTTGAACTGCTGAACTTCTATAAAGCCTACCGCGCATTAGTTCGCGCCAAGGTCAGCCTGTTCAGCATGCCCGCCGAAGCCGATCCGGTGCAGCGCGCCACGACCCTGCGCCAATACCGCAACTACGCCAACCTGGCGGAAAGCTACAGCACCATTCCTTCGCGCTTCATGGCGATTACCCACGGCGTGTCCGCTGTCGGCAAAAGCCACGTGGCCATGCGCCTGGTCGAAGCGCTGGGCGCCATTCGCCTGCGCTCGGATGTAGAACGCAAACGTCTGTTCGGTGAACAAACCGTAGCGAATGATCCACAGGCCGGCATTTATAACGCAGACGCCACTGCCGCCACCTACAGCCGCCTGCATGAAATCGCCGGAATCATCCTGCGCGCCGGTTTCCCGGTAGTGATCGATGCCACTTACCTCAAGCGCGATCAGCGTGACGGCGCGGCGAAAATTGCCGAGGCCACCGGTGCACCGTTCCTGATCCTCGATTGCCATGCGCCGCAAGCTGTCATTGAGAGCTGGCTGGCCCTGCGTCAGGCAGACAAAAAGGATCCGTCCGACGCCAACCTGGCCGTTATCGCAGCCCAGCAAGCCAATCGTGAAGCGCTGACACCCGCTGAGATTCTGTGCAGCAAGCGAGTCCAGACCAATGAAAGCGGGACCCTCGACACCGTTGTTGCGCAAATCCGCCAACGCATGCCAGGCCTGTAAAAACTATTTCAGCCGTGACGCCTTCCCTGGCTTCACGGCTGTCAAATAGTGGCACTATACTGGCGTCATAAAACCATCAGGTGATGCGACATGAGCCAGCCCAAACTTCTCGACACCCCGCTGTATGCCTTGCTGCACAAAGACGACATCGCAGGATTCAACAATGAGCGGCCCAAAGACGGACCTATCGACATGGCCGGTGGCGATTTCCGTGGCCTGGACTTGCGTGAACTGAATGCCGATGGCGTCGACTTCACTGATGCTTATTTCCGCTCCGCCGATTTGCGCGGCATCGATTTTCGCAGCGCACAGCTGGAAGGCGCCAGCCTGGCCCATGCACAGATCTCCGGCGCCTACTTCCCGGCAGAGCTGAGCGCGGACGAGATCCTGATGTCGATGAACTTCGGCACACGCCTGCGTTATCGCACTCGCTAAAAACGACGTCTTAGCCTGACACGTCCAGCGCCCCCGCTTTGCGCTGGATGCCGTGCGATCGCCCGAAAACCGACTTCTGACGCCCCTTCCCTACCCGTCTTTGCCTCGTCCTCTTAGAAGCTTTTACGTCGAAACCGACCAAACAATCACGCTTTTCCTACTGATGGCTACACTCCTGAGAAGCTCGCCCACGCACCGTTCGGCCGTCGCAAGGAGGCTTGATGAATGATGAACTGCAACACCTGAAGAATCTTGGCAAGACGTCGGCGCAGTGGCTGCATGCCGTGGGCATCCACAGCGCCTCGGATTTGCGTCGCCTCGGGGCGGTGGATGCTTATCGGGCCGTGCGTACGCGCGGGTTTCGGGCGTCAAAGGTGTTGTTGTATGCGATCGAAGGTGCACTGATGGATGTGCACTGGAACGACATTCCGGCCGAGCGTAAAGAAGCCTTGAACAAACAGCTGGAAGCGATTTCCTCGCGCCACAAGGCTTGATGGCATTGGCTTTGAACCGAATTGACGGGGCATCTCAAAGAAACTGAAAAACAGCGGTTGACATGGTAATGAGAATCGCTATGATTACCACCAACTGGTCGCGAGACTGGTCGATATTTGAAAAGCCCTTGGTTCGGACTCTCAGATATCTCCTCATCAGGCTAATCACGGTTATTTGACCCGGCTCTTGCCGGGTCTTTTTTTGCCTGCGCCTTTTTACCTGTGAAAGCACCGGTCGTTACTTGCCGAATTGCTTGCGCATCTGTGCACAGTAATCCTGAGGCGGCGAAGCAGGCGTGTACCAGACGTAATCGGCCATTGCCGCTGTCACCTCCGCCCCCTGCTCTGCCAGCAGCAACACCGTCGGCGCTGGCGCCTGCCCCAAATCCAGCACATGGATCGGCACACCCACGTCCTTGCGCGCGTGATAGGCACCGGCAAACAGCAATGAAGGCGTTGGAGCCGCCAGCAAGTGCTCGGCCATTCGCCGGTCTCGTTGCTGCTGCACGGCCAACATGGCGGGCATCTGTGAAGTGGGCAGCAAACCGCAATGGGAGTCGCTGATCTCTGCCAGCAACTCATCCTTGACTGCTGCCGCATTGGAGCGCGAGCCAATCAATGCCGGAGGTTTGGCGTAGACCGCACGAACGTCGAGGTTGTCCAGGTTGGCCGCAAGCAGCGGATAGGGCTGAGTCAGCGCAAAACGCACGATGGGACCGTAAAGCGCCCAGTCCCACCCTTCCTGCCAAGCCAAGGCAGCTGGCAAATTGGACGGTGGCGTCGGCGCATGGCGAACATCATCAACCCGCGACTGCTGATCCGGCGTCAGCATTTCAAGGAGCAAACTGCCTTGCGGCCGTTGCTCACCCAGTGACTGCAACAACCACAGTTCCAGCTGATGGTGATCGCGATTGTCATGCTGCTCGCCGACGATCAGCCGCGAAGGCTTGGCCAGTCGCTCAAGCAGTTCCTGCGCGGTCAGGACCTGACCGTTTCGCAAGTCGCGGATTTCACCGTTGACCGACGGTGGCACCGCAACATGCTGGCAGGCACTCAAGAGCAGTACGGCCAGCAGCAAAATCCCACGCATGTTCACCTCGATGACAGTCTCAGCGGGCGATGATCAGCGGATGCCCACGCTCCGGATGCTGCTGCACTAACACTTCCAGCCCGAACACGGCTTTGAGCGGCTCGGGTTTCAGGACCTGCTCCGGCGTGTCCAACGCCACCGGTCGCCCGCCCTCAAGCAGCAACAGACGATCACAATACCGCGCCGCCAGGTTCAGATCATGCAGGATGACCAGCACCGCCGCGCCGCGATCGGCAAATTCGCGCACCGCTTGCAGGGTGGTGTGCTGATGCAGCGGGTCGAGCATCGAGGTCGGCTCATCGAGCAACAGCGTCTGCCCCGCTTCACCCGGCCAGAGCTGCGCCAGCACTCGGGCCAAATGCACCCGCTGACGCTCGCCGCCAGACAAGGCCAGATAGCTGCGACCACTCAGGTGACTGGCATCGGCGGCGTGTAGCGCGGCAGCGACAATCTCGTCATCGCGCACTCGCCCACTTTGATGGGGCAAACGCCCCATGCCCACCACTTCTTCGACGCGAAAGGCAAAGTCCAGGGTCGACACCTGCGGCAGTACCGCCAGTCGCTGCGCGCGCTGCGGTGCGGCCCAGTGACGCAATTCGCGATCATCGAGCCAGACGCTTCCATGATCGGCATGCAACTCGCCGCACAAGGCACCGAGCAAGGTACTTTTGCCGGCGCCATTGGGACCGAGCACGCCCAGCACTTCGCCCGGTCGAAGCTCAATCGTGATGTCCGACAGCACGGTCTTGGCGCCACGACGGATGTGCAGGTTCTGCGTGCGCAGCATCAGGCGCGCCTCCGGAGCAACAAGAACAGGAAAAACGGCGCACCGATGAAGGCCGTAACAATGCCGATCGGCAGTTCGGCCGGCGCCAGGGCCAGTCGCGCCACCAGATCGGCAAACAACAGAAGACTCGCACCGGCGAGCACAGAAGCGGGCAGTAACACTCGGTGATCAGGACCGGCAAGCAAACGCACGAGGTGCGGAACCACCAAACCGACAAACCCGATCATCCCCGCCGCTGCCACCGCCGCGCCCACACCCAGCGCTGTACAGAACACCAGTTCGCGCTTGAGCCCTTCAACATCGATGCCCAGATGACCGGCCTCCGATTCCCCCAGCAACAACGCATTCAAGGCCTTGGCCCGACGCGGCAACCAGAGCGCCACAGCCGCGCTGACCAGCAGCAACGGCCAGAGTCGCGCGTAACTGGCGCCATTGAGACTGCCCAGATTCCAGAACGTCAGCGTACGCAGGGTCGCGTCGTCGGCCAGATAGGTGAACAAACCCACCGCCGAGCCCGCCAGTGCGGTCAATGCGATACCGGCCAACAGCATCGTCGCGACGTTGGTCTGGCCGTTGCGCCGGCCCAGTCGATACACCAGCGCAGTCACCCCGAGCCCACCGAGAAACGCACACACCGATAACAGATAAGGCCCGAAGGACTCAGGCAAACCGCCAAACGCCGAGCCGCCAACAATGGCGATGGCGGCACCCAATGCCGCGCCGCTGGACACCCCTACCAACCCCGGATCGGCCAGCGGGTTGCGAAACAGGCCCTGCATTGCCACACCGGAGAGCGCCAGCACGCCCCCCACCGCCAACCCCAGCAAGGTTCGCGGCAGGCGAATTTGCCCGACGATCAATTCGGCTTGCTCCAGCCCATCCGGAGCAATCGGCAATCCGGCCAGGCGCAATGCAGCGTGCAAGGTGTCGAGCAACGGCAGACTGACCGGCCCCAGCGCCAGCGACAGCCAGATCGCCAGCACACACAGAAGGCTCAGGCCAATGAACAACGTACGAGGCTTAACCAGGACGGTCATTGGCTGGCCGTGCCAGGAAAGAAACCGTCAGACAGCTTTTTGAGGCTGTCCGGCAACCGTGGCCCCAGCCCGCCCACCAGCAACGTCGGATCCAGTTCCATGACCCGTCCGTCCTTCGCCGCACGCGTCGAGGACAGCATCGGGTTTTCCTTGAACAACGCGGCACGCGCCGCATCACCCGTCAGCGCCCGGTCGGAAAACACCAGCACCTCGGGGTCGAGGCTGATCAGCGACTCGACAGAAAACGGTTTGTAGCCGGTATGCGTGGCCAGGTTGTGGCCGCCGGCCTGGCGCAGCAACCAATCGGCGGCGGTGTCCTTGCCCGCGATGAGCTGTTTGCCGCCCGCATGCCCGAGTAGCAACAGCACACCCGGTGATGGTTGCGTCAGCTGCGCCTTGGTCACGCGGATTTTTTGCTGATCGAGTTGCTCCTGATAACGCTGGTACGCCTGAACAGCCTGCTCTTCAGCCCCCAGTAACTTGCCCAAATGCTGCAAATTGCCCTGCAATGTCGGCAAATCCGGCTGCGCCGAGAACAACTCGACCTGCACCCCCGCGTTACGAATCTGCGAGAGCACGGGCGGCGGACCCATTTCTTCGGTGCCGATGAGGATCTGCGGGCGTAAGCTCAAGATACCTTCCGCCGACAATTGCCGCTGGTAGCCAATGCTGGGCAGCGCCTTGAGGCTTTCAGGGTGCTGACTGGTGGTGTCGACGCCGACCAGTTTCGATTCGCCGCCCAGCACGCTTACCCACTCGGACAACGCGCCGCCGGCACTGACCCAACGTTGCGGTAACTCGGCCGCTGCAGCGTGGTGACTGACAAGGAGTCCGACACAGAGCACAGCAACGCGGGTACTCAGGCGCATAAACAGCTTCCTTCATAGTTTTCCCAGGCATCGAGATGACAGGCCAAGTATCCTTGGCCACTGGCACCTGCACCCGACGGGCAAGACGGCCATTTGATAATTGTTTGCATTTGAACGTCAAGCTCGGACTTATCCGGTCACGAGACGCTGGACTAGAGGATAGACATGAAGTTTCTTTGTACAGGCGCCGAATTGGCTGACGCCAGCAGTCGCGGTTTCGACATCGACGGGCAGAAGCTCTTCGCCGTACGCCGGGGCGGCCAGGTCTACGTCTACATCAATCGTTGCCCGCACCGTGGCGTCGGCCTGGAATGGACGCCAGACAGCTTTCTCGACCCCAGCAACAGCCTGATCCAGTGCGCCACCCACGGCGCACTGTTTCTGATCGAAGACGGCGAATGCGTTTCGGGCCCCTGCGCCGGTCAATCACTGACCGCCGTGCCCTGCCGCGAAGATGCGCAAGGCCTCTGGGTCAGACTTTAACTGTCGAGCAGCACGTCCAGACGTCGGTCGACGACCATCTCTTCATGGCTCAAACGCACGCCATAAGCCAGCACCTCGACCCCGCACGTCACCGCCTCACGCAAGGCTGCCGCGTAGGCCGAATCGATTTCTGCTGCAGGACGCACCGCGTCGATGCCGGTCAGGTTGACGCAATACAACTGCACCGCACGAATCCCGTCCCGGGCCAGGTGCGCCAATTCGCGCAAATGCTTGGCCCCGCGCAGGGTCACTGCGTCCGGAAACGCCGCTACCGACGACCCGTCGAAACCCAGGGTGACGCTTTTGACCTCTATATAAGCCGGGCCGCCGGGGTATTCGAGACGAAAATCGATGCGGCTGCTTTCCTGTCCGTAGGCGACTTCACGCTTCAGTTCAGTAAACCCGTTCAGCTCACTGATGACACCGGCACGCAGCGCCTCTTCGATCAACCCGTTGGCGCGGGCGGTGTTCACGCAAAACAAGCGCCCTTGCGGGGTTTCACCGACTTCCCAGGTGCCGGGTAACTTGCGCTTGGGGTCGTTTGAGCGGCTGAACCAGACTTGCCCGCCTTCGACCTGGCAATTGAGCATCGAGCCGGTGTTGGGGCAATGAATGGTCAGCAACTCGCCGCTAACGGTTTCGATATCGGCGAGAAAACGCTTGTAACGACGGATCAGGCGACCTTCTTCGAGGGGAGGATGAAAACGCATCAGCCTTGCCAGCTCTTCAGCCCGCGAGCAATGCGCTCGACCGCTTCCTGCAAGCGCGGCAGGCTTTGGGTGTAGGCAAAACGCACGTGGTGCCCGGCCTGATAACGCCCGAAATCCAGCCCTGGGGTAATGGCCACGTGTTCGATTTCCAGGAAGTGCCGGCAGAACGCGAAGGCATCTCCGCCGAACTTGCTGATATCGGCGTACAAATAGAACGCGCCTTCCGGCTCCACGGCAATCCCGAAACCCAACTCGCGCAGGGCCGGCAGGAGGAAATCGCGACGACGACCAAATTCAGCGCGGCGCTCTTCCAGAATGCTGATGGTCGCCGGCTCAAAACAGGCCAGAGCGGCGTGCTGAGCCATGCTCGGCGCGCTGATGTAGAGATTTTGCGCGAGTTTTTCCAGCTCGCCGACGGCCGCTTCCGGCGCCACCAACCAGCCGAGGCGCCAACCGGTCATGCCGAAATACTTGGAGAAGCTATTGAGCACGAACGCACTGTCATCGACTTCCAGCACGCTGGCGGCGTCGGTGCCGTACGTCAGGCCGTGATAGATCTCGTCCACCACCAAGTGGCCGTGACGAACCTTGATCGCCGCAGACAGCCCCGCCAGTTCGTCGCGGGTCAGGATGGTCCCGGTCGGATTGGCCGGGGACGCCACCAACGCACCGACGCTGTCGTGGTCCCAATGCCGGGCGACCAGATCAGGGGTCAGCTGATAACGCACGTCCGGACCGACTGGAACCAGCTGCGCCGCGCCTTCCACCAGTCGCAGAAAATGCCGGTTGCACGGGTAGCCCGGATCCGCCAACAGCCAGTGCTTGCCCGGATCCACCAGCAAGGCGCTGGCCAGCAACAAGGCGCCCGAACCGCCGGGGGTGATGAGGATTCGCTGAGGGTCAATGTTCAACCCGTAACGTTGCTGATAAAAATTGGAAATCGCCTCGCGCAACTCGGGAATGCCCCGCGCCGCGGTGTAACGGGTCTTCCCCGCCGTCAATGCGGCCTGGCCGGCCTGGATGATCGGCTCGGCGGTGGTGAAGTCCGGCTCGCCGATTTCCAGGTGGATCACGTCGTGGCCGGCGGCCTGCAATTCATTGGCCCGCGCCAGCAGCGCCATGACATGGAAAGGTTCGATCGCACGACTGCGAGCACTGTAGGACTGGGCCATTAGCCTTCCTTCGACGGGAAAAGAACCAATTCTACCCAAGCGCAGGAACGAGCGAGAACCTAAAGCGGTCAGACGCCTTAGAACCCTGACCATAAACGACTCAAACGAGTACCCCAGGTTTGACTAAAATCAATATTTGATCAGGCCTCCAACACCACCAGGCAAGGCTTTGCAATGATTTGCAAGCCCCGCGGGCCACTACCTCGACATCCGGGAGTAGCGCGCCCCGATTTGATCTGGTAAGTTCGCCCGCTTGCAGCCGCAGGGCCGGCAGGTGTCGGTGATGGAGCAATCCTGCGCAATGGATTACAAGAGTAGAGGCGGTCTATTTCATGTCCACCCAAGCAAAGCAGCAAACCACGACGATCAGCGGCTTCGAACCCTACAAAGAAGTCAAGGGCGAGGAGTACATGGGCAAGCCCATGCGCGCTCACTTCACCAAGATCCTGAACAAGTGGAAACAGGACTTGATGCAGGAAGTCGACCGTACGGTTGATCACATGAAAGACGAAGCGGCCAACTTCCCGGACCCGGCAGACCGTGCCAGCCAGGAAGAAGAGTTCAGCCTCGAACTGCGTGCCCGCGACCGCGAGCGCAAGCTGATCAAGAAGATCGACAAGACGCTTCAGCTGATCGAAGACGAAGAATATGGCTGGTGCGAGTCCTGCGGCGTCGAGATCGGCGTCAAGCGACTGGAAGCCCGCCCTACCGCCGACATGTGCGTTGACTGCAAGACCCTGGCGGAAATCAAGGAAAAGCAAGTCGGCAAGTAATATCGACTTGAACGAAAAACGGAGCGTGCGAACGCTCCGTTTTTGTTTCTGATATTTGCCATGGAGAGAAACCTGTAGAAGCGAGCCTGCTCGCGAAAGCGGTGTACCAGCCAACAATAATGTTGGCGCTGACGAGCCCTTCGCGAGCAGGCTCACTCCTACAGGGACTCGCGCACGACCAGAGATGTAACATTCGTCCATGAACGCCACGACTTCCACTCCCTACATCGGGCGCTTCGCCCCCACGCCCAGTGGCCATTTGCATTTCGGTTCGCTGGTCGCTGCCCTGGCCTCGTACCTCGACGCTCGCTCGGTGGGGGGGCGCTGGCTGATGCGCATGGAAGACCTCGACCCGCCACGGGAAGAACCCGGCGCACAGGCAGCGATTCTCAAGGCACTGGAGAGCTACGGTTTCGAGTGGGACGGTGAAATGGTTCGTCAGAGCGACCGCCACGAGGCTTATGCCGAAGTGCTCAATCGCCTGTTCAGTCACGGCCTCGCTTACGCCTGCACCTGTTCGCGCAAACAACTGGAGCCGTATCACGGCATTTATCCGGGACTGTGCCGCAACGCCGGCTACGGCACCGAAGACGCGGCCATTCGCCTGCGCGTACCCGAGCTGGAATACCACTTCATCGACCGCGTGCAAGGCGAATACCGCCAGCATTTGGGCCGAGAGGTCGGCGATTTCGTCATTCGCCGCCGCGACGGGCTCTACGCCTATCAACTGGCCGTGGTGCTGGACGATGCCTGGCAAGGCATCACCGACATCGTGCGTGGTGCCGACCTGTTGGACTCGACACCGAGACAACTCTATCTGCAAGAGTTGCTCGGCCTGCGCCAACCGCGCTACCTGCACATCCCGCTGATCACCCAGCCCGATGGCAACAAGCTTGGCAAGTCCTACCGCTCGCCACCGTTGACCGAAGATCAGGCAACGCCTTTATTGCTACGGGCATTGCGCGCACTCGGGCAAAAACCCGGCACCGAACTGGCTTACGCCAGCCCACGGGAAGTGTTGAATTGGGGCATCGCGCACTGGGATGCGTCGCTTATCCCGCGCACACTGAACCTGCCCGAGGCGCAACTGCAGTGATCGCACTTGCAGTGGCGCGCCCATCCGTTACCATCGCCGCACGTTTTCGGGCACGCGCATAAAAAAGAGAGGCCGGGATGTACATCTATCGCTTGGTCCTGCTCCTGGTAGTGGGGATTTATCTGTTTTCCCCGGCCATCATGGATTGGTGGATCGACGCCACTGGCGCCTGGTATCGCCCTTATCTGCTCTGGCTGATTCTGATCGTCGTGACCTTCATCCTGCAGAGCCAAAAAGATGCCGATGAGCTTTAGCCTGACCCAGATGATCCTGATCAGCGCTGCCTACCTGGCGGTGCTGTTCGGCGTGGCCTGGGTTAGTGAACGGGGCATGATTCCCCGGGCGATCATTCGCCACCCGTTGACCTACACCCTGTCATTGGGCGTCTATGCCAGTGCCTGGGCGTTTTACGGCACGGTGGGCCTGGCCTATCAGTACGGCTACGGCTTCTTGTCCAGCTACCTCGGGGTCTCCGGCGCATTTTTGCTGGCGCCGGTGCTGCTGTACCCGATCCTGAAAATTACCCGGACCTATCAACTGTCGTCGCTGGCCGACCTGTTCGCGTTCCGGTTCCGCAGCACATGGGCCGGCGCACTGACCACGATTTTCATGCTGATCGGTGTATTGCCCCTGCTGGCCCTGCAGATTCAAGCGGTCGCCGACTCCATCGGCATCCTCACCCGCGAACCGGTGCAGCATCGGGTCGCCCTGAGCTTCTGTGCACTGATTACCCTGTTCACCATCTTCTTTGGCTCGCGCCACATCGCGACCCGCGAGAAACATGAAGGCCTGGTGTTCGCCATTGCCTTCGAGTCGGTGATCAAGCTGATCGCCATCGGCGGCGTCGGCCTGTATGCGTTGTACGGCGTGTTCGACGGCCCTCAGCAGCTGGAACTGTGGCTGCTGCAAAACCAGACCGCCCTCGCCGCTCTGCACACGCCGCTGCAAGAAGGGCCGTGGCGCACGCTGCTGCTGGTGTTCTTCGCTTCGGCGATTGTGATGCCGCACATGTATCACATGACTTTTACCGAAAACCTCAACCCGCGCTCGCTGGTCAGTGCAAGCTGGGGCCTGCCCCTGTTCCTGCTGCTGATGAGCCTGGCAGTGCCGCTGATTCTCTGGGCCGGACTGAAACTCGGCGCCACCACCAATCCCGAATACTTCACGCTCGGCATCGGCATCGCCGCCAACAGCAAGGCCTTGGCACTTTTGGCGTACGTCGGCGGCCTGTCGGCAGCAAGCGGCTTGATCATCGTCACCACCCTGGCGCTGTCCGGGATGGCCCTGAACCACCTGGTGTTGCCGCTCTATCAGCCACCGGCCGAAGGCAACATCTACCGCTGGCTGAAGTGGACCCGCCGCGCCCTGATCGTCGCGATCATCATGGCCGGCTACGGTTTCTACCTGCTGCTGGGTGCAGAACAGGATCTGGCCAACCTCGGCATCGTCGCGTTTGTCGCCACGCTGCAGTTTCTGCCGGGTGTCCTGTCGGTGCTGTACTGGCCGACCGCCAACCGCCGCGGCTTCATTGCCGGTTTGCTCGCCGGGATTCTGGTGTGGCTGGTGACCATGCTGTTGCCGCTGGTAGGCAATCTTCAGGGTTTCTACATCCCGCTGCTGAACATGATCTACGTGCTGGACGACACCAGTTGGCACATGGCGGCGATTGCCTCGCTGGCCGCCAACGTACTGATGTTCACCCTGATCTCGCTGTTTACCAACGCCAGCCCGGAAGAAGCCAGCGCCGCCGAAGCCTGCGCCGTGGATAACGTGCGTCGCCCGCAGCGCCGAGAATTGCACGCCGCGTCCCCGCAGGAATTCGCCACGCAGCTGGCAAAACCCTTGGGCGCCAAAGCGGCGCAGAAAGAAGTCGAACAGGCGCTGCGTGATCTCTACCTGCCGTTCGACGAGCGCCGGCCTTACGCCTTGCGCCGCCTGCGTGACCGCATCGAAGCCAACCTGTCCGGCCTGATGGGCCCGAGTGTGGCGCAGGACATGGTCGAAACCTTCCTGCCCTACAAGGCCGGCGGCGAGAACTATGTCACTGAAGACATTCACTTCATCGAAAGTCGCCTTGAGGATTACCACTCGCGCCTGACCGGCCTGGCCGCCGAACTCGATGCCTTGCGCCGCTACCACCGCCAGACCTTGCAGGAACTGCCGATGGGCGTCTGCTCACTGGCCAAGGATCAGGAAATCCTCATGTGGAACAAAGCCATGGAGGAGCTGACCGGGATTGCCGCGCAACGCGTGGTCGGTTCGCGCCTGAGCACCATTGCCGATCCGTGGAAAGAACTGCTGCAAGGCTTCATCAATCTGCCGGACGAGCATTTGCACAAACAGCACCTGGCCCTCGACGGCCAGACACGCTGGTTGAACCTGCACAAAGCAGCGATCGACGAACCGCTGGCGCCGGGTAACAGCGGCCTGGTGCTTCTGGTGGAAGACCTGACCGAAACCCAGATGCTCGAAGACAAACTGGTGCACTCCGAGCGTCTGGCCAGCATCGGACGACTCGCGGCGGGTGTGGCCCATGAAATCGGCAACCCGATCACCGGCATCGCCTGCCTGGCGCAGAACCTGCGCGAAGAACGCGAAGACGATGGCGAGTTGAAGGAAATCAGCGGGCAGATTCTCGAGCAGACCAAACGCGTGTCGCGCATCGTCCAGTCGCTGATGAGCTTCGCCCACGCCGGCAGCCACCAGCACAGCGATGAGCCCGTCTGTCTGGCCGAAGTGGCGCAGGATGCCATCGGTTTGCTGGCCCTGAACCGACGCAATTTCGAAGTGCAGTTCTATAATCTGTGCGACCCCGATCACTGGGTCGAAGGCGATCCGCAGCGACTCGCCCAAGTACTGATCAACCTGCTCTCAAACGCCCGCGACGCCTCGCCTCCAGGCAGCGCAGTGCGCGTGAAAAGCGAAGCCGGCGAACACACGGTCGACCTGATCGTGGAAGACGAAGGCAGCGGTATTCCGAAGAACATCATGGACCGATTGTTCGAACCTTTCTTCACCACCAAGGATCCTGGCGAAGGCACCGGTCTGGGCCTTGCACTGGTCTATTCCATCGTTGAAGAGCATTATGGACAAATCACCATCGACAGCCCGGCTGATGTACAAAGCCAACGCGGCACCCGTATCCGGGTGACCTTGCCGCGTCATGTCGAAGCGACGTCCGCTGTGAACTGAGACCGTCGAGAGTATCGAATCAATGCCGCACATTTTGATCGTCGAAGACGAAACAATTATCCGCTCCGCCTTGCGCCGCCTGCTGGAACGTAACCAGTACCAGGTCAGCGAAGCCGGTTCAGTGCAGGAAGCACAAGAACGCTTCACCATTCCCACGTTCGACCTGATCGTCAGTGACCTGCGTCTGCCAGGCGCTCCGGGCACCGAGTTGATCAAACTCGGCCAGGGCACGCCGGTGCTGATCATGACCAGCTACGCCAGCCTGCGTTCGGCGGTCGACTCGATGAAGATGGGCGCGGTGGACTACATCGCCAAGCCTTTCGATCACGATGAAATGCTCCAGGCTGTCGCCCGCATCCTGCGTGATCGGCAATCGTTGCCGGCCGGTGGCGAAATGCCTGCTGGCAAAGCCACCAACGGCGCGGCGAAAGCGGGCGTCGACAACAGCAACGGCGAAATCGGCATCATTGGTTCGTGCCCGCCGATGCAGGACCTTTACAGCAAAATCCGTAAAGTCGCGCCGACCGATTCCAACGTGTTGATCCAGGGCGAATCCGGCACCGGTAAAGAACTGGTGGCGCGTGCCCTGCACAACCTGTCCAAGCGCGCCAAGGCGCCGATGATTTCGGTGAACTGCGCGGCCATTCCGGAAAGCCTGATCGAGTCCGAGCTGTTCGGTCACGAAAAAGGTGCGTTCACCGGCGCCAGCGCCGGGCGAGCCGGCCTGGTGGAAGCAGCGGACGGTGGCACGCTGTTCCTCGACGAGATCGGCGAACTGCCTCTGGAAGCCCAGGCCCGTTTGCTGCGCGTGTTGCAGGAAGGCGAAATTCGCCGTGTGGGTTCGGTTCAATCGCAAAAGGTCGATGTACGTTTGATCGCCGCGACGCACCGGGACCTCAAGAGCCTGGCGAAAATCGGCCAGTTCCGTGAAGACTTGTATTACCGCCTTCACGTCATCGCCCTGAAACTGCCTGCCTTGCGCGAGCGTGGTGCGGACGTCAACGAAATCGCCAATGCCTTCCTGGCGCGACAGAGCGCGCGGGTCAACCGCACCGATCTGAAATTCGCCCCGGATGCCGAACAGGCGATTCGTCATTACTCTTGGCCCGGTAACGTTCGCGAGCTGGAAAACGCTGTCGAGCGCGCGGTGATCCTGTGCGAGAGCCCGGAAATTTCTGCCGAGCTGTTGGGTATCGACATCGAATTGAGTGGCCTGGAAGAGGACGAGTTCATCGGCCTGGCACCGCAACAGGGCAACAATGGCAGTAACACCAGCCATGAGCCGACCGAAGACTTGTCGCTGGAAGACTATTTCCAGCATTTCGTCCTCGAGCATCAGGACCACATGACCGAAACCGAGCTGGCGCGCAAACTCGGGGTCAGCCGCAAATGCCTGTGGGAGCGTCGTCAGCGCCTGGGCATCCCGCGGCGCAAGACCGGGGTCGCCAGCGAAAGCTGAATGTCACCTGTCCGAGGTGTGGGTAACACGTGACTTCGTGAAAAAACTGTTACCCCAGATTTTTCACGTAACAGAAGCCGGGGCTTACGGTAACGAAGCCCCGGCTTTTTTTGGCCTCCAAAAACCCCACGGACCGACCTAACCCCTTGTTTTACTGGGGTTCGCAAAAGTTGGCACGCACCCTGCTATATGTTTGGTACAAGAACAATAACAAGCAATGCATAACATAATAAAAATAAGACGAATCGACTCACGCACAATAAAAACAAGACGGCGAGAGGCGCAGCTAACTGATTCTTTTGGAGAGGCGTTGTATTTGGGGCTTGCCCCACGACCAGGCCGAGAATAATAAAAAACTGTCCTAAGACAGTGCCTGAACTGGTTGGATCGCAAGATCACTGCAGCACAGCGACCAAAGCAATCCGTTTGCTCTTGGCTCCCGATTGGGAGGGTCATGAAGGAAAAGCTTCATGACGAGGGCACTTAACAAAAACAAAAAGCCCGAAACCAATAATAAAAATAGAGCATGCAACTACTTCTTGGGGAGCTTCGGCTCCCCTTGTAGTTTCTACGATTCGAAAAACCTGCCCCAATCTGCTTTGTTTTTCGCTGGAAGCCTGCGGCTTACAGCTCATATCTGCTGTGTCCTACACCATCCCTCGACTAAATGCTAGAATCCCCGCCCATCATGCGGTCATTCTTCTGTTATGGCCGAACATTCCTTCAAACAGTGCATCCCATGCTGAAGAAGCTGTTCCAGTCATTCCGTTCTCCCAAGCGTCATACGCAACACATTCGCAGTACGCCTGAAGTGCTCAACAGCGGCCAACACTCGCTGCAAAAGGCCCAATTCAGCCGTTACGCGGTGAATATCGTCGAACGCCTGCAGAACGCCGGTTACCAGGCTTACCTGGTCGGCGGCTGCGTGCGTGACATGCTGCTCGGCATCACGCCGAAAGATTTCGACGTCGCCACCAGTGCCACACCTGAACAGGTGCGCGCCGAATTCCGCAATGCGCGGATCATCGGTCGCCGATTCAAACTGGTGCACATTCACTTCGGTCGCGAAATCATCGAAGTGGCGACCTTCCGCGCCAATCACCCGCAAAACGACGAGGAAGAAGACAGCAACCAGTCTTCCCGTAATGAAAGCGGGCGCATCCTGCGCGATAACGTCTACGGCACCCTGGAAGAAGACGCGCAACGCCGCGACTTCACCATCAACGCGCTGTATTACGATCCGGTCAGCGAGCGCATTCTCGATTACGCCAACGGCGTACACGACATCCGCAATCATCTGATCCGCCTGATTGGCGACCCGAAACAGCGCTACCAGGAAGACCCGGTACGGATGCTGCGGGCCGTGCGTTTTGCCGCCAAGCTGAATTTCGGTATCGAAAAACACAGCGCCTTGCCGATTCGCGAGCTGGCTCCGATGCTGCGCGAGATCCCGTCGGCCCGCCTGTTCGAAGAAGTGCTCAAGCTGTTCCTCTCCGGCCACGCCGCGGACACCTTCGAGATGCTGGTCGACCTGCAGCTGTTCGATCCGCTGTTCCCCGCCAGTGCCGAGGCGCTGGAATACAACCCGACGTACACCCACACCCTGATCAGCGATGCGCTGGTCAACACGGACCTGCGCATCAAGCAGAACAAACCGGTGACCCCGGCGTTCCTGTTTGCCGCCCTGTTGTGGCCTGCCCTGCCGGCTCGCGTCTTGCGCCTGCAAGAACGTGGCATGCCGCCGATTCCGGCCATGCAGGAAGCCGCTCACGAGCTGATTGCCGAACAGTGCCAACGCATCGCCATCCCGAAACGCTTCACCATGCCGATCCGCGAAATCTGGGACATGCAGGAGCGCCTGCCACGTCGTAGCGGCAAGCGCGCCGATCTGTTGCTGGAGAATCCGCGGTTCCGTGCCGGTTACGACTTCCTGCTGCTGCGCGAAAGCGCCGGTGAGCAGACCGATGGCCTGGGCGAATGGTGGACGGATTATCAGGACGCCAACGACAGCGAACGTCGCGACATGATCCGCGACCTCAGCGGCAAGGAAGACGGCACCGGTGCACCGCGCAAACGTCGCCGCAGCGGTGGCGCCAAGCGTAAACGCGCCGCCGGCGCACCGAGCGTCTCGGGCGAGTAATCCATGGAACGCATCTACATCGGCATGGGCAGCAATCTGGCTGACCCCGCCGAACAATTGCGCAGCGCCGTCGAAGCGCTGGCGCGGTTACCGCAAACCGAGCTGGTCGGGGTGTCCGCTTTCTATCAAAGCGACTCGCTGCTACCCGGCCAACCGCGCTACACCAACGCGGTCGCCGCCCTCGACAGCACACTCGCGCCGCTGGACCTGCTCGATGCGCTGCAAGCCATCGAGAATGGCCAGGGTCGCGAGCGCCTGGAACGTTGGGGGCCTCGTACGCTGGATCTGGACATCGTGCTGTTTGGCGATCGACTGATCGATGAGCCTCGGCTCAAAGTCCCTCACTATCATATGCAGGAACGGGCCTTCGTCCTGTATCCACTGGCCGAACTGGCGCCTGCGGATTTGCGCTTGGCCGATGGCCGCCACCTCAGCGAATTACTTGCAGCCTGCCCGTTCGTCGGCCTGGAACGCCTCCCCAAAAATTGACCCTATCCCCCTGTAGGCGTGAGCCTGCTCGCGATGGCGTCCTGACATTCACCCAAGATGTTGACTGTCAGGACGCCATCGCGAGCAGGCTCACGCCTACATTGGTTTTTGTGTTGAAGCCAAAATCCGTTGCTGAATCGCATCAGTTACCCCGGTAACACCCCTGTCGTAACAATGCGGTAACACATGCAATTGACTTCCCGAGTTCTCCTCACGACTATAGGCGTCCCGCTGCCGCCAACACGGCGTTGAAGGGCGCAATCCAGGCCGTAAAAGCACGACAACAGACCGTGCGCCTGTATTTAACGAAGAATCACGCGCGTTACTCGCAGTAGTTTCCACAGCGCCTGAATGAGGATCTTTTCATGCCAGCCATCACCCTGACCACTCTGCAAGGTCTGAAGCAAAAAGGTGAAAAAATCACCATGCTGACCTGCTATGACGCGACCTTCGCCCACGCCTGTAATGAGGCTGGCGTCGAAGTGCTGCTGGTGGGCGACTCCCTCGGCATGGTTTTGCAGGGCCACGACAGCACCCTGCCCGTGACGACTGCAGAGATGGCTTATCACGTCGCAGCCGTCAAACGCGGCAACACCGATGCGCTCATCCTCGCCGACCTGCCCTTCATGGCCTACGCCACCACCGAACAAGCCATGACCAACAGCGCGCTGTTGATGCAGGCCGGTGCGCACATGGTCAAGGTAGAAGGCGCATTGTGGCTGGCGGACTCGATTCGCCTGCTGGCCGAGCGCGGCATCCCGGTGTGCGCGCACCTGGGGCTGACGCCGCAATCGGTGAACATCCTGGGCGGATACAAAGTCCAGGGCCGTAACGAAAACCAGGCGCGACAGATGCGTGCCGATGCGATTTCGCTGGAGCAGGCCGGCGCCGCCATGCTGCTGTTGGAGTGCGTACCCAGCGAACTGGCTGAAGAAATCACCCAGGCCGTGAAGATTCCGGTCATTGGTATCGGCGCTGGCAATAGCACCGACGGCCAGGTGCTGGTCCTGCACGACATGCTGGGCTTGTCGATTACCGGTCGCGTGCCAAAATTCGTGAAGAACTTCATGACCGGCCAGCCCACCCTTCAAGCAGCCCTGAGTGCTTACGTAACTGAAGTCAAAGCGGCGACTTTTCCAGGCATCGAACACGGATTTTCTGCATGAACACCGTAAAAACCGTACGCGAACTGCGGGCCGCCGTGGCCCGTGCCCGCAGCGAAGGCAAGCGCATCGGCTTCGTGCCGACCATGGGCAACCTGCACAGCGGTCATGTTGCACTGATTACCAAAGCCTCCCAGCGGGTGGATTTTGTGGTCGCGAGCATTTTCGTCAACCCGCTGCAATTCGGCGCCGGCGAAGACCTCGACAAGTACCCGCGCACCCTCGCCGCCGACCAGGAGAAACTGCTCCAGGCCGGTTGTCACCTGCTGTTTGCGCCGACCGTTGAAGAAATGTACCCGGACGGCATGGCCGGCCAGACGCGTGTCAGCGTTCCGCTGCTGTCAGAAGGCCTGTGCGGCGCCAGCCGTCCGGGGCATTTCGAAGGTGTGGCGACGGTGGTCAGCAAGCTGTTCAACATGGTCCAGCCGGACCTGGCGATTTTCGGCCAAAAAGATTATCAGCAACTGGCTGTGATCAAGTCCCTGGTGCATGACCTGAACATGCCGATCCAGATCATTGGCGAACCGACCGTCCGCGCGGCCGATGGCCTGGCGCTGTCGTCGCGCAATGGCTTTCTCAGCGAAGAACAGCGTGCCGTGGCACCGGTGGTCTATCGCACCCTGAGTTCAATTGCCGACGCGATCAAACAGGGTGACCGGGATTTCCCGGCGCTGATCGACGCGCAAATCAAGCAGCTCGAAGCCGCGGGATTGCGCACCGACTACCTGGAGATTCGCCATGCGCTGACCTTGCGCCCGGCGACGCCGGAAGATCGTGACCTGGTGATTCTGGTGGCGGCGTTCCTGGGCACCACGCGGTTGATCGACAACCTGCACCTGAACCTCGACGCGCTCGCCTAAACACCAGCAAACCCTGTGGGAGCGAGCTTGCTCGCGATAGCGGTGGATCAGCCAACATCAATGTTGAATGTTGATCCGCTATTGCGAGCAAGCTCGCTCCCACAGGGGTTAAGCAGTGGCTCAACACACTGTATTGCTGCCTCCAAAGCCTTCGGGCAAACTGCCCGCCGTTCGATTCCGACCTGGGGAAACACTCATGCACGCCATCATGCTCAAGGCCAAGCTGCATCGCGCCGAAGTTACCCACGCTGTACTTGATTACGAAGGTTCCTGCGCCATCGACGGCGAATGGCTGGACTTGTCCGGCATCCGCGAATACGAGCAAATCCAGATCTATAACGTCGACAACGGCGAACGCTTCACCACCTACGCCATCCGTGGCGAAGAAGGCTCGCGCATGATCTCGGTCAACGGCGCCGCAGCTCACAAGGCCAAGGTCGGTGACCGCGTAATCATCTGCGCTTACGCTCATTACAGCGAAGCCGAGCTGCTCAACTTCAAGCCGCGCATGCTCTACATGGCACCAGGCAATGAACTGAGCCACACCAGCAATGCCATTCCGGTCCAGGTCGCCTGATCGAGCCGTAGCCCTGTCTTTTTTCCGTTTGTCGGCCGCTTCAAACTTTGATGTTAAAAAAGTACCGGAAACAGGTCAGACAAAGTCAAGACAGATCAAGGCGCGGGGTTTACTGTATTCGCCCTGCGCCATGAAATCGTGTCGACGCAGTTGACCGGACGCCGACCCGCAGCGCTCCGGGATTTTTAGTGTTCAAAAAGCCGTTCAAGTAAAAAGGAAACCCGCAGCGATGGCGTACTACCGCACTCCTCACGACGTGACCGCTCTGCCCGCCTGGCAGGCGTTGAATGATCACCGCCAAGCCATGCAGGATTTCAGCATGCGCGAAGCCTTTAATGCCGACCCGCAGCGCTTTACCCAATTCACCCTGAGCAGCTGCGGGCTGTTTCTCGATTACTCGAAAAACCTGATCAACGCCGAGACCCGCAACCTGCTGGTGGGCCTGGCCAATGAAGTCGACCTCAAGGGCGCGATCAAGTCGCTGTTCGAAGGCGAAATCGTCAACGCCTCCGAAGGTCGTCCGGCCCTGCACACCGCACTGCGCCGCCCGGTGGGCGACAAGCTGTCGGTCAACGGTGTCAACGTGATGCCGGAAGTGCACAAAGTGCTGAACCAGATCACCGACCTCGTGGGCCGCATCCACGACGGTTTGTGGCGCGGTTACACCGAGAAGCCGATCACCGACGTGGTGAACATCGGCATCGGTGGTTCGTTCCTCGGCCCTGAGCTGGTGTCCGAGGCGCTGCTGTCCTACGCCCAGAAAGGCGTGCGGTGCCACTACCTGGCGAACATCGACGGCAGTGAGTTCCACGAACTGACCCAGAAGCTGCGCGCCGAAACCACGCTGTTCATCGTGTCATCGAAGTCTTTCAACACCCTCGAAACCCTGAAGAATGCCCAGGCCGCACGCGCCTGGTATCTGGCTCAGGGCGGTTCGGAAGCCGAGCTGTATCGTCACTTCATCGCCGTATCGAGCAACAATGCGGCCGCCGTGGCGTTTGGCATTCGCGAAGAAAACATTTTCCCGATGTGGGACTGGGTCGGCGGCCGTTACTCGCTGTGGTCGGCCATCGGTTTGCCGATTGCCCTGGCCATCGGCATGTCGAACTTCAAGGAACTGCTGTCCGGTGCCTACACCATGGACCAGCATTTCCAGACCGCGCCATTCGAACAGAACATGCCAGTGCTGCTGGCCCTGCTCGGCGTGTGGTACGGCAACTTCTGGGGCGCGCAAAGCCACGCGATCCTGCCGTACGACCACTATCTGCGTAACATCACCAAGCACTTGCAACAGCTGGACATGGAATCCAACGGCAAGAGCGTGCGTCAGGACGGCACCCCGGTGTCCACCGACACCGGTCCGGTGATCTGGGGCGGCGTCGGTTGCAACGGTCAACACGCCTATCATCAGTTGCTGCACCAAGGCACCCAACTGATTCCGGCCGACTTCATTGTGCCGATCGTCAGCTTCAACCCGGTGTCCGACCACCACCAGTGGCTGTACGCCAACTGCCTGTCACAGAGTCAGGCGCTGATGCTCGGCAAGACCCTTGCCGAAGCGGAAGCCGAACTGCGTGACAAAGGCATGAGCGAAGAAGACGTGAAGAAACTGGCGTCGCACAAAGTGATCCCGGGCAACCGTCCGAGCAACACCCTGGTGGTTGAACGAATCAGTCCGCGTCGCCTCGGCGCACTGGTGGCGATGTACGAACACAAAGTCTTCGTGCAAAGCGTGATCTGGGGCATCAACGCCTTCGATCAGTGGGGTGTGGAGCTGGGTAAAGAACTGGGTAAAGGCGTCTACAACCGCCTGGTCGGCAGCGAAGAAACGCCTGCTGACGATGCCTCGACCCAAGGCCTGATCAACTATTTCCGCGGCCGTCACCGCGGTTGATCTGACGCCTTGCCCACAGGGTTGAAACATAAACCCTGTGGGCAACACCATCCCCCTGCAGGAGTGAGCCTGCTTGCGATAACGGTTTGTCATTCAACATTAATGTTGGCTGATCCACCGCCATCGGGAGCAGGCTCACTCCTGCAGTTGTTTTGTGTATGACTTGAACCCGTTGACCGCTCGGCGCATCTTTATTACTTGTCGCAAAACAAGCATAAGGAACCGTCATGTTCGATATCAGCACGTTCCCCAAAGCCGATGCCGTCCGCCGGGCTGCGCATTTGAGTCAAGACGACTATCACCGCCTGTACCGCGAATCCATCGAACACCCCACCACTTTCTGGGCCGAACAAGCCTCGCGCTTTCTCGACTGGAGCACGCCGTGGGACACCGTCCAGCGCTATAACCTGAAAACCGGTGAAGCCAGCTGGTTTGCTGGCGGCAAGCTGAACGTCAGCTACAACTGCATCGACCGTCATCTGGCACAGCGCGGCGAGCAAATCGCCATTATCTGGGAAGGCGACGATCCCGCCGAATCCGCACAGATCACCTACAAAAAACTCCACCACAACGTCTGCCGCCTGGCCAACGTGCTCAAAAGCCGAGGCGTAAAGAAAGGCGACCGCGTCTGCATCTACATGCCGATGATTCCTGAAGCCGCTTACGCCATGCTCGCCTGCACACGAATCGGCGCGGTGCATTCGGTGGTCTTCGGTGGTTTTTCCCCGGACTCAGTGCGCGACCGGATTCTCGATGCCGATTGCCGCACCGTGATCACCGCCGATGAAGGCGTGCGCGGCGGCAAATTCGTACCGCTGAAAGAGAAAGTCGACAAGGCGCTGGAGAGTTGCCCGAACGTCAGCACCGTCATCGTGGTCGAGCGCACACAAGGCAAAGTGAATTGGGTTGAAGGGCGCGACCTCTGGTATCACCAGGCCCTGCGCGATGTCAGCGACGATTGCCCGCCAGAGCCGATGGACGCCGAAGACCCGCTGTTCATCCTCTACACCTCCGGGAGCACCGGCAAGCCCAAAGGCGTGTTGCACACCACCGGCGGTTATCTGCTGCAAGCGGCGATGACCTTCAAATACGTGCTCGACTACCGTGATAACGAAGTGTTCTGGTGCACCGCCGATGTCGGCTGGGTCACCGGCCATAGCTACATCGTTTATGGCCCGCTGGCCAACGGCGCGACCACGCTGATCTTTGAAGGTGTGCCAAGCTACCCGACCAGCTCGCGGTTCTGGCAAGTCATCGACAAGCACCACGTGAACATTTTCTACACCGCGCCCACTGCGTTGCGTTCGCTGATGCGCGAAGGGCCGGAACCGTTGAAGGAAACGTCCCGCGCCAGCCTCAGATTACTCGGCAGCGTCGGTGAGCCGATCAACCCGGAGGCGTGGGATTGGTACTTCAATGCGGTCGGTGAACAACGTTGCCCGATAGTCGATACCTGGTGGCAGACTGAAACCGGCGGCATCATGCTCAGCCCGCTGGTCAGTGCGCAACGGATCAAACCGGGTTGCGCCACGCAGCCCATGTTCGGCGTGCAACCAGTGTTGCTCGATGAAACGGGCAAGGAAATCAAAGGCGCTGGCAGCGGCGTGCTGGCGATCAAATCCAGCTGGCCGGCGCAGATCCGCAGTGTCTACGGCGACCCGCAACGAATGGTCGACACCTACTTCAAACCCTACCCCGGTTATTACTTTACCGGCGACGGCGCGCGACGCGATGAGGACGGCGATTACTGGATCACCGGGCGTATCGACGACGTGATCAACGTCTCCGGCCACCGTATCGGCACCGCCGAAGTGGAAAGTGCCCTGGTGCTGCATGACAGCATCGCCGAAGCCGCCGTGGTCGGTTACCCCCACGACCTCAAGGGCCAGGGCATCTACGCCTTCGTCACCCCGATGAACGGCACCGAACCCAGCGACGAACTGAAGAAAGAACTGCTGGCCCACGTCAGCAAGGAAATCGGCAGCTTCGCCAAACCGGACTTGATCCAATGGGCCCCGGCCTTGCCGAAAACCCGCTCGGGCAAGATCATGCGGCGTATCCTGCGCAAGATCGCCTGCAACGAACTGGACACCCTGGGCGATACGTCGACCCTGGCTGATCCGAGTGTTGTTCAGGACCTGGTCGATAAACGCCTGAACCAATAAGCCCGACGCGGCCAGCCATGGCCGCGTTTCATTTTCGCCACTGAGTCGCCATGGAATTTATCCGCACCCGCATCGAAACCCAGGTCATGAGCCTGTCCGGTCTGTCCCTCGGCAAGCTCGACCTGGAAAACCCCAAGGGCGATCCGGGCCTGTTCGGCCCCGATTCGGTGAGCTGGCAAGTGCATGGCGACTTCAGCAGCATGCTCATTGGCGGCATCAGTGCGCTGATGCTGCAAGCCTTGCACCCCCTGGCCCTGGCCGGGGTCTGGGACCATTCGAATTTCCGCGAGGACATGCTCGGCCGACTGCGCCGCACCGGGCAGTTCATCTCCGGCACCACGTTTGGCTCACGAAAAGATGCCGACTGGCTGATCGAGAAAGTCCGCACCATTCACCTACAAGTGACCGGCACAGCACCGGATGGTCGGCCTTATGCGGCCAGCGATCCGGACCTGCTGACCTGGGTGCACGTGGCCGAGGTCAGCAACTTCCTCGCCGCGCATTTGCGTTATCGCAATCCGCACCTGTCATTGACCGACCAGGACCGTTACTACGAAGAAATCGCGTTGATCGCCGAACGACTGGGCGCCCGTGATGTGCCCCGCTCGCGACAACAAATTGCTGATTATCTTGAGCGCATTCGCCCACAGTTGCTGTGCGATGAACGCAGCCGTGAAGTGTTGCGACTGTTGTTGAACGCGCCATCACCCAGCCGTCTGGCCAGGCCTTTCGGCGGGTTGATGATGCAGGCCGGGATCGATCTGCTGCCGGACTGGGCCAGTGACATGCTGGGCATCAGCCAGAATCCGTTGCAACGCAAACTGATCCGCGCCAGCGTCAATCGCAGTGCGCCGATGTTGCGCTGGGCGGTGCGTAATGGCTCGGTGCAGCGGGCGAAGCGGCGGATGGGGTTGCTCACCTGAAAAGCTAAAAGCTTCGCTAGCAGGCTCGCTCCCACATTTGATCGGTGTCGAACGCAAAATTCCTGTGGGAGCGAGCCTGCTTGCGAAGGCAGCACCTCGGTATGGCGCCAAGCTGCTAAACTCCCGCGCCAAATTCCCTCCTGCAAGGCGCCCAGCATGTCTTCCTTGAATCAGGCGCTGCGCGCCGCCCTAGAACATCGCCAGGACCTGCTTGCCGAACTGCATCAGCAAGGCACCGATTGCTATCGCCTGTTCCACGGCAGCCAGGAAGGCGCCGGCGGCCTGACCATCGACCGCTATGGACCGCAACTGCTGGTGCAAAGCTTTCACCAGGCGCTGGAACGCGATGCGCTGCTGCAATTGCACGAGGCAATCAATCAGCATTTGGGCCTCGACACCCTGTTGGTCTACAACGACCGCTCCCGTGGCAATTCACGCATCGACCGCGAAGACACGGTCTACCGAGCCGATGAAGCCGCGCTGGCGGACCTGGTCGGCCACGAATGGGGCCTGAACTACCGTGTTCGCGGGCGTCACGCCGGCCAGGATCCCCTGCTGTTCCTCGACCTGCGCAACACCCGCGGATGGGTCAAGGCGCACAGCCAAAACAAAAGCGTGCTCAACTTGTTTGCCTACACCTGTGGCGTCGGCCTGAGTGCTGCGGCCGGTGGCGCCCGTGAGGTGTGCAACCTGGATTTCGCCGAGGGTAACCTGGCGGTCGGCCACGAGAACGGGCTGCTCAATCCACAATTGCCCGCCATGCAATTCATCCAGTCCGATTACTTTCCGGCAATCCGCCAGTTGGCGGGCCTGCCGATCAGTCAACGACGCGGGCAGAAACTGCCGAGTTACCAGCGACTGGAACAGCGTCAGTACGATCTGGTGCTGCTCGATCCACCCGCCTGGGCCAAGAGCGCTTTCGGCACCGTCGACCTGCTGCGCGACTACCAGAGCCTGCTCAAACCCGCGCTGCTGACCACCGCCGACAACGGCGTGCTGATCTGCTGCAACAACCTGGCGAAGGTCAGCATGGACGACTGGCGCGAACAGGTGTTGCGCTGTGCAGAGAAGGCCGGACGGCCAGTACGCGAGTGGACCGTGATGACGCCGGGCGGGGATTTTCCGTCGAGGGATCAACAACCTCCGCTGAAAACGCTGATCCTGCAGCTCTGAGATTCCCCCTGACTTTCAGACAAATCCTGTAAAGCGTGATGACTTCGGAACCGTAATCGCGTGCCATACTCCAAGGCACTCCGATTCAGACAGATGAAGCCGCACATGCCCAAAGGATTGATTCGCGCTATCGGCGCCTTGTTGACTGCTCTGGCTCTCTACAGCTTGCTGGGGTTTCTGATTTTGCCGGGCATCGCGTTGCGGGTTGCCAACCAGCAATTGGCCAACTACGCCACGGTGCCCGCCCACCTTCAACGGATCGAACTCAACCCGTTCAGCCTTGAAGTCACCCTTTGGGGGCTGATCATCGGCGAACCGGGCAAGGAGCAGATCGGCTTCGAACGCCTCTACGCCAATGTGCAAGTCGACAGTCTCTGGACCAAGGCCGTGCATCTGTCCGACATCGAACTGGACAAACCCAAGACCGAAATCCTCTTCGGCAAGGACGGCCAGCTCAACCTGCTCGGGTTGTTCAAACTGCCCGCGAGCGAACCGACACCTGCCGACCCGAACGCCAAACCATTTCCGCTGCGCGTGGACCGGATCAATCTCGCGGGCGGCGCGTTGCACTTCGAGGACTCGCGTCCCAGCGAACCCATCGAATTTCTCTACGACAAACTCGACTTCGAGCTGAAAAACCTCAGCACTCTGCCCGACGACAGCGCCGACATGACCTTGGTAGCCATCGGCCCCAACGGCGGCCAGGTCGACTGGACCGGCAACTTCAGCCTGATCCCGCTCGCCTCCGAAGGTAAGCTGAAAATCACCGACGGCAAGATGAAAGCCTTCTGGCCCTACGTGCGCGACGCCGTGCCCCTGGACCTCGAAAGCGGCATCATGAACCTCAGTACCGACTACAAACTCAACCTGTCCAAAGAAACCGAACTGTTGCTGAACAACGTTGCGGTCAGCATCGCGCCGTTCGCGATCAAGGCCCCGGACGGCCGACCTTTGGCAAAACTGGAACGACTGGACATCAGCGAAACCACGGTCGACCTGGCCAAGCAGCAAGTGGTGGTCGGCAAGATTCGCAGCCAGAAACTGGAAACCTGGGCCGCCCTCGAAGCCGACGGGCAACTCGACTGGCAAAAGCTGTTCGCCAGCCAGCCGTCCAAATCCGCCGCCAAAGCCAAAGCCGAACCGGCCAGTACGCCAGCGGCAGCCGACTCGCCCAAACCGGAACCGGCGCCACCGAGCAAACCGTGGCAGGTGCTGCTCAAAGACGTGCAGCTGCGCGATTACCAGGTGCATCTGGCCGACCGCAAGGCGCAGCCCCCCGTAGCGCTGGAAGTCGGCCCGTTGAATCTGGACTTGCAGAACTTCGACAGCCTTAATGGCTCACCTTTCAATCTCAAGCTCGACACCGGCGTGGGTAAACAGGGCAAGCTCCTGGCAGACGGCGTGGTCAATCTCGCCCCGATCAGCGCCAAACTGAAGGTACAGACCAAAGACATTGACCTGCGTATCGCACAGTCCTACATCACCCCGTTCATTCGCCTGGAACTGCGCAGCGGCATGCTGGGCAGTGATCTGGCGGTCGATCTGAAAAGCACCGAGCCGTTGGCGTTCAGCGTCACCGGTCGTGCACAGGTCGATCAGTTGCACACCCTCGACACCCTTAAAACCCGCGACTTCCTCAAGTGGCAACAACTGGTGCTCGAAGGCCTGAATTATCAGCACGGCGACAGCCTGTCGATCGACAAGGTCAACCTGTTCCAGCCGTATGCGCGCTTCATGATCAACGATGATCGCACCACCAACATCGATGACCTGCTGATCCCGCAACCGCCCGATAGCGGCGCCAAAACCGCAGCGGCCAAACCGGCCAGCAAAGACAAACCCCTGGGCATTCACATCGGCGGCATTGCCATCAATGACGGTTCGGCGAACTTCGCCGACTTCAGCCTGACACCGAACTTCGCCACCGCCATCCAACAGCTCAACGGACAGATCGGCACCATCGACAGCCGTCAGGCGAAACCGGCCAGCGTGGACGTCAAGGGCAAGGTTGACCGTTATGCGCCAGTGACCATCAAGGGCGCAGTGAATCCGTTCGACCCAATGGCCAGTCTCGACATCGCGACCAGTTTCAAACGGGTGGAACTGACCACGCTGACGCCCTACTCCGGCAAATTCGCCGGGTATCGCATCCGCAAGGGCCGGCTCAATCTTGATGTGCATTACTTGATAACCAAAGGCCAGCTCAAAGCCGAAAACAAAGTGGTGATCGAGCAATTGCAACTCGGTGAAAAGGTCGACAGCCCGGATGCCGTAAGCCTGCCGCTGAAACTGGCGATTGCCTTGCTCAAGGATGTCGATGGCAAGATTTCCATCGAGTTGCCGGTCACTGGCGACCTCAATAATCCGCAGTTCAGCATCATGCCGATTGTCTGGCAGACCCTGCGCAACCTGATCGTCAAAGCGGCCGCTGCGCCGTTCAAACTGATTGGCGGACTGGTCAGTGGCGGCGGTTCCGAGGACTTGGGCACCGTGTCGTTCGCGCCGGGTTCAAGCGATTTGAGCAAGGACGCTGAAGGCGCCCTGGTCAAACTGTCCCAAGCCTTGAAGGAACGTCCAGCCCTGCGCCTGGAAATCGAAGGCACGGCCGCCGCCAGCAGCGACGGCCCGCTGATTGCCGAGCAACGCCTGGAACGTGAATACCAGTACAACTACTACAAAATGCTCCAGCGTCGTGGCGACAAGGTGCCGGCCCAGGCTTCGTTGCTCGAGGTCCCGGAGAACGAGAAAGGCCCGCTGCTGGAAGGCATCTACCGCACACGCCTGAAGACCCAGCCGCCAGCCGAATGGAAGGACCTGGGCAAGGAAGAACGCACCGCGAAAATGCGCGCCGACGTGATCAAGTTCTGGAGCACCAGCGATGTGCTGTTGCGTCAGTTGGGGCAGGAGCGCGCCAGCAGCATCAAGGACTATCTGGTGGATAAGGGTCAGTTGGCCGATGACCGTGTGTACTTCATCGACGCCAACCTTGGCGAAGCCGAAAGTGATGGCCGGGTGGTAACGCCGCTGCATCTGGACGCGGAGTGATCGTGAGGCGATTGCTGGCGGGCCTGGCCCTGGTGATGGTTGCCAGCCAGGCCTCGGCGGCCGATACGCTGCGCTGCGGCAGTCAATTGATCAGCGTTGGGGACAGGTCCAGCGAAGTGCTGCAGAAGTGCGGGGAACCGGTCAGCCGCGATGTGCTGGGCTACAAACGCAGTGCCAACCGACGCGAAGAGTTTCAGGTGGAAGAATGGACGTACGGGCCCAATGGCGGGATGTACCAGTTCCTGCGGTTTGAAGGGAATCGCCTGAGGCAGATCACCAGCAAGCGCGGCAACTGAACTTCACCACTCCTACATTTTGATTTTGGGTGCCGCAAATAGAACAGGCCCCCGACACGAATGTCGGAGGCCTGTAATGGCCACATCCTTATGGCCGTTCGCATGAACTCCTAAGAAGCGGCAGGCGTATTACTCAGCCCGTCTGCCACACCTTCTCCCGGTCCAGGCGAGAAGTCTTGCCTTACTCGGCTTTCAGGCCGTCAGCGGAGACCGCTTTGACGCCTTTGATTTTCTTGGTGATCGCCACGGCGGTGGCTTTCTGGGAATCAGTCACTGCAACAGTGGACGACAGCGACACAACACCTTTGTTGGTTTCAACTTTGATGTCGGTACCAGGAATGCCTTTTTCGGTCAGCAGGTCGCTTTTGACTTTGGTAGTGATCCAGGTATCGGAAGTAGCTTCCTCGGCCTTGGTCATTTCACCAGCAGCCAAGGTCATTGGCGCTTGAGTGGTGGTGGTCTGTGCGAATGCCACGTTGGCCATGGTCAGGGTCAGCGCGGTAGCAGTAGCGGCAGCGATAGCGAACTTCTTCATACGAGTAACTCCTGTTTTTCTAGAAAGTCTGCTGGTTGTCTTCTCAGCAGGGTTACTGAGTATGTTGCGAACGCTGTGCCAACTTTGAGACAACCAATAAATCCTTATAAATCAATAGCTTGCAAATTAGACCCATTTTCGAAATCATGCAAAATGCATGACCTGGGAAATCTCTGCATGCAACATGCGGCTTTTCACAAAGTTCCTAACACGCTGAATTTTTTGGCTTTTTTTCTGTGTCTGAAAGACATTCGCAAGCAAAAAAAAGCCCCGTGTCCTTTGGACGCGGGGCTGTTCTGGAGGTCAGCCTTCAGGTAGCGGAACCCGTGCAACCTTTAGGCACGTAGTCCTGTTGAGCGGTGCTGGTACACGACCAGCCATTGGTTGCATCGCGGGTCAAGGTAATGGTCTTGCTCAGCACTGGCGCCGGTGCATTCAGAATCGTGCACACAATCGTGCCCGCGCCTGTGGACGCCGTGCCAGTCACCGCGACCGTACAATTGCTGGTCGTGGCACTACCTGCCGGCGCCACGTTGGCAACCGTTGGCGCAGTGCCCTGGTTGATCACATCTTCATACGGCACCTTCATCGCGGAAATCTCGGCCAGACCCGCCGTCACTTTCGCCCGGGCCTGATATTTGGAATACATCGGCAACGCAAACGTCGCCAGAATCCCGATGATCGCCACCACGATCAGCAGTTCGATCAGGGTAAAACCTTTCTGAGTCTTCATAGACAAGCTCCATGCATGAGTCGGAATCTCATGATCTGAAAGAGCTCCAGCACAGCCCGTGCCAAGCGCTACAGCCCCTGCTGGCGGGGAGCAGTGTCGATCAAAGGACCTTTGCGACACCCAGCAACCGCACTATCTGACACTTTTTGTCACCTCAACACGGCTGGTTGGGCTCGGGTCCTTGACTAGGCTATAAGTCATGAACTGTCTGTGTCCGGTATCCCAATGAATGACATCGCCCTTAGCGGTCTGGCCAAGCAATTGGTCCTGGCCGAGCTGCTCACTGACAAAAGCGCGCAACAGGCGTATCAGCAAGCCCAACGCAATAAAATCTCCCTGGTCAGTTACCTGGTGCAAAACAAACTGGTGAAGAGCCGCCAGATCGCCGAGATCGCCTCGGAGCATTTCGGCATGGCGCTGCTCGACCTCAATGGCCTGGACAGGGAAACCCAGCCCAAGGGACTGGTCAGCGAAAAACTGATCCGCCAGCACCACGCCCTACCCCTCTGGCGGCGCGGCAACAAGTTGTTCGTGGGGGTTTCCGACCCGACCAATCATCAGGCGATCAATGACATCCAGTTCAGCACCGGGCTAAACACCGAAGCCATCCTGGTGGAGGACGACAAACTCAGTGAGGCCATCGAAAAATTCTTCGACAGCCACGCCAGTGGCCTGGAAGACATGGCAGACGTTGACCTCGATGGGTTGGACATCGAGTCGGCCGACGACAACAAAAATGACGCCATCGCCGGGCAGGATGCCGATGACGCCCCCGTGGTGCGGTTCGTCCACAAAATGCTGCTCGACGCGATCAAGAGCGGCTCTTCCGACCTGCACTTCGAGCCCTACGAAAAAACCTACCGGGTGCGGATGCGCACCGACGGCATGTTGCGCGAAGTGGCCAAGCCGCCCATCCAGTTGGCCAGCCGCATTGCGGCGCGGCTGAAAGTCATGGCCAGCCTGGACATCTCCGAGCGGCGCAAACCTCAGGACGGGCGGATCAAAATGCGCCTGTCCAAAAGCAAGTCCATCGACTTTCGGGTCAATACCCTGCCGACCTTGTGGGGCGAGAAAGTGGTGATCCGGATCCTCGACCCGGCCAGCGCGCAAATGGGCATTGATGCCCTCGGCTACGAACCCGACCAGAAAGACCTGTACATGGCCGCCCTGAAGCAGCCACAGGGGATGATTCTGGTCACCGGCCCCACCGGCTCGGGCAAGACCGTGTCGCTCTACACCGGCCTGAATATTCTCAACACCGTCGACATCAACATTTCCACCGCCGAAGACCCGGTAGAGATCAACATGGAAGGCATCAATCAGGTCAACGTCAATCCCAAGCAAGGGCTGGATTTCGCCCAGGCACTGCGTTCGTTCCTGCGCCAGGACCCGGACGTGATCATGGTCGGCGAAATCCGTGACCTCGAAACCGCCGAGATCGCCATCAAGGCCGCGCAGACCGGGCACATGGTGCTGTCCACTTTGCACACCAACAGCGCGGCCGAAACCCTGACCCGTTTGCTCAACATGGGCATTCAGGGCTTCAACATCGCCACCTCGGTCACCCTGATCATCGCCCAGCGACTGGCGCGCAAATTGTGCAGTCACTGCAAGACACCCCTCGAGATTCCCCGCGAAACGCTGCTCAAGGAAGGCTTTCCCGAGGAACGCATCGGCTCATTCACGATCTATGATCCGGTCGGTTGCGATCAGTGCAACGGCGGCTACAAAGGGCGAGTCGGGATTTATGAAGTGGTGAAGAACACCAAGGACCTGCAACGGCTGATCATGGCCGAAGGCAATTCACTGGAAATCGACAGCCAGATGCGCAAGGACGGTTTCAACGACTTGCGCACCTCGGGCCTGATCAAGGCCATGCACGGCGTCACCAGCCTTGAAGAAATCAACCGGGTCACCAAGGACTGAACATGGCGGTCAAAGCAGCAAAAATCAGCGTCTATGCCTGGGAAGGCACAGACCGCAAAGGCACGAAAATGACCGGCGAGCTGAGCGGCCAGAACCCGGCGTTGATCAAGGCTCAACTGCGCAAGCAAGGCATCAACCCCGGCAAGGTGCGCAAGAAATCCGCGTCGTTTTTCAACCTGGGCAAACGCATCAAGGCCCAGGACATAGCCCTGTTCACCCGGCAGATGGCGACCATGATGAAAGCCGGCGTGCCGCTCCTGCAATCGTTCGACATCATCGGCGAAGGCTTCGATAACCCGGCGATGCGCAAGCTGGTGGACGAGGTCAAACAGGAAGTGGCGGCGGGTAACAGCTTCGCCGCGTCCCTGCGTAAGAAGCCGCAGTATTTCGATGAGCTTTACTGCAACCTGGTGGACGCCGGCGAGCAGGCCGGCGCCCTCGATACCCTGTTGGAGCGGGTTGCGACTTACAAGGAAAAGAGCGAAAGCCTCAAGGCCAAGATCAAGAAAGCCATGACCTACCCGCTGGCGGTGGTCTTCGTCGCGATCATTGTCACCGGGATTCTGCTGGTCAAGGTCGTGCCGCAGTTCGAGTCAGTGTTCAAGGGCTTTGGGGCCGAATTGCCGGCGTTCACAGTGATGGTCATCGGTCTGTCGGAATTCATGCAGCAGTGGTGGTGGGCAATGCTCGGCGGGGTGTTCGCGGGCATTTTCGGTGTGCGTCACGCCTTCAGGAAATCCCCGGGGTTTCGCGACTGGCTGGACACCTGGCTGTTGAAACTGCCGTTGATTGGCACGCTGATGTACAAGTCTGCCGTGGCCCGCTACGCCCGCACGCTGTCGACCACCTTTGCCGCTGGCGTGCCACTGGTCGAAGCGCTGGATTCAGTGGCCGGCGCCACCGGCAACATCGTGTTCAAGCGCGCGGTGTTGCGCATCAAGCAGGACGTGTCGACCGGCATGCAGCTGAATTTTTCCATGCGCACGTCCGGCATCTTTCCCAACATGGCGATTCAGATGACGGCCATTGGCGAAGAGTCCGGTGCGCTGGACGACATGCTCGACAAGGTCGCGAGCTTCTACGAAGACGAAGTGGACAACATGGTCGATAACCTCACCAGCCTGATGGAGCCATTCATCATGGTCGTGCTCGGTGTTATCGTCGGAGGCCTTGTGGTTGCGATGTACCTGCCCATCTTCCAACTCGGCTCAGCGATCTGACATGCCATTGACTGAAATCCTCACGGTTTACCCGGCGTTTTTCGTGGTCATCGCCTTGGCGGTGGGCCTGGTGGTGGGCAGTTTTCTCAATGTGGTGGTCTGGCGCCTGCCAAAAATGCTCCAGCGCGAATGGCGACTGCAAGCCCATGACGTGCTGGGCGTGCCTCCCGAAGTGCCGGGGCCGACCTACAACTTGATGCTGCCCCACTCCCACTGCCCGCACTGCGACCATCGGATTCGCGCGTGGGAAAACATTCCGGTGCTCAGTTACCTGTTTTTACGCGGTCGCTGCTCAAGCTGCGCCGCACCGATCAGCAAGCGCTATCCGCTGACCGAACTGGCGTGCGGTCTGCTTTCGGCGTTTATCGCCTGGCATTTCGGTTTCGGCTGGCCGGCTTGCACGGTGCTGATCCTGACCTGGGGCTTGCTGGCGATGAGTCTGATCGACGCCGAGCACCAACTGCTGCCGGATGTGCTGGTGTTGCCGCTGCTTTGGCTGGGGTTGATCGTCAACAGCTTCGGCGTTTTCGTCTCACTGCATGAAGCGCTCTGGGGGGCAGTGGCCGGGTATATGGCATTGTGGTCGGTGTATTGGCTGTTCAAACTGCTCACCGGCAAGGACGGGATCGGCCATGGCGATTTCAAGTTACTGGCCATGCTCGGTGCCTGGGGCGGCTGGCAGATTTTGCCACTGACGATCCTCCTGGCATCGCTGGTAGGCGCCCTTCTCGGGGTGATTTTGTTGCGCCTGCGCGACGCGAAAACCTCGTTGCCAATCCCCTTCGGCCCCTATCTGGCGATTGCCGGCTGGATTGCCTTGCTCTGGGGTGGTCAAATAACCGACTTCTATTGGCAGTTTGTCGGTTTGAAATGAATACCCCTGTGGAAAAACCCTGGATTCTTGGCCTGACCGGCGGCATCGGCAGCGGCAAAAGCGCGGCGGCCCAACACTTCATCGACCTCGGTATCCACGTCGTCGACGCTGATCATGCGGCGCGTTGGGTGGTGGAACCGGGTCGCCCGGCGCTGGCCGCCATCGCCGAACACTTCGGCCCCGGCGTGCTGCAAGCCGATGGGCAACTGGACCGCGCCGCTCTTCGAAAACTGATTTTTGAAGTGCCGGAAGAACGCCTGTGGCTCGAAGGCCTGCTGCATCCGTTGATCGGTGAAGAAATCGCACACAATCTGGCCAAGGCACAATCGCCCTACGCGATTCTGGTTTCGCCCCTGTTGATCGAGTCCGGGCAGTACGCCATGACCCAACGGGTGCTGGTGATCGATGCGCCGGAACAGTTACAGATCGAACGCACCTTGCAGCGCGACCAGACCAGCGAGCAACAGGTCCAGGCGATCCTCAAGGCCCAGTCCAGCCGCGAAGACCGCTTGAGCCATGCCGACGATGTGGTGGTCAACGACCGCGACCTCGCCTGGCTGCACAGCGAGGTCGAACGCCTGCATCACTTTTACCTTACTTTGCGTGGAGGCCAGTCATGAGCCAACCAACAACCGTCGAATGCCCAACCTGTGGCGCGCCTGTCGAATGGAGCCCCGAGAACAAATTTCGGCCGTTCTGCTCGGACCGTTGCAAATTGATCGACCTCGGGGCATGGGCATCGGAAGAACACAAGATTCCGGTCAGCCCGGACGCTGAAGACGAGCTGTTCAGCGAAGATTTCGACCCGCGCCACTGATTTCTCAGGGCCGCATAAAACCGTAGTCCTGGTCGTCATCGAGGTTTTCCGCGAGAAAGCGCAACTCGTCAGCCAGGTCCTCGATACTGCGCACCGCCTTGCTTTGTTGCACCACTGCGCTGAGCAAGGCGCGCAGGCTCAACCCCGGATCAAAACCCACCTCCTGCGCCCCATCCAGACTCTGACGCAGCTCCTGTCTTGCCCATTCGTACACACTCATGTCGATGCTCCTCAAGATTTTGTCGAGCATGAGTTCACCGGCGTTTAGCCGATTTGATGTGGATCAAGAATTCGGATCGTCGTCTTTCCAAGGGGCCGACAGGTAGCGTGTGCGATTGAACGTCTCCAGCCATTCCGGGCAAAACACCACCAACGCGCTGACGATCATGCCGTTGATGAACGCTTCCGGAAAAATCAGCAGCCACAGATAGCCGACAAAATCTTCGAGCCAATACGGCATGACAAAAATTTCGTCGTACCACAGCACCCCCAGCGCCAGCAGCAGACACAACAATGCCGACAGCGCGGCGGCAAAAAAACCCGAACAGAAGATATACACAAAGGGATTTCGCGGTTGCGCCCGCTCTACCAGGATGGCGATGCACTCAGTAACCAGCACGGGTAGCAAAATCAGCAACGCCCCGTTCACCCCTACGGCGACCAGGTCCTGACGCCCGAGCAGCACCAGCCCGAACTGCGCAATCAAGCCACCGACGATTGCCAGCGGCCAGTCCAGCAACAACGTGACGGCCGTCATACCGATGAAGTGATAAGACACGCCGGTATCAAAATCCCGCCGCACCAGCCACAGCATAAACAGCGCGAACACCGTACCGAACAGCAAATGCTGGCGCCGACTGTCGGTGAATAACTCCACCCACGGCGCACGCCAGATCGCCCAGAGCAGCACGGGCACATAGATCAGCCAGCCGACCGTCAGCGTTTCGGGTGACAGTAGCTCGGCACCGATCATGGCCGGACCTTCTCCAGCGCCTCATGCAGCTGCGCGGCCGTGCTGTATTCGTGTTGCGCCACCAATTGGCCTGCCTTGAGTTGCAGCCACAGCACTTTATCCTCTGCACCTGGGTAACGCGGCACTACGCGCCCCTCACGGTCCAGCATTACCCTGTAGGAATAATCGCGCATGGCCGGAATGGCAAACATCTTCGCGATCAGCTGTGGCATGCGTTGGATGTCCGCTAGAAATACAACGTGCCGCGCCTCCAGATAGCCTTTGGGCTGGCCTTGCAACGCCGCCTCAACCAGTTTGGCGGCTTCCATGCTCCGCGCCACCAGCAGCGTCTGAGTCTGATTATCGAGCGTGAAGGCCTGATCGAACTGATCGAGCAGGGTCCAGGGCGCCAGTCGCTCACCCACCTCCAGCGCCTGGGCCCACACGGGTAGAAAACTGAGCAGCAACACCGGCCAATATTTCACGTTCACACCTCGTACTATCGCTTACGCATGATGGCCATCAGTCTACACCGCCGATTCTGACTGCCCAGTGATCTCCAATGCCGGTAAACGGTTTCTGCTTGTCGCATTTGAACGCTAAGCTTGGGCCTATGGATGACTCAGATTATTTACGCCTGCTGACCATTGCGGCCGAGCAAGCCAACGCGTTCCTTTCCAATGCCCGCAAATGGGAGCGTGAGCGTTGGGTGTGCCAGCGCCTGCTGCAAGGCCTGAACATTTCCTACCGCGCCGACGAGTTCGCCCCGGCCGGGGAGCCGCCGGACGTGTTGTTTCGCGAAGCGAATTTCGAAGTGTTCTTCGTACTCGATGAGGGCCGCCGACTGAACGACGAATGGCGCGACGAGCTGCAACGTCGGCGCAGCGCGTTTTCTCTGAGCCAGTTGGTGCGCCGCGAAGCCAAGCCTAAGCGCATTCCTGCCAATGAGTTTTTGCTGCGACTGGCGCCGACCTTGCGCAAAAAAGCGCACAACTACAAAGAACGCGGCATGGACCTGGGGGAGCTCGACATCATCGCCTTCGCCAGCCTCAAGCGTGAAGTGCTGGACCTCAACAGCCATTTTCCGCCGCCCACCGAATATTTGCGCCAGGGCTGGCGTTCGTTGTCGCTGGTCGGCCCGACATTCGCCCGGGTGCTGTTCGCGCACCCGGATGCGCCGGATTTCCTGCGCAGCAACCTGGGGCGCAGCATCGTCTTCGATGTCGGAATCAGCCTGTGAGCCCATTGCAGGAATTGATCGCACATGTCCCGCAAACTGGCCGAGTCCGCTGGATCGGCGTGCGCCCGGAACCTCACGTACCGATGATCGAACTGGATGCAGTGGAAGCGCGACTCGAGGCCGGCTTGACTGGCGATCGAGCCCGTCCTGGCATCAGTAACGCGCGGCAGGTGACATTGATTCAATGGGAACACTTGGCCGTCATCAGTTCTCTGATGGGCCGCCCGGACGATCAACCGATTTTACCTGATGATTTGCGGCGCAACCTCGTTATTAGCGGTATCAACCTGTTCAGTCTCAAGGGCCGGCGCTTCCGGATCGGTCAGGCGATTTTCGAAACCACCGGTTGGTGCCAGCCTTGCGCGCGTCTGCAAAACAACCTCGGCCCCGGGACCTTTCAGGCCGTGCGTGGCCATGGCGGAATCACCGCTCGGGTGATACAAAGTGGAATCATTCGACTGGACGACACGGTGAGCGTCGAGCCCATCCCGGACAGCGGCTATGCTCCGTTCAACGTGCGTTAAATCTGCCTGTAGCTTCTACACATTCAGCAACGTCTACTGACGAGGCCTTTATGACCAGCCGCCTGAACCCCGACGACCAAAAGCATGTCGAAGAGTACCTGCACTTGTCCCAGCACCAAGTCGAGCGCCGGCCTTTCCGGCCGTGGATGCTCCTGGTGGTGGTGTTGGCAGTGACCATAGGCCTTGGCCTGTTGAGCCGATTTATCAGTTACCTGACGCTATGAGCTGCCTTGCGCTCGCTCGGGTAACCGTACCGATTTCTTTTAGCCTTGCGAGTTATCCCCATGTCCCATCGTATTGTTATTGTCGGCGGCGGCGCCGGCGGTCTGGAGTTGGCTACCCGTCTGGGTAAGACTCTGGGCAAGCGTGGCACGGCCAGTGTGATGCTGGTCGACGCGAACCTGACCCACATCTGGAAACCGCTGCTGCACGAAGTGGCGGCCGGGTCGCTGAACTCTTCCGAAGACGAACTCAACTATGTTGCCCAAGCCAAATGGAACCACTTCGAGTTCCAGCTGGGGCGCATGAGCGGGCTCGATCGCACGCAGAAAAAAATCCAGCTGGCCGCCACTTACGACGAAGCCGGCCTGGAACTGGTGCCCGCCCGTGAAGTGGGTTACGACTCGCTGGTGATCTCGGTCGGCAGCACCACCAATGATTTCGGCACCCAGGGCGCGGCGCAGCATTGCCTGTTCCTCGACACCCGCAAACAGGCCGAACGCTTCCACCAGCAATTGCTCAACCATTATCTGCGTGCCCATGCCGGGCAAACCGACAAGGTCGAACAGATCAGCGTGGCCATCGTCGGCGCCGGGGCCACCGGTGTCGAACTCGCTGCCGAGCTGCACAACGCAGCGCATGAACTGGCGGCGTATGGTCTGGACCGGATCAAACCGGAAAACATGCACATCACCCTGATCGAAGCCGGTCCACGGGTATTGCCGGCCCTGCCGGAACGCATCGGCGGGCCTGTGCATAAAACCCTGGAGAAACTCGGGGTCAACGTTATGACCAATGCGGCGGTCAGTGAAGTGACGGCCGACAGCCTGATCACCGCCGATGGCAAAGTGATCAACGCGAGCCTGAAAGTCTGGGCCGCCGGGATTCGTGCGCCGGGCTTCCTCAAGGACATCGATGGCCTGGAAACCAACCGCATCAACCAGCTGCAAGTGCTGCCGACCCTGCAAACCACCCGCGACGAGAACATCTTCGCATTCGGCGATTGCGCGGCCTGCCCGCAACCAGGTACCGATCGCAATGTGCCGCCGCGCGCTCAGGCGGCGCATCAGCAGGCGTCGTTGCTGGCCAAATCGCTGAAGCTGCGGATCGAGGGCAAGGCGTTGCCGGAGTACAAGTACACCGATTACGGCTCGTTGATCTCGCTGTCGCGTTTTTCGGCTGTGGGTAACTTGATGGGCAACCTGACGGGCAGCGTGATGTTGGAAGGCTGGCTGGCGCGGATGTTTTACGTGTCGCTGTACCGCATGCACCAGATGGCGCTGTATGGGGCGTTCCGTACGGCGATGCTGATGCTGGGCAGTAAAATCGGGCGCGGGACTGAACCGCGACTCAAACTGCACTAAAATTTCCGGCATGCGTCAGGGCCTCATCGCGGCCACGCCACACTCCCACAGTTGATCTGCATCCTCCTGTGGGAGCGTGGCGTGCCCGCGATGCAGTCGCCTCGGTCTCTCCTGCAAACACTTCTGTGTCTCACTGTATCTCCCCCTGCGTTTTCGCCCCTTCGCTTACAAACTCCCCCCTTGCGCGACACAGTAGCGATACACCCATCCCGCTAAATGGCCACACCCGAGCAAGGCAACTCGCCAGCTTCGGTTGTCGCCGCACTTACGTGGCAACCCTCTATCAAGTGGTTGTGTCGTGCAACCCAGGAGAATTGAAATGTCCCGTACTACCAAAAATACTATCGGTCTGCTTGGCGCTGTTCTGGCGGGCGGCATGATGTTGACCGGCTCCGTCTTCGCTTCGCAGCCACTGACTCAAGGCTATCTGTTGGCCTCGGCTGAACAGGTGGTGAAAACCCCTGAAGGCAAGTGTGGCGAAGGCAAGTGTGGCGATGCGTCGATGGCCAAGACTGACACTGATGGCGACGGCAAGGTCTCCCGCGCCGAATTCCAGGCTGTCGCGCCGAAATCCAACTTCGACAAGATCGACACTAACCACGATGGCTTCATCGACGAGCAAGAAGCGTTTGATAACGTGAAAGCCAACTACGAAGCCAACGGCAAGAAAATGCCAAAAGGCCTGTTCGAGCACCTGAAAGACCAAGACGGCGCCTAAGCCTCTGAGCACCACGCCCCGCTTTCTCTACCGAGAAGCGGGGCTTTTTTCGTCGGGCGGATTTACACCTGGAAGCGTTGCACCATAGTGCTCAACGAATTGGCCAGGCGTGAGAGCTCATGGCTGGAGGCACTGGTCTGATTCGCCCCGGCAGCGGAACGCACGGACAGATCGCGAATATTCACCAGATTGCGATCCACTTCTCGCGCCACTTGGGCCTGTTCTTCAGCCGCGCTGGCGATCACCAGATTGCGCTCATGGATCTGGTGAACCGAGTCGGTGATGGTCTGCAGCGCTTCACCCGCACGCTCGGCCAGGGCCAGCGTCGTCGCTGCGCGAGTTGAGCTCGCTTGCATCGAATCCAGCGCCTGGGTCGAGCCGCTGCGCATCCCCTGAACCATTTGTTCGATTTCCTGGGTCGATTGCTGCGTGCGATAAGCCAGTGCGCGAACTTCATCGGCCACCACTGCAAATCCTCGGCCGCTTTCCCCAGCGCGCGCCGCTTCGATGGCGGCGTTGAGCGCCAGCAGATTGGTCTGCTCGGCAATCGCGCGAATCACATCCAGCACCTTGCCAATGTCCTGCGACTGGTTGGCCAGGGACTGAACCAGGCCACCCGTCACTTGCACATCACTGGCTAGCGCACCGATGGCCGTGACCGTTTCGCTGACGCGCTCCTGACCGGCGTGGGCGGATTCGCTGGATTGGCGCGTAGCGTCGGACGTCGACACCGCATTGCGGGCAACCTCCTCAACCGCTGTGGTCATCTCGTTGACGGCCGTGGCGGCTTGTTCGATCTCGTTGTTCTGCTGTTGCAGGTTTTGCGTGCTGTCGAGGGTGACCGCGTTCAACTCATCCGCCGCCGTCGCCAGTTGCGCCGCCGAGCCGCTGATGCCTTGCAAGGTGTCGCGCAGGTTCTGCTGCATGGTTGCCAGCGCCTTGAGCAAGCGGCTGACTTCGTCGTTGCCATGGGTTTCGATCGGCCGCGTCAGATCGCCACGGGCCACGTTTTCCGCGGCCTGCAACGCTTCGCCCAAGGGCTTGACGATGCTGCGGGTCAGCAACATGGCCAGGCCGACGGTGGCCAGTGCCGCCAACGCGATGAACAGGCTGACGATCATTCGCGAGGTGTCGTAATGCGCGGCGGATTTCTCGCTTTCGGCGGCGACTTGCCTGGCGAACAGGTCCGCCAGATCACTGAGCTGTTTACCGGAGCCATCGACCACGGTTTTCATGTCAATCAGCAGCAATTTGGTCAGTTCGTCACGACGACCTTGTTCCGCCAGGGAAAACGATTGGGCAATACCGGAACGGTAGGCCGCGAAGGTGGTTTTGAACTGGTCATATAACGCCTTGCCTTCGGCCGTGTTTACCAACTTGTCGTACGCGGCGATCCTGTCGCTGAGCTCCTTGTCGCGAGTATCCATCTGGCTGCGGTATTGAGGAATGTTCCTGGGGTCCTGATCCAGGGCCATGCGCAGAGAAATGGTACGGATGCGCAACATGATTTCGCGGATCTCGTCGCCACCGCGAATGCTCGGCAGCCATTGCTTCTCCACCGCCACCTCACTGTCGCGAATGCTCGACATCTGCCCCAGCGCAAACACACCGAGCAAGGCAACCAACACGGCGATCAGGGCAAACCCCAAGGCCGCCCGAGGAGCAATATTCAACTGACGAAGCAACATAACGAACGCCCTTTTCTTGTAATGGCCTGGATAAGGGGCGTGTGTCGGCAGAACCCCGTCGCTTCGCTATCGGCAAGTTGTACGATGACTTGAAGGGAATCGCCTTTTCGGCAGACAAAAAACGGCAGACAAAAAAAATCCCCGTATCTTTCGATACGAGGATTTTTAATATGGTCGGGGTAAGGGGATTCGAACTCCTGACATCCTGCTCCCAAAGCAGGCGCGCTACCGGACTGCGCTATACCCCGGTAAAAAAAAGGCGACCTTCACAAGTCGCCTTCTTCGATCAGCGCTTTTGGCCTCTGATCTTAAGATCTGATCCCAGCGTTAACTGGTTTCAAAAATGGTGGGTCGTGTGGGATTCGAACCTACGACCAATTGGTTAAAAGCCAACTGCTCTACCAACTGAGCTAACGACCCAAAAATGGTCGGGGTAAGGGGATTCGAACTCCTGACATCCTGCTCCCAAAGCAGGCGCGCTACCGGACTGCGCTATACCCCGGTTTGAAATTGGCTCCGTGACCAGGACTCGAACCTGGGACCCAATGATTAACAGTCATTTGCTCTACCGACTGAGCTATCACGGAACTACATATTTCAATTTACAACGGTGAAGCTTTTTGCGTTCTCTTCGACCCGTTCGCATCGCTGCGTTCGTGTGTCTGAGGCGCGCTATTCTACAATCTTCAGCACCTCTGTCAACCCCCTAAATTGCTTTCAAGTTAATGATTTGCAACTTATTTTGGATTCCTGCTTGGGGAGCGGAAACCCTGGCGGGTGACTGACTGCGGGGCGCACTTTACAAGCCTTTTCCTTAGAGTTCAACAGCCTGGCGAAAAAAAGGCCTCGCAATGCGAGGCCTCGTCGGTTTTGTTGCCTGGATGGGTCAGACGAATACGATTTCGTCGTTTTCCACCACACCCTTGGCGGTATCGCCGGGCATGAAACGACCCGACAGAATCAACTGAGCCAGCGGGTTCTCGATCCAGCGCTGAATCGCTCGTTTGAGCGGACGTGCGCCGTACACTGGGTCGTAACCCACCGCGATCAGCTTATCCATGGCCTCAGGGCTCAGTTCCAGCTTCAGTTCACGCTCGGTCAGGCGACTGCGCAGGCGACCCAACTGAATCTCGGTAATGCCCGCGATCTGATCCCGCGCCAATGGCTCGAAGATCACCACTTCGTCGACCCGGTTGATGAACTCCGGCCGGAAGTGGGTGGAAATCGCATCCATCACCGCCGCGCGCTGTGCCTCACGATCACCGACCAGTTCCTGGATCTGTACCGAGCCCAGGTTGGACGTCATGACGATCACGGTGTTCTTGAAATCCACCGTGCGGCCATGGCTGTCAGTCAAGCGGCCATCTTCCAGCACTTGCAGCAAGATGTTGAACACATCCGGGTGGGCCTTCTCGACCTCATCCAGGAGGATCACCGAGTAAGGCTTGCGACGCACCGCCTCGGTCAGGTAACCGCCCTCTTCATAGCCTACATAGCCTGGTGGCGCACCAATCAGCCGGGCCACGGAATGTTTCTCCATGAACTCGGACATGTCGATCCGCACCATCGCCTCTTCAGTATCAAAGAGGAACTCGGCCAGTGCCTTGCACAGCTCGGTTTTACCGACACCGGTCGGGCCGAGGAACATGAACGAACCGCTCGGGCGATTCGGGTCGGACAACCCGGCCCGGGAACGCCGCACCGCATTGGAGACCGCGATGACTGCTTCGTCCTGGCCGATCACACGCTGGTGCAACAGGCTTTCCATCTTCATCAGCTTGTCGCGCTCGCCTTCGAGCATTTTTGACACCGGAATGCCGGTCCACTTCGACACGACTTCAGCGATTTCTTCCTCAGTCACCTTGCTGCGCAACAACTGGTTCTCGCTTTTACCGTGCTGGTCGACCATTTGCAGGCTGCGCTCCAGGTCCGGGATCACCCCGTATTGCAGCTCGGCCATGCGGTTCAGGTCGCCTTTACGGCGTGCGGCTTCCAGTTCCTGACGGGACTGTTCGATTTTTTGCTGGATCTGTGCAGAACCCTGGACTTCGGCTTTTTCCGAATTCCAGATTTCTTCGAGGTCCGAGTACTCACGCTCGAGGCGGACGATTTCTTCCTGGAGTTTTTCCAGGCGTTTGATCGCCGCTTCATCGCTTTCTTTCTTCAGTGCCTGGGATTCCACCTTCAACTGAATCAGGCGACGCTCCAGACGGTCGAGCACTTCCGGCTTGGAGTCGATCTCCATGCGGATGCGGCTGGCCGCTTCGTCGATCAGGTCGATGGCCTTGTCCGGCAACTGACGGTCAGTGATATAGCGATGGCTGAGCTTGGCCGCTGCAATGATGGCGCCGTCGGTGATCGCCACCTTGTGGTGAACCTCATAGCGTTCTTTGAGGCCACGCAGTATCGCGATGGTGTCCTCTTCACTCGGCTCATCCACCAACACTTTCTGGAAGCGCCGCTCGAGGGCTGCGTCCTTCTCTATATATTGGCGGTACTCATTAAGCGTGGTCGCGCCGACGCAATGCAGCTCGCCGCGCGCCAGCGCAGGCTTGAGCATATTGCCCGCATCCATCGAGCCTTCGCCTTTACCGGCGCCGACCATGGTGTGCAGTTCGTCGATGAACAGAATGATCTGCCCTTCCTGCTTCGACAGCTCGTTGAGCAGCGATTTCAGGCGCTCTTCAAACTCACCGCGATACTTGGCACCGGCGATCAGCGCCCCCATGTCGAGGGACAGCAGACGTTTGCCTTTCAGGCCGTCCGGCACTTCGCCGTTGATGATGCGCTGGGCCAGACCCTCGGCAATGGCGGTTTTACCCACACCAGGCTCACCGATCAGCACCGGGTTGTTTTTGGTACGGCGTTGCAGGACCTGAATGGTCCGGCGAATTTCGTCGTCACGGCCGATGACCGGATCGAGCTTGCCTTCTTCGGCGCGCTTGGTCAGGTCGACGGTGTATTTATCCAGCGCCTGGCGCGATTCCTCGTGGTTGGCATCGTTGACCGCTTCGCCACCACGCAGGTTATTGATCGCGTTTTCCAGGGCTTTCTTGCTCACGCCCTGCCCCAGCAACAACTTGCCGAGCTTGCTGTTCTCGTCCATGGCGGCGAGCAGCACGAGTTCGCTGGAGATGAACTGGTCGCCCTTCTGCTGGGCCAGGCGATCAGCCTGATTAAGCAGACGCGCCAGATCCTGCGACATGTTCACGTCGCCGGTCGGGTTCTGGATTTTCGGCAGCTGGTCGAGCTCTTTGGTCAGCTCTTTACGCAGGCTGTTGACGTCGAAACCGACCTGCATCAGCAGGGGTTTGATCGAGCCGCCCTGCTGTTCGAGCATGGCCTGCATCAAGTGCGCCGGCTCGATGCCGGGATGGTCGAGGCCGACGGCCAAGGATTGGGCGTCGGAGAGTGCTAACTGCAATTTGCTGGTTAATCGATCTATGCGCATGGGTCACCTTCCTTTTGAGCAGGCCGGACCTATAAAACATCCTGAATGAAGAAACCTGCCAGATACCGTTATAGATGCGGTCGATTCTGGGAGTTTCAAGCGTCGATCAGTTGATGCAGATCAGAGAAGTCTAGCGTTTGTGCCCTGTCTCACGAATACGTTCCTCTTTTGACGAGTGGCTGTTGTCGTCAGGCAAGGCGCCGCGACGAGTCATAGCCCGCTATGGCGAGGGGCGGCAACGCAGTATGACGGCAACAGACACCGTCAAAAAGGAACAGTATTCGTGAGACAGGGCACTTCAAGCCAGATAAGGGAGGCAAAGCGGCCCGTTTGAGGACTGCGGCGGTAAGAAAAGAAGCGCGGATCGGTCACGGTGCAAAAACCGCCACCGTAAACAGCGGTAACACCACGGGCCGCCAGACGCAAACGCGCCAGTTCGTAGATATCGGCCATGAACTTGCCAGCATTGGCACTCGGCACAAAGGCTTTGGCGGCTGCCGGCAATTGCTCGACGAAGGTTTCGCGCACTTCCGGGCCGACTTCAAAGGCTTTGGGGCCAATGGCCGGGCCGAGCCAGACCAATACGTCAGCGGGCGGCACGTCCAGGCTGTCGAGCGTTGCTTCCAGCACACCCGCCGCCAATCCACGCCAACCGGCATGGGCCGCCGCAACGCGAGTGCCGGCACGGTTGCAAAACAGCACCGGCAGACAGTCAGCGGTCATTGAAGCGCAGGCAATACCGGGCGTGGCTGTCCAACTGGCGTCAGCAGTGACGACCTGGCCTGGGTCCGCGTGGGCCACGGCAATGCCGTGAACCTGTTGCAGCCAGGCCGGTTGAATAGAGAAATGATCGGTGAGACGCCGGCGATTTTCGGCCACAGCTTCGGGGCTGTCGTCGACGTGATCGCCGAGGTTGAGGCTGTCGAACGGCGCCAGACTGACGCCGCCCGCACGGGTGGTCACGCAGGCTTTCACCCCGGCAGGCGCAGGCCAGTCGGGAATCAGCCAGTCACTCATCCGATGAACGCCTCACGGTCTTGCTTGAGCAGGGTCAGCAACCAGACGAAATCGTCCGGCAGCGGCGATTCCCAGCTCATGCGTTTACCGGTGGTCGGGTGATCCAGTTCCAGGAACCGCGCATGCAGGGCCTGGCGCGGGAACGCCTTCAACGATTCGACCATGGTCACACTGGCTGCCGGCGGGATACGGAAGCGACCGCCGTAGGCAGGGTCTCCGACCAACGGGTAGTTGATGTGGGCCATGTGCACACGAATCTGGTGGGTACGACCGGTTTCCAGCTTCACCCGCACGTGAGTGTGGGAGCGGAAACGCTCGAGCACGCGATAGTGGCTGACGGCTTGCTTGCCGCCTTCCATGACCGCCATGCGCTGACGTTGCTGGCCGTGACGACCGATTGGCGCATTGATCTTGCCGCCTGCCGTCACCACGCCGATCACGATGCATTCGTAGATCCGGCTTACGCTGCGGCTCTGCAATTGCGTGACAAGCTGTGTCTGCGCCTGAATGGTCTTGGCCACCACCATCAGACCGGTGGTGTCCTTGTCCAGGCGATGCACGATACCGGCGCGGGGCACATTGATAATGTCCGGCACGTGGTGCAGCAAGGCGTTGAGCAAGGTGCCATCAGCGTGGCCGGCAGCCGGATGCACCACCAGACCCGCAGGTTTGTTGATCACCAGGATGTCATCGTCTTCATAGACGATGTCCAGTTCGATGTCTTGAGCGATCCATTCGCCCTGAGCTTCCTGCTCGGCGGTCAGTTCAAGAATGGCGCCACCGTGAACGATGTCTCGCGGGCGGATAACCGCCCCATCCACAGTCAGGCGGCCGTCTTTGATCCAGGCGGAAAGGCGCGAGCGCGAGTGCTCAGCGAATAATTGTGCGGCGACTTGATCGAGGCGTTGGCCGCCCAATTCGGACGGCACCTCTGCGCGAAGTTCAATTTTATCGGACATGCTCAGACTAGGCGTCGGCACAGCCTTTGGTTTCGGCTGCGCGCTTGTGGTTAAATACGGCGTCTTTTGCCCCGAGGCTATTCAACGGGGCGCTCATCATAACAGGACGGCCCCGCCCAAGACAGCGGCCGTCATAGGGACGCAAGCCGCCATGCAAGTGAAACACCTGCTGCTGATCGCCATCCTCGCATTGACCGCTGCTTGCTCATCGAAGGAAGTCGTAGACGAAAACCTTAGCGAAGTCGAGCTGTACCAGCAGGCTCAGAACGATCTGGACAATAGTAGCTATACCAGCGCCATTGCCAAGTTGAAGGCTCTGGAATCGCGCTATCCGTTCGGTCGCTACGCTGATCAGGCTCAACTCGAGCTCATTTACGCCAACTACAAGAACACCGAGCCTGAAGCCGCCAAGTCTGCTGCCGAGCGTTTCATTCGCCTGCACCCGCAGCATCCGAACGTGGATTACGCCTACTATCTGAAAGGTTTGACGTCGTTCGACCAGGACGTCGGCCTGCTGGCGCGCTTCCTGCCGCTGGACATGACCAAGCGTGACCCGGGTGCCGCTCGCGACTCCTACAATGAGTTCGCCCAGCTGACCAGCCGCTTCCCGAACAGCCGCTACTCGCCGGATGCCAAGCAGCGCATGATTTACCTGCGCAACCTGCTGGCCTCCTACGAGATTCACGTTGCCGACTACTACCTGACCCGTCAGGCCTATGTCGCCGCCGCAAACCGTGGCCGTTACGTGGTGGAAAACTTCCAGGAAACCCCGTCCGTCGGTGACGGCCTGGCGGTCATGACTGAAGCCTACCAGCGCCTGCACCTGGACGAACTGGCAGCCACCAGCCTCGAAACCCTGAAGCTCAACTACCCGAACCACCCAAGCCTGGTGGACGGTCAGTTCCAGCCTTCGGTTGCCGAAGCCGACAACCGTTCGTGGTTGAGCAAGGCCACCCTGGGCCTGATCGAATCCCGTCCGCCGCTGCCGCCGGGCGAAACCCGCGCCAACCAGGACGTGCAGAAGCAGTACCAGGATGCCAAGGACGCGATTCCGAGCGAGCTGAAGCCTAAAGATGGCAATGGCGATGCCGTCGAAGAAGAGCAACACGAGTCCGAAGGCAACAGCAGCGACCGCTCGTGGTTCAGCTACATGACCTTTGGCGTGTTTGACTGACACCTCAGGTTGTACAAAAAGGAGCCTCGCGAGGCTCCTTTTTTGTGGGCGTGATGATTACGCTGTGCGCTCGGCATGACCTTGGCTAAACTGCTGAATCACTCGTCATAAAGCAGCTCACCATGCTTCGTTTACTGTTCTGGATCGCCCTGATTGCCGCTGCAGTATGGTTCTGGCGCAAGTTCAAGGGCGCGGCTAATGCCCCAAGGTCCTCCGCCGAGCTGGAGGCGGCTCCCATGGTCCGTTGCGCCCATTGCGGCGTGCACTTGCCCCGCGACCGCGCGCTGAGCCTTCAACAACAGTGGTATTGCAGCCAGGCTCACCTTGAGCAAGGCCCGGGCCCAAGTGGTCGCTGAGACCTCCAGTCCCGGCGGCAAACAGGCTCAGCGACTGCTGCGCCTCTATCACCTCTACCGTTTAAGTATCGGCATCACCCTCGTGCTGTTGATGACCAGCAACCTGGACAACCAGTTGCTGGCGTTCGCCAATGACGACCTGTTGCGCAATGGCAGCTGGTTGTACCTGGTACTGAACATTCTGCTGGTGGTGTTCCTGGAAAACACCCGCCGGCCGGCGCAGCTGTTCAGCCTGGCGCTGGTCGATGTCTTGCTGCTCTGCGGTTTGTTCTACGCCGCGGGCGGAGTGGCCAGCGCCATCGGCAATCTGTTGATTGTGTCGGTGGCCATCAGCAATACCCTGCTGCGTGGGCGTGTCGGCCTGTTAATCGCCGCGGTCGGCGCGCTGGGCATCGTCAGTTTGAGCTTCCTCCTGAGCTTCAGCCATCCGGCCAGCCCCAACGATTACCTGCAAGTCGGCATGCTCGGCGCACTCTGTTTTGCCGCGGCTTTGCTGGTGCAAGGGCTGAGCAGACGCCTGGAAGTCAGCGAACACCTCGCCGAACAGCGAGCCGGCGAAGTGATGGGGCTCGAAACGCTCAATGCGCTGATCCTGCAACGCATGCGCACGGGCATTCTGGTGCTCGACGAACAGCGACGAGTGCAACTGGCCAATCACAGCGCATTGATACTGCTGGGGCACAAAGCACTCGACGGACGGCTGATCGACGATTTTTCCCCGACGCTGGTCGAACGTCTCCAGCTGTGGCTCAACAATCCGATCTTGCGCCCGCAAAGCCTGAAAATCCCCGCCAGCGGCCTGGAGCTGCAACCCAGCTTCATTGCCCTGGACCAAAGCCCGAACCCACAAACCCTGGTTTTTCTCGAAGACATCGCTCAGGTTGCACAACAGGCGCAGCAATTGAAACTCGCCGCCCTCGGTCGACTGACGGCGGGTATTGCCCACGAAATCCGCAATCCATTGGGTGCCATTAGTCATGCCGCGCAATTGCTGCGCGAATCCGAGGAACTCAACGGTGCGGATCGGCGTCTGACCCAGATTATTCAAGACCACTCTCAGCGAATGAATCGGGTTATCGAAAACGTCCTGCAACTGTCTCGCCGCCAGCAAACCGTCCCGCAACGGCTGGACCTGAAGCCGTGGCTGGAAAGGTTCGTTGCTGAAACCCGTGAGAACGCGAAGGACGCCCAGCAGATCCACCTGCGTATGGGTTCCGGCGACTTCAACACCTTGATGGACCCAAACCAGCTCACCCAGGTCCTGGACAATTTGTTGCGAAATGCCTGGCGCCACAGCGCCCTGAATCACGACACGGCTCAGGTCTGGCTCGAGTTGTTTGTCGATACCGACAGCCAATTGCCGGTTCTCGAAGTTGTGGACGACGGCCCCGGCGTGGCGCCCGACCAGCAGGGGCATTTGTTCGAGCCGTTTTTTACCACCAGTAGCCAAGGCACAGGCCTTGGGCTTTATCTGTCCCGTGAGCTGTGCGAAAGCAACCAGGCCCGCCTAGACTTCAAACCACGCCAAGGCGGCGGCTGCTTTCGCATCACTTTTGCTCACGGACGGAAACAAAGTTGAACATGAGCCCACGGCCCAAAGTCCTGATCGTCGACGACGAACCGGATATCCGCGAACTCCTGGAAATAACCCTGGGACGGATGAAACTCGATACCTTCAGTGCCCGCAACCTGGTCGACGCCCAAGCCTTGCTGGCCCGGGAAACCTTCGATCTGTGCCTGACCGACATGCGCCTGCCCGACGGCACCGGCCTTGAGCTCGTGCAACACATCCAGAAGCGTTACGCACAGGTGCCGGTGGCGATGATCACGGCCTACGGCAGCCTTGAAACAGCCATTAACGCACTCAAGGCCGGCGCCTTCGACTTCCTGACCAAACCGGTCGACCTCACTCGCCTGCGGGAACTGGTCACCAGCGCCCTGCGCCTGCCTGCTCCAGCCGACGCCAGTACGGCGATTGATCGCCGGCTGCTGGGCAACTCGCTGCCCATGCGTAACCTGCGCAAACACATCGACAAACTCGCCCGCAGCCAGGCGCCGGTGTACATCAGCGGCGAGTCCGGCAGCGGCAAGGAGTTGGTTGCAAGACTGATCCACGAACAAGGCCCGCGAGCTCATCACCCCTTCGTCCCGGTCAACTGTGGGGCGATTCCGTCAGAGCTGATGGAAAGCGAGTTCTTCGGGCATCGCAAAGGCAGTTTCAGCGGCGCCGTCGAAGACAAGCGCGGACTGTTCCAGGCCGCCCAGGGCGGCACGCTGTTCCTCGATGAAGTCGCGGATTTGCCGTTGGCGATGCAGGTCAAACTGCTGCGTGCGATTCAGGAAAAAGCCGTGCGCAGTATTGGCGAGCAACAGGAAACCGTGGTCGATGTGCGCATCCTTTGCGCCACCCACAAAGACCTTGAGGCCGAAATCGTCGCCGAGCGTTTTCGTCAGGATTTGTACTACCGGCTCAACGTGATCGAACTGCGGGTTCCGCCCTTGCGCGAACGCCGTGACGACATCGAGGCATTGGCCAGCCATGTGCTCAAGCGCTTGGCGGCCGACAGCGGCCGACCTCCCGCGACACTCCATCCGCTCGCCCTGGATGCGCTCAAAAGCTATCGCTTTCCCGGCAATGTGCGGGAACTGGAGAACGTTCTCGAACGGGCTCACACCTTGTGCGAGAACAAGCAGATCGAAACCAGCGATTTACGATTGGCCGACGGTAATTGCGCGGCAGAAGGCGGGGTGCCGGACCTGACGCAGATCGACAATCTGGAAGACTATCTGGAAAACATCGAGCGCAAAGTCATCCTCCAGGCGCTGGAGGAAACCCGCTGGAACCGTACGGCGGCGGCTCAGCGGTTGAATTTGTCGTTCAGGTCGATGCGTTACAGGCTCAAAAAACTGGGCCTGGATTAAGGGCCCCTTGGCGAGCAGGCTCCGGGCGGCGTTCCGACGAAGGCAATATGACAGTCGCCGTAGATCCTGCGACTAGATACGCCCGACCGGAGCATAAGGCGTGGGATCAATAATCGGCTCACGCCCCAGCATCACATCCGCAAACAACTGACACGACGCCGGCGCCAGCACCAGCCCGTTTCGGTAGTGCCCGCAATTGAGCCAAAGCCCTTCAAACCCCGGCACCTGACCGATATAAGGAATGCCTTCCGGCGAGCCCGGCCGCAATCCGGCCCAGTGCCCGACGACTTCGGCCTCCGCCAGCGCGGGAATCAACTCCACCGCCGATGCCTTCAGGCTTTCCAAAGCCGAATCGGTCGGCGTCTTGTCGTAGCCTTCATGCTCCAGCGTACTGCCGATCAGAATGTGCCCGTCGCGGCGGGGAATCGCGTAACGCCCTTTGGCCAATACCATGCTCGGCAGAAAGTCGGCCGCGCACTTGTACAGAATCATCTGCCCTTTTACCGGTTCGACCGGCAGCGCCAGGCCCAGCCCCTTGAGTAAATCTCCACTCCAGGCGCCAGCGGTCAGCACCACTTGATCGCCCTGAATGGCCCCCGTCGAAGTCTGCACGCCAACGACTTGATCGCCTTCACGAATAAACCCGCTGACTTCGCACTGCTCATGGATGGTCACATTTGGCAGTGCCAGCAACGCAGCCTTCAGCGACTTCACCAGCCGCGGATTGCGCACATTGGCCACATCGGCCATGTAGATCGCCCGCGAGAACCCCGTGCCCAATACTGGCACCGCATCGTGTGCCGCCGAGATATCCACAGCCCGCAGCGGGCGGTTTTGCCGTTTGGCCCACACCAGTGCCTCGGCTTCGTCATCCAGGTCCAGCCAGTACAGGCCGGTGGTGTGAACTTCAGGATCGACTCCGGTCGCAGCGAACAAACGCTCACCGAGCTGTGGATAAAAATCCTGAGACCAATGCGCCAACGCAGTGACCGCCGGGTTGTAGCGCCACGGGTAGAGTGGCGAAACAATCCCGCCGCCCGCCCATGACGACTCCTGCCCGACGTTCGAACGATCCATCAGCACCACGCTGCGCACTTCGGACGCGAGATTGAACGCCGTCAGCAGCCCGATCACCCCGCCGCCGACAATCACCACTTGCTGTTGCCTGGTCATGTTCAGATCCAACCGTTAAATAGACAGAGGGCGCAAAAGGCGCCCGAAAGGAAACTCAGCGACCCCAGCAATCCTTGGCGGTCAAACCGGCTGTGGCGTTGACCATGTTCCGGACACCGGTATTGGTGAGGGTGAAATCCCCGCACTTGTCGGTTGCCATGCTCGAACCGGCCTTGCGCACGGCCGTCAGCAGGAAGGTCTGGTCAGTGATAGTCGGGGTGATGGTGTAATAGTCATTGCCGACGCTCAGGCCTGTGGCGCCGGTGTAGACATTGCTCTTGGTGTAGAACCGTTCAAGGATCTGCGCCTGCTCCGACAACACCCCGGCGATTTCGCTGCGCCGGCCCTTCTTCAGGTACTCGGTGAAGCTCGGGGCGGCAATGGTCATGACGATCCCGATGATCGCAATCACGATCATGATTTCGATCAGGGTAAAACCTCGGTTGGATCTACGCATGCCTCAACTCTCACTTACTGTATTTGTCGCCACATGATGCGACGGCTGCCGCCGCCGGATTTTTCCACCAGCGTGCTGATACCGCCACTGGAATCGTTTACGATTTTGCGGGTTGCACCGTTGACGATGGCGTTCAGGGTCGGAATGCCACCGGTGAAAATCACTCCGCTCGACACCGTATCTGTACTGTCGACCACCCCGTCGCCATTGGTATCAAGCACCGCATAGTTGAGCATCTTACCGCTGAATGCCTCCAGCTCGACCAGTTTGCCGGTACCGAAGCTGGCGCACGGGTCCGTAGTGTCCACACTCGCCGTAGTAAAAACGATCCGCCCCAGTATCAGACTGGCCTGATTGATCACCCGCTCGCCGATCAGCGCGTTGTTGTACACCAGTGGCAAATACCAGCCCTTCTCTGTCGGGTAGGTCACGTCGTTCTGGCTGGTGGTGATGAACTGGCCAGTGCTGCCAGAGAACACCCCCGTTACCGCCTGAGCCTGCAAACTGGCCACGGTGATTTGACCTGATCCGCCGTCCGCATCCCACACCGCATAAAATGCCTGTAGATCCTTGTTGGTCTTGTCGGCCGTCTCGTTGAATTTTCCGGTGCCGACAAACACTTCCTTACCGCCCAATGCATTATCCGCCAGCAACGGCTGCGCAGTGATGGGCTGAGTGGCGCCGCCTGCCGTGGTAAACAGCGGTTTGCCGGAAAAGGCTACGCCCCAGGTATCGGGCGCCGTGGCGCTCAGATCGAACTTCCACAACCGCCCTTTCAAGTCGCCGCCATAAGCGGCCTGCACCACATTCTGCGAGTTGACCCTGAGCTTCACCGACGACAGACCATTGGTGGTTTCAGTGCTGTCGACCACGATTTTCTTGATCAACGATCCATCACGCACATCCACCACGTACAACGCAGCGACGCCGGAGTTGCTGCCATAACCGTTAGAGATAAAAGCGGCCCATCGACCATCGGCCAAGCGTGCCACTTCCGGTCGAGCGTAGGCATAACCCAGGTCATTGAACACGTTTGCCGAACTCGGCGTGGTCGGCGCGGCGATTTCCCACAGCGCCTTGAATGCGTTACCCAACGAGGCATCGAACAGTTGCAGCGCATAGAAGACTTTGCCGCCCGCCCCGGTGCCGCCAATGGCCAGGGTTTTCCAGGCGCCGCTGAGTTGGGCATCGAACACACCGACCTGCCCATCGACCAGATACTTGTGGCTCACACCGTTGATGTAGGCTGGATCGGCGATGTACCGCAGCGAGGGCAAAACACTGGACGGCATGTAGGCATAGCGCCTGACACCATTGGCCGAGTTGATGACATTCACAAAACCGTCATTGGCGTTCACCACCAGGCTGGCACTCATATTGGCGGCTTTGGTGTTCAGGAAGGTGCTGTAAGTACTGTCGCCCAGCAGATCGGATGCGGTTTTATCCACAGGGGAGGCCAACACCAGCGGCGAGTTGATGATGTCGCCGAGCAATACGCTACGCACCTTGAGCCCGGTTTTGTTGGTGCCCTTGCTCCACTCCACCAGATCGCTGCCAGTGATGCCGGTGGGCAAGCTCTGACTCAACGATGTCTGCTGCGCCGGGGAGAAACTGCTGTAAGCCAGCGTGACGGCGGAGTTGTTCAGGGTGTTCCAGGATTGAAAGGTCGGTGCGGTGGCACCGGGGACGATGGTGGTGTCGGTGGTCCATTGCACAGCGGCAGTGTTCACCGCTCCACCGGACGTGAAACCAAAGGACTTGAGGGTGCCGCGCCAGTCTTTCGGGTCATAGCTGGTCTGAAAATAGCTGGAACCGCTGGCCAGAGTGGTGCCGCTGGTGACCCCGCTCCCCCCGGAACCAGCCTTGGAAGTGATCTCACTCAACGCTGACGACAATGCGTTGTTGAGCCCCACACTATCGGTCGCCTGATAATACTTGCCCTGCCCATAGCTCGCCGAGTCCGACAGCATTTGATTCGCAGCGGTGAACCCCACGGTGTAGGTGTTCATGTTCTGTTTCGGGAAATCCACCGCGTTCCAGCTTTTGCCGGCCGCGTCGGTGCCGGTGGAGCGCATGTCGATGTCGAACGCGAACTTGGCGATATCGTCGAGATAAAGCGTGTCACCTTCGCCGTCACCATTGAGGTTGTTGCCATCATTGTTCACGCCATCCCAGTTCGGCAGGCGAGCACCTCCCAGCGGATCGTTGGTCGGGAAGCTGCGGTCAAACGTCGGCAGGCCATCGGTGATGACCACACCGTAGTTCTTCTGGCAACGGTACTGGATCGGGCTGGTGTACGTGGCCGGCGTCGAGTTGTAGTACGGCGCCACCCCCCGGAAGTAGCGGGTGATTTCGTAATAGGTTTCCGCCAGTGGCGTATTGGCCACGGCGCTCAAGCCGTTGATGGAGGAGATCAGGTTGTTGTAATTGTTGTCGGCCTGCGATTGGGTCACGCTGCCGCTCACCACCGACAGATCACTGATCGAGCGGGCGATGAAGCCGCCATTGCCGGAGTTGCTGCTATTTACCGGATTGAACGTTGCAAGCCCCATGCGCAGGCCGCGGTTGCTGCTCACCAGTGCCGTGGACACGTTTCGCGCCACGTTCATGCGGTAGTCGTTGGGGATCGAGCCGGTGGTGAAGTCCCGGTTGCTGCCGTTGGCCAACCCCACCAGGTAGGACAGGTAATCGTCGGAGTAGCGGGTGTTTTCATTGCCCACCGGGTCCGGCAACTTCAGGCACAACGGCGCCAGGCTGTTGTTGTAAAACGCGTAGGCCCCACTGGAACAACCGGACTGCGGCAGGCTGGACAGGAAGATCGAATCACCGACGATGTCGCTGCCGCTCAAACACAGCCCGAGGAAAAAATTACATTGCTTGGCGGGCGGGCGCCCCGTGACGGTCGGATCGAACCCGGCGGCGTAAAGGATGCTGTTCATGCTCCCCGAATCGTCGATCAGCAACATCACGTTCGGTGCAACAGCGGCAGCGCTTAACAGCGGTGAATCCGAAGGCGTGAAGGCATACGCCGGGGCCGACAGATAAAGGCCGAACACAATGCCGCAAAACAGCTGCCCAATGCGGGCGCGCCATTCAGTACTTCGCATAGATACTCTCCACGACGCTGCGCGAGTTGCCCGCGATGCCGACGGCGGTCACCCGGTAAAGCGTCGCCGAGGTATTGCTCGGCACATTGACGGCGTTCAGCGTGGTGCCGATGTTCTGCACCCCGTAAAATCCACTGCCGGAAGCGATCCACGTCACACCAGAGCTGGAGTTGAGACCGGCGGCCGTGATGCTTGTGGCCTCGGCCGGCGGTGCACACTGGCTGCAGACCGGCAATGAATAGCTGTCGAGTTGCACCGCGCTTTCACCCACGCGCAACGCCGCTTCGGCCCCCTGAAACGACTGGTTGCGCAGGCTCACACTGCCGGCCATTTTTTCCTGCAGGGTGGCGTTCTGCATCGAAGAAAGGCCGATCAGTGTCAGCAACAGCAGAAACACCAGGCTGACCAGCAGCGCCATGCCACGTTGGGCTTGAGACGTCATGGTGGCCGTCCTCATGGCAGACGGTTGCGCAAGGCGGCAACCACGCTGAAGGTCTGATTGCGTACCCGATTATTCGGGTCGGTGAGGGTCAGGCTCAGACGTACGCTGCGAATGCGCGCCGGGTCCGACGGGTTGCTGCTGTAACTGGAAGCCGCCACATCGGTGGCGGAACTGGCGAGGCCGAAGCTCACGTTGAACGCACTCACGTTGTTCACCAGCACGTACTGGGCGGGCGTGCCGGCGCCGGCGCCCATCAATATCTGGTTGTTGCTGAAGCTGTAGATCAATCGCCGGATCGGAAACGCCAGAAACCCTGTCGCGGGTGTACGTGCGCCGGTGTATGCCGTCGCCAAGTTTCGACAGTCAGACACCACCGTCCAGGTCGGCGCCCCGCCGTTGCCGCCGACATCCGCCGTCACCAGGGTCAGCTTGAGGTTGGCGTTGTCCCAACTGATGGGCGTGATCTGACTGGCGTTGAAGTCACCCGACGAACTCGAATCGGTGATGGTGCCCAGACAGCCGAACATGCCGACCATACGGATTTCCTGAATCATTTTGCTCAACACAAAACGCGCGTCTTCCTGCATCCCGGCGGAGACGTTCTGGCTAACGTAGGTATTTTTCGCCGCGATGAAAATCTGCGCCACGCCCAGGACCACGATCAGGCTCAACGCCAGCGCAATCAGCAACTCGATCAAACCGAACCCTCGGCTGGAGCGGTTCATGGCGTGGACACCGGGTCGACCGTGGCGCGACTGGTCAGGACAAAGCTGCGGCGCGCGCTGGCGATATTGGCGGCGCGCGAGTCATCCCAGGTGATAGTGATGGTGTAGACCCGCTGGTTCAGCGTCACGCTGCCAGTGGCCGTCGCGCCACCGAAATTGACGATGTTGGTGGTGAAGTCGTAGAGGTCCTGGTCCCGGGCGACACTCAGGTTGCCCGAGGTCGGAGGCGTGACGGTGTAATCGGCGGCGGAATTGGCGCGGATGCGGTCCATCATGTCGTAGGCGATAAAACTCGCCTGGCTGGTCATCCGTGAACTGTCGGTGTACTTCAGTGCATTGAGCTGAATCGCCGCCGCCCCCAATAGCCCCACGGTCAGTATCAACAACGCCACCAAGACCTCGATCAGCGTCATGCCCTCCTGTGCACGCTTGCTCCCTTCCCTCATCCGCAACTTCCACCCAATAGAATTCGTCCGTTCAAACACACGTTCAGCGTCCTGTTTTGCGCCCCCGATACATAGTTGATGACCACGGCGGTAGACGGTGCCGACAAACCGCCCAGGTTGTTGAAGTCCAGCGCGGTTACTCCTGAGGTTAGCGACAGAGTGGCGCCGCTGCTCATCGCTGGAACAACCCGCAATACATTGGCCGGTGTGCCAGTACCGTCATAGACCGTCAATTCACCGGTCCACACACTGCCGCCCGCCGTCGGACGGACCCGGGTGGTAATGCCACGGTCGATGGCCTCCAGCCGGGCGAAGTTAAGTCCACGCTGCAAGTCGCCGATTTCGGTGTCGGCCCGGGTGGTTTGCACCGAACGGGTAAACGCCGGCACGGCCAGGGTAATGAGGATCAGAAACACCGCGAGCGTGATCAACAACTCGATCAGCGTGAAACCTTTTGTACGATGATCCATCGGTGCCCTCCGTTGCCGTCGGCTATACCTGCTTCTACACGCTAGAACATTCGACCGGCCCAGGCGGGTTGTTTTGCCATTACTCGCGCAAGGATTGCGCGGGTCACACCACTCCAGGGAGGGAAATGCCATGCATCAGCGAGGTTTCAGCCTGATCGAACTGCTTATGGGACTGGCGATTGCCGCAATTGTTCTGCTGTTGGTCAGTCCGGCGTTCGCAGCACTCACTGAATCGAACCATCGCGAGGCGACGGCGAACGCTCTGGTCAGTGGTATTCGCAATGCCAGAACCTTGGCCATTACACGCAATCAGGCCGTTGTGATTCACGGCATCAACGGGGATTGGGGTCAGGGCTGGCGGATCATTCTGGACATCAGTGGCAAAGGACCAGAGGACAGCAGCAATCCGCTGCTGGTTGAGCGCGTGGATAGCGCTCGGGGAGCGATTGTCGGCAATTGGCCGGTCAGGCGATATGTTCGATTCAGCGGGATCGGCGAACCCCAGATGCCCGGACGGGCGTTTCAAGCGGGGACTGTGCATTTTTGCGCAGCCCGCGAACCGGTCAGCCAGCTCCAGGTGGTGCTGGCCGCTACAGGTCGCGTCAGCCTGCGCAGCGACAAGGCTGAGCAGGCTTTATGTCAGCGTTAAAGCAGGGAACGCACGCGCAGCTCTTTAGGCATGGAGAACGTGATGTTCTCCTCGCGACCGGCCAGTTCATCGGCACCGGTGGCGCCCCATGCCTGCAATTGCTGGATCACGCCCCGCACCAACACTTCCGGAGCGGAGGCACCAGCGGTAATGCCGATACGTTCGACACCCTCAAACCAGCTCTTTTGCAGGTCTTCGGCGCCGTCGATCAGGTAAGCCGGGGTGGCCATGCGCTCGGCCAGTTCACGCAAGCGATTGGAGTTGGAGCTGTTCGGGCTGCCAACTACCAACACCACGTCGCATTCGTCGGCCAGTTGCTTGACCGCGTCCTGACGGTTTTGCGTGGCATAGCAGATGTCGTCCTTGCGCGGACCACCAATCGCCGGGAAACGTGCACGCAGTGCGTCGATCACGCGGCTGGTGTCGTCCATGGACAGGGTGGTCTGGGTCACGAAAGCGAGTTTTTCCGGGTTGCTCACCTGTAACTCGGCGACGTCTTTCTCGTCTTCGACCAGGTAAATCGCACCGCCATTGCTGCCATCGTACTGGCCCATGGTGCCTTCGACTTCCGGATGACCGGCGTGGCCGATGAGGATGCATTCACGACCATCGCGGCTGTAGCGTGCGACTTCGATGTGCACCTTGGTCACCAGTGGGCAGGTTGCGTCGAACACCTTGAGGCCACGGCCGGCGGCTTCGGTACGCACCGCCTGGGAAACGCCGTGGGCACTGAAGATCACGATGACGTCGTCCGGCACCTGATCCAGTTCCTCAACGAAGATCGCCCCGCGAGCACGCAGGTCTTCGACGACGAATTTGTTGTGGACCACTTCGTGGCGCACGTAGATCGGCGGCCCGAATACTTCCAGGGCGCGATTGACGATTTCGATCGCACGGTCCACACCGGCGCAGAAGCCACGGGGGTTGGCGAGTTTGATTTGCATGCTGTGCCTCGTGTCTTGCGCGCAAGAAATTAAAACATTGCAGGAGCTGAGCTTGCTCGCGAAAGCGCTGTGTCAGTCAACATTGATGCTGAATGTGGTGACGCCTTCGAGCAAGCTCTGCTCCTACAGGTGACCGTGTTCGGTCAGTTACAACGATTTGACGCTGATGATCTCGACGTCAAAGGTCAATGTCTTGCCGGCCAGCGGGTGGTTGAAGTCGATGGTCACTTGCTCGTCATCGAATTCTTTCACCACGCCAGGCAGCTCAGTATTCGCCGCATCGTTGAAGATCACCAGCAAACCCGGTGACAGCTCCATGTCCTTGAACTGCGAACGCGGGATGATCTGTACGTTTTGCGGGTTCGGCTGGCCGAAAGCGTTTTCCGGCTGAATGGTCAGCGTACGCTTGTCGCCTGCCTTGAAGCCGAACAGTGCCGCTTCGAAACCTGGCAACAGGTTGCCGTCGCCGACCTGGAAGGTCGCCGGGGCTTTGTCGAAGGTGCTGTCGACGGTGTCGCCGTTCTCCAGGCGCAGTGCAAAGTGCAAGGTGACTTCCGTGTTCTGGCGGATGCGTTGCTCAGCCAATACCTGTTCAGTCATGAACGGTTTCTCCGGTCTTCTTACTTTTGAACATATCCAGTGCCAGCATCACCGCACCGACAGTAATTGCGCTGTCGGCAAAGTTGAACGCCGGGAAATACCAGCGGTTCTGCCAATGCACCAGAATGAAATCGATCACATGGCCCAGGGCGATGCGGTCATACAAATTGCCCAGCGCGCCACCCAGCACCAGCGCCAGCGCGACGGCCAGCCAGGTTTCGTTGCGCCCAAGACGCTTGAGCCATACCACCAGCACCGCGCTGACCACCACGGCGATCAGGGCGAACAGCCAGCGCTGCCAGCCGGAGCTGTCAGCCAGGAAGCTGAACGCAGCGCCGGTGTTATAAGCCAGGGTCCAGCTGAAGTAATCGGGGATCACCACGATTTGCTGGTACATCTGGAGCTTGCCTTCGAAGTAGAACTTGCTGACCTGGTCGATGACCAGGACCAGCAAACTCAACCAGAGCCAGCTCAGCCGTCCGAAACGGCCAACGGCATTAGGCATAGTGACGAACCTCGCCAGCGCCGCTGATGTTGTCGACGCAACGACCGCAGATTTCCGGATGCTCCGGGTTCACGCCGACGTCTTCACGGCAGTGCCAGCAACGGGCGCACTTGGCGTGGCTGGACTTGACCACTTGCAGCTTCAAGCCGCTGACTTCGGTGACTACCGCATCGGCCGGTGCCAGTACAAACGGCGCAACGGTCGCGGTCGAGGTGATCAGCACGAAGCGCAGTTCGTTGCTCAGTTTGGCCAGGTCGGCGCTCAGCGCGTCATCGGCAAACAGCGTCACTTCGGCTTGCAGGTTGCCACCGACGGCCTTGGCCGCGCGCTGGATTTCCATTTCCTTGTTGACGGCTACCTTGACGGCCATGATCCGCTCCCAGTAGGCGCGGTCCAGCTCGACGCCTTCCGGCAGCTCGGTCAGACCTTCGTACCAGGTGTTGAGCATCACCGACTCGTTACGCTCGCCCGGCAGGTATTCCCACAGTTCGTCAGCGGTGAACGCGAGGATCGGCGCGATCCAGCGCACCAGCGCTTCGGAGATGTGGTACAGCGCGGTTTGCGCCGAACGACGGGCCTTGCTGTTGGCGCCAGTGGTGTACTGACGGTCCTTGATGATGTCGAGGTAGAAACCACCCAGCTCCTGCACGCAGAAGTTGTGGATCTTGGAGTAGACGTTCCAGAAGCGGTATTCGCCGTAGTGCTCTTGCAGCTCGCGTTGCAGCAACAGGGTGCGGTCCACGGCCCAACGGTCCAGCGCCAGCATGTCTTCGGCCGGCAGGATGTCGGTGGCCGGGTTGAAACCGGTCAGGTTCGAGAGCAGGAAGCGCGCGGTGTTACGGATACGCCGGTAGGCGTCCGCACTGCGCTGCAGGATCTGCTCGGACACAGCCATTTCACCCGAGTAATCGGTGGAAGCCACCCACAGACGCATGATGTCGGCGCCCAGGGTGTCGTTGACCTTTTGCGGAGCAATCACGTTGCCCAACGATTTGGACATCTTGCGACCGGACTCATCGACAGTGAAGCCGTGGGTCAGCAGTTCGCGGTACGGCGCGTGGTTGTCGATGGCGCAACCGGTCAGCAACGACGAGTGGAACCAGCCACGGTGTTGGTCCGAGCCTTCCAGGTACAGGTCGGCACGTGGACCGGTTTCGTGGCCCATCGGGTGCGAACCGCGCAGGACGTGCCAGTGCGTGGTGCCCGAATCGAACCAGACGTCCAGGGTGTCGCTGATTTTGTCGTAAAGCGGCGCTTCGTCACCGAGCAGTTCGGCGGCGTCCATCTTGAACCAGGCTTCGATGCCTTCGACTTCGACGCGCTTGGCAACTTCTTCCATCAGCTCGGCAGTGCGTGGGTGCAGTTCGCCGCTTTCCTTGTTCAGGAAGAACGGGATCGGCACGCCCCAGTTGCGCTGACGGGAGATGCACCAGTCGGGACGGTTGGCGATCATCGAGTGCAGGCGCGCCTGGCCCCAGGCCGGAACGAACTTGGTGTCTTCGATGGCTTTGATCGCCCGCTTGCGCAGGGTGTCGCCGGTCGCAGGCTCTTTGTCCATGCCGATGAACCACTGCGCGGTGGCGCGGTAGATCAACGGGGTCTTGTGACGCCAGCAGTGCATGTAGCTGTGTTCGATGATGGTGGTGTGCAGCAGCGCACCGACTTCAGTCAGTTTATCGACGATGGCCGGGTTGGCTTTCCAGATGAACTGGCCGCCAAAGAACTCCAGCGACGGCACATAAACGCCGTTGCTTTGTACCGGATTGAGGATGTCGTCGTTGACCATGCCGTACTTCTTGCAGGTCACAAAGTCGTCCACGCCGTAGGCCGGTGCGGAGTGAACCACGCCGGTGCCAGCGCCCAGTTCAACGTACTCGGCCAGGTAAACCGGCGACAGGCGATCGTAGAACGGGTGACGGAAATTGATCAGTTCCAGTTCTTTACCGGTGGTGGTCGCGATGACCGAACCTTCCAGGCTGTAACGGGCCAGGCACGACTCGACCAGCTCTTCCGCCAGTACCAGCAGCTTGTCGCCGACGTCGACCAGGGCGTAGTTGAATTCCGGGTGAACGTTCAGCGCCTGGTTGGCCGGGATGGTCCACGGGGTGGTGGTCCAGATCACGATCGAAGCCGGCTTGTCCAGCGACGACAGACCGAATGCGGCAGCCAGTTTGGCTTCGTCGGCGATCGGGAACGCTACGTCGATGGTCGAGGACTTCTTGTTCTCGTACTCGACTTCCGCTTCAGCCAGGGCCGAACCGCAGTCGAAGCACCAGTTCACAGGCTTGAGGCCCTTGAACACGAAGCCGCCCTTGACGATTTCAGCCAGGGCACGGATTTCACCGGCTTCGTTCTTGAAGTCCATGGTCTTGTACGGGTTGGCGAAGTCGCCCAACACGCCCAGACGGATGAATTCGGATTTCTGCCCTTCGATCTGCTCGGTGGCGTAGGCACGGCACAGTTCGCGGGTCTTGTCCGCGCCCAGGTTCTTGCCGTGGGTCACTTCGACTTTGTGCTCGATCGGCAGGCCGTGGCAGTCCCAGCCCGGAACATAAGGCGCATCGAAACCCGACAGGGTCTTCGAGCGGATGATCATGTCCTTGAGAATCTTGTTCAACGCATGACCGATGTGAATCGTGCCGTTGGCGTACGGAGGACCGTCGTGAAGTACGAACTTCGGACGATCCTTGCCAATCTCGCGCAACTTACCGTACAGGCCAATGCTGTCCCAGCGCTGCAGAATCTGCGGTTCGCGCTGAGGCAGGCCGGCCTTCATTGGGAAGGCGGTGTCCGGAAGGTTTAGCGTGGCTTTATAGTCGGTCATTTAAGGCTCTTCATTAGCGATTGGCGCTAGGTGCGACAGGGCACGGGCGGCGGCGACATCCGCATTGATCGCCGTCTTAAGCGCCTCCAGAGAGGCGAAACGCTGCTCTTCACGCAGCTTGTGGTGGAAGACCACCGTCAAACGCCGGTCATACAGATCGCCGGCAAAATCTAAAAGATGCACTTCGAGGTGGGCTTTGCCATCCCCTTGGACCGTTGGCCGCACGCCGATATTGGCGACGCCTGGCCAGGTCTTGCCGTCGATGTCGACGTTGACCAGGTAAACCCCGGTCAGCGGCACGCGACGACGCTTGAGTTGTATGTTGGCCGTGGGCGTACCCAGCTGGCGCGCCAGCTTCTGGCCATGTAGCACCCGGCCAGTAATCTGGAACGGCCGCCCGAGCAGTCGCTCGGCCAGGACGAAATCGGCAGCGGCCAGGGCATTGCGGACCTGGGTGCTGCTGACGCGAATGCCGTCCAGTTCGACGGTTTGCGCAGCTTCCACGGTAAAGCCCTGAACGATGCCGGCCTGTTGCAGGAAATCGAAATCGCCAACGCGGTCACAGCCGAAGCGGAAGTCGTCACCGACCTCAAGGTGCTGCACACCAAGGCCGTCCACCAGAATGGTATCGACGAATTCGCTGGCGCTGAGCTTGCTCAGCCGCTGGTTGAAGGCCAGGCACAGGACGCGGTCGACACCTTCGTCGGCCAGCAGCTGCAGTTTGTCCCGCAGCCGGGCCAGACGGGCCGGGGCCGTGTCCGGGGCGAAGAATTCTCGCGGCTGCGGCTCAAAAATCACCACGCAGCTCGGCACGCCCAACTCGAGCGCACGTTCACGCAGCCTCGCCAGGATAGCCTGGTGGCCACGGTGAACACCGTCAAAGTTGCCAATAGTGGCGACACAGCCCCGATGCTGGGGGCGCAGATTTTGGAGGCCTCGAACCAGCTGCATAACGCGCTTCTTGCTCATAAAGTGGTCGATTATAACCACACCCGGCGGCCGACGACAGGCAACACCGTAACCAAAGTGATCGAGCCGACAAAACCACCGGCTCGCCCGTGTTTATCGAGACTGCAACCTCAGCTCAATGCCTTGCGATTGAAGTCGCGCAAACGGAAGCCCATCAGCAGCAACATTCCGAAGTAAGCGACGATGCCGGCGGCGATCAAGGCGCCCAGACGCAGGAATCTTTCAAGCATATGCCCTTGATCCCATGCCGGCATAAAGTGCATCCCGACCAGCAATACGGCGGACATCACCAACACGGCGATAACGAGCTTGGCGCCGAACTTCGCCCAGCCCGGCTGCGGTTGGTACATCTGCTGCTTGCGCAGTTGATAGAACAACAGCCCGGCGTTGATGCAGGCACCGGCACTGATGGCCAGGGCCAGGCCGGCGTGGGCCAGCGGACCGATCAGCATCAGGTTGAACAACTGCGTAACCACCAGGGTGAAAATGGCGATTTTTACCGGCGTGCGGATGTTTTGTTGCGCATAAAAGCCCGGTGCCAGCACTTTGATCACGATAATCCCGAGCAAACCGACGGAATAAGCGATCAGTGCACGCTGGGTCATCGACGCATCAAAGGCACTGAACTGGCCGTACTGGAACAGCGAAACGGTCAGCGGCTCAGCCAGGATCCCGAGCGCCAGCGAACACGGCAACACCAGGACGAAGCACAGGCGCAGGCCCCAGTCGAGGATCCGCGAATATTCGTGACGGTCCTTGCTGGCGTAGGTTTTGGCCAGCGTCGGCAACAGAATCGTGCCCAGCGCCACACCCAATACGCCGGACGGCAACTCCATCAGGCGGTCGGCGTAATACATCCAGGACACGGAACCGGCCACCAGGAAGGACGCGAAAATGGTGTTGATGATCAGGGAAATCTGGCTGACCGATACGCCGAGAATCGCCGGCAGCATCTGCTTCATGACCCGCCACACGCCGCTGTCGCGCAGGTTCAGACGCGGCAACACCAGCATGCCGATCTTTTTCAGGTGCGGCAGCTGGTAAAGCAATTGCGCCAGGCCACCCACCAGAACCGCCCATCCGAGCGCCATGACCGGCGGATCGAAGTACGGCGTCAGGAACACCGAAAAGACGATCATGCTGACGTTGAGCAAGGTCGGCACAAAGGCCGGCACCGAAAAACGGTTGTAGGTATTGAGGATCGCACCGGCCAGGGACGACAGGGAAATCAGCAATATGTAGGGAAAGGTCACCCGTAACAGGCTGGAGGTCAGCTCAAATTTTTCCGGTGTATCGGTAAAACCCGGCGCCGTTGCCCAGATAACCCAGGGCGCTGCAATCATCCCCAGTGCCGTGACCAGCGCCAGCACGAGTGTCAGCAGGCCCGAGACGTAGGCAATGAATGTTCGCGTCGCCTCCTCGCCCTTCTGGCTTTTGTATTCGGCCAGAATCGGCACGAAGGCTTGGGAAAACGCCCCCTCGGCGAAGATTCGCCGCAACAGATTGGGCAATTTGAAGGCGATAAAGAAGGCGTCCGTCGCCATCCCGGCACCAAATGTACGTGCGATCAGCGTGTCACGAACAAACCCCAAAACCCGGGAAATCATCGTGATAGAGCTGACGGCGGCCAACGATTTGAGCAGATTCATTGAAAGAGTTTGTGCCTGTCGATAAACAGCAGGCGAACAAAGCGCCTACTTATGCGATACTCCGCGCCGCAGCAGCACAGAGCCAAAGCTCGCGAGTTTACAGGTCAAGCGCCGGAAATAAATATCCCGCCTCTTTATACCTACCACTTAGCGGAACGTCTCAACCGCCCTTGACAAGACATCAACTCATCGGCATGATTCGCGGCCTATTTTGTTTGCTATTTCCTAAAAAGTCTTTCGAGGAGCTCGACGGTGGCCAACACACCTTCCGCCAAAAAACGTGCAAAACAGGCTGAGAAGCGTCGCAGCCACAACGCCAGCCTGCGTTCCATGGTTCGTACCTACATCAAGAATGTAGTTAAAGCCATCGACGCAAAAGACGCTGCTAAAGCTCAAGCTGCTTACGTTCTGGCCGTGCCAGTTATCGACCGTATGGCCGATAAAGGCATCATCCACAAGAACAAGGCTGCTCGTCATAAGAGCCGCCTGAACGGTCACGTCAAGGCTCTGAACCTTGCTGTTGCCGCATAAGCGATAAGCTTGTTGAAAAACCGACCTCAGGGTCGGTTTTTTATTGCCTGCGATTTAACAGACACCATACAAAAAAATGCAGGAGCGAGCCTGCTCGCGATAGCGGTGCAACATTCAACACTGATGTCGACTGTTGCACCGCTATCGCGAGCAGGCTCACTCCCACATTTGGTTTTGCGTCAGATTATTGAGCGTGCGCCCACGGCAGGATCGGGATCGCCGTCACCGCATTCTGCGGACTACCCTCGATCAAGCGATCGCTGTAGACCAGATACACCAGCGTATTGCGCTTCTTGTCGAGGAAGCGCACCACCTGCATGGTCTTGAACACCAGCGACGTGCGCTCCTTGAACACCTCATCACCATCCTTCAGCTCACCCTTGAAACTGATGGGACCGACCTGGCGGCAAGCAATGGAGGCCTCGGCGCGATCTTCCGCCAGGCCCAAACCACCCTTCACGCCTCCAGTCTTGGCGCGCGACAGGTAGCACGTCACGCCGTCGACCTTAGGATCATCAAACGCCTCGACGACAATCCGGTCGTTCGGCCCGACGAATTTGAACACCGTCGACACTTGACCAATTTCCTCAGCCGAAGCCAGCAGCGGCATCGCCAGCAGCAGACCCAATAATCCTTTTGCCACACGCATTCAAATATTCCTTCAGACCAGAATCAGGTTATCGCGGTGAACCAGTTCCGGCTCAGCCATGTAACCCAACAGACCGACAATCGCCTCAGACGACTGACCGATGATTTTTTGTGCTTCCAGCGCACTGTAGTTGGCCAGGCCACGGGCGATCTCGCGACCATCCGGCGCCACGCACACCACCATTTCGCCGCGACGGAAGCTGCCCTGTACCAGCTTGACCCCCACCGGCAGCAAACTTTTATGGTCCTGGGCCAGCGCTTTCACCGCACCACCGTCCAGCACCAGCGTGCCACGGGTTTGCAGGTGCCCGGCCAGCCACTGCTTGCGCGCCGCCAGCATGCCACGCTCAGGCGAGAGCAAGGTGCCGATGCGCTCACCCGCCTTCAGGCGATCCAGCACGCGCTCAATGCGCCCACCAACGATGATGGTGTGCGCCCCGGAACGAGCTGCCAGACGCGCCGCACGCAATTTTGTCTGCATACCGCCACGCCCCAGCGCACCGCCAGTACCGCCCGCCACCGCATCCAGCGCCGGATCATCAGCGCGCGCCTCGTAAATCAGGTTGGCGTCAGGGTTGTTGCGCGGATCGGCGTCGAACATGCCATCGCGATCCGTGAGGATCACCAGCAAATCAGCTTCAACCAGGTTAGCCACCAGCGCCGCCAGCGTGTCGTTGTCGCCAAATCGGATTTCATCGGTCACCACGGTGTCGTTTTCGTTGATCACCGGGATCACTTTCAGCTCAACCAGGGCGCGCAAGGTGCTGCGGGCGTTCAGGTAGCGCTTGCGATCGGACAAGTCATCGTGCGTCAGGAGAATCTGCGCGGTGTGCCGGCCATGCTCGGCAAAGCTCGACTCCCAGGCCTGCACCAACCCCATCTGACCGATGGCGGCGGCGGCCTGCAACTCGTGCATCGCGCTGGGTCGTACGGTCCAGCCCAAGCGGCTCATGCCCGCGGCCACAGCCCCGGAAGACACCAACACCAGCTCGACGCCAGCTTCATGCAAAGCCACCATCTGCTCGACCCAGACACCCATTGCCGCGCGATCCAGGCCCTTGCCGTCCGCTGTCAGCAAAGCGCTGCCGATCTTCACGACCCAACGCTGCGCACCTGTCACCTTGCTCCGCATCATCTTCAACCTTAGCTTGAGGACAGCGCGACCTGGCACTGCCCGTGACGTTAATCGTGGCTATTACTGACCAACGATCGATTTCCAGATACTAAAACGCCGCTCGATTGAGCGGCGCTTAAGTTTACTGCAACGAATCAGTCACGCACGTAAATGATTTCCGGACCGTCTTCGTCATCCACATCTTCTTCGTCCCAATCATCGTCGCCGATGTCATGGACCGACTTCACGCCACTACGGCGCAGGGCACGCTGGTCATCCAGGGCCTGCAGCTGAGCACGAGCTTCGTCTTCGATGCGCTGATCGAGCTCTGCCAGCTCTTCCTTGTAGGCAGGGTCGGCAGCCAGACGATCAGCACGATCTTCCATGTAACGCATGATGTCGTGGCACAGACGCTCAGTGCCAAGCTTGGAGATGGCCGAGATCACGTAGACCGGACCAGTCCATTCCAGACGATCAACGATCTCCTTGACGCGAGCATCGTGTTCTTCTTCAAGGATCTGGTCGCACTTGTTCAGCACCAACCAACGATCACGCTCAGCCAGGGACGGGCTGAACTTGGTCAGCTCGCTGACGATCACCTCAGCCGCATCCGGTGCGCTGGTGTCATCCAGTGGCGCCATGTCCACGAGGTGCAGCAGCAAACGGGTACGCGACAAGTGCTTGAGGAAGCGAATCCCCAGGCCAGCGCCATCGGAAGCGCCTTCGATCAGACCCGGAATGTCCGCGACCACGAAGCTCTTCCAGCGATCGACGCTGACCACACCCAGGTTCGGCACCAAGGTGGTGAACGGGTAGTCGGCGACTTTCGGCTTGGCGGCCGACACCGAGCGAATGAAGGTACTTTTGCCGGCGTTCGGCAAGCCCAGCAGACCGACGTCCGCCAGCACTTTCATTTCCAGCTTGAGGTCACGCGCCTCACCCGGCTTACCCGGAGTGGTCTGACGCGGAGCACGGTTGGTACTGGATTTGAAACGGGTATTGCCCAGGCCGTGCCAGCCGCCGTGAGCCACCAGCAACTTCTGGCCGGCCTTGGTCAGGTCGCCGATCACCTCTTGAGTGGCCGCATCGATGACGGTGGTGCCCACCGGCACGCGCAGTACCAGCTCTTCACCTTTCTTGCCGGTGCAGTCGGTGCTGCCGCCGTTGGAACCGCGCTCAGCGTCGAAGTGACGGGTGTAACGGTAGTCGACCAGGGTGTTGAGGTTTTCGTCGGCGATCATGTAGACCGAGCCGCCATCACCACCGTCACCGCCGTTCGGGCCGCCGTTTTCAATGAATTTCTCGCGACGGAAGCTCATGCAACCGTTGCCGCCGTCGCCGGCCTTTACTCGAATCGATACTTCATCAACAAACTTCATAACAAAACGCCTCTCGCCATACGGACGAGCCGAAAAAATCTAGACATAAGACTCTTGCAAAAATGAGCGCAGCGACCTCAATCAACGACCGCAAAAACCTGCGCTGGAGCCCATCACAAACAGCTTTGCAAGAGACTCACCCCACAAACGAAAAAGCCCCGTCGCAAGACAGGGCTTTTCCAGCAACCACGTAATTATGCCGCGACGACGTCAGTCTTCGGAACAATGCTTACGTAACGGCGATTGAAAGCGCCTTTTACTTCAAACTTGATCACGCCGTCGATTTTAGCGAACAGAGTGTGATCTTTACCCATGCCAACACCGTAACCGGCGTGGAATTGGGTGCCGCGCTGACGCACGATGATGTTGCCCGGAATGATAACCTGGCCGCCATACATCTTCACGCCAAGGCGTTTGGCTTCTGAGTCGCGACCGTTACGGGTACTACCACCAGCTTTTTTGTGTGCCATGAGTCAATTCTCCTAGTGAGGAATTAGGCTGAAATTAAGCCTGAATACCGGTGATTTTGATCTCGGTGTACCACTGGCGGTGGCCCATACGCTTCATGTGGTGCTTACGACGACGGAACTTGATGATGCGGACTTTATCGTGACGACCTTGGGAGATCACTTCAGCCACAACGGTAGCGCCAGCAACAACTGGAGCGCCGATGTTCACGTCATCGCCATTGGCGACCAACAGAACGCGATCAAAAGTAACGGATTCGCCGGTAGCGATTTCCAGTTTTTCGATCTTCAGGTATTCACCTGGGGCGACCTTGTATTGCTTGCCACCAGTAACAATTACTGCGTACGACATGGTATTTCTCCGATAATCCTGCTCACCCAGCTCTTTATAAGAAGAGGTATTGGCTGGCATGGCTGCATAGGGCTGGAAGGCCGGTTTGCAATTGCGTAAGGCAGGTGCTGCCCAGGAAGTTCAGGGTGCGCGATTGTACGCAAGCTGCCGGAGTGATGCAAGAGGCCGTCCATCGCGCCTTGACACTCGCCGACGTGGGTCCTAGCATGCCGCGCAACCCTTCTGGAGCAACTGTCGCTGATGCAACCCCAAGCTTTCTACCGCGCGGTGGCGGACGATTTTAGCGCCGTCGACGGCATCATCAAGAAGCAGCTGACTTCCCGAGTGCCGCTGGTATCGAAAATCGGCGATTACATTACCTCGGCTGGCGGCAAACGCCTGCGTCCTTTATTAGTGTTGCTGTGTGGCAAGGCGCTGGGCCGCGAAGGCGACGACCTGCGTCTGCTGGCCGCGACCATCGAGTTCCTGCACACCGCCACCCTGCTGCACGACGACGTGGTCGACATGTCCGGCATGCGCCGTGGCCGCTCGACCGCCAACGCCATGTGGGGCAACGCACCCAGCGTGCTGGTCGGCGACTTTCTGTATTCGCGCTCCTTCGAAATGATGGTCGAGCTGGGCTCCATGCCGGTGATGAAGATCCTTTCGCAAGCGACCCGCATCATTGCCGAAGGCGAAGTGTTGCAGCTGTCGAAGGTCCGTGACGCCAGCACCACCGAAGAAACCTACATGGAAGTCATCCGCGGCAAGACCGCGATGCTCTTCGAGGCGTCGACCCACAGTGCTGCCGCACTCTGCGAAGCCACAGCTGAGCAGGCCGAAGCCCTGCGCACCTTTGGCGACCACCTGGGCGTGGCCTTCCAACTGGTCGACGACCTCCTGGATTACAAAGGCGACGCGGAAACCCTGGGCAAGAACGTCGGCGACGACCTGGCCGAAGGCAAGCCGACCCTGCCGTTGATCTACACCATGCGCGAAGGCACGCCGGAACAGGCAGCCCTGGTGCGCAAGGCGATCCAGAAAGGCGGCATCGAGGATCTGGAAAGCATTCGCGAAGCGGTAGAAGCCTCCGGCTCGCTGGAATACACCGCGAAACTGGCCCGTGATTACGTGGCCCGTGCGATCAAATGCCTCGACGCACTGCCTGCCAGTGAATATCGCGACGCATTGGTTGAGTTGAGTGAGTTTGCGGTAGCCCGCACGCACTAACTGCACCGTAATACCCTGTGGGAGTGAGCCTGCTCGCTCCCACAGTTTTCGGCGTCGCCCCCTCCCAGCTAAAACCCTATATAATGTGCGCTTTTTAGCGATCCTGAATCCAAGGAGCTTTAGTGAGCACGTTGCCACCCTGCCCAAAATGCAATTCCGAATACACCTATGAAGACGGCGCACAGCTGATCTGCCCCGAGTGCGCGCACGAATGGTCCGCCAGCGGCGAAGCCGATGTGGCGTCCGATGACGCCGTGAAAAAGGATTCGGTCGGCAATGTCCTGCAGGACGGCGATACCATCACCGTGATCAAGGACCTCAAGGTCAAGGGCACGTCGCTGGTGGTCAAGGTCGGCACCAAGGTCAAGAACATCCGCCTGTGCGATGGCGACCACGACATCGACTGCAAGATCGACGGCATCGGCCCGATGAAGCTCAAATCCGAGTTCGTCAGAAAAGTCTGAATCCGCTGTATTCCATCCCGCGCCACGCGTGGGATGGTGCTTCGCCCTCCCCCGCTTCAACCCGCCTGCCCGCGCAATAGCTAAACGCCAGCCGATTTGACCTTACGCAACCTTTACCCGGAAAGAAGCACAAACTGCCAATAGGCCCTTGCTATTTGATGAATAAGAATTATTCTCATTGAAACCCAAATCAATGGAGATGAGACATGACTTATTTGATCGATGCCTGGCTGGATCGACCACACCCTTACCTCAGGATCCTGCATCGGGAAACCGGGGAAGTCTGTGCCGTGCTTGAAGAAGAAGCCTTGAGCGAGTTGCAGGATCAGGGGGATCTGGACGTCAACGGACTAAGCTCCAGCGAGCCAGTGGTGCTGAAGGAACTGGTGCGTAATCTGTTTCTGTTCTGTTATGCCCGGGCGTTGCGCCCATCGAATGAACTGCACCACAAGATCGAAATATGAAAATCACCGCAAAAAAATGTGGGAGCGAGCTTGCTCGCGATGACTGACTAACATCCAACATCTCTGTCGACTGTTACGCCGCTATCGCGAGCAAGCTCGCTCCCACAGAGGTCTTACAGAACGTCGAGCAGTTCGACGTCGAACACCAGTACGCTGTGCGGCGGAATGCTGCCAACGCCTTGAGCGCCGTAAGCCAGTTCGCTCGGCACGTACAGACGCCATTTGCTGCCGGCATTCATCAGTTGCAGGGCTTCGGTCCAGCCAGCGATCACGCCGCCAACCGGGAATTCTGCAGGCTGGCCGCGCTCGTAGGAGCTGTCGAACACCGTGCCGTCGATCAGGGTGCCGTGGTAGTGGGTACGCACCTGATCTTCACGGGTCGGCTTCGCGCCTTCACCAGCAGTCAGCACTTCGAATTGCAGGCCGGAAGCCAGGGTGGTGATGCCTTCACGCTTGGCGTTTTCAGCCAGGAAAGCCAGGCCTTCGCCAGCAGCCGCTTCAGCCTTGGCAGCCGCTTCGGCTTGCATGATTTCACGGATCACCTTGAAGCTGGCGGACATTTCTTCCTGGCCAACACGGCTTTCCTTACCGGCGAAGGCATCGGTCAGACCCGCCAGGATCGCGTCCAGGCTAACGCCCGGTGGCGGGTTGTCGCGCAGTTGGTCGCCCAGCTGACGGCCAATACCGTAGCTGACGCGGGTTTCGTCGGTGGACAGATTTACTTCGGACATGACACTGCTCCGCTGTGCGGACGGCCCGGGAACTTGCCGTGTGTGCACAGCGCGTCCCGGAGCGCCCGGAACCAAAAGGGCCAGCAGACTAGCACAGATGGCATCGTCCTGATGAGGGCTGTCAGTGATGCCAGGAAGAGCGGAAGGCAATCGGCACCTTCAGACTTTCCCCCACGCTGGCACCCAGCCCGCACATTTCATCATGAACCGAGGCGTGAACCAGATTGAAGGGTAAGGTCGGGAATTTATGCAGCACCTGACGAGCATGCTCGACCGAGCGCAGGTGGAACATATGGTCGTGGGCATCGCTCAAGGGATACGCGGCACCGTGCATGCGCGCTTCCAGCAGATAGATCCCGCCTTCCATGGAGATCAGGTTCAACTCATCGACTTTCCCTGCGAGGGCATATGCGCGTAGTTCAACAAGGTTCATGAAGGCACCTCATACAATGGCGAGCCAAGACTACTTACAGGGATAGGCCCCGGCGCATCAAAGTACAAGCCAGCAACGGCACCGCCCGTCCGGTTCGACCATCTCTCCTTGCGGGAGCGTGGCTTGCCCGCGATGGCATCAGCGCGGTTTAGCGCCAGACCGAGATGATGCCATCGCGGGCAAGCCACGCTCCCACAGGGGTTTTGGGCGAATCAGTGCTTGGTCAGCTTGTCCAGATAACCCATGGCGAAGGCCGACACGACGAATGTCATGTGGATGATCACGTACCACTTCAAATGCTCGGGATCGACGTTCTTGGCGTCCATGAAGATCCGCAGAAGGTGGATAGAGGAAATCGCCACGATGGAAGCGGCCACTTTCATCTTCAGGGAAGAAGAATCCATGGTGCCCAGCCAGTTGAGCTTTTCCTTATGGTCATCGATGTCCAGTTCAGAGACGAAGTTCTCATAACCTGAAATCATCACCATCACCAGCAAACCGCCCACCAGCGCCATGTCGATCAGCGACAGCAGCACCAGGATCAAGTCCGATTCCGCCATCGAAAACACGTTGGGGATAACATGGAAAACTTCCTGGAAGAACTTCAGCGCCAGCGCCAGCAGCCCAAGCGACAACCCGAAGTAGATCGGCGCCAGCAGCCAGCGGGAGGCGTACATTGCATTTTCGATAAAGCGTTCCATTGAATCTCACACAGGGGTTGAAAATGGCCGCGAGTATACCAGCCACCCGTCGCTATCCAGAAGCTGCCAGGAACCATCGAGAAATCCGCCACCTGCGCCGTGTGTCACAAAGTTTTTCTGCTAGTGTCCAGACTATTGACCGCTCAGCGACATCGGACAGGAAGACTGGGAATGGATGTGCGATTGCCTTTAACGAGTGTCGGCATTTGCCTGACGTTGCTGATGAGCGGCTGCTCGCCCGGCGAGGACAAGCATCAGGTCAGCCTCGAGGAAAAAACCGCACAGTTCGAACAATCGCTGGATCAGATCCAGGACCCGAAACTCAAGGACGCCGTGTCCGAGCTCGGCGGCTCACTGCTGCTGCTCGAACGTGCGCAACTCAAGCTCGACAGCAAACCGGTGGAAACCGAATACGGCGAAGATGCCCTCGCCGTGCTCAAGCACTACCCAACGCCACAGGCCCTGGTAGACACCTACATCAATGGCCTGTTCGTGCTGCACAAGGATTCCAGCTCCGATTACCTGACCGACCTGCAACCGGTATTCCCGTTCAACTTCAATATTCCGGCGGCATTCCTGTTCCCCCATGGCCTGGAATGGCAATCGGTGACGCTGAGCAACAAACGGGTCATCCCCTTCCAACCCGAATGGTCGGAAACCGATCCCGGCATCCAGCTCAGCCCGTCGAGCTCCAACCTGACCAACCCCGACGACCTGACGGTGACCTACCCTTTCATCGACGGCCTGGATGTCGACAAGAAGAACCAACCGCAACCGGTGAGCCTGCAAGGCAAAGTCGAAGTGATCGCACCCCGCCGGCTCTACAGCGTTGTCCTGAGCAAAAAGGACGTCGGCCAGACCCGCACCAACGACAACCTCAGCGTCACCCTGTTGAAGCTCGGAAAGAACTACGCCGAAATCGAGTACAACAACAGCGTACCGGTGGCCCCCGAAGTCGGTGAAACACCGTTGAACCCACTGATCGTCCAGGCCAGGGACAGCACCGGGCAATTTCTCTCGCGCTCCGGATCGATCAACGAAACCCCCACGCAAATTGCCTTCTACCAAAAACAACTGGCGAAAATGCAGCAACAGAAAACCTGGAGCGAGGCGTTCGAAAAACAGCTCAATGACGAACAGCGTACGTTCGAGCAGCAGCAAGGCCAGCATTATTCCAAGGTGTACTTCAACGGGCCGATCGAGACCCTTGAAGTCAGCCTGTTGGATTTCTCGACCGCCACCGTCACACGCAAGGACTTGAACTTGCCGGTACGCCGCTTCGACCCACACACCACGGCAAAAACCGTGCAGCCGCTGAACTTGCCGGTGGTGGTGTATGACGATCAGGCGCCAAACTGGCTCAAGGGCGCGACACTGAGTGAGGAGCAGCTGAAAAAAAGCATCAACGTCAATCAGTCGGTGGACGACCCGAGTGCCGCGCGCATCGAATTCGATCACCCCAGAAGTTTCAACGACGAGTTGCTCGGCACGTCATTCAGCCCCGGCAATAGCCCGGTCAGTTTCTTTACCGCGGACAGCAGCGGTAAACGCGATGAGCCGATCGAACTGCCACCGGAGGCCTATCAGGTCGACCCTCTGCGCGGCACGATCACCTACGACCTGAACCTGTTTCCGCAAACGCCGGCGTTCGCCGTGGGCTCCATGCCCTTGTTCCTGGCCACGGTCGACAAGCAATCGCTCGACGCACAGAAATTGCCCAAGGGGCTTGAGCTCAAAGGCAATGCGCTGGTGGTGGATGCGAAACTGTTTCCTGCGCAGGACTGGCGATTTTTCGCCAGGGACGACAGCGGGAACTACCTGAAGGAGATTCTTGCGGTCACTCATGACGCTGGTGCCGATGGTCCGGCGTTATTTGACGTGCACTACTTCTATGGCCAGCCCACACGTCTGGAAACTTATCAGCGAACCGACCTCACCACTGTGCAATATGGTTTCGAGGTCAAACTGGCCAAGGCTGATCTGAGCCAGCTCGACCAATAACCCATCAGTGCTCGAAGCCACCCAGATTGCGGCAACGACCGCCGTTGATTTCCCGCAGCTGGGCTTGCAGGTGCAAACACCAGATTTGGGGATCATCGGCCAGTTCGTAGCCGTGCAGCGTCAGGCTTTCCACAATAGTGTCGAGGATGGATTCAGCCACGAAAGGGCCATGAAACGGGCCTTGTGCCTTGATGGCTGAAGGTTGCTCGCCAGCCATTCCGGCGGCGAAGAGCAAGGTCCACATGCCGGTATCTCCCGCCAAAGGGCGGATGGCACACTCGATACGGGTCACTAGGCCCAGGCATTGACGGGTAAGGCAGAGGTTGCGCGACATGGCGGCGACCCTCGGTAGATCCGGTATTCAGCCCCCGTGGGAAGGCTGTTTCGATCCTGTGATTGCTGTCGATATCCTTGAACCAGAGAATAGAAGAAAAGTCTGGCCAGCACGTCAGGCGAGACCAGAAGGCGCCGAATGGTCATAGTGTGAATATTGACGCCAGACTGATGGCACTTTTACTTGGATTCACGCAAAAAAATGTGGGAGCGAGCTTGCTCGCGATGAGGCACTAACATTCAACATCTCTGTTGTCTGAAAGTCCGCAATCGCGAGCAAGCTCGCTCCCACAGTGGATCGGGATGAGCCTCAGATTCGTTTGTCTCAGGCCGGCTTGGCCTCGACCAACGCTTCCTGCGCCGCTTCTTTCTCGGCTTCCTTGAGGTCTTCCTCGCTGATCATTTCCGCGATCACCCGCAGGCGCTCCACCACCCGCGCATTGACGCTGCCTTCAGGGAATTCGCCATTTTCATTCGGCGCCCCCGCCGGTTCGCCGACCAACAGGCTCAACGCTTCGTCCGCCTGACGCACCGCGTAAACATGGAACTGCCCCGCACGCACGGCAGCCAGCACCTTCTCGTCGAGCATCAAGGTAGCAACGTTCGCCTGCGGAATGATCGCACCTTGTTTGCCGGTCAGTCCGCGCGCTTCGCAGAGGCGGAAGAAGCCTTCGATCTTCTCGTTGACCCCGCCCACGGCCTGCACTTCACCGAACTGGTTGATCGAACCGGTGATCGCAAAGCATTGCTTGAGCGGTGTTTTCGACAAGGCCGAAATCAGCGTACAGGCTTCGCCCAGCGACGCACTGTCGCCATCGACATAACCGTAGGATTGCTCCAGGGCGATGCTCGCGGAAATCGCCAGCGGGAATTCCTGGGCGTAACGACTGCCCAGATACCCGGTGAGGATCATCACGCCTTTGGAGTGAATCGGCTGCCCGAGGTTGACCTCACGCTCGATGTCGACAATGCCGCTGCCGCCCGGATACACCGTGGCGGAAATCCGCGCTGGTACACCGAAGGCCGAGTCGCCGACTTCCAGCACTGTCAGGCCGTTGCACTTGCCGACGGCGGCGCCATCGGTGTCGATCAGGATGATCCCGGCCAGCATGTCATCAAGAATCCGCGCCGAGACGCGCCCGGTACGGGTGGCCTTGGCCTTGAGCGCACGCTCGATGTGCCCGGCGTCGGTCATTTCATCGCCCGCCAGGTGGCGAATGAAATCCGCCTCGCTGACCAGTTGGAACAGATCGCCGATGCGCGCCGACAAACGCCCCTGGTGTTCAGCCAGACGCGCGCTGTAAGTCGCCAGACGTGCGACGGCATCCGCCGTCAGCGGCGCCATGCCTTCTTCGGAGGTGCGGGTTTTGAGCAACTGGGCGAACTGCTCCAGGCTCTCGTCGACCATCGGGATGTCTTCATCGAAGTCCACCAGGACGCGGAACATCTCCTGGAAGTCCGGATCAAGGTCTTGCAGCGTGTAATACAGCTGACGGGCACCGATGATGATGACTTTGACCGCCAGCGGAATGTGTTGCGGCGTCAGGGTGACAGTGGCCAGTCGCCCCAGTTCACCCAACGGCGATTCCATTTTCAGCTTGCGCGATTGCAGGGCGCGCTTGAGCGCATCCCAGACGAACGGCTCGCTGAGCATTTTTTCCGCTTCAAGAATCAGGAAGCCGCCGTTCGCCCGGTGCAAGGCACCCGGTCGCAGTTGTCGGTAGGTCGTGTACAGCGCACCCTGATCGGTGCTGTATTCAATCCGGCCGAACAGGTTTTCGTAAGTCGGGTGCGGCTCGAACACCACCGGCGCACCGCCGCTGGCCGAATGCCCGACCACCAGGCTCGGCGCGTATTGCTCTTCCAGCAGCTTGCGGGCAATGGCGTCGGTCTTGCTGTCGTCCACCAGTTGCTCGACCACCGTCTTCAGCAGGTAAACCTGCATCGCTTGCAGGTAACCGCATACAGCCGCGTTCTCGGCGTACTTCTCCGACAACGGCGACAACAGCGGCTGCAAGGCCAGGGTAATGGTCTCTTCGTTGAGGTGGCGCAGTTGATTGCTCGACTCACGCTTCCATTGCGGCAGGCTGGCGAGCTCCTCATTCAGACGCTCTTCCAGGCCGGAAATATCATCGTGAAAACGCTCGCGATCAGCTTCCGGCAATTGGGCGAACTCCGCTTCGTCCAGCGCCTTGCCTTCACTCATCGGGGTAAACGCGATGTTGCTGGCGTCGCGATACAGCGCGACTTCTTTCTCCAGGGCCAGGCGCTCGATGACGTCCAGCGCCTTGTCGTAACGCTGGTTGAAGGCGCGGTCGATGGCGCTTTTCTTTTGCTGGTAGGACGGGTGTTCAAACACCGCAGGAAAGGTCGCCAGCAGGTTATCGATCAAGCCGTTGATGTCGCCGATGAAGGCACCGGCGGTGCCCGACGGCAATTCCAGGGCGCGGGGCTCGCGCGGCTCATCGAAATTGTTGACGTAGACCCAGTCCGCCGGGGCCTGCTGGCGTTTGGCTTCGGCCTTCAGGTAGCGTTTGACGAACGAAAACCGGCCGGTGCCGGGTTCCCCCATGACGAACACGTTGTAACCGGGGCGTGGCATGGCCACACCGAACTGCAAGGCTTCGACCGCACGTTCCTGGCCAAGCACACCGCGGAAGGGCTCCAGATCATTGGTGGTAGAGAAGCTGAACTGTTCAGCGGAAAACGGACGGGTCAGCGCTTCAGGCGCTAGACGCAAGCTGGCAGCAACAGGATCAGGCATCGGGCTTCCTTACATCAGGCGGGGCAGATAGCGGCATTCTGGCGCTGCCCATACCCCACTTGCAAGGCGCGCCTCCAGCCAAAGCATAGACAAACTGCCATCCTCAGGCAGGCCGGGGCTAAATCACTGATTTCGGCGAATGTTTTGCAAAAAATCACGGAACCCCGTGATCGTGCCTAAACTCCAAACTGCGCGGCTGGACTAATAACCGGCCCAACTGGCGCCGACACGGGCCAGAACCCCTTGTCCATTGGTATGCACACTAAGAGAACATAGCTATGAAACGGATTCTTCTCGGTACTCTCTTCACCGTTGTATCCCTCAACGCCATGGCGCAAGCCCCAGGCGGGCCGGATTGCGGTTGGGGCAACATGCTGTTCGAAGGTCAGCGTGGCACCCCGGCTCACTTCCTGGCCTCCACCACCAACGGCACCTCCGGCAACGCAACCTTCGGTATGACCTCCGGCACCAACGGCTGCGCAACGAATGCGTCGCTGACCTACGGCGGCAAATCCTGGTTTGCCATGAATGGCATGATGAACGAGCTGTCCGAAGACATGGCCAAAGGTCAGGGCGAAGCGCTGACCACTTACGCCGTGGTCCTGGGCGTGGCGCCGGAAGACCGTGCGCATTTCGCCGCCGTGACTCACGAGCACTTCCAGCAAATCTTCAGCAAGGCTGACGTGACCGCTGAAGACGTGCATACCAACACCCTGGCCGTTCTGAAGAGCGATCCGCGTCTGGCCAAGTACGCCACTCAAGCTTAAGCTCGAACCGCCCGCTCCTTTCGGGGAGCGGATTTATTTTTTTGACCCGCCCCTCCTTGGGTCTTTGTTTTTTTCGACTTAAGTTGCCCACTATGCTCAAACGCCTTGCCTGGCTGGCGCTCTGTGTCTGCGCCCCGCTGGCCGCCGCGCCGCACATCGAACCTCAACGTTTGCAGCAACTGGCCAATGACCCCTTCTGGATTTCCCTGGGCCACTATGAAACCGCCAAGCTCGGCGGCTGGCGCAGCTATGTCAGCGACAAGAAATTCTTCCTCGCGCCCGACGGCAACGAACACCCCGACCATGAACTGGCCGCCACCGTGCAAGCGTTGTACGCCCCGGCCAGCGCCGGCGAACACCACGCCCAATGCGTCTATCCGGCCCGTACCCGCTGGCTGAAAGCACAGCTCAACCTGACCGATCTGCCGACACTGGACTGCCGCGAATTCAAGCAATGGTTCAAGGACGTCTCGCCCCACAGTGCGGTGATGATTTTCCCGGCAGCGTATTTGAACAGTCCGTCATCAATGTTTGGCCACACGTTGCTGCGCATCGACCAGGCTGATGTACAGAGCGACCACACGGCCCTGCTCAGTTATGCGATCAACTTCGGCGCCTACATCGAAGGTTCGGACAACAGCATCCTCTATGCCTGGAAAGGCTTGATGGGCGGTTATCCGGGGCTGTTCGCGCTGGTGCCCTATCAGGAAAAACTCTCGGAATACCGCAGCCTCGAGAACCGTGACTTGTGGGAATACCGGCTGAACCTGACCCAGGAAGAAACCGCACGCATGGTCGAGCATGTCTGGGAGCTGAAACAGATCAAGTTCGACTATTTTTTCTTCGACGAAAACTGCTCCTACCGCCTGCTGGAATTGCTGCAAGTGGCACGGCCGAGCCTGCGCCTGACCGAGCAATTCCCGCTGACTGCGATTCCGACCGACACCGTCAAAGCCGTGAAAGAGGCCGGTCTGGTGGAATCCATTCAATACCGCCCGTCCCGCGAACGTGAGTTGTTAAGTCGTGCCGAACCGCTGAACCCTGAAGAACAGCAATGGGTGCTCAAAGTCAGCGCCGATCAGAAACAGTTGCAGGCGCCCGCGTTCAAGGCGCAACCCAAGGCTCGCCAGGCGCTGATCATCGATGCGGCCTATCGTCTTGAACGCTACCGCGCCAATGGTCAGGAGCGCGACCCGGCGCGGGCTCAGCGCAGTTTCGAACTGCTGCGGGCGATCAACCAGAACCCGGCGCCGGAACTGGATATCCCACAACCCGGCCTGCCCGAGGATGGCCATGAATCGCGTACCTGGCAGGCCGGCATCGGCACCCGCGGTGACAAGGCGTTTGGCGAATACGGCTTGCGCATGGCCTATCACGATCTCAACGACAACGCCGAGAGCTTCCCGCTCGGCGCCCAGATTGAAATCCTGCAAATGAAACTGCGCCAGTACGAAGGCAATCACTGGCAGTTTCAGCAGCTGGATCTGGCGACAATTCGCTCCCTGACCCCGCGCAACGAGCTGCTGCAGCCGCTGTCGTGGCAGGTAACGGGCGGCCTGGAGCGGGTGCCGGGCAAGCATGACGACGAAACCCTGGTCAGCCACGTCAATGGCGGTGGCGGCGGTACCTGGCAATTGGGCGAGGACATGCTCGGTTTTGCACTGGGCACGGTGCGCATCGAACACAACAATGACTTCGCCGAATTCATCGCCCCCGCGGCGGGCTTCAACACTGGCGTACTGTGGAAAAACCCACTGGGCAACTTCAGCCTGGAGACCAGGGGCGATTTCTTCACCAATGGCGAAGTGCGCCGCAACATCAGCCTGAATCAGCAGTGGGAACTGTCGCGCAACCTCGGCCTGCGCCTGAGCGCCCAGCGCGACTTCAGCCACCTCGCCACACCCGAGAACGAAGTGATGCTTGAAGTAAAGTGGTATCACTACTGACTAAAATCCACCGCCCCCCCCTGTAGGCGTGAGCCTGCTCGCGATAGAGGACTGTCATTCAGCATTGATGTCGACTGTCACACCGCTATCGCGAGCAGGCTCACTCCTACACGGGGATTGGCGTTATCCGACAGATTCATCACAGGCCTTTCACACACGCCTCACGAATCCACTTCTAGACTTCCCTTATAGGCCGTTGCACGGCCCGGGAGTTTGAGATGTGGCGCTGCGTTGCAGTCATAGGTGTGTTGATATTGATCGCAGGTTGCCAGACAACCCACGAAGAGTTGATCTCCAAAGGTTATCCACCGGCTTTCGCCGACGGCTTCGATGACGGTTGCAGCAGTGGACGGCAAGCCGCCGGGGCGATCAGTGGCGAATTTCGCAAAAACGTTCCGCGTTATCTCAAGGACAAGCAGTACGCCGAAGGCTGGAGCGATGGCTTTCGTCAGTGTCAGGCCATGCTCGAGAACCAGAACCGCGATGACTATCGCAGCCACCATTGGGACGACCGGGACAAAGCCTGGCAGCAACAGAAAGACCAGGACGCTGCACGTGCCTATCACTCGCCATGAGTCGCTTACAGACATCCGCCGAAACTAAAGGCCTGCAACCATGGCCCAAACCCTATAACGGGAGAAGACCATGAGCCGGGCATTCGTCAACGAAGATAACGCCGCCGAGCAAGCCGATCAGCCGGTCGAACGGCAGGTCAGCACACAACCCAATTACGTCACACCCACAGGACTTGCGCAGTTGCAGGCGAAAGTCGCCGAGGTGCAAAACCTGATCAATGAACAGAGCGCGAAAGGTGAACTGGCCGACAAACAGCGCCAGGCCGACCTTGAGCGTGACTGGCGGTATTTCAACCAGCGACTGCAAAGCGCTCAACTGGTCGTGACTGCTTCCTCGACCGACAAGGTACAGATTGGCGCCTGGGTGACCTTTGCCGATGAACAGGGCAGCGAACAACGTGTGCAGTTGGTGGGTGAGGATCAGGCGGATGCCGCCAGCGGATTAATCAATTGGGGCTCGCCGTTGGGGCGGGCGTTGTTGGGCGCGCGGGTGGGGGATGAGGTGGTTTGGAAACGGCCGGTGGGGGATTTGGTGATTGAGGTGTTGAGCATAGATATTGAGTGACCATCAGGCCGCCTTCGCGACTGGGTCTATCTGAACGCCCATAAAAAAACGGAGCCCCGGAGGCTCCGTTTTTTATGCAACCGACCCGATATCAGGCCAGTTTCTTGTGCCGTACACGATGCGGCTGGGTAGCCGCTTCGCCGAGACGCTTGCGGCGGTCGGCTTCGTATTCGGTGTAGTTACCTTCGAAGAACACCGCTTGCGAATCGTCTTCGTACGCCAGGATGTGGGTCGCGACACGGTCAAGGAACCACCGATCGTGAGAGATCACAATGGCGGCGCCCGGGAAGTCCAGCAGGGCTTCTTCCAGGGAACGCAGGGTTTCAACGTCGAGGTCGTTGGACGGTTCGTCGAGCAGCAGGACGTTGCCGCCCTCTTTCAGGGTCAGGGCCAGGTGCAAGCGACCCCGCTCACCGCCGGACAGGTCCTTGACGAACTTCTGCTGATCGCCGCCCTTGAAGTTGAAGCGACCGACGTAGGTACGCGACGGGATCTCGTAGTTGCCGATGCGGATCTGGTCCGAACCGTCGGAGATCTGCTGGAACACGGTCTTGCTGCCGTCCAGGTCTTCGCGGCTCTGATCGACACACGCCAGTTGCACGGTTTCGCCGACTTCGATGCTGCCCGAATCCGGTTGTTCCTTGCCCATCAGCATGCGGAACAGGGTCGATTTACCGGCACCGTTACCGCCGATCACGCCCACGATGGCGCCTTTAGGCATGGAGAACGACAGGTTGTCGATCAACACGCGATCGCCGTAACCCTTGGAGACGTTCTTGAACTCGATGACCTTGTCGCCCAGGCGCGGACCGGCCGGGATGTAGATCTCGTTGGTTTCGCTGCGCTTCTGGAATTCCTGCGATTGCATTTCTTCGAAGCGTTGCAGACGAGCCTTGGATTTGGACTGGCGGGCCTTGGCGCCTTTGCGCACCCACTCCAGTTCTTCCTTCATGGCTTTTTCGTGAGCCGATTGCTGCTTGGATTCAGCGGCCAGACGATCGGACTTGGCTTCGAGCCAACCCGAATAGTTGCCCTCGTACGGAATACCGGCGCCGCGGTCGAGTTCCAGAATCCAGCCGGCAACGTTGTCCAGGAAGTAACGGTCGTGCGTGATCGCTACCACGGTGCCCGGGAAGTCGTGCAGGAAGTGCTCCAGCCAGGCGACGGAATCGGCGTCCAGGTGGTTGGTCGGTTCGTCGAGCAGCAGCATGTCGGGGGCGGACAGCAGCAGGCGGCACAGGGCCACACGACGCTTTTCACCACCGGACAGGAATTCGACCTTGGCATCCCACGCCGGCAGGCGCAGCGCATCGGCGGCGACTTCCAGTTGGCGATCCAGGTTGTGACCGTCGCTGGCTTGCAGGATAGCTTCGAGCTTGGCCTGTTCTGCCGCCAGTTTGTCGAAGTCGGCATCTTCTTCAGCGTAAGCCGCGTAGACCTCGTCCAGGCGCGCCTGGGCGTTCTTGATCACGCTGACCGCTTCCTCGACCACTTCACGCACGGTCTTGGTCGGGTCCAGGATCGGTTCCTGTGGCAGGTAGCCGATGTTCAGCTCCTGCATCGGACGGGCTTCGCCCTCGAACTCGGTGTCGACGCCGGCCATGATTTTCAGCAGCGTGGACTTACCCGAACCGTTGAGGCCGAGTACGCCGATCTTGGCGCCGGGGAAGAACGACAGAGAAATGTTTTTCAGGATTTCCCGCTTCGGCGGAACAACTTTGCCCAGCCGATGCATGGTGAAGACGTATTGAGCCATGGAGAACCTTGGGTCAGTGACAGATGAATGATTGCAGCGCAGGCGAAGCCCGGCCAGACCGTGCGCGTCGTTCGATTGATGGGGGTCAATGCGTGCGCGCTGAAAAAGTCTGAGTTTAGGAGCTGGAACGCTCCCGCGTAACCGGCAAAGCTACCTGAATGACGGAAGGCAGTCCAGCCGACAGGGGCTGGCACTTAGCCACAACTCAAGGCATGCTAGCCGCCCTTCGGGCGTCAGGCTTATAGTGCACGTCGCGCCAGTCCAGTCAAACCGCAGGATTCCAGTTTGCCTAATGCCACCCCGCCAGTTCCCGTGAGCGCCCCCAGTCCTGCGACCGGCTCGCCCCTGCGCGGAACCTTGAAAGGCGCACTGGCCACCCTCGTCCTGTTACTGCTCGCGCTGCTGTTCTGGCAGTTGCTGGATCAACTTCGCGAAACCCAGAAACACCAGCGCCAATACACCATCGATTACACCGCCGACCTGGCCGCGCAAATCAGCCTGAACATGGCGCTCAACGCCCAGATCGCCCTTAACCTGCTACCGATCGTCGAGCAACCGCAAAGTGCCGACGAACAACAGGCGTTACTGCGCAAGCTGCAGCAGTCATTGCCCGAATTGCGCAGCCTGGCGTTGCTCAGTCCCTCCGGAAAGATTATCAGCGACAGTGCCACTGACAGTCAGGACGCCGACTACCTGAGTGAACTGGTGCGGCGCAGTCACGCCCAGGCGCACTATTTCAGTAATGCCGATGACGGCTCCATGGTGCATCTACTATTGCATCAGGCCAGCGGCAGCACGCGAGGCTATTGGGCCTTACGCCTGACACCGACCTTTTTCTCGGCCCTGACCAAACAAAACGAAGCCGGCATCCGCCCGCTGTGGCTGGTGGAGAACCGCGTCAATCGCCAGATCATCAGCCGCGATGATGCATTGCCGTCAAGCACGCCAACCGTGCTGACGCCAGATGAACTGGCCAGCAGTGTGCTGACCGTTCCCCTGAGCAGCAGCGACTGGCAGTTGCGTGGGTTGTTCGATCGGCAGCGGGTGCTCGAAGACCTGCTGCCGGCCTTCATCGGCAAATGCCTGCTGGGCCTGGCGCTCTCGTTACTGCCCTTCATTGCGTTGCTGAACATGCGCCGGCGTCAACGCCAGGTGCATGAAGGCCGTCGACGTTATCAGGACATTTTCGAAGGAACGGGAGTTGCCCTCTGTGTTCTCGATGTTTCCGGGCTCAAGAACGTTTTCGACAAGGCGCAGCTGAACAGCAGCGAACAATTGCAGGCCTGGCTTGATAATCCGGAACAACGACGGCAACTGCTGCAGGAGCTGCGCATCACCGAGGTCAACCTGGTTGCCCTGCAACTGCTCAACGTCAATTCCTGCGATCAAGCCTGGAACCTGCTGATCGACGGCAATCCGCTGGACGGCACCGCCATCGGCAATCAAGTGCTTGAAGCGGTGCTCAACCAGCAAAACCAGCTGGAGCTGGAAATCAAATTGCAGGGCGCCAATGAGCGTGATCAGCATTTGTGGCTGGTTCTGCGCCTGCCGGCCGATCAGGACGACTATAAAGCGGTGATCCTGAGCATCACCGACATCACCAGCCGCAAGCTGATCGAGCTGTCGCTGCTGGAACGTGAAGGGTTCTGGTCCGATGTGGTGCGCACCGTGCCGGATCACCTGTACGTGCAGGATGTGATCAGCCAGCGGATGATTTTCAGTAACCACCACCTGGGCCAGACCCTGGGTTACGACCGCACCGAACTGCATCAAATGGGTGAGTATTTCTGGGAAATCCTGCTGCACCCCGAAGACGCCGATTTCTACCACCGCTCCCGCCAGACCCAGCGCCAGGCGGGTTACAGTCAATTGATGCAGTGCCAGCTGCGCTTCCGTCATCGCGACGGCAAATGGCGGCGATTCGAGATTCGTGAACAGGCCCTGGCACGGGACAAGCACAATCAAGTCACGCGCATCATTGGCGTGGCCAAGGACATCACCGACCAGATCGAAGCCAGCGAATCGTTGCGCGACAGCGAGCAGCGTTACCGGATGCTCGCCGAAAGCATCAGCGACGTGATTTTCTCCACCGACAGCAAGCTGTCGCTCAACTACGTCAGCCCCTCGGTGCAAGCCGTGCTGGGTTATGACTCAGACTGGATCTTCCAGAACGGTTGGCAATCGATCGTCGCCAACCCGCAACAACTGACCGGCATCTTCACCCTGATGGACCGGGTCAGCAAAGCGCTGGATAAACCCGAGCAACTGGCGCTGTTGCGCAGCCAGGTGCAGACCCAACTGTTCCTGTTCGATTGCCTGCGGGCCGACGGTCGCAAGATTCCCATCGAGCTGCGGCTGGTGCTGGTCTGGGACGAACACGGTGCCTTCGAAGGCGTGCTCGGTGTCGGTCGCGACATCAGCCAGCAGCGCCGGGCCGAGAAAGACCTGCGCATGGCGGCCACGGTATTTGAGCACTCGACCTCGGCGATCCTGATCACCGACCCGGCCGGTTACATCGTTCAGGCCAACGAAGCGTTCAGTCGCGTCAGTGGTTACGCCGTGGAACAGGTGCTCGACCAGTTGCCGAACATCCTGACCGTCGACGAGCAGCAGGAAGCGCATCTGCGCTATGTGCTCAAGCAACTTCATCAAAACAGCACATGGGAAGGTGAAGTCTGGCTCAAGCGCCGTAGCGGCGAACACTACCCGGCCTGGGTCGGTATCACGGCGGTACTCGATGACGAAGGCGACCTGGCCAGTTACGTGTGCTTCTTCAGCGACATCAGCGAACGCAAGGCCAGTGAGCAGCGGATTCACCGCCTCGCCTACTACGACGCACTGACCCACCTGCCCAACCGCACGCTGTTCCAGGATCGCCTGCACACCGCGCTGCAATCGGCGGAACGACAGAAGTCGTGGGTGGTGCTGATGTTCCTCGACCTTGACCGTTTCAAACCGATCAACGACTCCCTCGGTCACGCCGCCGGCGACCGCATGCTCAAGGAAATGGCCACGCGCCTGCTCGGCTGCGTCGACGATGACGACACCGTGGCACGCATGGGCGGCGATGAATTCACCTTGCTGCTGCAGCCGAAGGTCAACCGTGAAGTCGCGCTGAACCGGGCGATCCACGTGGCAGAACAGATTCTCGCCAGCCTGGTAAAACCCTTTGTGCTCGAAGGGCGCGAGTTCTTCGTCACGGCCAGTATCGGCATCGCCCTGAGCCCGCAGGACGGCAACGAACTCAGTCAGCTGATGAAGAACGCCGACACGGCGATGTACCACGCCAAGGAACGCGGCAAGAATAATTTCCAGTTTTATCAGGCGGACATGAACGCCAGCGCCCTGGAACGTCTGGAGCTGGAAAGCGACTTGCGCCACGCGTTGGAACAGAACGAATTCGTGCTGTATTACCAACCGCAGTTCAGCGGCGATGGTAAACGCCTGACCGGTGCCGAAGCCTTGCTGCGCTGGCGTCACCCCCGTCGCGGGCTGGTGCCGCCGGGGGATTTCATTCCGGTGCTCGAAGAGCTCGGTCTGGTGGTGGATGTCGGCGACTGGGTGATCGCCGAAGCCTGCCGTCAGCTCAAGACCTGGCACCAGACCAAGGTCCGTGTGCCGAAGGTGTCGGTGAACATCTCGGCGCGGCAGTTCTCCGACGGCCAGCTGGGCACGCGGATCGCCACCATTCTCAGGGAAACCGGCCTGCCGCCAGCGTGCCTGGAGCTGGAACTGACCGAAAGTATCCTGATGCGCGAAGTCAGCGAAGCGATGCAGATACTCGCCGGGCTGAAGAACCTCGGCCTGAGCATTGCGGTCGACGACTTCGGCACCGGTTATTCATCGCTCAACTACCTCAAGCAATTCCCGATCGATGTGCTGAAAATCGACCGCACCTTCGTCGATGGGCTGCCGTCGGGCGAACAGGATGCACAGATTGCCCGAGCGATCATCGCCATGGCCCACAGCCTGAACCTGGCGGTGATCGCCGAAGGCGTGGAAACCCATGAGCAACTCGAATTCCTGCGTGAGCATGGGTGCGATGAGGTTCAGGGGTATCTGTTCGGACGACCGATGCCGGCCAATCGGTTTGAGGCGCAGTTCAGCAATGATGCGCTCTTCATGTTCGACTGAGATTTTGTGCGGCAGCGACCGGCCCTATCGCGAGCAAGTTCGCTCCCACAGGGTTTTGGGGTGTACACCCCCTTTGTGAACACCGCAGATCCACTGTCGGAGCGAGCTTGCTAGCGATGAGGCCAGCACGATCACCGCTGATCCCGTCATGAAGCCCACTTGTCTGCGACATGATGTCCTTTCATATGCCATCTAAAAGCGGTTGGGTTAGAATGCCCCCCTTTTCTGCCCCCGATCCTTGAGGACCGCCATGTTCAGCCGTGATTTGACTATTGCCAAGTACGACGCCGATCTTTTTGCCGCCATGGAGCAAGAAGCTCAGCGCCAGGAAGAACACATCGAGCTGATCGCTTCGGAAAACTACACCAGCCCAGCGGTGATGGAGGCTCAAGGCTCGGTACTGACCAACAAGTACGCCGAAGGCTACCCGGGCAAGCGCTACTACGGTGGTTGCGAGTTCGTCGACGTCGTCGAGCAGCTTGCAATTGATCGAGCCAAGGAACTGTTCGGCGCCGATTACGCCAACGTTCAACCGCACGCCGGTTCCCAAGCCAACAGCGCCGTTTACCTGGCCCTGCTGTCGGCTGGCGACACCATCCTGGGCATGAGCCTGGCCCACGGTGGTCACCTGACCCACGGTGCCAGCGTTTCATCCTCCGGCAAACTGTACAACGCCATCCAGTACGGCATCGACGCCAACGGCCTGATCGACTACGACGAAGTCGAGCGTCTGGCGGTTGAGCACAAGCCGAAAATGATCGTGGCCGGTTTCTCTGCCTACTCGCAGATTCTTGACTTCCCACGCTTCCGCGAAATCGCTGACAAAGTCGGTGCTTACCTGTTCGTCGACATGGCCCACGTGGCCGGTCTGGTCGCCGCTGGCGTCTACCCGAACCCGGTGCCATTCGCTGACGTCGTGACCACCACCACGCACAAGACCCTGCGCGGTCCACGTGGCGGCCTGATCCTGGCTCGCGCCAACGCCGACATCGAGAAGAAGCTGAACTCCGCGGTATTCCCGGGCGCCCAGGGTGGCCCGCTGGAGCACGTGATCGCCGCTAAAGCGATCTGCTTCAAGGAAGCGCTGCAGCCTGAGTTCAAGACCTACCAGCAACAAGTGGTGAAAAACGCCAAGGCCATGGCCGGCGTATTCATCGAGCGCGGGTTCGACGTGGTTTCCGGCGGTACCGAGAACCACCTGTTCCTGCTGTCGCTGATCAAGCAGGAAATCTCCGGTAAAGACGCTGACGCCGCTTTGGGCAAGGCGTTCATCACCGTGAACAAGAACTCCGTGCCAAACGACCCTCGCTCCCCGTTCGTCACCTCCGGCCTGCGCTTCGGCACTCCGGCGGTAACCACTCGCGGCTTCAAGGAAGCCGAGTGCAAGGAACTGGCTGGCTGGATCTGCGACATCCTGGCTGACCTGAACAACGAAGCGGTGATCGACTCCGTTCGTGAGAAGGTCAAGGCCATCTGCAAGAAACTGCCGGTGTACGGCGCTTAATTGCACCGCTAGACCAGCAACATGAAAAACCGGCCAGTGATGGCCGGTTTTTTTTCACCTGTGATTTTTTCGAGGGTCGAAAAGGCTCAAGATCGGGGCATTCCGCGCAACTGGTAAGACCGGTCATGCCGATGATGCAATTTCTGCTTGCGACCACCTAAAACCTGCGTCTAGACTGCGCCTGCACTGGACATACCGGTAAGACCACAATAATTAAGTCCTGAATCTGATGCGCCTCGCGCACGGCAGCCAGGACACCGACCAGGATTCCTCCCATGCTCAGATGGTGCTCGCGTTCAATCTTCCTTCAAGTGGTTCTCGGACTGGTGCTCGGCATCGTCTGCGGGCTGACCCTTCCCGAATACTCCGCCCAGCTCAAACCCCTCGGCGACGGCTTCATCAAGCTGATCAAGATGCTCATTGGCCTGATCGTGTTTTGCGTGGTGGTCAGCGGCATCAGCGGTGCCGGCGATCTGAAGAAGGTCGGGCGCATTGGCCTCAAGTCGGTGATTTACTTTGAAGTGTTGACCACCATCGCCTTGGTGATCGGCCTGGTCTTCGCCTTCAGCACCGGCATCGGCAGTGGCGCGAACATTCATCTGGATCAGCTCTCTGCTGCCGACATGGGTGACATCGCCCAGCGCGGCCAGCACATGCACACCACCACGCAATTCCTGATGGACCTGATCCCGACCTCGGTGATTGGCGCCTTCGCCGACAACAACATCCTGCAGGTGCTGCTGTTTTCGGTGCTGTTCGGCAGCGCGTTGAACCTGGTGGGCGAAGCGGCCTCGGGCATCTCCCGACTGATCAATGAACTGAGCCACGTCATTTTCCGCATCATGGGCATGATCGTGCGCCTGGCGCCGATCGGCGTGTTCGGCGCCATAGCCTTCACCACCAGCAAATACGGCCTGGATTCGCTGCAGCATCTGGGCAGCCTGGTCGGCCTGTTTTACCTGACGTGCGCCGCTTTTGTGTCGCTGATCCTCGGCCTGGTGATGCGCCTGTCCGGCCTGCGTATGTGGCCGCTGCTCAAGTACCTGCGCGAAGAACTGCTGATCGTCATGGGCACCGCTTCGTCAGACGCCGTGTTGCCGCAAATCATGCGCAAGCTTGAGCATCTGGGCATCGGCAGCTCGACGGTCGGGCTGGTGATTCCGACCGGTTACTCGTTCAACCTCGACGGTTTCTCGATTTACCTGACCCTCGCCATCGTGTTCATCGCCAACGCCACCGGTACGCCGCTGGCCATGACCGACTTGCTGACCATTTTGCTGGTGTCGCTGATCACTTCCAAAGGCGCCCACGGTATTCCCGGCTCGGCGCTGGTGATTCTCGCGGCCACCCTGACGGCGATCCCGGCGATTCCGGTGGTTGGCCTGGTGTTGGTGCTCGCGGTGGACTGGTTCATGGGCATCGGCCGGGCGCTGACCAACCTGATCGGCAACTGCGTTGCCACCGTGGCCATCGCCCGCTGGGAGAAAGACATAGACATCCAGCGCGCGAACAAGGTGCTTTCCGGTCAGGTGGGTTATACCTTCCAGCCGAGAAAACCGGTCGCGCCGGCGCACCAGCAGGAATTTTGAATCAAGTGGGAGCCTGCCAGACGGCGGGCTCCCCTGCCTTTATCCATGGAGCAAACCGTGATTACCACTTCAACGGTCGTCAATTCAGTCGTAGAAAAACTTCGGGCCGCACTGGCCCGTGGCCAGTGGCGCTCCGGCGAGATGTTGCCGGGCCAGCGTGAACTGGCCGAGCAACTGGGCATCAGCCGTCCGAGCCTGCGCGAAGCCGTGATCGTGCTGGAAACCCTCGGCCTGGTGCGCTCGATGCCGGGCAAAGGCGTGGTGGTGCTCGACGCCCACCTCGGCGACAGCCAAAGCCACGACAGCGCAGTGGCCGGCGCGAGCCTGGAAGACGTGCTGCAGCTGCGCTACACCCTTGAGCCGTTCATCGTCGGTCTGGTGGCGCAGTCGATCAGCAGCAAGGAAGTCGGGCAACTGCGCCTGACCCTGATGGACATGCGCGAAGCGCTGGAAGCCAACGACGCCGAGGCCGGGGTCAACGCCTACATCGCCTTCCACGAAGAATTGTTCACGCTGACGTCCAATCCGATTTTCCAGAGCGTGGTGCAGCAGACCAGTAATGCACTCAAGCAAAGCGCGCAAGTGCTGCGCAACTCGCCGGAACACCTGGCCGAGCGCTTGGAAGAAAACGAAGCCGTGGTGCGCGCCATCCGTAGCAAGAACAGCGCCCAGGCCAGTGCCGAAATGCGTCGGCACATCCTTCGCGAAGGACGGCGAATGGGCATCGAATTGAACATACCGGAAGACAACCTCGGCAGTTAAAACCATTGGAACCGGAGACCGGCCATGAACAGCTTCGCTTCACCGCAGACGCTTGTTGCCCTGCCCTTTCCCAACCGGGAGGAGAATCTGTATTCACGGGTTTTCGATGCGATTCTCGAACAGCGCCTTGATGCGGGCAGTCGTTTTACCGAAGAAAGCCTGGCGCAGGTGTTCAACGCTCGACGCGGTGATATCCGGGGTGTACTGACGCGATTGGCTCATCAGCAGATCATCGTCCTTCGGGCAAATCATCGGCCCCGTGTCGCTGCGCTCAATGTCGAGCAGGTCCGGCAAACGCTGCATGCACGGCGGCTGGCCGAGATCACGCTGGTGCGGTTGGCCTGTCAGCACCCGTGCCCGCACGCGTTAAAACGCCTGGGAGCGTTGATCGACAGCGAGCGCGAAAGTACCCAGCGTGGTTCGGCGATTCGGTTGTCGGGGGAGTTTCATTTACAACTGGCGAAAATGGCGGGGAATGCTCCTTTGGCGCATTTTCTGGACAGTCTGGTGCCGCTGACTGCGTTGGCCGTTGCGCAGTTTGATGGCTGGCTGGAGGGTTATTGCGATTGGCAGGTGCATCAGCGGGTTTTGACGGCGGTGGAGCGTGGCGATGAGGAGATGGCGGTCGCCTTGCTGAATCAGCATCTGGATCATTTGGGAGCGGTGTTGCTGAGCTCTGGGCCGACACTCAGCCAGAATCGTGTTGCCGGGTAAATCGCCATCGCGAGCAGGCTCACGCCTACAATTGGAATGCATTCCCCTGTAGAAGTGAGCCTGCTCGCGAAGAGGCTCTTTCAGCCACCGAAAATATCAGGGCTGCGCCGCCACCCGCGCAAATCCCTCACGAATCTTCTCTTCCGGCAAATCATCGGCAATAAACACGATCACGCTTTCCCGCGCCTCGCCCTCTGCCCATTCCGTGTCCCAGTCGAATCCGTACAACTTCAGGACACCCTGGAACACCATGCGTCGCGGCTCGCCAGCAATGTTCAACACGCCTTTGTAGCGCAGCAACTGCTTGCCGTGATCCTCCAGCAGCTCATTCATGAACTCGCTGAGTTTGTCGATATCCAGTGGCTGGTCGGTGCGCAGCACCAGGCTGGAGATGCGGTCGATGGACGGCGCTTTGCTCACCGGACGCAAACTCACGCCACCGCCGAGGTCGGCATTCAGGTTAAAACCACGCACGTCGAGCAATTCGGCCAGGTCGATCTGGCCGTGATCGACCACGCGGATCGGTGCACGCCGGTTGATGCGGGTCAGACGCTCACTCAATGCGGTGAACGTCGGCTCGTCCACCAGATCGCGTTTGCTCACCAGCAAGCGGTCGGCGAAACCGATTTGCGCCTGGGCGATGGTTTGGGTCAGGTGAGTCTCGGCGTGCGCCGCGTCCACCAGGGTGATGATGCCGTCGAGGATGTAGCGCTCGCGCAGCTCTTCATCGATGAAGAAGGTTTGCGCCACCGGCGCCGGATCGGCCAGCCCGGTGCATTCGATCACCAGACGGTCGAAGGCGATGTCGCCGCTGTCCAGGCGTTCGAGCAACAGGTACAGCGCTTTGGTGAGGTCGGTGTGGATGGTGCAGCAGACACAGCCGTTGGACAGCGTCATGACTTGTACCGGCTCGTCGCCCAACAGTTGGGTGTCGATACCGGCATCACTGAATTCGTTTTCGATCACGGCGATTTTCAGCCCGTGCTCGGCTTTGAGCAGGTGGCGCAACAGCGTGGTCTTGCCAGCGCCGAGGAAGCCGCTGAGGATTGTTACCGGGATGGGAGAGGACAAACTGGATCTCCTGACTCACAAAATTAAAGTATCAACACAAAACAACTGTGGGAGCGAGCTTGCTCGCGATAGCGGCTTAACATTCAACATCACTGTTGATTGAAATTCCGCCATCGCGAGCAAGCTCGCTCCCACAGGTATTGCTGTTAAGCCGACAACCGGATCAACAGCACTTCGGCCCACCCTTGCCACCGTAACGAGCTTCCTGGCGTTCGCGGAAGAACATCTCGTAGCTCATCACCGGTTTGTCCGGGTGTTTGGTTTGCATATGCTCGACGTAGTTGTCGTAGTCGGGCATGCCGACCATCAGGCGCGCGGCCTGACCGAGGTATTTACCGAGGCGACTCAGGTCATTGAACATGCTTGCAATCCTCGATTACGCGTCCGGCAGGGCCTGGAATGGCGCTTCTTTATCCGTACGCTCTTTGGTACCCCAGGCGGCAATGCCGACCTTGAGTGCGTAGAACAGGATACTGAAGACCACGAACAGGAACAGCGCTGTCAGCGTTGCGTTGGTGTAGGCATTGAAGATCACGTGCTGCATCTGCGTGATGTCCTTGGCCGGGGCAAGGAGCTGACCATTGGCCAGCGCATCGCTGTATTTCTTCGCCAGCGACAGGAAGCCGATGGCCGGATTAGCGTCGAACAGCTTGATGAAACCCGCCGTCACGGTGCAGATCAGCAGCCAGACGGCCGGCAGCATGGTCACCCAGATATAGCGTTGGCGTTTCATTTTGATCAGCACAACGGTTGCCAGCATCAGCGCGATACCAGCCAGCATCTGGTTGGAGATACCGAACAGCGGCCACAAGGTGTTGATCCCGCCCAACGGGTCGATCACGCCTTGGTAGAGCAACCAGCCCCACATCGCCACACAACCGCCGGTGGCGATCAGGTTGGCGGTCCAGGACTCGGTACGGCGCAAGGCCGGCACGAAGGAGCCGAGCAAATCCTGGAGCATGAAGCGACCGGCACGGGTACCGGCATCGACCGCCGTCAGGATGAACAGCGCTTCGAACAGGATCGCGAAGTGGTACCAGAACGCCATGGTGTTTTCACCCGGCAGGACACTGTGCAGGATCTGCGCGATCCCCACCGCCAGGGTCGGTGCGCCACCGGCACGGGCCAGGATAGTGGTTTCACCAATGTCATGGGCCACCGCTTGCAGGGCTTCCGGGGTAATCGCAAAGCCCCAGCTGCTGACGGTTTGCGCGACCGCTACGATGTCACCACCAACTACGGCAGCCGGGCTGTTCATCGCGAAGTACACGCCCGGCTCGATCACCGAGGCGGCAACCATGGCCATGATGGCCACGAAGGATTCCATCAACATCGCGCCGTAACCGATGTAACGGGAATTGACTTCGTTATCCAGCAGCTTCGGCGTGGTGCCGGAAGAGATCAGCGCGTGGAAACCCGAGACCGCGCCACAGGCGATGGTGATGAACAGGAACGGGAACAGACCACCCTTCCACACCGGACCGGTGCCGTCGATGAACTGGGTCAGCGCGGGCATTTTCAGCTCGGGCATGGTCACTAGAATGCCGATCGCCAAGGCCACGATGGTGCCGATTTTCAGGAACGTCGACAGGTAGTCACGGGGTGCCAGGATCAGCCACACCGGCAGTACCGCCGCGACAAAACCGTAGCCGACCAGCATCCAGGTGATCTGGATCCCGGTGAAACTGAACGCCTTGGCCCAGACCGGATCAGCGGCAATCTGCCCACCGAGCCAGATCGAACCGAGCAGCAACGCCACGCCGACCACGGAGATTTCGCCAATGCGACCCGGACGGATGTAGCGCATGTAGATGCCCATGAACATCGCAATCGGGATGGTCGCCATCACCGTGAAAATGCCCCACGGGCTTTCGGCCAGGGCTTTCACCACGATCAGCGCCAGCACCGCGAGGATGATGATCATGATCAGAAAGCAGCCAAACAGCGCGATAGTGCCGGGGATACGGCCCATTTCTTCGCGGACCATGTCGCCCAGGGACCGGCCATTGCGGCGGGTCGACATGAACAACACCATGAAGTCCTGAACCGCACCGGCCAGCACCACGCCGGCAATCAGCCACAATGTGCCGGGCAGATACCCCATCTGCGCCGCCAACACCGGCCCGACCAGCGGCCCCGCGCCAGCAATGGCCGCGAAGTGGTGACCGAAGAGGATGTGCTTGTTGGTCGGAACGTAGTCCAGACCGTCATTATTGAGTACGGCGGGGGTGGCCCGTCGCGGGTCGAGTTGCATCACATTGGTGGCGATGAACAGACTGTAGTAGCGATACGCAACCAGATAAATGGCCACGGCAGCGACTACAATCCACAGGGCGTTGATCGCCTCACCTCGGCGCAATGCCACCACACCAAGGGCGCACGCACCGACGATTGCCAGCAGCAGCCAGGGTAAATGGCGTAGCAGGCTATTATTATTTTTCATTTTATGATTCCAGCCAGAGTGGACAAGAAAGACAGCCACCCCGAGTTTAGCTCCCCTGACGGCAAAGGCCATACCCCGACATTGGTCTAGACGCCTGCCCGCGCTGGCAGGCTTTAACAATGCAGGTCTATAGTCAGCGTACCTTTCCGAGGATTGCGCCATGAGCGAACACGCAGCCGACCGCCGTCGCTTCAAACGTATCGCGTTCGACGCCCAAACCGAACTGCGCCAGGCCGAATACATCTGGCAGGTGAAGTTGATTGATCTGTCGCTCAAGGGGCTGTTGGTCGAGAAGCCCGAGCCGTGGCTGGGCAATCGGGAGCATCACTTTTGCGTTGATGTTCATCTGACGCCTGAAGTCGCGATCAAGATGGATGTACTACTGACCCACGATGACCATGGCCAGCTCGGCTTCGTCTGCAAACACATCAGCCTGGAATCGATTCAACGCCTACGGCGGTTGATCGAATTCAATCTGGGGGATCCGCAAGAGCTGGAACGCGAGCTGGGCGCCCTGTTCGAAGTTTGAACCCACGACAAATCCACTAATGTAGGAGCCGGGCTTGCCCGCGATAGCGACTTCACTTTCAACATCATCGTTGAATGACAAGTCGCTATCGCGGGCAAGCCCGGCTCCTACATCTATGGTTACTCGAACAGTGCGTCGAGGGCCTGCTCCAGACGGGTAACGGCAATAATCTGCAAACCCGGCGGCGCCTCTTTCGGCGCATTGCCCTTGGGCACGATGGCGCGCTTGAAGCCGTGCTTGGCGGCTTCTTTCAGGCGTTCCTGACCGCTTGGCACCGGGCGCACTTCGCCGGACAGGCCGACTTCGCCAAACACCAGCAGATCATGTGGCAATGGCCGGTTGCGCAAACTGGACATGACCGCCGCCATCAAGGCCAGATCAGACGCGGTCTCCAACACCTTCACACCACCGACCACGTTGAGAAACACGTCCTGATCGTGGGTCGGAATGCCGCCATGACGGTGCAGAACCGCCAGCAACATCGCCAGGCGATTCTGATCCAGCCCCAGCGTGACCCGGCGCGGGTTGGCCAAATGGCTGTCATCCACCAGGGCCTGGACTTCCACCAGCATGGGCCGCGTCCCTTCCCACGTCGCCATGACCACACTGCCAGGGACTTCCTCCTGAGCGCGTGTGAGAAAAATCGCCGACGGGTTAGAGACTTCTTTCAGACCCTTGTCCGTCATGCCGAACACACCCAATTCGTTGACCGCGCCGAAACGGTTTTTGACCGCTCGCAGCAAACGCAAACGCCCATCGGATTCGCCTTCGAAATACAGCACGGTATCAACCATGTGCTCCAGCACACGGGGACCGGCCAGGGCGCCTTCCTTGGTTACGTGACCAACGAGGAAAATCGCGGTGCCACTCTGCTTGGCATACCGCACCAGCAAGGCCGCACTCTCGCGAACCTGGGAGACGCCACCCGGGGCCGATTGCAGTTGTTCGGTGAAGATCGTCTGGATCGAGTCGATCACCATGACCTTGGGTTTTTCCACCCGGGCCGTGGCGATGATGGTTTCGATGCAGGTTTCGGTCATCACTCGCAGTTGGTCCTGCGGCAAGCCCAGCCGGCGGGCGCGCATGGCCACTTGTTGCTGCGATTCTTCGCCGGTGACGTACAGCGCCGGCATGCTCTTGGCGAGGTTGCACAAGGTTTGCAACAGGATGGTCGATTTACCGATGCCCGGGTCACCGCCGATCAGCACCACCGAACCGTCGACCAAGCCCCCACCCAACACTCGATCGAGTTCACTGGAGGCTGTGGAAAAGCGCGGGATTTCCTCGACACTGACTTCGGCCAGGGTCTTGATCTGGGCCTGTTGGCCAGTCCAGCCGGTGCGACCGCTCGGGGCGGCGGCACCACCGCTTTCCACCATGGTTTCGGTCAGCGTGTTCCAGGCCCCGCACTCGCCGCACTGGCCGGCCCACTTGGGGAAGGTTGAGCCACACTCGGTGCAGCCGTACATGCGCTTGGCCTTGGCCATCTGAACTCCCGGCAAAAACCGCGATGATAGCTCAGCTGACGCCGATCAGCGCGGCGCGGCGATACGGATTTCGCCGCTGGCCAGACGCGTGGCACTGTTGCCCAATGGATCTTCGGCCTCCAGGTCCGCACCTTTGGCCTTGAGTGCGTCGAGCAGTTCGGCACGCTTGAACAATCCGGCGTACATCGCAGCCGTTTGCCCCGCGCCGTTGCGTTGGTCGGGGCTGCAATTGGCCAATAGTAAAGTCCGGGCAATCTGTACTTCCCCTTTGAAAATCGCCCCCATCAATGCCGTGTTGCCTCGCTGGTCCTGAGCACAGGCATCCGCGCCGGCGGCGAGCAAACGCTCTACTGCGGCGGTCTGGCCGTGATAGGCCGCCAGGATCAGCGCGGTGTAGCCCTTGCTGTCGCGGGTATCGAGTGAGTAGCCAGCCTCAATGAACGTGTCGAGCATGGGCACATCGCCACGGCGGGCGGCGTCGAAGTAGTAATCCTGCAGTTGAGCAGACAGCGCCGCAGAGTCGTCGGGTGTGGTGGAAAAGGCACTGGTCGAGAGCAACGCCAGCCACACAAACAGATAAATACGCATCGCAAACTCCTTGGCCCGACGGGACCTCATCGGAGGTCCCGCATTTCAGGCAAACGCCGTCAGTCGACCAGGTTGGCCGCCAGCGCCTTGACCCGGCTCAAGTCACCCTTGGCCACCTTGGTCACGCCGGTCCCGTATTCCGGGTCGGCTTTGTACAGGAACGACAGAATGATGTGCTTGCTCTCGTCATCGGTTGTCGCGAGCGAACCGCCAAAACTCTCGATAAGGTCGTTCCGCTCCTTTTTACTGAAGGAGCGATACAGATCACCGGCCTGCTTGAAGTTTTGCTCGCGCGGGATCTTCGCCTGCTGGGTGCTGCCCGTCAGCGCCGATGGGCTGTAACGCGCGGTTTGCGGCTCGTCGCGGGGCATCAAACGGCTTGGCTGATAGTTCACGCCTGTGGTGCTGTGACCGATGTTCATCGCACCGTCCTGATTGCCGTTATTCACGGCAACTTTTGGCGCATTGATCGGCAACTGAAGTGCATTGGCACCCAGGCGATAGAGTTGAGTATCGGCATAGGAGAACACTCGCCCTTGCAATAAGCGATCTTCCGAAGGTTCGATACCGGGAACCAGATTGGCCGGAGCCATCGCCACTTGTTCGGTTTCCTGGAAGACATTCGAAGGATTACGATCCAGGATCATTTGTCCAACTTTTCGTTCAGGAACTCCAGGCCAGATCTTCGTCGCATCCAATGGATCGAAATCAAACTTGTACAAATCTTGAGAGCTCACAACCTGAACGTACAAGTCCCATTTCGGAAAGTCACCCTTGTTAATATGAGCAACCAAATCATTGGTCATACGGCTGTAATCTTTTCCTTGAACTTTCGACACCAACTCAGGATCGAGATTATTAATCCCCTGCAAACTCTTCCAGTGAAACTTCACGTAATGCACATCGCCTTTGGCATTAACTAACTTGTACGCATGCACACCGTTTCCATCCATCTCCCGATAACTGGCCGGTGTACCCGAGTTGGAATACAACTCGGTCAGGGTGCGAGTGGCTTCAGGGACATGGGAGAAGAAATCAAATCGCCGCGAATCATCGTCGAGGTTGGTGCGCGGGTCGGGTTTGAACGCGTGGACCATGTCTGGAAACTTGATCGCATCACGGATGAAGAAAGTCGGGAAATTGTTTCCCACTAGGTCCCAGTTGCCGTCGGCGGTGTAGAACTTGGTAGCGAAACCACGAGGGTCGCGCAGGGTTTCCGGCGAATGGTTGCCATGAACGACGGCGGAGAAACGCACGAACACCGGTGTGCTCTGACCGCCAGCAAACACTTTCGCCTTGGTCAGGTCGCTCAGGTCATTGGTCACGGTGAAGGTGCCGTGGGCGCCAGTGCCACGAGCATGCACCACACGTTCAGGAATGCGTTCACGGTCAAAGCGCTGCAGCTTCTGGATCAGTTGCACGTCCTGCAACAACACCGGGCCTGTGGCACCTGCCGTTTGTGAGTTCTGGTTATCGCCCACGGCAGCGCCATTATCACGGGTCAAGTTGGCAGCATGGACGGAGAAGGACAGCAGGCTGGCGGTTAAAACGCCAAGCGTACGCCAATGGGGAAAAGCCCCAAGGCCAAGTGTAGAAGTCATATCAGGTTCCTCTGTTTTCAAGGCGCACTCCCAGTGCGCTGAACCGAGGCTAGAGGCCGAACCGGCAAAACTTAAATAGAAAAAACGCAACGTGATGATTCAGATATTTATGTCGCTAATCAGTCAGTTAGCGCGTATTTCGCGCGCGATTGCTGGCACTTTGCAAACTAATTGCCGGCAGACAGGTCGATAGTCACGAGCATTGTAATGAGGTGTTTCGAGCAAGAGCCGTTTTGCTGAATTACACTGCGTTCACCAACCTCATCTGTAACAAGGAATAACCTATGGGCGTGATAAGTGAGTTCAAGGCCTTCGCGGTCAAAGGTAATGTGATCGACATGGCCGTCGGTATCATCATCGGCGCCGCCTTCGGCAAGATCGTGACGTCGTTTGTCGGCGACGTGGTCATGCCGCCCATTGGCTTGCTGATCGGCGGTGTGGACTTCAGTGATCTGGCCATTACGCTCAAGGCTGCCGAAGGCAATGCCCCGGCCGTGGTGCTGGCCTACGGCAAATTCATCCAGAGCATGATTGACTTCATCATCGTCGCGTTCGCGATTTTCATGGGGATCAAAGCGATCAACCAACTGAAGCGCGAAGAGGCGGCGGCCCCGACGCTGCCGCCGGTTCCGACCAAGGAAGAAGAGTTGTTGAGCGAGATCCGCGATCTGCTCAAGGCCCAGAACGATCGGCCTTGAAGGCGGGTTGCAAACAGAAACGGCGCCCTTGAGGCGCCGTTTTTTTACCAGAAGTTTTCCACCGCCACCTGGCCTGGGCGTCGGCTGAGGCTCAGGTGCATGTCCCGCTGCTTGAGCAGCTTGCGCGTGTCATCAATCATCTGCGGATTACCGCAGAGCATGACCCGCGAATGCTCGGGCGTCAGCGCCACGCCTGCTGCCCGCTCCAGTTCGCCATTTTCAATCAGCGTGGTGATTCGTCCGTTCAGGGCGCCTGGGTGTTGTTCGCGAGTGACGGTGGCGATGAACTGCAATTTGTGAGCGTTTTCGGCCAGATAATCGCGCTGTCCCAACTCGGCGATCAACGCCTGATACGCCAATTCCCGGGCCTCACGCACGCTGTAGACGAGGATAATGCGTTCGTATTTCTCCCACACTTCGAAGTCCTGCAGGATCGACAGGAACGGGGCAATGCCGGTGCCTGTGGATAACAACCAGAGGTCACGTCCATCGACAAAGCGGTCCGGGGTCAAATAACCAAAGGCCTGGCGGTCCACCAGCAACGTATCACCCACCTTCAGTCGACTCAGCTCGCTGGTGAACTCACCGCCTGGCACCACGATGGAGAAGAACTCGAGAAATTCGTCATGGGGTGACGACACCATTGAATAGGCTCGCCAGACCGTAGTGCCATCGGCCTTGGTGACACCTAGCCGGGCGAACTGCCCGGCCCTGAAGCGAAAGCCCGGATCTCTCGTGGCTCGCAGCGTAAACAGGTTTGGGGTCAACGGCTGGACGTCGAGCAAGGTTTGGCGAGTGTATTTTTCGGCACTGGCGGTCATGGGACGCTCCATTGAACTGATATCACCAGTGTCGCGCAAAGCAGGCGATGTAAACACCGACGATTTGTAGTGTCTTTGGTATTAGATCCATCGTTAGTTGTACAGCTGCTTTTATATTGTCGATGACATGACTAAAACTTGTACAAAAAACAATGCATAGAATGATATACGCCCCGCGAAAAGAGTTTCATGAGCCTGAGCAGCTAAGAACCAGATATGCACTTTCGATAATGTTAAAGAGCAAAAAAATTGCAGCACATTTGTAGGATTACTCCTACACTCTGGGCGTGTTGGATCCTGGATCCAATTTGCACCCCCAAGATAGCCGCATGGAGTTGCTGCAATGAAGATGTGGAAGGAGTCACAGCTAAAACAGATACTTGAAGCCAAGGAAGTTAAGCCCGCCTATGAGACTTCGCTCATACTGGCTCAGGATCTTGGCTTCAATTTCTGTGCTTTTTCAATTACATCCCCCGCAGTTTTGCTTAATCATGACACGGTAAGTTTTAACAATTACCCCGTCGATTGGAACACGGCATATGAACATGACCAATTAGGTGACACAGACCCAATACTGGCTCATTGCAATCATTCAGAGTTGCCAATTCTTTGGGAGGATGAGCTCTTCTCAAAGGTCCCTCAGCTGAGGCAGGCGCAAAAACAACAAGGCTTGCAGTATGGTTGGTCACAATCGATTCATGACGACAGCGGTTTGCGCAGCATGTTTAGCCTGGCCAGAAGCAACAGCCCGATCACTGCCGATGAATGGTATGCACATCTGGCCTACGCCATTTTAATCAACCGCCATTTGCATGGGCTCGTGGCAAAAAAGCTGGATCACCGCCTGGCGATTGCATGCACACCCCGGTTGTCGACGCGTGAAATCGAAATCATGAAATTGTCGGCCGACGGCAAGACGGCCTATGAATGTTCCAAAATCCTGAGCATCAGTGAACGCACCATCAATTATCATGTGCAAAGCTGCATCCATAAATTTGGGGTGAACAACAAGATTGCAGCCGTGATAAAGGCTGTGAGGGTCGGCGCTATCTGAATCCATTCAGTACGAAGAAAACCCACGGGTAATCCAGCCGAAAAAAACGTACCATTTGCGGCCCCCTGAGTGATGTCGTATATAACTTCACGACGCCGTGCACTCGGCCGGTCCCGCCAGCTACAACGCCTCCGGCCGTGGGACACCACACCCGTTGACTACCCAGAGCCCCGCCTCATGCCCCTGCTCGAAACACCCTTCGCCCAACTCGACCTGATCCGTCAGCCAGAACAGCAGAACGAACCGCTGCAAGCGTTCGATGCCGCCGACGAATACCTGCTCAACCACCTGGCCGAACAACAGCCCTCGGCCGAAACTCGGGTACTGGTGTTGAACGACAGTTTTGGTGCATTGGCCGCCAGCCTCGCGGGCAAGGTCCGGGTGATCAGCAGTGGTGATTCGTTCCTCGCCTTTCAGGGACTGGAAAAAAATCTGATCCGTAACGGCCAGGCGTTTGACGCCGTACCGAGCGTGCCCGCCAGCGACGTGTTCAGCGGCCCGTTTGACCGGGTATTGATCCGGGTGCCGAAAACCCTGGCGTTGCTGGAAGAACAACTGATTCGCCTGCAAGGCCAACTGGCGCCAGGCGCGCAGGTGATTGCCGCGGCGATGATCAAGCACCTGCCACGTGCTGCCGGTGATCTGCTGGAACGCTACGTCGGCCCGGTACAGGCCTCCCTGGCAGTGAAAAAGGCCCGGCTATTGATCGCCACACCTGAAGCAAAAGACCCGGTCGTGTCCCCCTACCCTTCGCGCTATCAGCTTGATGAGCCGGCCATTGAACTGCTGAACCACGCCAATGTGTTCTGCCGCGAAGGGCTGGACATCGGCACCCGGGCCTTTCTGCCGCACCTGCCAAAAAACCTCGGCACCGCGCGAGTCGCCGATCTCGGTTGCGGTAACGGCGTGTTGGCCATTGCCAGTGCGCTGCAAAACCCCGAGGCGCAGTACACGCTGGTGGACGAGTCGTTCATGGCGGTTCAATCGGCTGCCGAAAACTGGCGCGCGGCGCTGGGCGACAGAGCGGTCATTGTGCGGGCCGGCGACGGGCTGGCCGGGCAGGAAGCTCAATCCCTGGACGTGGTGTTGTGCAATCCGCCGTTCCATCAACAACAGGTCGTCGGCGACTTTCTCGCCTGGCGCATGTTCCAGCAGGCCCGCGAGGCGCTAGTGGTGGGTGGCGCGCTGTATATCGTCGGCAATCGTCACCTGGGTTACCACAGCAAGCTCGCACGGCTGTTCCGCGGCGTCGAACAAGTGGCTGCCACGCCAAAATTCGTGATTCTCAAAGCCCGCAAATAAACCGGGGCAAAAAAAACCCTCCGCGCAGGAGGGTTGTGAATCCGTGCCTCCAAGGCGACGGGATGGGATCTTCAGTGTGTAGTCAGGCCTGCCGCATTCATGAACATGCGCATCAGACTGGCCACGATAAACAGGGCGCCGACGCTACCGACCCAGATCAGGACCAGCCATCCAAGCCGCTGCAACAGCGGTTTTTTTTCGGCTTCTTCAATGTCGTGCAGGGAATGTTTACCGGTCATTACAACAATCCTCAGGTAGATCGATGGCGCCAGTGAGGGCGCCATCGCGAGCACGCTCGCTCCTACAGTGTCAGTGATAACCGTCTTCGTGGGTGACCTTGCCGCGGAACACGTAGTAGCTCCAGAAGGTGTAGCCCAGGATGAACGGGATGATGAACAGCGTGCCCACCAGCATGAAGCCCTGACTTTGCGGCGGTGCGGCGGCGTCCCAGATCGAGATCGACGGTGGCACGATGTTCGGCCACAGGCTGATGCCCAGACCGCTATAGCCGAGGAAGATCAGCACCAGCGTCAGCAGGAACGGCGTGTAGTGCGCATTGCGGGCGACGGCGCGGATCAAGCCATACATGGTCACCAGCACCAGAATCGGCACCGGCATGAACCAGAACAGATTGGGCAGCGTGAACCAGCGGGCGGCGATTTCAGCGTGGGCCAAGGGTGTCCAGATGCTGACAATACCGATCACCGCCAACACCACGAAGGCCAGCGGCCGTGCCAGGTTGTGCATTTGCTCTTGCAGCTTGCCCTCGGTCTTCATGATCAACCACGTGCAACCAAGCAGTGCATACGCCACCACCAGTGCCACGCCGCAGAACAGAGTGAACGGTGTCAGCCAGTCCAGCGAACCACCGGCAAACTGGCGATTGACCACCGGCAATCCATCAATGAAGGCGCCCAACGCCACCCCCTGAAAGAAGGTCGCGGTGAGGGAGCCTCCGATGAAAGCCTTGTCCCAGAGGTGGCGCTTGTGGTCCTTGGCCTTGAAGCGAAACTCAAAAGCCACGCCCCGGAAGATCAGCCCGATCAGCATCAGGATCAGCGGCAGGTACAACGCCGAAAGCACCACCGAATAGGCCAGCGGGAAGGCACCAAACAACGCGGCGCCGCCCAGTACCAGCCAGGTTTCGTTACCGTCCCAGACCGGGGCGACCGTGTTCATCATCACATCACGGTCGGTCTTGCCCGGGATGAACGGGAAGAGAATCCCGATCCCCAGGTCGAAGCCGTCCATGACCACGTACATCATGATGCCGAAGATGATAATCACGGCCCAGATCAGCGGAAGATCAATACCCATGACTCAAATCTCCTTGGTCAGGCTGTGGTCACTGTCGGCGTCATCATCGTCAGCGGCGGACAGCGGACGGGCCGGTGTGCGTTTCTTGCCAGGCCCACCTTCGCTGGTTTCCTTGCCTTCGTCGATCTTCGGCCCTTTGCGCACTAGGCGCATCATGTAGCCCAGGCCGGCACCGAACAGCGCGAAATACACCACCACAAACAGAATCAACGTGATGCTCATCTGCATGAAACTATGGTTGGAAGAAGCATCCGCCGTGCGCATCAGTCCGTAGACCACCCACGGCTGACGGCCGATTTCAGTGGTAAACCAACCCGCGAGGATCGCGATCAGGCCCGACGGCCCCATCCACAACGCCAGGTAAAGGAACGGTCGCGAGGTATAGAGCTTGTCGCGCTTGCGCAGCCACAGGCTCCACAACCCGGTGAATATCATCAGGAAACCCAGGCCGACCATGATCCGGAACGACCAGAACACGATGGTCGAATTGGGCCGGTCTTCAGGCGGGAATTCCTTGAGCGCAGGGACTTGTTTGTCCAGCGAGTGGGTGAGGATCAGGCTGCCCAGATACGGAATCTCGACGGCAAATCGGGTTTTCTCGGCTTTCATGTCCGGCCAGCCGAACAGGATCAACGGGGTCGGTTCGTCGCCGATGTTTTCCCAATGACCTTCGATCGCGGCAATTTTCGCCGGCTGATGCTTGAGCGTGTTGAGGCCGTGGAAGTCACCGATGACCGCCTGAATCGGCGCAACGATCAAGGCCATCCACATGGCCATCGACAACATGGTGCGGATCGCCGGGTTGTCCTTGCCGCGCAGCAAGTGCCAGGCCGCCGAAGAGCCGACGAAGAAGGCGGTGGCAACGAACGCCGCCGTCGCCATGTGCATCAGGCGGTACGGGAACGAAGGGTTGAAGATCACCGCCAGCCAGTCGGTGGGGATCACCTGACCGTTAACGATTTCGAAACCCTGCGGCGTCTGCATCCAGCTGTTCGAGGCGAGGATCCAGAAGGTCGAGATCAGCGTGCCAATAGCCACCATGACCGTGGCAAAGAAGTGCAGCTTGCGCCCGACCTTGTTCCAGCCAAACAGCATGACCCCAAGGAAACCGGCTTCGAGGAAGAACGCCGTCAACACCTCGTAGGTCAGCAACGGCCCGGTAACCGATCCGGCAAAGTCCGAAAAACGGCTCCAGTTGGTGCCGAACTGATACGCCATCACCAGCCCGGAGACCACCCCCATGCCGAAATTGACGGCAAAGATCTTCGACCAGAAGTGATACAGGTCGCGGTAGGTGTCGTTATGGGTTTTCAGCCACAGACCTTCGAGTACCGCCAGGTAACTCGCCAGGCCAATGGTGATGGCCGGGAACAGGATGTGAAACGAGATGGTAAACGCGAACTGCATTCGGGCGAGATCAAGTGCCTCTAAACCGAACATAAGTCTTCCTCTGTCAGTTAATACGGCTGCTGGCTGGAAGCCTGCACCCAACGGCCCCCACGGGTATGGAGTGCGGCGAATTCGAATTCGTTCTTTTTATTGAAAGCCTCACAACGCAGGGAAGTCTGGCCTGATGGCCGCCGGATCAATTCCTGGTGGGGTTTTGATCTGGATCAATCAACGTTGAAAGAGTAGTCCCATTTCCGGGGATGAACCGCGTGGTCTTTTGCCGCGTGACAAGTTGCCTCATGGCTATCGTTACAGGCAGATACATTTCCCCTGCGGGAGCGAGCTTGCTCGCGAAGCGCGTGTGCCAGGCAGCTCGGTATCGAGGGATAGGCCGCCATCGCGAGCAGCCTGCTCCCACAGAGGAATCAGGTGTTTTTACGATCGATGTCTAGCTAAGTATATTTTCTGCGGCTGCAACTTCTGGTTACAGGTTGGTGATAACCTCGCCCTTCCCCTCTCCCAGATTTCCCCGCAGATGCCCAGCCAAGAGCCCTTGCTGTTACGTCATCACCGCCCCTTCATCGCGTTCTGGCTGGCTCGGGTGTTTACCGCCAGCGGTTTTCAGATGCTCACCGTGGCCATTGGCTGGAACCTGTACCAGTTAACCGGCAACGTGCTCGATCTGGGCCTGGTGGGGTTGGTGGAATTTGCCCCGCGCGTGCTGTTCATGCTGCACACGGGGCACGTCGCGGACCGCTATGACCGGCGCAAAGTCGCGGCGATCTGCCAGTCGCTGCAAGCGTTGATCGCCCTGTCGCTGGCCATCGGCAGCGCCACCGATCATGTCACCCGGGAAATGATCTTCATCCTCGCGTTCTTGCTCGGTGCTGCGCGCTCCTTCGAAATGCCCACCACTCAAGCCCTGTTGCCGAGCATCGTGCCCAGCGCGCTGTTTCCCCGTGCGGTGGCCGCCGCGCAATCCGCGCAGCAGTCAGCCACTATCGTCGCCCCGGCGCTCGGCGGTTTGCTCTACGCCTTCGGCAGCGTCTGGGTGTATGGCCCGACCGTAATCCTCTACATCGTTGCCTGCGGGTTGATGCTCAACTTGCCGGCCCGGCAAACGCCGTTGAACAAGGGCAAGGCGACGCTGGATTCGCTGCTGGCGGGTATCCGCTTCATTCGCAGTCGCCCGGACATTCTCGGGGCAATTTCTCTGGACCTGTTTGCGGTCTTGCTCGGCGGCGCGACGGCGCTGCTGCCGGTGTTTGCCAAGGACATCCTGCTGACCGGCCCGTGGGGGCTTGGCCTGCTGCGGTCTGCGCCGGCCGTCGGCGCGCTGTTGATGTCGCTGTTCCTGGCGCGGTTTGCGGTTGAGCGCAACGTCGGACGGGTGATGTTCACCGCCGTCGGTGTGTTCGGCGTCGCCACCATCGCCTTCGGCCTGTCGACCTCGTTCTGGTTCTCGCTTGCAGTGCTGGTGGTGCTGGGCGCGGCCGACATGATCAGCATGGTGATCCGCGCCTCGTTCGTGCAGCTGGAAACCCCGGACGAAATGCGCGGCCGGGTCAGCGCCGTGAACGGCCTGTTCATCGGTGCGTCAAATCAGTTGGGCGAATTCGAATCCGGGCTGACCGCCCACTGGTTCGGTACCGTGCCGGCGGTGGTCATGGGCGGGATCGGCACGCTGGTGGTAACCGGGGCCTGGGTGAAACTGTTCCCGACCTTGGCCAATCGCGACCGCATGCATGTGCCGCTGGAGGAAGTGAAGGTCTGAAGCAGGTGCCTGGCACAAATTTGCCGACCAGGTGCACTATATAGATACCGCAACAGGTGTAATGTATCGCCTTACACTTGCCCCATGATCAAATCCTTTCGGCACAAGGGCCTTCGTGGCCTCTATGAAACAGGTTCGACTCGAGGGATTCGTGTAGACCATGCAAAGCGTCTGTCTCGGATACTTCAGTTCATGGACCGCGCAACGCTACCCGGCGATCTAGACCTTCCGGGATGGCGACTGCATCCACTCAGAGGAGAGTTGGCCGAATTCTGGTCGCTGAGTTGTTTCAGGGAACTGGCGAGTTGTTTTTCGGTTTATCGGTTCAGATATCGAACTGGTCGACTATCTGGACTACCACTGACAGGAGGCAGGCAATGCCCATGCACAACCCGCCACACCCTGGCGAAACACTCTTGATGGATGTGTTACCCGAACTCGGCATCAGCGTCACGGAACTCGCCCGCCATCTGGGTTTTGCACGACCGCACCTTTCTCGGGTTCTGCATGGCCACGCCCCGATCAGTCCGGATCTGGCCGTGCGTCTGGAGCGGGCGGGGATTGGCAAGGCTCGCATGTGGCTAGGGATTCAGACTGATTACGATCTCTGGCAAGCAGAACAGCGCGAACAGCCGGCGATCAAGCCCATCGCCATCCACGCCTGACATATCCTCACGCCAGCATCTCCCCCGCCACCGCCATGCGCGTGGCCTTGCCGCAGAGTTGTTCCACCAGCGTCAGGGCAAATGCCAAAGCGGCCCCGGAACCCTGGGCGGTCACGCAGTTGCCGTCGACCACCACCGGTTGGTCGATGAAGTTGCAACCTGACAACTGATGACTGGCGGAGGGCAGGCAGGTCATGCGTCGCTGACGCAATACGCCGAAGTGCTGCAGCGCGACCGCCGGGGCTTCAGCGATGCCGGCGAACAGGCGCCCGGCGGCGGCCTGATCCTTGATCAGTTGTTGCAGGGGTTGATGGGCCGCCAGGTGTTGCGCGCCCACGGCGCCGCCCGGAAGGGCGATCAGGTCGAACGGCTGGGCCAGCAAGTCCACCAGCATGGCATCGGCCGTCAGCCGGGTTCCACGGGCGCAGGTGAGCATGCGCCGCCCCTCGATGCTGGCCACCACCACTTCAACGTTGGCGCGGCGCAACACATCGATCAGGGTCACTGTTTGCAGGTCGTCGATGCCCTCGGCGAGGGTAATCAAAGCTCTAAAGGTCATGGGGACAGTCCACAGGGTGATCTTTAAAGCGTAGTCAGCTTTCCTGACGCTTGTTCGAGTGCAGCCGTTACTTGATGTAAAGCTGGGTCGACATCTTATCGCTCGGCGCATTAATCGAGGTGTTGCTGAACGTGAAGGTCCCGTCCTGCTTGCCCGCAAGATTGAAGATATACAGATAACCGACCGTTTTTGCCCCGGGTGTGCAATCAGTCAGGTTGCCGGTCTGAAAGGCACATACCGGCGACCGGGTGCCGTCCACTTCAAAACCATCCAGCGCGACATGTGGACTATTACTGCCGTAACCGATTTCCAGCACATAGACCTTGATGCTCGGACCACTATGATCGCAACGCGTCTCGGTCTGCCCTTCGGCAATGTTTTCAAAGCCACAGACCGGCGATTCAACCTTAACCACTTTCAACTGGCTCAATCGCGGCGCCATCGCAGCCGAGGCGTTTTGTGCCCCCAGCAACAAGGCCATCACGACGCCAATGACGGCAATCACACGCGTTTTCATGCAATACATAACGACCCCCAAAACCAGCGCGCAGTATGGCTCACTTCGCTTGACGGCAAAACATCGACGACGATCGCAGCCATCAGCAGCCATAACCCCACGCGGCTGGTATGATGCGCGGCTTTTTCCGGCCCACAGTAATTTCCCAGGCGCGTTCAGTGGTCTGTGCTTTGCTGTTGAGGTCGATACATTCACGGCGCCGGGCGCGCCACGGGGAGCAGACATGCTGGAAAGGCTGTTTCAACTCAAGGCACACAACACCAACGTGCGGACCGAGATTCTGGCGGGCGTCACGACTTTCTTGGCCATGGCCTACATTCTGTTCGTCAACCCGAGCATTCTCGGCGAAACCGGCATGGACAAGGGCGCGGTGTTCGTCGCCACCTGTCTGGCCGCGGCGATTGGTTCCACGATCATGGGCCTGATCGCCAACTACCCGATCGCGCTGGCGCCGGGCATGGGCTTGAACGCCTTCTTCACCTATACCGTGGTCCTGCACATGGGCCACACCTGGCAAGTGGCGCTGGGTGCGGTGTTTATCTCGGCGGTGTGCTTCTTCATGCTGTCGATCTTCCGTATCCGTGAATGGATCATCAACAGCATCCCGCTGCCGTTGCGCTCGGCGATTGCCGCCGGTATCGGCCTGTTCCTGGCGCTGATTGCCCTGCACAACGCCGGCATCGTGGTCAGCAACCCGGCGACCATGGTCGGCCTCGGTGATCTGAAACAACCAGCCCCGATCCTCGCGACCCTGGGTTTTGCCCTGATCGTTGCCCTCGAAGCCCTGGCCGTACGCGGCGCCGTGCTGATCGGCATTCTGGCGGTGACCATCATTTCGATCTTGATGGGCTTCACCCCTTTCGGCGGCGTGATGTCGATGCCACCGTCGCTGGCCCCAACCTTCATGCAACTGGACATCAAAGGCGCACTGGACATCGGTCTGGTCAGCGTGATTTTCGCTTTCCTGTTTGTCGATCTGTTCGACAACTCCGGCACTCTGATCGGCGTCGCCAAACGCGCCGGCCTGATGGACAAGAACGGCCACATGCCGAAAATGGGTCGCGCCCTGATCGCCGACAGCACCGCGGCCATGGCCGGTTCGCTGCTGGGCACCTCGACCACCACCAGCTACATCGAGTCCGCAGCCGGCGTGAGTGCGGGCGGCCGCACCGGCCTGACCGCCGTCGTGGTGGCGATCCTGTTCCTGCTGGCACTGTTTTTCTCGCCATTGGCGTCCAGCGTCCCGGCCTTCGCCACGGCACCGGCACTGCTGTTCGTCGCCGTACTGATGACCTCCGGCCTGGCCGAAATAGACTGGGACGACATCACCGTTGCCGCACCGGTGGTGATCACCGCGCTGGCCATGCCGTTCACTTATTCGATCGCTAATGGCATCGCCTTCGGTTTCATTTCCTGGACCGCCATCAAGCTGATGTCCGGTCGTGGCCGTGAGCTGAACCCGGCGCTGGTGATCCTGTCGATTCTGTTCGTGATCAAGTTGGGTTGGTTCAACGCATGACTTTTGATTCCCAGGCCTACGCCGTTCAGCTCGAAGAAAAGGTCACGCGCCTGCGTGACCTCCTGGCCCCGTTCGATGCGCCAGAACCTGCGGTGTACGACTCTCCGCTGCAAAACTTCCGCCTGCGCGCTGAATTCCGCCTGTGGCGTGAAGGTGGTGAGCGGCACTACGCGATGTTTTCCCAGGAAGACAAACGTACGCCGATCCTGATCGAAGAGTTTCCGATCGCCAGCCTGCGCATCAACGAACTGATGCCGAAGCTCAAAGCCGCCTGGAAAGCCAGTGCGGCCCTGAGCCACAAGTTGTTCCAGGTGGAGTTCCTGACCACCCTGGCCGGCGATGCGATGATCACCCTGTGCTATCACCGCCCGCTGGACGAGCACTGGCATGCAGCGGCCACGAAACTGGCCACGGACCTGAACGTGAGCATCATCGGTCGCTCAAAAGGCAAACGCGAAGTGATCGGTCACGATTACGTGGTTGAGCAGCTCGAAGTCGGCGGCCGTACTTTCAGCTATCGCCAGCCGGAAGGCGCATTCACCCAGCCCAACGGCACCGTGAACCGGAAGATGCTCAACTGGGCTTACGACGCTTTGGGTGATCGCCCGGACGACTTGCTCGAACTGTACTGCGGCAACGGCAACTTCACCCTGCCGCTCGCGACCCGCGTACGCAAAGTGCTGGCCACCGAAATCAGCAAGACCTCGGTCAATGCAGCGCTGAGCAACCTCAGCGAAAACGCGGTGGATAACGTCACCCTGGTGCGACTCTCCGCCGAAGAGCTGACCGAAGCGCTGAACGAAGTCCGCCCGTTCCGCCGCCTGCATGGTATCGACCTCAAGAGCTACGAGTTCGGTAGCGTGTTCGTCGACCCGCCCCGCGCCGGCATGGACCCGGACACCTGCGAGCTGACCCGACGTTTCGACAACATCCTCTACATTTCCTGCAACCCGGAAACACTGGCGGCGAACATCGCCCAGTTGCACGACACGCATCGCATCACTCAGTGCGCGATGTTTGACCAGTTCCCGTGGACCCATCACATGGAATCCGGGGTGTTGTTGACCCGTCGTTGAGAGCTGTTGCCGATACAAATGAGCCGTCATGACGACGGCTTTTTTGTAGGCGAATCAAAGTGCCGCATCTACCTTGCGCGGTCGCCCCCCCTTTTTGCCATTGGCCCGCGCAGCCTCGGCCTTGGCGACGCTGCTCTGGCGCCCATTGCGTGAGGCGATGACTGAAGACGCCATGTCCATCAATGGCTTGCTCGCTGAAATCAGGCCGGCGATTGACACCTGCAAATCACTGCCTTCATGGCAGAGCGCGGTTCCCGCAAAGCCAACCCTCAAGTCGGCGAAATCCTCATCGTCAAAGCCATCAAACTCCGGGTAGTTCTTCGCCGGCAGGAGCACGCCACTACCGTCCTCAAAACTGATGACCAGGCAATGTCCGGTCCAGCTCACGGCTCTCGCATTCAAACCGCTGCGACGGCTCAACTCGCCTCGCTCAATGGCCTGTTCCAATGTTTCTTCGGTGACGGGGCGATCCGCCTGAATGCTCGCCTGTATGGTTTTCATAATTCGATTTCCACTCCCTCGGCAGCCCCCGTCAGGGATAACAGCGTCTTGTTAACTTCGGGCTCGTAACTGGCCGAGCCAATCAGGTAAGTCGTGCTGGCGAGTCGTTTCATCACGACCACTTCATTGCTCTCCCAATCCCACAACTGATTATCGAGGCAGGCGGTGCACAATTTTCGCCACCAGAGGCCACGCGCTCGCTGTAAATGCGCCGGTTGCCGCAGCGCCTGGCGCAATCCTTCCAGCACTGCTGAAGGGGGGCGCTGCGGATGAGGAACGACGTCCCAAAGCTCCACGCCGTTGTGCCAGAAACTGAATTTGAAGCGTGCGCTCCATGTCTGTGCATCGACATGGACATGCGGCGGGCAATGTTGATCGCGCAACATGATGACCAATGAAAAGTCCTTAAAGCGACATACGTTCATGCAACCCATCCGTTAGGTTATAGAGTGCAAAGATTCTCCATTCCTTGAAGAACCCGGCAATTGGCGATTGATCCGTTTGACGATCGACTCGGTTTTGAGCCTAGCCCTTGAACGTTTTTTGACTCGCCTATGACGGCGGCAAAATAGTAAGCAATCCTTTCACTGCTCTCACAAAAAAAAGCCGCCTACGCCGGTCAAGCACTGCCACGGCGATTTCATCTACAGTGACGCCATTCAGTCCTCATTTGATCCCCGGTGTAATCAATCATGCAGCGTGTCTTCGATGATCTTCAGTTGGGCAGCATCGAGCTGTTTTGCCTCGCCGCCGAGGCCGGCAGCTTTACGGCCGCCGCACTGGTGGCGGGCGTGACACCAGCCGCGGTCAGCCGCTCGGTATCGCGCATGGAAGAGCGTCTGGGCGTGCGGCTGTTTGCGCGTACCACCCGCAGTGTGAAGTTGACCGACAGCGGTCGTCGTTACTACGAAGAATGTCGTCAGGCTCTGGCGCAGCTGGTCGAGGCTCAGCGCGAGGTCATGGGCCAGCAGCAGCAACCGTCTGGCACCTTGCGCATCAGCATTCCCACGACGTATGCGCACCACCGGATCTTGCCGTTGCTGCCAGCCTTTCGGGCGCGTTTTCCCGACGTGAAGGTCGAGTCGCACATCAGCAATCGCAATATTGATTTCGTCGGCGAAGGTTACGACATGGCGATTCGCGTACGGGCCATTCCGGACTCCGGCCTGATCGCCCGGCATCTGGAGGACGCCGCGCTGGTGATGATTGCCAGTCCCGATTACCTCAAGCGTGCAGGTGTCCCCCAAACACTCGAAGACTTGGCGCAGCACGAATGCATCCAATACGAACTGCCCAGCAGCGGTCGGCGGATCGCCTGGCTGTTCAATGACAACGGCACACCTCGGGAGATTCTGGCCGAGGGCAGTCTCAGTTGCTCTGACGATGTGCTGGGTGGCGTGACCCTGGCCAAACACGGGGCGGGGTTGTTTCAGACGTACCGGTTTATCGTCGAAAACGAACTGGCCGATGGCTCGCTGGTGGAAGTATTGAAGCCTTACAGCGGCCGCTCGCGACCGTTCACGTTGCTGTATCCCCAAAGCCGTCATGTGCCCCTGAGGTTGCGCGCCTTTATCGATTTCCTGGTGGAGCATCTGCCGCGATAAACAGCGAAATCGTCCGATCACCGCACACAAATCCCCTTCGAGACGTCTCTTCAATTGACCTAATTAACCAGCTAGTACAATTTGTCTCCACAGGCTGAAACCTAGAGCCGATTCCAAAAATAATAAGTGGAGAGACCCTCGATGCCCCCTATCGTTCTGGTGCTCAACGGCCCGAACCTGAACCTGCTCGGCACCCGTGAACCGGCGACTTATGGCCACGAAACCCTGGCAGACATTTCGGCGCTGTGCGCACGCTCTGCTGAAGAATTCGGCCTGGCCGTGGAGTTCCGCCAGACCAACCACGAAGGTGAATTGCTCGACTGGATTCACGCCGCTCGCGGTCGTTGCGCCGGGATTGTCATCAATCCAGCCGCGTGGACCCACACCTCGGTGGCGATTCGCGACGCCCTCGTCGCCAGCGAACTGCCCGTGATCGAAGTCCACCTGTCGAACGTCCATGCTCGCGAGCCTTTCCGGCATCACTCGTTTGTCTCGGCCATCGCCACCGCGGTGATGGCCGGTTTCGGCAGCCACGGCTATCGCCTGGCGCTGGAACATTTCAGTCTGAAATTGAAGGGGTGAGCACGATGGCTCAGCACAACACTGTATTGGCCGGGCTGATCGGCGCCGGGATTCAAGCCTCGCGCACACCGGCGCTGCACGAGCACGAAGGCGAAGCGCAGGGCATGCGCTACCTCTATCGCCTGATCGACCTGGATCAATTGAAGCTCGACAGCAGTGCCCTGCCCGACCTGTTGATGGCGGCCGAACGAATGAACTTCACCGGGCTGAACATCACCTTCCCGTGCAAGCAGGCGATCATCCCGTTGCTTGACGAACTGTCGCCGGAAGCCCGCGGCATCGGCGCGGTGAACACGGTGGTGTTGAAGGACGGTAAACGCATCGGCCATAACACCGATTGCCTGGGTTTTGCCGAAGGATTTCGCCGTGGCTTGAAGGACGCTGCCCGTGAGCGCGTCGTACAAATGGGCGCTGGTGGCGCCGGCGCGGCAGTGGCCCACGCGTTGTTGAGCGAAGGCGTACAACTGCTGAGTATTTTTGACGTGGAGCCAAGCCGCGCGCAGGCGCTGGCAGACAATCTCAATCAACACTTCGGGGCTGGCCGGGCGGTGGCCGGGCACGATCTGCCGAGCACGTTGAGCCTGGCTGATGGTTTGGTAAACACCACGCCCATGGGCATGAAAAAACTGCCGGGCATGCCAGTGCCGGTCGAGTTGCTTCGCTCAACCTTGTGGGTGGCGGAGATCGTTTACTTCCCGCTGGAAACCGAACTGCTGCGCAACGCCCGCGCGCTCGGTTGCCGCACGCTGGACGGCGGCAACATGGCGGTGTTTCAGGCGGTGAAGGCGTTTGAATTGTTCAGCAACGTGGTGCCGGATGCGCAGCGAATGCTCGCGCACTTTCAGAGCATGAACGACTGAGGGGATGCGGTGAGGGGCTGCAGTGAAGGGAAAGCCCCCTCACCTGATATCAGGCTTGCAAGTAACGCAACACCGACTCGCAAATCATCGCACGATGCCTCTGCTTGATGGCTTCGTCCGGCAAATCGATCTGGAAGATCTCCCCGAAGGTATGACGGTTCGACACGCGATAGAAGCAGAACGAACTGATCAGCAGATGCACATCCAGCGCCACTAGCCCTGCACGGAACAAACCCTCCTCGGCACCGCGACGCAGAATTTCGCCCAGTGCGTCGAGAATCGTATTGTTCATGGCCTTGATCGCATCGGAGCGCTTCACGTATTCGGCATTGTGAATGTTCTCGATGCTGACGATACGCACGAAATCGACGTTGTGATCGTGGTGGTCGAAGGTGAACTCCACCAGGCGACGAATCGCCTCCACCGGCCCCAGTTCGGTCAGGTGCAAGCGGTTTTCAGTGTTGCGAATATCACCGTAGAGCTTTTCCAGCACCTCGACGTAGAGCTGTTCCTTACTGCCGAAGTAGTAATAGATCATGCGTTTGGAGGTGTGGATACGCTCGGCGATTGCATCGACTCGAGCACCGGAAAGCCCCTGTTGGACGAACTCGACAATCGCCTCTTGAAGGATATTCTCGCGGGTCTTTTCCGGGTTGTTTTTGCGGCTCTTGCGGGGCTCGGCGATCAGTTCGGCGGGCACTGCGGAGCGTTCTGAAGTCATTGTCATTGCGGGCTCACGGCCATCACTGCACAAGCTGGCGATTATGGGCCGCTGCGCACAGTGAAGGAAGCCGCGCGGCAGCGGTTTGTCCCGGCGTTTACGATTTTGCTACAACTTGGCCTGACGAATGGCACCGCTGCGGGATTTGGCCATCGCTGCCAGTCGAACCGCGACGTTGGCCGCGCCATAACCGGCATAGCCGTTTTTGCGCTGAATGATTTCAAAGAAAAACCGCCCTTCGAACGGCTCGGTGTACACATGAAACAGTTCGCCACCCAGCGCATCGCGGTCGTACAGCACGTTGAAATACGCCAGCTCGCTGAGGAACTCGTCATCGAAGTCGAACCGCGCGGCGAGGTCATCGTAGTAATTGAGCGGGATGTCCAGCAACGGCACGCCCGCCTCTTTCGCACGGCTGACTTGCGCAAAGATGTCATCGCAATCAAACGCGATGTGATGCACACCGGAGCCGCGATAACTCGACAGCGCGTGTGAGATCGCGGTGTTGCGGTTCTCGGAAATGTTCAACGGCAAGCGAATAGAACTGTCGCGGCTGCGCAGTGCGCGGCTTTTTACCAGGCCATACGGGTCGGGCAGAACCACTTCGTCATCGGCTTCGAAATCCAGCAGGCTCTTATAGAACAGCACCCAACTGTCGAGGCTGTCGGCCGGCAATGCCATGGCCATGTGGTCGATACGCTTGAGGCCACCGCTGGCCACCGCCGCTGGGTTCAGATTGAAGTCGGTGCCGTAGACGTCGGCCTGCTGATCCACCAAATAGATCAGGCTACCGTCCGGTGCGCGCACCGCCGCCAATTCCAGTTCATTGGGCCCGACCAGCCCACGATACGGCTGGCCTTTATAAGCCACAGCTCGGGCTAGCGCGCTGCTGCTGTCCTTGACCCGCACGGCGGTGGCGCACAGCGAGGGGCCATGCGCTTCGAAAAAACTGTGGGCAAACGAATACGGTTCGGAGTTGAGGATCAGGTTGATATCGCCCTGACGCAGCAGGCTTACGCTCTTGGAGCGATGCTGCCCGGCCTTGACGAAACCCAGCCGCTCAAGCCAATGGGAGAGCTTGGCGCCGAGGCTTTCATCCACGGCAAATTCGAGAAATTCGATGCCGTTGTATTCGCTGGCCGTGGGTGTCTCGAACAGGATGTCGAGGCTGGGTGCCGGTTGAGCTTCCTGCGCCAGGCGTTGGCGGGTTTTCTCTTCCAGGTACAGCAACGAACGCAAACCGTCGGCGGCGTTGGCCCGGGGTGGCGCGGCACGGAAACCGTCGTTGAAGATTTCCAGCGACAGCGGGCCGGTGTAGCCACTCTTGATAATCGGCGCGAGGAACCCCGACAGATCAAATTCGCCCTGGCCCGGGAAGCAGCGGAAATGCCGGCTCCACTCCAGCACGTCCATGGCGAGGATCGGTGCGTCGGCCATTTGCACGAAGAAGATCTTGTCGCCCGGAATCTCGGCGATGGCGCTCGGATCGCCCTTGAGCGACAGGGTGTGAAAGCTATCGAGCAAGACACCGAGGCTCGGATGATCGGCTTGGCGGACGATGTTCCACACCTGTTGATAAGTGTTCACATGCCGGCCCCAGGCCAGCGCTTCATAACCGATTCGCAGACCGCGCGCACCGGCGTTTTCGGCCAGCAGGCGCAGGTCATCGACGAGGATTTGTTCATCACCGATGGAATCGGCAGATGCATTGCTGCAGACCAGCACCAGGTCAGTGCCCAGTTCCTGCATCAAGTCAAATTTGCGCTCGGCGCGTTCCAGATTGCGCGAAAGCCGATCACGGCGGCATCCCTCAAAATCCCGGAAGGGTTGGAACAGCGTGATCGCGATCCCGAGATCGGCGCACATCTGTTTGATTTCCCGTGGGCTACCGTCGTAGTAGAGAAGGTCGTTCTCGAAAATCTCCACCCCGTCAAAACCGGCGGCGGCAATGGCTTCGAGTTTTTCCGGCAGGGTACCGCTCAAGGACACGGTGGCAATGGAACGCTGCATGTTTCGACTCCCGGTGGTGGAGACAGTCTTGTTATCGAGATCGCACGCTTCGCTTTATGTCGCCGCAGGCTTCGCCAGCTGCTACAGGGTCTGCGTTTAGCTTGTGGGGAATTATTGGCTGGACGAACTCGCACAGCAATTTAAAGTGTACTACCCGGTTAGTTTTGTGTTCGATTATCGAACACAATGGCCATTGGTGAATTGACGATTTTTTGTCCACTGCGCAACATCGACTCCACATTGAGACCGGTCATGCATCGTCGGGCTCGGTTACCAAAGACACAGAACACCACATAAAAATAATCGGTGGACTACATGACTCCTTCTCAAAGTTCTCCCATGGAGCACGCCTCCATGACTCCTGCCAGCGGCGGCATCGGCGACAAGATCCGCGGCGCCATGGCGGTCGGCAAAACCCGTTGGGGCATGCTGGCGCTGGTGTTTTTCGCGACAACCCTGAACTACATCGATCGCGCCGCCCTCGGCGTCATGCAGCCCATCCTCGCCAAGGAAATGAGCTGGACGGCGATGGACTACGCCAACATCAACTTCTGGTTTCAGGTCGGCTACGCGATCGGTTTCGTGCTGCAAGGCCGGTTGATCGACCGGGTCGGCGTCAAGCGCGTGTTCTTCTGCGCCGTGCTGCTCTGGAGCATCGCTACCGGTGCCCACGGCCTCGCGACGTCGGCGGTAGGCTTCATGGTCTGCCGATTCATCCTTGGCTTGACCGAAGCCGCCAACTACCCGGCCTGCGTGAAGACCACGCGGCTGTGGTTCCCGGCCGGCGAACGCGCCGTGGCCACCGGCATCTTCAACGCCGGGACCAACGTCGGCGCGATGTTCACCCCGATGTTGCTGCCACTGATCCTGCACGTATGGGGCTGGCAGGCCGCGTTCCTGTGCATGTCGGCACTGGGCGGGATCTGGTTGCTGTTCTGGGGTTTGAAATACTTCAACCCGGAAGATCATCCGAGCGTCAAACAATCGGAACTGGACTACATCCAGAACGAAGTCGAACCGGAACAAGCCCGCGTGCCGTTCTCGAAAATCCTGCGCATGCGCGGCACCTGGGCCTTCGCCCTCGCCTACTCAATGACCGCGCCGGTGTTCTGGTTCTACTTGTACTGGTTGCCGCCATTCCTCAATCAGCAATACAACCTGGGGATCAACGTGACCCAGATGGGGATTCCGCTGATCATCATCTACCTGACCGCCGACTTCGGCAGCGTCGGTGGCGGGATCCTCTCCTCGTTCCTGATCGGTCGCGGGGTCAATCCGATCAAGGCGCGGCTGATGTCGATGTTCCTGTTTGCCTGCTGCATCGTCGGCGTGATCATGGCGGCGGGTTCGAGCAGTCTGTGGGTCGCGGTGTTCGCCATCTCCCTGGCCATCGGCGCGCACCAGGCCTGGACCGCGAACATCTGGAGCCTGGTCATGGACTACACGCCTAAACACATGATGAGCACAGTGTTCGGTTTTGGCGGCATGTGCGCAGCCATCGGCGGGATGTTCATGACGCAGTTGGTCGGCCACATCCTGACCGTCACCCACAACAACTACACCGTGCTGTTCACCCTGATTCCGGCGATGTACTTCATTGCCCTCACCTGGATGTACTTCATGGCACCGCGCAAGATTCCTGCCGTCACCGAGTAATTGCCCTTCCCCCGGCAGGCCTGATTCCAGGCCTGCCTTTTTGTTTGTCCTACCGACGACTCTGTTGCCACGCCGCCGCCAACCCGCTGCAGCAAATCACCGCGATCCCGACCACCGTGGTCAGGGTCGGCGTGTGGGCAAACAGCAGCCAGCCCAGCAGACCGGCAAACACAATCTGGCAATAACCGAACGGCGCCAGCAACGCCGGCGCGGCGTAGCGAAACGCCTGAGTCAGAAACAAGTGAGCCGTCATCCCGCACGCGCCCAGCGCCACCATCATCAGTCCATGCCCAAGGCTCGGCACTTGCCAGAAGAACGGCACCAGCGCGCTCATCACCAGGGTGTTGCACAGGCCGGCGAAAAAGTTGCTGGTGGTCGGGCTGTCGATGTTGCTGAGCTTGCGGGTGAGCAATTGATAGAAGCAGAAAAACAACGCTGAGCAGAGCGGCAGCAGCACCGCGGGTGTGAACAGATCACCGCCGGGGTGGACGATGATCAACACGCCGGCAAATCCGCAAATCACCGCGATCCATTGGCCACGGGTGACGTGTTCCTTCAGCAACGGCACCGACAGCGCCGTGACCAGCACCGGCGCAAGAAAGTTGACCGCCGTGGCTTCAGCCAAGGGGATGTATTGCAAACCCGTGGTGAAAAACAGACTGGTGCCCAACAGGCACAACGCCCGCATCACTTGCAGCCATGGCCGTTTGGTTCGCAGCACGCGCAATCCGGATTGCGGCAGGAAAATTCCCGCCATCAACAAGGTGTGAACCACATAGCGAGCCCAGACCACCATGACGATCGGATAGAAACCGGAGAGGTATTTGGACAGGGCATCGTGACTGGAGAAAAGAAAGGTGGCGACGACGATCAGCAAAATCCCTTTGAAGGGCTGGTTTACGCCGGAGAGCGGAGTGCTGACGGTCATGGGGTTCCCTTGTGCCTGGCGAATTCCAATAATTTAGAACCTGGTTCCAGATTCCCATACAAGCATAGGCCGAAAGTGTTCGAACATCGCACGGTTTCCGGACGAACAGACATCCCAAATCAGCTGAACAACTCTGAAGCAAGGCTCGCCGCCGACAACTCTTCGGCATACCTCAACAACAGCGGCGCCAATTCATGCAACCGTGCGCCCGGCATACGCGCACTGGGCCCGGCGATGCTCAGCACCCCCATCACCCGCCCCTCGCTCGGGTGCCGCACTACGGCAGCGATCGCCGAGGTGCCCACCGCCGAACTCTCTTCAACCCAGGCATAACCCTGCTCGCGCGCCAGACGCAAACGCTCCAGCAGTTCAATGTTGGATCGCGGCGCATTCGGCCCCAGGTCTTTGGGCCGCTCACCGCCCTGGCGTTCGACCAGCGACAACGCCTCGGCATCGCTCATGCACGCCAGCCACGCGTGGCCCGACGCGGTGTAGAACAAGGGCGCATCGCGGCCCATGTCCGGGTCGTAACGCAGGCCGGACCGGGCACCTTGCGACTTGGCGATCCAGACCTGCCGCTCGCCTTCAATGACGCCAAGGCGCACCAGTTCGCCGGTCTCCTGCGCGAGGCGATCCAGCACTGGCTGCACGATATCGGCGCCGCTGCCCGAGAGATAACGAAACCCCATCGCCACCAGTTTGGTGGTCAGGTGATAGCGCAGGTTCTCTGGATTTTGTCGCACATAGCCCAGCCGTATCAGCTCGGCAAGCAAGCGGTGGGTCGCGCTTTTCGGGATGTCCAGTTGTTCCGCCAGCGCCTGCATCGGCACACCGCGAGGGTCACTGGTAAGGCTTTCCAGCACACTGAAAACACGTTCGATCTGACTGCCGGCCATGGGAGGTTCCACACACAATTTGCCTGATTCTAGAAGACGAACCCGGTAATGCGAAATCTGGAACTCGACGATAGACAGGTTGATTCGATAAAAACCCGGCGCCTGACGGAATTCGATAGGGAGTCCACGTTCATACAAGTCTGGAATACGGCTGGCGATTGCCGGCAATAGCCGAAACCCGGACGATCGGACTGGCGCCGCTCCGCCACACCAGCAACACTCATTCCCACGGACAATCAGAGGATTCCCACATGCTATGGAAAAAAGGCCGACGCAGCGACAACGTGGTGGACGCCCGTGGTGATGATGTCGGCGGCGGTGGCGGCGGGATGCGTTTTGGTGGCGGCAAGGGCCTGAGCCTGACCGCGATCATCCTGATTGTCGGGATTGGCTGGATCACCGGCCAGGATCCGATGCAGATCCTCGGACAACTCACCGGCCAAATGAGCGAGCAGTCGGCGCCCGCCACTAATCAAACGCGCAAGGCGCCACCGGCCAATGATGAAGGTGCCGAATTCGTGCGCTCGATCCTCGGCGATACCGAAGACACCTGGGGCCAGATTTTCCAGCAGGCCGGTAAGCAATATAAGAACCCGACCCTGGTGCTGTTCAGCAATCGCGTCAATTCCGCCTGCGGTCTGGCAACGTCGGCGACCGGTCCGTTCTATTGCCCGGCCGACCAGAAAGTCTACCTGGACATGGCATTCTTCCAGGAAATGTCACAACGTTTCTCCGCCGCCGGTGACTTCGCCCAGGCCTACGTGATCGCTCACGAAGTCGGACACCACGTTCAGACTTTACTCGGCGTATCGGCGAAAATTCAGACCGCTCGCGCCCAAGGCCGCCAAATGGAAGGCGACGGGGGGTTACTCGTGCGTCAGGAACTTCAGGCCGATTGCCTGGCCGGAGTCTGGGCCAACAATGCACAAAAGCGTCTGAACTGGCTGGAACCAGGCGACATCGAAGAAGCCCTGAACGCCGCCAATGCCATCGGCGACGACCGCTTGCAACAGCAAGGTCAGGGGCGCGTGGTACCGGACTCGTTTACCCATGGAACGTCAGCGCAAAGGGTGCGCTGGTTTAAAACCGGATTTGCACAAGGCCAGGTGGGCCAGTGCGATACCTTTGCGGCGAAAAACCTGTAAATGAATAAGTGGCTGTTAGCTGTACTGTTTACCTGCGCAAGTACCCAAGCCGCCGAACATGCGGTCAAAGAACTCAGCCCCGGCCGGCTGTTGCTCAAAGAAGGCGAGATGGCGGTGAGCCTCGGCGCCGCGCCGGCCAAAATCGAACGCGTGCTGATCATCATCCACGGCCGTCTGCGCAACGCTGGAACCTACCGCCAGAGCGCCGAGCAGGCGGCTGAACTGGCAGGACAAAGCCAGACCACGCTGGTCATCGCCCCACAGTTTCTCAATGAAACCGATGTCGCCCTGCACCCCGTGGCGGACAGCGTCTTGCGCTGGCAGGGCGACGACTGGATGGCCGGCGGTTTATCCACAGCCCCGTTTGCACTGAGTTCCTTTGGGGCGCTGGATCAGATCATTGCGAGAGTCAGCGACCGCCAACAGTTTCCGGACGTGAAACAAATCGTCATCGCCGGTCACTCCGGGGGGGCCCAGGTGGTTCAACGCTATGCCTTGCTGGCTCACGATCAACCCGCGCTTAGCGCTGCCGGCGTGAAAGTCCTTTATGTGGTCGCCAACCCCTCCTCGTACGCGTATTTCGATGAGCGACGGCCCGTGGCGTTCGATCACGCGAAATGCCCTGGTTTCAACCGCTGGAAATATGGCCTGACGGATTTGCCCCTTTATGCCAGTGGGCAAACGGCACCACAGATTGAAGGCAACTATGTCAAACGTGACGTGACGTATCTGCTCGGGCAGCAAGACACCGACCCGCAGCAACCGGCGCTGGACAAGGGGTGCGAGGCTGAAGCCCAGGGCACTAACCGGCTGGCTCGCGGGCATTTTTACTTTGATTATTTGCTGCGTCGTAATCCGCGAGGGGTGAACCAGCGGCTGGTGGAAGTGCCGGGGGTTGGGCATAACGGGCAGGGGATGTTGACGTCGCCGGAGGGGCAGAAGGCTTTGTTTGGGCAGTGAGTTTTTTGATGCCTGAACGGACGCTTTCGCGAGCAGGCTAACTCCTACAGTAGATCTCTAGCGGACACAGTTTTTTTGTATTCCATAGCGATCCCCTGTGGGAGTGAGCCTGCTCGCGAAGGGGCCCTCAAGCCAACAACATTTCCCGCAATGCCACACAGTCCGCCGCATGCCAATCCGTCAGTTCCGGCCACGGGTTATCCGGTAAATTCACCAACACCGTTCGCGCCCCCGCCGCGCGACCACAATCCAGATCAAAGCGGTAATCACCGACCATCACCATCTCGCTCGCTGGCACGTTCCAGGCCTCTGCCAATTTCAGCAAGCCACCGGGATGCGGCTTGGGCGGTGCTTCATCACGCCCCAGCACATCCTCCACGGCGAAACAGTCGGCCAGGCCGATGGCCTCCAGCGTCACATGCGCCAGCTCCCGGGCATTGCGCGTGAGAATGCCCAGGCGATAACCGCGCCCGGCCAACTCACGCACCAGCTCTACCGCACCGGGTGCCGGTTTCGACCCCAGTGCCAGATCACGTTCGTGCTCCAGCAGCCACGCATGTTTAGCCGCCGCTTCATCGGCCGGCAATGCGGCGAGGTGGGTCAGGATGTCGTCTTCGGCCGGGATCGCCAATGCCACGCGAATCGCCGCAAAGTCGTGCACAGCCACCGTCAGGGTGCCGTCCATGTCGAACACCCAATGACGCACCTCGGCCAGGCTCATGCCCAATCCTTGCGATGACGAATCAGGCCTTCCTGAGTGACCGAGGCCACCAGTTGTCCAGCACGGTTGAACACGCTGCCACGGTTAAAACCACGGGAATTACCGGCCCAAGGGCTGTCCATCGCATAGAGCAACCAGTCATCGGCGCGCAGATCCTGATGGAACCACAGCGCGTGATCGAGGCTGGCGACCTGCATGTCCTTGTTCCAGACCGTTTTGCCATGGGGCTGCATCGAAGTCACCAGCAGACCGAAGTCGGACGCATAGGCCAGCAAGTATTTGTGCAGCGCCGGCGAGTCGGCCAGGGCACCGTCGGCACGAAACCAGACGTACTTGACCGGGTCAGAGGGCAGCGGGTTGTAGGGATCTTTTTCGGTCACCGGGCGGAATTCGATCGGTTTCGGGCACAGCAGTTTTTCGCGCATGTGCTCAGGGATCAGGTGCGCATGCTGCTGGGTGAGTTCCAGTTCCGAAGGCAGGTTTTCCGGTCCGACCACAACCGGCATTTGGGCCTGGTGTTCAAAGCCTTTTTCGTCGTACTGGAACGAGGCGCTGCAGGTAAAAATCGGATTGCCCTTCTGGATCGCCGTCACCCGTCGCGTGCTGAAACTGCCGCCGTCGCGCACCCGATCCACCTGATAAACCACAGGCAATGCTGAATCGCCCGGACGCAGGAAATACCCGTGCATGGAATGCACATGCCGCGCTTCTTCTACCGTCTGACTGGCTGCCGACAGCGACTGACCGATCACCTGACCGCCGAACAACTGGCGAAAACCCAGGTCCTGGCTGCGGCCACGGAACAGGTTTTCTTCGATCGGTTCCAGGGTCAACAGGTCGACCAGATCATCCAACACTTGGCTCATTCAGGCTCTCCTCACGCAAAACATTGCCGCGCAGTCTTGGCTGCGACGGTCGATTCAGTTTCTGGCCAGGGCCAATAAGATGGGGGCCATTGTAAACGTCCGCGGCGGCTTATCCATGCAAGGTTTGCAGCCATTGTTCACGGGTGATGCGGTACAGCACATGGTGACGCAGGGGATGGCCGGCGGCGAGCTTCGGATGCTCGAAGTCATCGGCTGAATCATGGTGCATGCCGATCGCCTGCATGACTTTCTCGGAAGGCGTGTTGGATTGCGTGGTGAAGGACACGACTTCGGTCAGCCCCAACCGGTCAAACCCGCAACGCAGAGCGGTCCACGCGGCTTCACTGGCATACCCCAGGCCCCAATGCTCGCGGGCCAGGCGCCAGCCGATTTCGGTCGCCGGGGTGAATGGCGCATCGAAGCCCACCACACCCAGCCCGGTAAACCCGATGAACTGGCCGGTGTCCTTGCGTTGCAGCGCCCAGAGGCCGAAACCATGCTCGGCAAAATGCCCGCGAATGCGCCCGATCAGCGAGGCACTTTCCAGACGACTCAACGGCGCCGGAAAATAACGCATCACCTGTGGATCGGCACACATCGCCGCAAATTCCGGCAAATCCTCGTCGCGCCACTGCCGCAACAGCAGTCGCGCACTTTCGAGTTGCAGTATTGGCTCCATTGCGTTCCCCCGTTTCCATGCCGCAAGTCTACATCGCTGGTAGGATCCTTCTCTCATTCCTACATGAAATCATCATGCCGCTGCCGCTGATTTATCACGAAGACTACAGCCCCGAGTTTCCGGCGGACCACCGCTTCCCCATGGACAAGTTTCGCCTGTTGCGCGATCACCTGGTGGACAGCGGCCTGACCCGGGACGCCGATCTGCTGCGCCCGGAGCTCTGCCCCCCGGAGATTCTCGCCCTCGCCCATGACGCTGCCTATATCGAACGTTATATGAGTGGCGAGTTGTCCCGTGAAGACCAGCGGCGTCTCGGCCTGCCCTGGAGCGAAGCCCTGGCCCGGCGCACGGTGCGCGCGGTCGGCGGGTCGTTGCTGGCGGCGGAGCAGGCGCTGCAACACGGTTTGGCCTGTCACCTGGCCGGCGGCACCCATCACGCGCATTACGACTACCCGGCGGGCTTCTGCATCTTCAATGACCTGGCCGTGATCAGCCATTACCTGCTGGAAAGTGGCCGGGTGAATCGGGTGTTGATCTTCGATTGCGACGTGCATCAGGGCGACGGGACTGCGCGGATCCTGCACAACACCCCGGACGCGGTGACCGTTTCCCTGCACTGCGAAAAGAATTTTCCTGCACGCAAAGCCGAAAGTGACTGGGACATCCCGTTGCCCAAGGGCATGGGCGACACCGACTACCTGAAAGTGGTCGACGATGCGCTCAACTATTTGCTGCCGCTCTATCAACCGGACCTGGTGTTGTATGACGCCGGGGTCGATGTGCACAAGGACGACGCCCTGGGTTACTTGAAACTGACGGACGAAGGCGTGGCGGCGCGTGATGAAAGCGTGATGCGCCATTGCCTGGGCCGGGATATTCCAGTGGTCGGGGTGATTGGCGGCGGTTACAGCAAGGACCGCAAGGCGTTGGCGCGGCGGCACGGGATTCTGCATCACAGCGCGCAACGGGTGTGGCAGTCATCAGGTTGTCATTGAACCGTGAGTGTTTACCCACAATGCCTGTGGAACTGCCTGTGGATAACCTGAGTGAAACGGCCTACAGCCCTTACGGCGCATAGCCTACACTGCGGTGGTTGTTTTTTAACCAGGTCCTGAACACATAACAAATCCCCTCTGGGAGCGAGCTTGCTCGCGATAGCGGATTATCAGTAAACACTACGCTGACTGACCCATCGCTATCGCGAGCAAGCTCGCTCCCACAGGGATCTGTGCTGGTAGAATGCGCCGCTTATCCCGCCAAACCGCAGCGCACTCCATGACCCGATCCTCCACCGCCCTCCCCCCTCACGTCGCCATCATCGGTGGTGGCCCCGCCGGCCTGATGGCGGCTGAAGTGTTGAGCCAGGCCGGGATCAAGGTCGACCTGTACGACGGCATGCCCTCGGTGGGCCGCAAATTCCTGCTGGCCGGGGTTGGCGGCATGAACATCACCCACTCCGAAGCCTACCCGGCGTTTCTCTCGCGTTACGCCGAGCGCGCGCCACAGATTGCACCGCTACTGCGCGCCTTTGGCGCCGACGCGCTGTGCCAGTGGATTCATGACCTGGGCATCGAAACTTTTGTCGGCAGTTCCGGCCGGGTGTTCCCGACCGACATGAAAGCCGCGCCCTTGCTGCGTGCCTGGCTCAAACGCCTGCGCGACGCTGGCGTAGTTATCCACACCCGCCACCGCTGGCTCGGCTGGAATGCCGACGGCAGCCTGAAACTGTCGAGCCCCGACGGTGAAAAAAGCCTGACACCGGACGCCACCCTGCTGGCCCTCGGCGGCGGCAGTTGGTCGCGGCTCGGTTCGGATGGCGCGTGGAGGCTGCCGCTGGAACAACGCGGTGTAGGACTTGCGCCGTTGCAACCGAGTAATTGCGGCTTCGAGGTGCAGGCCTGGAGCGAATTGATGGTCAGTAAATTCGCCGGCGCGCCGCTGAAAAACATCGCTATCGGCCTCAATGACGGCGTGCCGCGGCTCGGGGAATGCGTGATCACCGCGACCGGGATTGAAGGCAGTCTGATTTACGCCTTGTCGGCTCCGATCCGTGAGGCGATCAACCTCAACGGTTCCGCGACCATTCATCTGGACCTGCTGCCGGGCAAGCCTGTGGATAAAGTGCAGGCCGCGCTGAGCAAACCTCGCGGTTCACGCTCGATGTCCAAACACCTGCACAGTCAGCTGGGCCTTGATGGCGTGAAAGCCGCGTTGCTGCGCGAGCTGACACCGGCCGATTGCTTCAGCGACCCGGCGTTGCTGGCCAAAGCGATCAAGGCACTGCCGCTGACGCTGGTGAAAACCCGCCCGCTGGACGAAGCCATCAGCAGCGCCGGTGGTGTGACGTTCGAGTCGATGGATGAACGCTTGATGCTCAAGCAATTGCCTGGCGTGTTTTGCGCGGGGGAGATGCTGGATTGGGAAGCGCCGACGGGCGGCTATCTGCTGACCGCGTGTTTCGCCAGTGGGCGTGCGGCGGGGATGGGGATGGTGGAATGGCTCAGAAGCAGCGCCAAGTTTTAGCTACAAGCTGCAAGTTAATGGCTTTTAACTTGCAGCTTGTAGCTTGCAACTTATAGCTGCTGTTAAGGCTTACGCTTGCGCGGTCCAGTGTTGAACACCGGCACTTTACGCACTGGCTTGATCGAAGGCTCCGGCGCCGAAGCATCCCCGCTCTCGACCCACTTGCCCAAATTGCGTTTACCGCCACTGGAAGTCTTCGGTTTCTTCGGCTTTTTCGGTTTTTTCACCACCTGACCGCTGGCATCGGTGTCCGGCACGCGGTGCTCAGGTTCGAAGTCATGCTCCATCTGCCGAGGCAAAGTCTGACGGGTCAACGTCTCGATGGCCGACAGCAGATTCACTTCATCGGCGCACACCAGCGAAATCGCCTGCCCGGTGTTACCCGCACGGCCGGTACGCCCGATGCGGTGGATGTAATCCTCGGCCACGATCGGCAGGTCGAAGTTGACCACCAGCGGCAAATCTTCGATGTCCAGACCACGGGCCGCGACGTCAGTGGCGACCAGGATCTGCACTTCACTGGCCTTGAAACGGTCCAGTGCGCGCTGACGCGTCGCCTGCGGTTTGTCGCCGTGGATGCCGTCGGCATTGATGCCCAGGCCCTGGAGTTTTTCCACCAGCGCGTCGACACCGTTGCGGGTCTTGGCGAACACCAGCACCTGCTTCCATTTGCTTTTACGCAGCAAGTGAACGAACAGTTCCGGCTTGCGCTTCTTGTCGACCGTCACTACCCACTGCTTAACCGTGTTGGCCGCCACGTTACGCGGGCTGACTTCGATGCTCAGCGGATCGTTGAGCATCTGCCCGGCCAGGGTGCGGATCGCATCGGAGAACGTCGCCGAGAACAACAGCGTCTGGCGCTTCTTCGGCAGCGCCTTGTAAATGTTGCCCAGTTCCTCGGAAAAGCCCAGGTCGAGCATACGATCGGCTTCGTCGAGCACCAGGGTTTGCAGCTGATTGAACTTGAGCGCGTTCTGGCGAAACAGGTCGAGCAAACGGCCCGGCGTGGCCACCAGCAGGTCGACGCCTTTGCGCAGCTTCATCATTTGCGGGTTGATGCTGACGCCGCCGTACACCGCATAAGTGCTCAGTGGCAGGTTCTCGGCGTACTGACGCACGGCTTCGTGGACTTGCTCCGCCAGTTCGCGGGTCGGCACCAGAATCAGTGCGCGCACCGAGTTGGCGGTGACTTTCGGCCCTTCCATGGCCAGCAATTGCAGGAGCGGCAACGCGAAACCGGCGGTCTTGCCAGTGCCGGTCTGGGCCGCAGCCATCAGGTCGCGACCGGCCAGCACCGCCGGAATGGCTTGCGCCTGAACCGGCGTCGGGGTCTGGTAGCCGAGCGTCTCGAGAGAGCGCAGCAAGGGTTCGATCAGGCCAAGGGTGGCGAAAGTCATGGGATTACCGTAGGAAAATTCAGCGCGGGTTTTTCAAAACAAGTGTGCAAAACAAGATGCAATGGCGCGCAGTTTACCCTAATTCACACGGGATTCTGTCGGCGCGACTACAGCCGTCTGCACAGGCGCCCGACGCCACTGTGGCAATCCGATCAACACCACAGCGCTGATGATCACCAGCATCGCCAGCCCTTCTTCGATTCCTATGGTCTCGCCCACAAACACGATCCCCAGCAATACCGCGACGGCCGGGTTGACGTAGGCATAACTGGTCGCCGCCGCGGGACGCACGTTTTTCAACAGGTACATGTAAGCGTTGAACGCGATGATCGAGCCGAAAAACGTCAGATACGCCAGGGCTGCCCAGCCTTCAATCGGCGGCATGGCTTGCAGATGCTCGCCGCTCACGGCACTGCCGATCAGCAGCGCCACGCCGCCGACCAGCATTTCCACTGCGCTGGCCATCGCCCCCGCTGGCAACGGCACGTGTTTGCTCCAGACCGAACCGAACGCCCAGGAGGCCGCCGCGAACACCAGCAACAGCGCGCCCAACGGGCTCGACTGCAGGTTCGAACCGAGATTCAACATGGCAATGCCGATCAGCCCGAGCGCAATCCCGGCCCATTCGAGACGGGTATTTCGCGCCCCCCAGAAATAGCCGAACAACAAAGTAAACAAGGGCACCGTCGCCACCGCCAATGCCGCCACACCGGAGGCCACCCCCATGTGTTCGGCGACACTGACGCCGCCGTTACCGCAGGCGAGCAACAAGATCCCGATCATGCCGGCCGCTTTCCACTGCGCCCACGTCGGTGCCGGCGCCCCACGCCAGCGCAGGAAGGCGTACATCAACGTCCCGGCGAGCACAAAACGGATTCCGGCGAGCAGCAACGGCGGCCAGTACTCAACGCCGATGCGGATCACCAGATAGGTCGAGCCCCAAATCACGTACAACGCGAAAAAGGCAGCGATCAAGGGTAAGGGAAAACGACGTAAGCCAGGCATGGGCAGCTCGATGACAGAACAATGTGAACAGCTATTCTAGAAAGGCCAAACGCTAAAAATAAGTTACAAAACCTGTTTATAGCGCCAGTACACTTTTCAAAACACGGAGATCAGCGCTATAAACCATGCTTTCGAAAGTCAGTCATTTTCAAGGTGTACGCCGATGGATAAATACGACCGCATGCTCCTCAGCGCCCTGCTGGAAAACGGTCGTGCGTCCTACGCCGACCTCGCGCGCAAGGTCAACCTGTCCGCCCCGGCCGTGGCCGAACGCGTGGCCAAGCTGGAAGCCAGCGGCGTGATTACCGGTTACCAGGCGAAAGTCGACATGGCCAAGCTCGGTTTGCCAATCCAGTGCGTGATCGAACTGCGCCTGAACCAGCACGGCAATCAAAAGGCCTACGACGACTTGATCAAAATCCCGCAATTGACCGAATGCCACCGGGTGACCGGCGATCCGTGCGTGATCATGCAAGCGGCAGTGGGCTCGATGCCGGAGCTGGAGGAGTTGATCAACCGGATTGCCAAGTTCGGGTTCAGCAAGACGTCGATTGTGCTGTCGAGTGCGATAGAGAAGCGCGTGCCGTTGGGGCACATCGAAGGCAATGGCAAAACAATCTAAAGCTGCAGGAGATCCCTTCCAGGAGCGAGCCTGCTCGCGATGGCGTCGTGTCAGCCGACATCAATGTAGCTGGAACACCGCAATCGGGAGCAGGCTCATTCCTACAGAGGGTTTGCGGTGGTATTAGAACCCGCGATGGCGCTTGAGGTGTTCGTTGATCTTCGCCGCCGGCACTTTCTGCAAGCCGCACAGCAAATCATGGGACAACTCGCGCAAGCCATGCTTGCGCCGCAACTCTTCCATCAAATGCGTCGTCAGATTCGCCGCCATCTCCGCGTCAGCCATCGCCCGGTGAGCCTTGCCGGTATCGGGCAAGTTGGCGAACGTGGTGAGGGTGCCGAGTTTGTGGTTCGGCGCGGCGGGCATCAGGCGGCGGGCCAGTAGCAGCGAGCAGGCGAAGTTCTGCAAACGCGTGCGCTTGATCCGCCCCAGCTCAAAGTCCCAGAACTTCTGGTCGAACGCCGCGTTGTGCGCCAGCAACGGCGTGATGCCGACGAACTCATTAACCTCGTTCATCACCTGCTCGGCCGACGGCGCGGTGCGCAGCATGGCATTGCTGATGCCGGTGAGTTGCTCGATGAAAGCCGGCACGCGCACGCCGGCGTTCATCAGGCTTTGGTAACGCTCGACGATGCGCCCCTGTTCAAGAATCACCACGGCAATTTCCGTGGCCCGGCAGCTGCTGCTCGGGGAGATCCCGGTGGTTTCAAAGTCGATGACTGCTATGCGTTCCAAACCTGTTTCAACTCCGTAAAAATCAATTCTTGAGCAGCAACGCGCCTTCGATCGGCACGTAGCGGCTGGCGGCGCGGATCAGCGAGTTGGCCGTGAGGCCCGGCACGCCGTAAGCCACCGCTTGCACCCCGTGCTTGCTGATGATGCGTTCCAGCAACATGTCGAAATCACCGTCACCGGAGGCCAGCACGATTTCGTCGACGTGATCGGCGGCGTCCATGATGTCGAGGGTGATGCCCACGTCCCAGTCGCCCTTGGCCGAACCGTCGCTGCGCTGGATGTAGGGCTTGAGCTTCACGGTGAAGCCGAGGTTGCGCAGGATCTGCTGAAACTGCTGCTGTTTGCTGTCGCCACGATCGATCGCATAGGCGTAGGCCTCGACGATCTCGCCCTGTTTGCTGATGTCAGCCCACAGCGCGGCGTAGTTGAAGTGGCAACCATAGGCCTGACGCACGGTGTAATAGAGGTTTTGGACATCGGCGAACACTGCGATTTTTTTCACCGCGGGTTTCCTCTTGGCGCACAGGCGCGCAGGCGAGATCAGGCACCTGGCCCGAAAAGTCGCCCAGTATGCCAGCCCGAAGGATTGTTCCGCGAATAATCGCCCCGGGGCACGGTCGCGCCCCGGACGAATGGCGTCTTAGACGAAGGAATCGTCGTCATCGCCGCCGAAAAATGACGAGCTGTCATCGCTGTAATCAGTGTCGGCAAAACCGCCCTGATCATTGGTGCTGTTGTCAGCCATACGCTGGTCATCGCCCCAACCGCCGTTGCTCTGGTCATTGACCTGCGCCGGCTCTTCCTTGATCACTTCAACCACTTCCGGCTGTTGATTGTGATGGAACAGGCTGCTGATGCCTTGTGCCAGCATCACGCCACCCGCGACACCGGCCGCGGTCTTCAACGCGCCACCGAGAAAACTGCTGCCCGCCGCCGGAGCTTGTTGCTGCGGGGCGTAGTTTTGTTGGGGCGGCGCGGCACCAAAATTCTGCTGCGGTGGCTGTGAATTGAACGATGGCCGTGCCGGTTCACGCCAGCCGCCCGTGGACGATGGGGCGCTCTGGGTCGGTGCGGGCTGTGGATCGCGGGCACTGCCACCGAAGATGCTCGACAAAAAGCCACCACCGCTTGGCGCCGGGGCCGCTGTCTGCGCCTTGGCCGCTTGCAGTTCGGCCTGCAATTGCTGCACTTGCTGGGTCAGTTGCTTGTTCTGTTCGTCAAGGCTCTTGATGGCAGCTTCCTGAACCAGGATCGCCTGGGTCATGAAATAGCCGGCCGCAGGCTGGCGAGTCAGGTGTTCCTTGATCCGCGCCTCAGCCAGGGCATCGCGCGGGGCTGAGTCCGTTTCGGCCTGTTGCAGCCGGGAAAACAGTCCATCGATCAGGGTTTGTTCTTCGCTGTTCATGGCGACCTCGTAGATTGCCGGGGAAAATCGTTGTCCTTTTCCAAAGAGGATAAGGTGCTCGACCTTAATGGAGGCTGAAACAAGTTGTTTCAATGAGCTTTACCTAACGTTTACGTTTGCGCCCCCAAGGGTTTGATCGGTTAAAGTGGACCACTGCTTCCAACCTGCGATACCGACTGATGAATCCGTTCGATGTACTGCGTGACTCCTTGTATTTCTTCAAACGCAATCTGGGGCAGATCGTGCAACTGTGCCTGCCGCTGGTGATCTTCGAGGCGCTGCTGCAACAAATTGTCGACCACTCCACCGAGCCGGACAGTTTCCCCGGCGTCAGTGTCATCGTCGGCTTGCTGGTTTATCCGCTGTACACCGCGGCCCTGATCCTGTTTCTCGACGCCCGCAGCCGCGGTGAATCGCCGCGCAACCGTGACCTGCTGACACGTTCGGCGTACCTGTGGCCGCGCTTCGCCCTGCTCACGGCACTTAACACCCTGTTGATCCTGCTCGGTCTGTCGCTGTACTTCCTGCCCGGTATCTATCTGATGGTGACCCTGGCCTTCGGCGAGTACCTGCTGGTATTGCGTGGCATGGCCCCATTGGCGGCCATGAAAGAAAGCCTGCGCCTGACCCGCGGCCATTTCATGCGCATTCTGGTGTGCATCCTGTGTGTGATGGGTCCGCTGTGGGTGCTCAAGGGCGCCACCCTCGCGGTGTACCCGGACCCGCAAAACCCGGTGATTTCCCTGCTGATCGACAGCGCCCACAGCTTCCTGCAACTGTTCACCAGCGTGGTGTTGTTCCGCTTGTTCATGCTGATCGGCGATACGCCCGAGAAGATTGAGGGGCCGCTCTGACCGTGGGCTTCGGCTCCGGTCTCGGTTATGCTCGGGGCCACCTTTTGTAACGCTATAAGCCGAGCCATGACCCGTCTACTGCGCTACACCCTGCTGAGCCTGTTGATCGTGACCGGCGTGATCGCATTGCTGATTTACAACCTGACCTGGCGCCCCGCCCCCAAGGAAGTGCTGCCGGTCAGTTGCACGACTCAAGCGCCCACCCTGGTACCCGGTCAGGCATTAAAAGTGATGACCTGGAACGTTCAGTACCTGGCGGGTAAACGCTATGTGTTCTGGAACGACCTCGCGCAGGGCGCCGATGAAAACCCCACCCCCGAAGACATGGCCTTCAGCCTCGACGAAGTGGCGCGGGTGATACGCGACGAAAACCCTGACATCGTGTTGTTGCAGGAGCTCGATGACAACGCCAAGACCAGCGATTACCAACACCAGTTCAAACTGCTGCAAGAGCGGGTCGCCGACCTGTATCCGTGCAGCGCTTACGCATTCGACTGGAAGGCAGACTTCGTGCCGGATCCGCATATCTTCGGTAGCGTCGGCCGGCAACTGGCGACGCTCAGCCGCTACCAGATCGAACATGCCGAACGCCTGCAATTGCCGGTCGCGCCGGCCAACCTGATCAGCCGCCAGTTCAAACCGAAAAACGCCTTGTTGGTGTCTTACCTGCCGTTCAACGACGGCGGTCAGATGGCGGTACTCAACACCCACCTGGACCGCCTCATCCAGCCCGACGAAACCCTGCAAGCCCAAGTAACGGCTGTTGCCAAGGTCCTCGACAAATTCGAAGGCCGTGGCACGCCGTGGTTGATCGGTGGCGATTTCAATCTGTTGCCGCTCGGGCAGTTTCGCCGACTGCCCGAGGAACAACGCACGCCCTACTCGGCCGACAGCGCGCTGCATGTGCTGTGGGACAAGTACCCGATGATCCCGACCAACAACGAAGCCAGCGGCGCTGATCGGGCCCAGTGGTTGACGCATTACCCGAATGACCCCGGCTTGAGCGGCCCGGACCGCACGGTTGATTACCTGTTCTACAGCCCGCGCCTCAAGCGGGTCGAGGCGATGGTGAGGCAGGACGATACGTTGCGCATCTCTGATCACTTGCCGGTGATTGCGCGGTTCCTGCTACCTGCCAACTGACAATACGAAACCTGTGAGAGCGAGCTTGCTCGCGATGACGTCGTGTCAGTCGAGATCAATGTAGCTGGAACACCGCAATCGCGAGCAGGCTCACTCCTACAGGGATGGGTGCAGGGCCGGCGTTAATGCACCTCTTCCAGGTCGTCATGCAATAGCCCGAAGATCTTGCGCTTCATGTCGATGAACGAGCGCTCCATGACCATGTCCAGGGTCCGTGGGCGTTCGATCGGCACATCCAGAATCTGCTTGATCCGCCCAGGCCTGGCGCCCATCACGTAGACCCGATCGCCGAGCAAAACCGCCTCGTCGATATCGTGGGTCACGAACAACACGGTCTTCTTGCTGTTGCCCCAGACCCGCAACAACAGCTGTTGCATTTGCAGGCGCGTCTGGCTGTCGAGCGCACCGAAAGGTTCGTCCATCAGCAGGATCTGCGGATCATTGGCCAGCGCGCGGGCAATCGCCACACGCTGCATCATGCCGCCGGACAGCTGCTTGGCGTAGTTATCGGCAAACCCGCTCAGGCCCACTTCATTGACGTAGTAGTCAACGATCTCCTTGCGCTGGGCAGCCGCCATGCCGCGACGCTTGAGGCCGAATTCGACGTTCTGGCGCACGGTCAGCCAAGGGAACAGCGTATAGCTCTGGAACACCATGCCGCGGTCAGCACCCGGCCCCTGCACTTGCTGGCCACCGACGTAGATCTCGCCCTCGGTGGGTTCGTTGAGGCCGGCGGTGAGGTACAGCAAACTCGACTTGCCGCACCCCGAAGGTCCGACCAGTACGGCGAATTGTTGGTCCGGCACCTCGAACGACACCTGCTCCAGCGCAGTGAACATGCCGCCGTCAGGTTTCTGATAGCGCAGGCTGACCTTGTCCACTTGCAGCCTTGGAGCGGCCTGCACCGGGGCGGCCGAGGGTGTGACGAAGCGAGGGTTGACGGCGCTTACTGAGCCCATGCGGCGATCCTCAGACGTAGGAAACGGAACAGCTGATCGGTGACCAGGCCCAACAGGCCGATGATCGCGATTGCCAGGAAAATCACATCCACTTGAAAGCCACGCATGGCTTTAAGGCTCAAGTAACCCAGGCCACTGGAAGCGGCGACCAGTTCGGCAACCACCAGGTAGGTCCAGGCCCAGCCCATGGTTACGCGCAAGGTGTCGAGCACACCCGGTAAAGAGGCCGGGGCGATCACATGCAGCACCGCGTCGCGACGGGTCGAGCCCAAGGTGTAGGACGCGTTGATCAAATCCTTGGAGATGCCTTTGGACACGTCCGCGATCATCACCAGTTGCTGGAAGAACACACCGAAGATGATCACCGAGACCCGCTGCTCCAGGCCGATCCCGATCCACAGAATGAACAGCGGCACGAACGAGGTGACCGGCAGGTAGCGGATGAAATTGACCATCGGCTCAAGGAACGCCTGGACGATACGGAAGCTGCCCATCAGCAACCCCAGCGGCACCGCCACCAGCGACGAGACAATGAAACCGACCATCACCACTTCGAGACTGGCCCACACATGCAGGCCAAGGGTGCCGTCGCGGCCCAGGCGTACGGCGGCTTCGGCCACCGCACCCGGTGTCGGCAGGAACATGCCCGGTACCACACCGCCATAGGACAATCCCGCCCACAGGCCGATCAACAATACCCAGGCCAAGCCGCTTGCGCTCCAGATCACCTGCACCGGCAGGCCGGTCTTGGGCGTGATGCAGCGGCTCAGCCATGAATTGCGCTTGAACATGCAAACCTCCTACAGCGGGGTGACGAAACGGTTGTCGATCAAATCGTCATTGCTGACGTTGTAGGGTTTGCCCTGCAATTCACTGGCGGTTTCATTGGCCAGTTTGATCAGCGGTTCGCTGTCGCCCGGCTTGCCTGGCGAGCCGAGGAGTTTTTCGCTCATGGCCTGATCGTAGAAGCGCACGCCTTGCGCGGCGGCGGCCAGTTCCTTCGGATCGGCGAGGTAACCACCAACGCCTTTGGCCATGATTTTGTAGGCTTCCTGCGGATGGTCCTTGGTGTACTGGACCGCTTTGTACAGACCGGCGACCAGGGCCTTGACGTCTTCCGGCTGCTTTTCGATGACGGCGCAGTTGAGTGCGACCACATCGACAATCACGCCCGGCGTGCTGCTACTGTCGATCAGCACCTTGCCCTGTTTCTTGTCACGCACCATCGACAGATGCGGCTCCCATGTCACGGCGGCCGGCACCCGACCGGCGATGAACGCGGTAGCCGCGTCGTCGGCTGTCATGTTCTGTACGGTGATGTCGCTCATGGTCATGCCGTGTTTCTTCAGCAAATACGACAACCAGAACTGCGAGGTCGACCCTTCGTTCACCGCCACCGCTTTGCCTTTGAGCTCCTGCAGACTCTTGACGTCCTTGCCCACCAGCACGCCGTCGCCACCATGGCTGTCATCCAGCGCGGCCACAGCCTTGAAGCAGAATTGCGGACGGTATTTCAGCACTTCGTCGATGGTCGACGCCGAGCCCGACAACTCGCCCGAGGCCTGCGCGGCCATGTACATCGAAGCCTCTTCGACGACGGGCAATTCGACGGTCAAGCCGTTTTCCTTGAAGTAGCCCAGGTCCTGAGCCAGGTAGAGGGTGCCGTAGCCGACCCAGGTGGTGTGACCGATAGAGAGGGTGCCGGCCTGGGCGCTGGTGGCGACCGTGGCGGCGATGGCGGTGATCGCCAATGGATGAGCGATGCGGGTTAGCAAGGACTTGATCATGGAGCACTCCCAAAGCTGTTGATTTAGTTTTGATGGGCAGTACGGCCAGCGGCCCTGGACATCAGCTGTCACCTCAGGTCTCTGATGGACCTTGTGGCGGGCAGCATCGGGCTGACTGGCGAAGTCGATGTTGGCCCAGTGCGGGGAGAAGGAAAATTAGGAAATATGTCGAGGCGAATGATGAAAAAGCTGTGTAGCGCGCACCGCGAAAGAGCGCTGTGGGCGGGGATGCCCGAGGTGGGTGCACGATTGGAAAACGGTGGTGAATGGACGATAGCTATCGCGGGCAAGCCCGCGCCCACAGGTCCCGTGTCATGCCCGGATTACGAGGCCGACACAATTCCTGTGGGAACGGGCTTGCCCGCGATAAGGTCCGAAGGACCTTCCGACACTCTTAGAGTCGGCCGTATTCCTGAGCAGTACGATCCACTGCTTTCAGGGTCTTGCCCACCAGCTCATCAATCTCCTCACGACTGGCAATCAACGCCGGCGCCATGATCATCCGCCCCAGCGTCGAACGAATAATCACCCCCTCTTCAAAGCCAATCGTGCGGCAACGCCACGCAATGTCGTTCTCGTTGGCAAAGCGCTTGCGGCTGGTTTTGTCCTCGGCCAATTGCAGCGCCGCGACCATGCCGACACCCTGAATATCCCCCACCAACGGGTGATTGCCGAACACCTCGCGCAAGCACTGTTGCAGGTACGGGCCGATTTCATCCTTGACTCGCGTCACCACGCCCTCATCACGCAACGCCTTGAGGTTGGCAATCGCCACCGCCGCCGCTACCGGGTGCCCGGAATACGTCAGGCCGTGGGCAAACACCCCGCCTTGTTCCACCAGCACGGTGGCCATTTTCTTCGACAGAATCAGCCCGCCCATCGGGATGTAACCGGAGGTCAAACCCTTGGCAATCGACAGCGTGTCCGGCTCGAAACCGAAGTATTCGTGGGCGAACCATTCGCCAGTGCGACCGAAGCCGCCGATCACTTCATCAGCGCACAGCAGCACGTCGTACTTGCGGCAGATGCGCTGGATTTGCGGCCAGTAACTCTCTGGCGGAAAGATCATCCCGCCCGCCCCCTGGAACGGTTCGGCAATGAAGCCGGCGACCTTGTCCGCGCCCAGTTCGAGAATCTTTGCTTCCAGTTGCTGCGCTGCCCGCAGGCCAAATTCGGCCGGGGTCAGGTCGCCTTCGTGGGCGAAAAAGTACGGCTCGTCGATGTGCTCGATATCGGGAATCATGCCGCCCATTTCGTGCATGAACTTCATGCCACCGAGCGCCGTCGCGGCCAGGGTCGAGCCGTGGTAACCGTTCCAGCGACCGATCATGATTTTCTTCTCGGGCTTGCCGAGAATCGTCCAGTAACGCCGCACGGTGCGGATCAGCACCTCATTGGCCTCAGACCCGGAGTTGGTGTAGATCGCGTGGCTGTAGTGCCCCGGCAGCAGGCTGAACAACAGCTCCGACAGCTCAATCACCTGCGGGTGAGTGGTGTGGAAAAACATGTTGTAGTACGGCAGTTGCTCAAGTTGCCGAGTCGCTGCCGCCGCCAGGTCTTTGCGACCGTAACCGAGGTTGGTGCACCACAACCCGGACATGCCGTCGAGGTAGCGCCGACCGTCGTTGTCCCACAGATGCAGGCGTTCGCCACGAACCATCACCCGGGGTCCTTCGTCATTGAGTGCCTTCTGATCGACGAATGCATGGATGTGGTGCGCAGCGTCGGCGGCCTGGTAGTCGCGGGTTTCACGTGGTGTGGTCATCGCCAGTTCTCCGTTTTGTTGTTAGCGGCTGTTATGAGCGCAGCTGAAACCAGGTGGTCTTCAACTGGGTGTATTTATCGAATGAATGCAGCGACAAGTCACGGCCGAAACCGGACTGTTTGCCGCCGCCGAAAGGCACGGTCACGTCGAGTGCATCAACGCTGTTGACCGATACGGTCCCCGCTCGCAATTGCCGCGCCACACGGTGGGCGCGATTGAGGTCATCGGTCCACAGCGACGCAGCCAAACCGTAGACGCTGTCGTTGGCCAGTTGCAAAGCGTTGGCCTCGTCATCGAATGCGGTAACCGCCAGCACCGGGCCGAATACTTCGTCGCGAAACAGCGGCATGTCCGGGGTCACGCCGGTGAAAATCGTCGGCTGAATGAAGTTGTCAGAGCCGTTGAAAATCGACTGCCGGCCACCGCACACTTTTGTCGCGCCCTGGCGTTCCGCTTGCTGGATGAACTTCATGATGCGCGCGGTCTGGCGGCTGTCGACAATCGCCCCGGCGCCGCTCGACGGGTCCAGTGGATCGCCCGGCAGCCAGCGTTCCGCGTGCGCCATGAGGCGTTCGACGAACTCGTCATGAATCGAGCGTTGCACCAGCAATCGCGAATTCGCCGAGCAGACTTCGCCCTGATTGAAGAAGATCCCGAACGCGGCTTTTTCAGCGGCCAGATCGAGGTCCTGACAATCGGCGAACACCAGGTTCGCGCTCTTGCCGCCGCACTCCAGCCATACCTGCTTGAGGTTCGACTGCGCAGAATATTGCATGAAGTATTTGCCGACTTCGGTAGAGCCGGTGAACACCAGACAATCCACATCCGGGTGCAAACCGAGGGCTTTGCCGGTCTGCTCGCCGAGGCCCGGCAGCACGTTCAATACACCTGCTGGCAAACCCGCTTCCAGCGCCAGTTCAGCCAGACGCAGGGCGGAAAACGGTGATTGTTCGGCGGGCTTCAGAATCACCGAGTTGCCGGCGGCCAGGGCCGGTGCGAGTTTCCACGCGGCCATGTCCAGCGGGAAATTCCACGGCACCACGGCCGCGACCACACCGAGGGCTTCACGGGTGATGGTCGCCAGTACGTTTTGCGCGCTGGGGGCGATCTGGTCGTAGAGTTTGTCGAGGCTTTCGGCGTACCAGCGAAACACCCCGGCCGCGCCCGGCACGTCGATGTTGTAGGCGTCCATCACCGGTTTGCCCATGTTCAGCGAATCAAGCAGAGCCAGTTCTTCACGATTGGCCATGATCAGGTCAGCCAGGCGCAGTAGCACCTGTTTGCGCTCACCGGGCGAACGCGCCGACCAGGTGCCGGCTTCAAATACCTGCCGCGCATTGCTGACGGCAGCGTTGACCTCTTCATCGCCACACGCGGTCACGTTGGCCAGGCATTGCCCGGTGGCCGGGTTGATCGCGGCGAATGTCTGGCCGGACTGCGCCGAACGGCGTTTACCGTCGATCACGGCCTGGTCGGGAAACTGCAGCGCTGCGGCTTTGTTTTGCCAATATGCAAGCTCGAACACGTTCAGATGCTCCAAGGGCTTTTCTTGTGATTGGATGGTGGCCCAGCCCCGTGTCCACGAAAAATAGTAAAAATGTTTTCGCAGACCATGAAAAAACTGGGCAGCCAACCTCCCCCGTGGCGCGGTATGTGGTTATTGTTCAAGCACAACAACACCGTCGTCAGAACGGACGCAGTCGGCGCGAATATTGCCTGGATGTCTGGATCATCCACCCCGAGGTTTGCCGTGGCTGCCTACAACTTGCGTCAACTGAAATACTTCATCACCACCGTCGAATGCGGCAGCGTCGCCGAGGCTTCGCGCAAGCTGTACATCGCCCAGCCGGCGATTTCCACGGCGATCAAAGGCCTGGAAGACAGCTTCGGCGTGCAACTGCTGATCCGTCATCACGCCCAAGGCGTGTCCTTGACGCCGAGCGGCGCGCGCTTCTACCGCAAGGCCCAGGAGCTGTTGCGCATGGCCAAGGAGTTCGAACAGAACGCCTTGGCCGACAATGACGTGGTGTCGGGACAGATCGACATCGGCTGCTTCGAAACGGTCGCGCCGCTGTACTTGCCGCAATTGATTGCCGGATTCTCGGCGCTGTATCCGGGGGTGAAAATCCGCATTCGCGACGGCGAGCAACAAGAGCTGGTGCAAGGCCTGACGTCGGGCACCTTCGACCTGGCGATCCTGTACGAACACGACCTCGACGCCACCATCCAGACCGAACCGTTGATGCCGGCGCAGCGACCCTATGCGTTGCTGCCGGCAGACCATCGCTTTGCCCAACTCAAGCAGGTATCGCTGCGCGACCTGTGCCTGGAGCCGATGATTCTGCTGGACGTGCAACCGAGCCGGACGTACTTCGTCAGCCTGTTCGAGGAATTGAACCTGTCGCCGAACATTGCCTTCAGCTCACCGTCGATCGAGATGGTGCGGGGGATGGTCGGGCAAGGGTTCGGCTTTTCGATCCTGGTCACGCGGCCGCATTCGGAATGCACTTACGACGGGCAGAAAGTGGTGTGCGTGGATATCGTCGAAGAGGTCACTGGTTCGGGATTGGTGGCGGCATGGTTGAAGCGCGGGCAACTGACCAAACCCGCGCAGTTGTTTGCCGACTATTGCCGGGAGCAACTCACTGCCAAGGCCGGGGCAAGCACATGAGCCAAGTGAAATCCTGTGGCGAGGGAGCTTGCTCCCGTTCGACTGCGCAGCAGTCGCATCTCCATTGCATGCGGTGTATCTGACACATTCAGGCGGCCGACTATGGGGCCGCTTCGTGGCCCAACGGGAGCAAGCTCCCTCGCCACAGTTTTTGTGTTCTACCCCAAGAGTTACTTGCGCGGTTTGATCCGAGCGGTGGCTTCGGCCACCAACGGATCATCCGGCCAATAATGCTTCGGGTACCGCCCCTTCAAATCCTTCTTCACCTCGGCATAGGTGCTGCGCCAGAAGCTCGCCAGGTCCTGAGTTACCTGTACCGGCCGCCGCGCAGGTGACAGCAGATGCAGCTTGACCACTTGCCGGCCACCGGCAATGCGCGGGGTCTCGGCCAGGCCGAACAGTTCCTGCAAACGCACCGCCAGAATCGGCGGCTGCTCGCTGTAATCCAGACGAATCGACGACCCCGACGGCACGCTCAGATGATGCGGCGCCAGCTCATCGAGCCGTTGCGGCAGCGGCCACGGCAGCAAGTTATGGACGATGCTCGACAGGTCCAGGTTGGCAAAGTGGCTGAGCCGCGAGACTTTGCCCAGATACGGCATCAGCCAATGTTCAAGGCTTTTGAGCAGCGCAGCATCGCTGACGTCCGGCCATTCACTGTCGCCCTTCCCGGCCATATCCAACTGACGCAACAAGGCCACCCGCGCCTGCCACTGACGCAACTCCGGAGTCCACGGCAACAGCTCCAGCCCTTTACGCCGGACCAGATTGACCAAGGCCTGACTGCGCGCAGTTTCATCGAGACCGGTCAACGGTTCGCGGCTCAGGATCAGTTCACCGACCTTGCGCTGACGTTCGGCGCGCAACACACCTTCGCGCTCATCCCAATCCAGTTGATCGACGATGCGCACTTGCTCGGCGAGCACCGAGTCGAACAGCGCCGGATCGAAATCCGCCGCCAGATAAATCCTTTCCTCCCGCTGGCCCTGACGACTGCCGAGATCGGCAATCACCAGCCATGCCTGTTTCATCAGGCTGTCAGCCTCGGCGAACAACGCGGCGCGGCCGTTGGCCAAGCGGTATTCCGCCCCCCCGGCACGGCGCTGCTGGGCAACACGGTCGGGATAAGCCAGCGCCAGCAGTGCGCCGAGCCAGCGCGGATGATCCGGATCGCTGACCGGCTCCGAGGCTTTGCCACGCAGATAACCACGATATTGCCGCGCCAGTTGCCGGGCCCGTTGAACGCCACCTTGAGCACCGCGCGCGGCACGTTCTTCGCCGGACAACAGCACCAAGCGACTGTGCAGATCGGCACCCGCGCCGCGCAAGATATCGCGTTCACCGAGCAATGCCGCGACATCGCAGGCCATGTCGGCCAAGCCGAGCGCCTGGCCGCGTAACAACAAATGCGCGATACGCGGATGCGCCGGCAGTTCGGCCATGGCCTGACCGTGTCGGGTCAGCGCTTCACCGTCCAATGCGCCCAGTCGATCCAGCAAGTCCTGAGCCTGGGCATAGGCGGCGGCCGGCGGGACATCCAGCCAAACCAACTGACCCGGCGTCACGCCCCAGCGACCGAGTTGCAACGCCAGGCCGGCGAGGTCCGCCGAGAGAATTTCCGCACTGGCGTAGGCCGCCAGTTGTTCATGCTGATCCTGTGACCACAAGCGATAACACACCCCCGGCTCCAAGCGCCCTGCCCGGCCCGCGCGTTGCGTGGCGCTGGCCTTGGAGATGCGTTGGGTGTCGAGGCGGGTCATGCCGCTGCCGGGGTCGAAACGCGGTACCCGCGCCAACCCCGCGTCGATCACCACGCGCACGCCATCGATGGTCAGGCTGGTCTCGGCGATGTTGGTCGCCAGCACCACTTTGCGAAAGCCTGCCGGCGCTGGATCAATCGCCGCGCGTTGGGCATTCAGGTCCAGTTCGCCGTGCAGCGGGCACAGCAGCACCTGCGGGCTATCGCCCAAGGCATCAGCCAATTGTTGATGGACCCGACGGATTTCCGCTTGTCCCGGCAGGAACACCAGAAGGCTGCCGGTTTCATCGTTCAAGGCCTCAAGGATGGTCTGCACCACTCGCGGCTCGATGAACTCACCGGGCTGGAACGGCCGCCCCCAGCGCATCGCCACCGGGTACATGCGACCTTCGCTGCGCAGAATTGGCGCATCGTCGAGCAACCCGGCCAGGCGTTCGCCCTCCAGGGTTGCCGACATCAGCAGGATTTTCAGCGGTTGATCGTCGCGAAACAGCTCCCGGCCATTCAGGCTAAGGGCCAACGCCAGGTCGGCGTCGAGGCTGCGCTCGTGGAATTCATCGAAGATCAGCAGGCCAACGCCTTCCAGCGCCGGGTCGTCCTGCAAGCGCCGCGTGAGGATGCCTTCGGTGACCACTTCGATACGGGTCTTGGGCCCGACTTTGCTGTCGAGGCGAATGCGATACCCGACCGTTTCGCCAACCTTCTCACCCAATTCACTGGCCAGCCGCTCCGCCGCCGCCCGCGCTGCCAACCGGCGCGGTTCAAGCATCAGAATGGTCTGCCCGGCCAGCCAGGCCTCGTTGAGCAAGGCCAATGGAACACGGGTGGTCTTACCGGCGCCGGGCGGTGCTTCGAGCACGGCTTCGTGGCGTATCGCCAAGGCGTCACGCAGCGCGGGTAAAACTTCATCAATCGGCAAAGAAATCATGCTGGCTCCCCAGGGCGTGCCCACAGTAAATTGTGAGTCACGTTGAAGCTGTGGACGTTCCAGGCAAGGCGCGGGACGCAGGTAAAGGTCGTTTCCTTGCCAAGTCCCGCAACGCAGCATGGCGCGTCCACAGCTTCAGCCCGGAGGGCCGAACCCCGAAAAACTTCATCAGCCGTTGCGCGTTGCCGATCTGAAAAAAACAACATCAATCCTCAACTATCCCAATGGGGGTGAGACGCGGCCGCAATTTACTGTGGGCACGCCCTGCCGGCGCGAGTATAACGGCGAACTGCCAGGCGTTCGTAAGGGTCCTAATTCATACCGACGCCTTTTCGTTTTGAAATTACCCAGGAGATTTCATATGCGTGTTCCCTTTCGCCTGATTGGCGGTGTGTTGGTTGCAACCCTGCTCACCCAAGTGACCGCTTGCGGCTCGATTTTCTACCCCGACCGCCGTGGGCAAATCGACGGCAAGATTGACCCGGCCATCGCCGCGCTGGATGCCGTGGGCCTGTTGTTCTACATCATCCCCGGCCTGATCGCGTTTGCGGTCGACTTCGCCACCGGCGCGATTTACTTCGAGCCTGGCAAGACGGCTCAGGTCGATCCGGAGAAGCTCAAGGAAGCGATCGGAGCGGACGGCAAGGTCGATAACCACAAGTTGCAGACTATTCTCGAAACTGAACTGGGCCGCAGCTTCCCGCTGGACGACCCACGCCTGATCCAACACAAAGGCAGCACCCAGCAACTGGCCCTGCTCGGCCTGCAACCCGCCGCGTAATCGGTGCACCAAAAGGAAAAGCTGCCCCTATGATTTCCAGCTCCGAACATGCCCGCCTGCTGCGGCTGGCGACCCGTGCCTCGGTGGCGGTGGCGTGTACGCTGATCGTCGCCAAGGCCATCGCCTGGTGGTTGAGCGGCTCGGTGAGCATGCTCGCCGGGTTGACCGACTCGACGCTCGACGGCGTCACGTCGCTGCTCAACCTGCTGGCAGTGCATTACGCCTTGCGCCCGGCCGATGACGACCATCGTTACGGGCATGGCAAGGCCGAGTCGCTGGCGGGCATGGCCCAGGCGTTGTTCATTGGCGGCAGTGCGGTGTTGATTTCCATGCAGGCGATTGACCGGCTGCAACACCCGGAGCCGGTCGGCGCGCCGTGGATCAGCATCGGGGTGATCGTGTTTTCCCTGGTGCTGACGCTGGCGTTGCTGATGGTGCAGCATCGCGTGGTCAAGGCCACCGGCTCCAACGCGGTGCGTGCAGACTCGCTGCATTACCGCTCGGACCTGCTGCTCAATGGCAGCATTCTGGTGGCGCTGGTGCTGGCCGGGTTTGGCTGGCATCAGGTCGACCCGTGGTTCGGTCTGGGGATTGCCGCGTACATTCTCTGGAGCGCGATTCAGATCGCTCGGGAAAGCTTCACGGTGTTGATGGATGCAGAACTGCCACCGGATGTCAGTCAGCACATGCTGGAACTGGCGTGCAGCGTGCCGGGTGTTCTGGGGGCGCATGATTTGCGTACACGGATTTCCGGTAACCAGTGGTTCGTGCAACTGCACCTGGAATTGCCGGGGGATTTGACGCTTTCAGTTGCCCACGGCATCAGCGATCAAGCCGCCGATGCCATCCACGCCGCCTACCCGCGAGCCGAAGTGCTGGTGCACGCCGACCCGCAGGAAGTGGCGTTGGCCACCAGGACTCAGAAAGAAACCTGATAGCCGCGACTACTGAGGCAATTGCCCTGGGCCTGGCGGTAGGCTTGCACCACCGAAGGATCCGGTTGGTAGGTGGCGGTTCTTGGATCGAAGCCGCTTTGCTGCACCGCGTATTGATAGCACTCGTAGCCGTCCTGACTGACTTGCTCCGGTGACTGACCGTTGGCGGGATAGGCCGTGACGTCATAACCATTGCTCGTCGGCTGAGGCTGCGCTTGCACGGGCGGTTCGACCACGACGTAGTCCTGAGTGCTTTCCTGATAGGCGTAATACGAGCCTGCGGCCAGGAACAACAACGCTCCGCCAATCCATACTTCACGGGCGTAATCGGGCAAGTAACTCACACGAATCCCGCGCGGCGGCTGCACCACCACGTAACGCGGGCCTTGCGGGCGATACCAGTAGCCGCCGGAATAGAAGTAATCCCGACCGCCGTAAGGCACGCGGTAATCGCGATCCGGGAAACGATCGATCACCTGACCGGGCCGATACTGCGGACCGGGTCCCCAACCGTTGCCGTGACCATTCGGGCGCCCTGCCCAGTAATGATCATTGGGGTGTGCGCCCATACCGCCGGTTTGCCACTGCTGGTTGTATCCGTTGTTGCGCGGATTGTCCTGATAGTACCCACGCTGCGGCTGCTGGGTCTGGCGCACGGTATCGGGCCGGCCCTGAATCGGCAGGTCATTGGCGGGTAATTGCGGCGGCGGTGGCGGCGAGCGAACCGGGTTGTTGTAGTCGTGCTGCGGTCGTGGCTGGTTCTGGTTCTGCCATTGACCGTTGTTTTGGTTTTGGCCGTTATGTTCAAACTGGCGGCTGTTTTCGCCACGAATGATCTCGTTGTTCTGCGGACGGGGCTGATTATTCTGCTCATTGTTCTGCGGGCGTTGCTGATTGTTGCCATGCCCCTGACCGTTGCCCTGATGGCCATCCGGCCCATGCTGCCCGCCATCGTTTCCACGGTTTTGCTGATCATCGGCCAGCGATTGTGCAGCGACACCAACACACAGCAAACCAACACCGGCCAAACGCCAGATGCGCGACTTCATGCTTTTCCTCACTGCGGGTTAGGGCCTGTACGTAAGACTGGAAAAGCACAGACCGGTTCTGCAACAGGTTATCAGTCGCGAAACTTATTTATTGAGGGCAGAAGAGAAATCGCGGGCAAAAGAAAAGGGAGACCCGTCGGCCTCCCTTTGAGAACTTCGTCCGTGCTCGACGCTTATGACGCCGGCTCACCTCACGCCGTCTTCTGGACAGTGTGTAGCTCGGGGGCCGGCACATCCCCGGTGGGGGTGGCGGCCGCGACTGGCCTGATTGGGCGAGTCGCTGTGGACTGTTTGTCCGAGCAGTGATTCTGGTGATAAGAATAGGCCTGAGGCGCCGGCAGAGGATTGCTAAGATTGCTCAAATAAACATCACTTGCGCAATTTTTAACCCTGGATAGATAATCTGCCGCAATAGTTACGACAAAGGCCTGATTGATGAGCAAACTCGACCGATACGACCTGAGCATTTTGGCGGAATTGCAGCGTGACGCGCGCATCTCCAACCAGGAACTGGCCGAACGCATTGGCCTGTCGCCTTCGCCATGCTCGCGCCGGGTCAAGCAGCTGGAAGACGACGGCTACATCACCCGTCAGGTCGCCCTGCTCGACCGCAAAATGCTCGGTTTGAGCCTGACGGCCTACGTGCTGATCGGCATGGACCGACACACACCCGAGCGGTTCGAAAACTTTGAAGCGGCGATTCGTACCTTGCCGCAGGTGCTGGAATGCAGCCTGGTGACGGGGATGGATGCGGATTATCAGTTGAAGGTGGTGGTGCCCGATATGGATCACTATCAGAAACTGCTGCTGGGGCACCTGACCCGGATTGAAGGGGTGACGAGTGTGCGGTCGAGTTTTGTATTGAATCAGGTGCTCAATAGCACTGAATTACCGCTGACTCATTTGCGCAGCTGAGGACGCCATCGCGAGCAAGCTCGCTCCCACACTGGATCTTCTGAGCACCAAAGATCCCCTGTGGGAGCGAGCTTGCTCGCGATAGGGCCGGCACAAGCGACGAATGACTGCGACACACCGACGCAGGTCAATACATCGCCAATCCCCCGTGGCGTATACTCGCCGCGCCCTTTTAGCCGCGCCTGCGCTGGAGATGTTCGATGGATCCTGCAGTATTTGAAGAGTGGATGATGACGGGCCTTGTCAGCATCCTGATCATTTTCATGGGTTTCATCGTCTGGGATCTGGCGAAGAAGTCCAAGGCCGGGCGCTTTGGCTCGATGATTCTGTTCTTTGTGCTGGGTCTGGGCGTGGCCGCGTTCGTGATCAAAAGCGTGGTGATCGGCCTGATCGAATCCGGCACGTTATAAACGCGCCGGTACTTCTTTCCACTGGCCCTGATCGAGCCCTTCGATCGTCCAGTCGCCGATTCTGACCCGCACCAGCCGCAATGTCGGCAAGCCGACCGCCGCCGTCATGCGCCGCACCTGACGGTTTCGCCCCTCACGAATCACCAATTCCAGCCAACTCGTGGGTACGCTTTTGCGAAAGCGCACCGGCGGGTTGCGTGGCCACAGCTCCGGTTCTTCAAGCTGCCGCGCCTCGGCCGGCAGCGTCATGCCGTCGTTCAGTTCAACGCCATCACGCAAACGCTGCAATTGCTCGGCACTCGGCTCGCCTTCCACCTGCACCCAATAGGTCTTGGCCAGTTTGTGTTTCGGGTCGGCGATCCGCGCCTGGAGCTGGCCATCGTTGGTCAGCAGCAGCAAGCCTTCACTGTCGCGGTCCAGCCGTCCTGCCGGGTAGATTCCGGGAATCTCGATGTAATCCTTGAGCGTCGCCCGCCCTTCGCCGTCGCTGAATTGGGTCAACACGTCGAACGGTTTGTTGAACAGGATCAGCTTCGGCTCGGCCGGCGGCGCCTTGGCGACACGGCGCGGGGCTGAGGATGGTGTATTCGCGCCAGGACGGCGAGGAGCGGGACGTGGTGGACGGGGCATGGGGAAAGAAACATCTAACGGTCAGGGCTGCTAATGCTAGTGCTCTGACCGTTAAATGACCATGACTGTTAGCGGAACGGTGGCTCGTCGAAGCTGCGCAGTTTGCGCGAATGCAGCGAGTTGAGTTCGGTGCGCAACAGGTCCACCGCTTCGATGCCGATCTTCAAGTGCTGGCTGACCGCGCGCTCATAGAAGGCGTTGGCCGAGCCCGGCAGCTTGATTTCGCTGTGCAACGGTTTGTCCGAGACACACAGCAACGTGCCGTAAGGCACCCGCAAACGATAGCCCTGGGCGGCGATAGTGCCGCTTTCCATGTCCACTGCGACAGCGCGCGACAGGTTGATCAACGGACGCTCCTGCGCCCAGCGCAATTCCCAGTTACGGTCGTCATACGTCAATACCGTGCCGGTACGCAGGCGTTTCTTCAGCTCGTCGCCTTTTTCGCCGGTGATGTTGGCCGCCGCTTGCTGCAACGCCATCTGCACTTCAGCCAGGGCCGGAATCGGAATGTTCGGCGGCACGACCCGGTCGAGAATCCCGTCGCGGCGCATATAAGCGTGCGCCAGCACGTAGTCGCCAATGGTCTGGGACTGACGCAAGCCACCGCAGTGGCCGATCATCAGCCAGCAATGCGGACGCAACACCGCCAGGTGGTCGGTGATGTTCTTGGCGTTGGACGGGCCGACGCCGATGTTCACCAGCGTCACGCCGTGGCCATCGCTGGCGATCAGGTGATAGGCCGGCATTTGGTAACGGTGCCAGACCACGCCCGCAGCAATCGCCGAGGCTTCGCCGTGGTCCATGCTTTTTTCGATGATGACGTTGCCGGGCAAAATCATGCGCACAAAACGCGGGTCGCTGCGCAATTGCTCCAGGCCATGGACGATGAACTGGTCAACGTAGCGGTGGTAGTTGGTCAGCAGGATCCACGGCTGCACATGACGCCAGTCACTGCCGGTGTAATGCACCAGTCGACGCAGGGAAAAGTCCACCCGCGCGGCGTCGAACAGCGCCAGCGGCAGCGGGTCGGTGTTTTCCCAATCGTACAAACCATCGGCAATGCCATCGGTGGCGGCCGACAAATCGGTGCTCGGGAACACCCGCGCCAGCACCGCAGCGGTCACGCCGGAGCCGGCCAGTTCATCGCCCTGCTCGACCACGTACGGATAAGGAATGTTTTGCTGGCTGACGCCGACTTCGACGGTCACGGTGAAGTCGTGCATCAATGGCACGAGTTGTTCCAGCAGGTATTTACGGAAAGCGGCCGGATGGGTGACGGTGACGCTGTAGGTCCCCGGCAGTTGAACCTTGGCGTAGGCACGCGTGGTCTGCGGGACTTCGCCTTGGCAGTGATAGGTCAGACGCAGTTCAGGATAACGAAACATCGCACGCTGTTCGGCGTCCGGCTCGACACGATCCTTGAGGTAACGCTTGAGCGCCTGGTTCAGCGCGGTGGTTGCACGATTGTGCAAGAGCGCAAGCCGGTCCACGGCTTGCTCGGCGGTTTGAACGACAATAAAAGCTTCGGTCACGATCAGCATCCTGTGTTCTGACTTGCAGACCTTCATCTTGCCTGCATCGTCGCTTCACGGGAACAGTGGAATGTTGCCAGTACAGCAATTCTCAGACACCACTGAACCTGTGGGAGCGGGCTCAGTGGTGTTCATCGCGCTCAGAAACCTTGCGGGGTTGCGCGGGCGACAATCGCTTCCACTTCCAGCCCTCGCGGCAACGCGCCATACACCCGCCCGGCCGAGCCTAGCCGACTGGCAATAAACGCATCACTGACCGCCGAATTGCCGGCCTCCAGCAACAGTTTGGCCTGGAGCCCCAATGCAATATCTTCGGTGAGTTGCCGCGCGCGGTACTGAATGTCGCTGGTGTCCTTGAATGCCGCCTGCAACTGGCTGATGTGCGCGGCCAGGCGTTTGTCGCCATGACCATCGCCCAGTTCGCTGAACAACACATCCAGCACACCCGGTTCCTTCGACAAGGCGCGCAACACATCCAGGCACTGCACGTTGCCGGAACCTTCCCACGTCGAATTGACCGGCGCCTCTCTATACAGGCGCGGCAGGATGCTTTCTTCGACATACCCGGCGCCGCCCATGCATTCGGCGGCTTCATTGATCATCGCGGGCGCTCGTTTGCAGATCCAGTATTTACCCACTGCCGTTACCAGTCGGGCGAATTTCGCTTCATGGCTGTCGTCCAGATGATCCAGCGCCTTGCCCATGCGCAGGCTCAACGCGAGGGCGGCTTCGCTTTCCAGCGCCAGATCGGCGAGCACGTTTTGCATCAACGGTTGTTCGCTGAGCCGCTTGCCGCCAACGCTGCGGTGCGCGCAGTGATGGCTGGCCTGGGTCAGCGCCTGACGCATCAGCGCGCTGGAACCGACCATGCAATCGAAGCGGGTCATGGCAACCATCTCGATGATGGTCGGCACGCCACGTCCTTCTTCGCCGATCATCCACGCCAGTGCCCCACGGAATTCCACTTCGCTGGAGGCGTTCGAGCAATTGCCCAGTTTGTTTTTCAGGCGCTGGATGTAGAACTGATTGCGCGTGTCGTCGGGGCGATGGCGCGGCAGCAGGAAACAGGTCAAACCCTTATCGGTCTGCGCCAGGGTCAGGAACGCATCGCACATCGGCGCCGAACAGAACCACTTGTGTCCCACCAGTTCGTAAGCCTGGCCCGGGCCGCTGGCGCCGACCGGATAGGCCTTGGTGGTGTTAGCGCGCACATCGGTGCCGCCCTGCTTCTCAGTCATGGCCATGCCGATGGTCACACCGGCCTTGTGGGCCATGCCGACATTGCGCGGGTCGTATTCGGTCGAGAGGATTTTCGGCAGCCACTGCTCGGCCAGATCCGGTTGCAGGCGCATCGCCGGGACGCTGGCGAAGGTCATGGTCAATGGGCAACCGCTGCCGGCCTCGGCCTGGCTGTGCAAGTAACTCATGGACGCGCGGGCCACATGGGCACCGGACTGTGGATGCGCCCAGGGCAACGACGTCAGCCCGTGCTCGACGGCAGTGCGCATCAATTGGTGATAGGCCGGGTGGAATTCCACCAGATCGATGCGATGGCCATAACGGTCATGGCTGACGAATACCGGTTTGTTCTGATTGGCGAGGAACCCGGCCTCCATCAGCGACCCGCCGGCCAGTGCGCCATAGGCGTCGATCCGCGACTCGGCCCAACCGGCCCCGAACCGTCGCGACCACTCCTGCAGCGGCAGGTCGATGCGGTAGAGGTTAGTGCCGTCCAGCGACGGTGGCTGGTTGGTGACTTCGTGGGTTTCGGCGAACTGATGCAGGTTCATGACGGGGCTCCTTTGGGTCAGCCAAGGGATTCAGTTAAGCACTGCCCCGAGGCTGAACAAAGTGGCATATCCGCCTAACTGTCGGCGCTTTCGCCTTGCCTTGGGCACAACACCCGCCGATACAGGGCGGCCTGCAAATCTTCGAATTTCACCGGTTTGTTCAGGTAATCGATCATGTCGCCGGTCGGGCAGCGTTCGCGATCGACGCTGAGTGCGACCACAAACACCGGCAACTCGGCGCAACCCGGCAAGTCGCGGATCTGGCAGCACAACGAGAGGCCATTCAGAGACGGCAGCTGGCAGTCGAGCAGCACCGCGTCAAAGGTTTCACGCTGCAACTGATCGAGCGCGGCCGCGCCGTTGTCCGCAGAACGCACCCGAAACCCGAGCTTGAGCAACATGCCGCGCATCACCAACTGGTTGACGCTGTTGTCGTCGACCAGCAGCACGCTGCAATCCTGAGGCAGGCGCAAACGCGCTGGATCACCACTCATCAACGGCACGTGCGGGCGCTCTACCACGGGCACTTCAAAGTCGACATCCAGCTGGAACCGGCTGCCACTGCCCGGCTCCGAACGGTGTGTCAGGCGGCCACCGAGCAATTCGACCAGTTGCCGGCAAATCGCCAGGCCTACGCCCAGGCCGCCGTACTCGCGAGTCATCGAACCGTCGAGCTGGAAGAAACGCTGATACATCGTCGCCTCCCCCAGATCGGTGAAGCCGATGCCGGTGTCGATCACCGCAAACGACAACGACAGCCGCCCGTTTTCCACCGGTTTGCCGGTCACCCGCAGCGCAAGCCCGCCGACCCGGGTGAACTTGATCGCGTTGTCCAGCAGGCATTCCAGGCACTGCGCCAGCTTGGTGCTGTCGCCGTGCAAGCGGTCCGGCAGCCCCGACGTGACGTCGACTTTGAAGTCCAGCGACTTGCTCGAGGCATTGCCCTCGAACTGCGCCCGCAAGGCATCGACCACACCGCGCAAGCTGAACGTTGCCGGCGTGGCCTTGAGCTTGCCGGCCTGCAATTCGGTCAGGGTCAGGATGCCGTTGACCATGCGCATCATGTCCCGCGCGGAACCGGCGGCGGTCTGCTGGTATTGCTCCAGTTCCGGGTCCATCTCGACGGTCTGCATCAACTCCAAAGAACCGATCACACCGTTCATGGGGGTGCGCAATTCGTGGGTCAGGGTGGCGAGGAATTCGTCCTTGAGCTTGTTACTGTGGGCCAGTTGCTGGTTCAGCACTTCAAGTTTTTGGCCGGCATCAAACAACGTTTGCGCCTGCTGCTCGCGCATGGCGTTGATGCGGTCGGCCAGGGCCAGCGACAGCAAGGCGACTTCAATCGCCGAACCGATCTGGCTCGAATACATGGTCAGGAACACGTTGGGCAGGTAACCCAGCACCATCAGCGTGTTGACGATGCCGCCGAGCAAAAACGCCGACCAGGCAATGATGAAGTAGCGCGCCACCCGCAGGCCGCGAAGCCAGGCGCACAACCCGGCGGCGAAAATCACCACGGTGAAGGTCAAGGCCAACGCTGTGGCCAGGCGCAGGGCCAGGGCGTAACTGGCCATCAATGACAACCCGATCACCACCGCGCCGAATGCAATCAATGCCAGCAACAAGCGGTCGAGCCAGCGACCGTAGGACCCGGTCTGCAGGAAGCTGCGGGCGAACTGGCTGCCGAACAGCCCGGCACAGCCGATGAAGAACGGCGTGGCCGCGTTGGCCCACCAGGGATTATTCGGCCAGAAATACTCCACGGCCGCGCCGTTGACTGACAGCTGATACAGGCCAAACGAGGCAATGTAGAAGATGTAATAGAGGTAACTGGTGTCTCGCACGCTGAGGTAGATGAACAGGTTGTACACCAACATCCCCAGCAACACGCCGTAGATCAGCCCCAAAACGTAGAGGCGCACCGGTTGTTCTTCAAGAAACGCGGTGCTCGACCACAAGGTCACCGGCGCCTGAATCGAGCCTTCACTTTGCAGGCGCAAGTAGACGGTTTGCGCCTGGTCTGGGGTGAAATTCAAATCGAACAGGTAGTTGTTCTGGCGGATCTCGCGAGTGGCAAACGGCAAGGCATCACCGGTCTGCCGCACCAATTGATAGCTGCCGGTTGCATCGGGCAAGTACAGATCAAGGTGATCGAGGGGCGGATAGGCCAGCTCGAGCAACCAGGTGCGCTGCGCCGCGGGGTTGGTCGGGCGGTAATGCAGATCGATTTTTAGCCAGAACACCGAACGCGAGTACCCGGCGTTGAGCGTGGCTTTGTCGTGGGGTTTGAAGTTTCCGGCCGCAGCCTGCGCACGAACATCAGCGATGGTCGCCTGACCACCCGCGTCTTCGTACACCTGCATGACTCGGCCCAGGGGAAGGCTCTGGGTGAATTCGTCGAACTCGACGGCGCTCGCCATGAGGGGCAAGCAAAGCAGCAACATCAGCAAATAGCGCATTTAAGCCCCAGCGTGGCCTGTCCGGTTATCTCAGGAAGCCCCTCATTCCCTTTGAGTAGACGTAAAACCGGCATTACCTGTTATTGGTTTGGATCCACTCTAGCATAGCCGCTGGTGGCCATTGAACACCATTGAAAAATTTACTGCAGAGGCTCTAGTACGGGCGTTCCAGCGACAAATTTTGCGCAAAATCAGCGTGGTTGGTCAGGTTCTATCAATGCATCGGCCGTTTTACATATCCCTGTAGCAGCCGGACGCAGGCTTCGCCAGCCGCTACAAGTCCGTCTCATGACTCGCTGGTCGACTGGTGGTAAGCTCGCGCACCATGAATATCTACAGCTCTCGCCCCGTTGTCCTCTGTCTCTCCGGCCACGACCCAAGTGGTGGCGCCGGCTTGCAGGCAGATATCGAAGCCCTGCTCGCCCAGGGTTGCCATGCGGCTCCGGCCGTCACTGCCCTGACCGTGCAAGACACGGTCAACGTCACTGACTTTCGCGTCCTCGACCGTGAGTGGGTGTTGGCCCAGGCCAATGCCGTGCTCAACGATTCCGAAGTCGCTGCGGTCAAACTGGGCATGCTCGGTTCCCTGGAGATGGTCGACACCGTTGTCGAACTGCTCTCGGCGCACCCGCATTTGCCGGTGGTCTGCGACCCGGTGCTGCGCGCCGGCGGTGGCGGACGACTGGGCAAGGACGAAGTCGGCTACGCCATGCGCGAACGCCTGCTGCCCCTGTCCATCATCGCCACCCCTAACCTTCCCGAAGCGCGCATCCTCGCCGAACTGCCAGAAGGCACGGCCGACGAATGCGCCGAAAAACTGTTGCCGTTCGTCAAACACCTGCTGATCACTGGCGGCCATGGCGACGAACACGAAATCCACAACCGCCTCTACAGCCGCGACGGTCGCCGCGAAACCTTTACCTGCCAGCGCTTGCCCGGCAGCTATCACGGTTCCGGTTGCACGCTGGCCAGCGCCTTGGCCGGTCGTCTGGCCCAGGGTGAAAACCTCGCCAGTGCGGTACAGACCGCGCTTAACTACACATGGCGAACCCTGCGTGATGCAGAGCAGCTGGGCAAAGGCCAGTTCGTGCCGCGCCGTCTGCCCCTGGATTTCTGCTCGTAACTATTGAAGCGTAAAGCGCCGAGGCTTGTCCGATGAAACTACGTGGCCTGTACGCCATTACCGATAGCCAGTTGCTGGCCGGTAAATTTCTTTCGTACGTGGAGGCGGCGCTGGAAGGCGGCGTCACCCTGCTGCAATACCGCGACAAGAGCAGCGACGAGGCACGGCGTCTGCGTGAGGCTGAGGCGCTGCGTGATTTGTGCGAACGCTACAAGACTCACCTGATCATCAACGACGATGCCGAGCTCGCTGCGCGCCTGAACGTTGGCGTGCACCTGGGCCAGACCGACGGCCCACTGACCCCGGCCCGCGCCCTGCTCGGTCGCCAAGCCATCATCGGTTCGACTTGCCACGCGCAACTCGAACTCGCCGAACAGGCTGCAAAAGAAGGCGCCAGTTACGTCGCCTTCGGCCGTTTCTTCAACTCCAACACCAAACCCGGCGCACCGACCTGCAGCCTCGACTTGCTCGATCAGGCCCGCAGCACACTGCACCTGCCAATCTGCGCGATTGGGGGCATCACCCTGGAAAATGCCGCGCCATTGGTGGCCCACGGAGTTGATCTGCTGGCGGTTGTCCACGGTCTGTTTGGCGCCGAGAGCGCAGCCGAAGTGACCCGCCGCGCTCGCGCGTTTAACGAATTACTTAAAGTCTGATTTGAGAGCCCGACCATGTCTCGTTCCGAAACCCTGTTTGCCAATGCCCAGAAACACATTCCCGGTGGCGTGAACTCGCCTGTACGCGCGTTCAAAAGCGTCGGCGGCACCCCGTTGTTTTTCAAACACGCTGAAGGCGCCTACGTCACCGACGAAGACGACAAGCGTTATGTGGATTACGTCGGTTCCTGGGGCCCGATGATCCTCGGCCACAGCCATCCGGACGTGCTGGACGCGGTGCGTAAACAGCTGGAACACGGTCTGTCCTACGGCGCCCCGACCGCGATGGAAACCGAAATGGCGGACCTGGTTTGCTCGATCGTGCCGTCGATGGAAATGGTGCGCATGGTCAGCTCCGGCACCGAAGCGACCATGAGCGCGATCCGTCTGGCCCGTGGTTTCACCGGCCGCGACAGCATCATCAAGTTCGAAGGCTGCTACCACGGTCATTCCGACAGTCTGCTGGTCAAGGCTGGCTCCGGCGCGCTGACCCAGGGCGTACCGAGCTCGGCCGGCGTGCCGGCGGACTTCGCCAAACACACCCTGACCCTGCCATTCAATGACATCGACGCGGTGGAAACCATGCTCGCCGAAGTCGGCCAGGACGTGGCGTGCATCATCGTCGAGCCCGTGGCTGGCAACATGAACTGCGTACCGCCGGCGCCAGGTTTCCTCGAAGGCCTGCGGACCCTGTGCGACAAGCACGGTGTGGTGCTGATTTTCGACGAAGTGATGACCGGTTTCCGCGTCGCCCTCGGCGGCGCACAAGCGCATTTCGGCGTAACGCCGGACCTGAGCACCTTCGGCAAGATTATCGGCGGTGGCATGCCGGTCGGCTGCTTCGGCGGTAAACGCGAAATCATGTCGCACATCGCGCCACTGGGTCCGGTATACCAGGCAGGCACGTTGTCGGGTAACCCGCTGGCCATGGCCGCTGGCCTGACCACCCTGCGCCTGATCAGCCGTCCAGGCTTCCATGCCGAGCTGAGCGACTACACCAGTCGCCTGCTCGATGGCCTGCAACAACGCGCCGATGCGGCGGGTATTCCGTTCGTGACCACGCAGGCGGGCGGCATGTTCGGCCTGTATTTCAGTGGCGCCGACGACATCGTGACCTTCGATGACGTAATGGCCAGCGACGCGGCGCTGTTCGGTCGCTTCTTCCATCTGATGCTTGAAGGTGGCGTTTACCTGGCGCCGAGCGCATTCGAAGCCGGCTTTACCTCGATCGCCCATGGCGACGCCGAGTTGAAACTGACGCTGGATGCCGCTGAGCGTGCATTCGCCGCATTGAAATAATCGCTCTGCCGCTGACGTTGGCGACTGCCAGCGTCAGCTTTTACCTGCATTCACACCCTTATTCCTACGCTTCTGCCAATAATCTCCCGCAAATTGGGCGATATATTCCCCGCGCAGCAGAAAAACGAGTAAAGACTTTGTAAGGTTGGCCCTGCTTATTTCATAATGCGCGCTTATTGGATCCCTCGATGGGTCCGCGCGCCCTTCAGAGGTAAGTCGATTCTCATGAACCGCACCGGCCGCGCCCTTGCACTGGGCTGCCTGTTGCTCCTTCAGCCCCTGCTCGCGCACGCACAAGCAGGCGGCAACTCGTTGTTAATCCCAGCGATGGGTCGCTGCACCCTCAATACTCAGCCGCAAGACCTGACGCAAGCGCTCGCCGCCTGCCAGAAAGCGTCGGATGAAGGGGATGCACAAGCGCAATACGAGTTGGGTGAGTTCTACTACGAAGGCAAAAACGCGCCTCGCGACCTCAATCAAGCCCTCAGCTATTTCGAAAAAGCCTCGCTGCAAGGCCACGCCCAGGCGCAATTCAAACTGGGCACCATGTTCTTCCATGGCGAAGGTGTTCAGGCCAATAACGTTCAGGCTTACATTCTGCTGAAAATGGCTGCGGTCAACGGTGCTGAAGATGCGCTGGACACCGCCGACGAAGTCACCGAGAAAATGCCGCGCGAAGAGCTGGAAGTGGCGACTCAGGTGCTGGGGCAAATCTTTCGTAAATACCTGATGGAATTGCAGAATGCGGATGGGCGAACGCCTTTTGCACCGCTACCCTGATTTCTGCGGCGAAATGACAGGCCCCTTCGCGAGCAAGTCGAATGGGGCGACTCGGTTTTAAGGCTTACTTTTCAGGCATCGGCATCGGAAACGGCATGACATTGCCGACCGCGCCACGGGCTTCGCTGATTTTCGGCGTACCCAGGCGCTCGACCTCGTCGATGCGCACAATCGAATGCATCGGCACAAAACTGCGTACCACGCCTTCGAACTGAGCCTTGAGCTTCTCTTCGCTCGGATCGACGACCACTTGCGTGCGCTCGCCAAAGACGAACTCTTCCACTTCCAGAAAGCCCCACAGATCACTTTGATAGATCTGCTTGGCATACATTTCGTACACCTGGCCCTGGTTGAGGAAAATCACCTTGTAGATTGGAGCTTCACGTTTGGTCATGGTGGGCGAGCAACACATTTGGGATAAAAATGAGGGCGCGAACTATAGCATAGCCACCGGACGCACAGCGGTAGGAACCTTGGGACATGTTCCCTATAATGCGCGGTTCTTTGAATCACGTGATGACTCTGTCCATGGCCAAGAAGCTTTACATCGAAACCCACGGTTGTCAGATGAACGAGTACGACAGCTCGCGCATGGTCGACTTGCTGGGCGAACACCAGGCCCTGGAAGTCACCGCCCGCGCTGAAGACGCCGACGTGATCCTGCTCAACACCTGCTCCATTCGCGAGCGCGCCCAGGACCGGGTGTATTCCCAGTTAGGCCGCTGGCGTGAACTGAAACTCGCCAACCCGGACATGGTGATCGCCGTCGGCGGTTGCGTGGCCAGTCAGGAAGGCGCAGCCATTCGTGATCGCGCGCCGTATGTCGACGTGGTCTTCGGCCCGCAAACCTTGCACCGCCTGCCGGAAATGATCGACGCCGCACGCGCCACCAAGCTGCCGCAAGTTGACGTCTCGTTCCCTGAAATTGAAAAGTTCGACCATTTGCCCGAACCGCGCATCGATGGCCCAAGCGCTTATGTGTCGGTGATGGAAGGCTGCAGCAAGTACTGCACCTTCTGCGTGGTGCCGTACACCCGTGGCGAAGAAGTCAGCCGGCCGTTCGACGATGTGATTGCCGAGATCATCCACCTGGCTGAAAACGGCGTGCGCGAAGTGACACTGCTGGGTCAGAACGTCAACGGTTATCGCGGCACCACGCATGACGGTCGCCTCGCCGATCTGGCCGAGCTGATTCGTGTCGTGGCCGCCGTCGATGGCATCGACCGGATTCGCTACACCACGTCGCACCCGCTGGAGTTCTCCGACAGCCTGATCCAGGCCCACGCCGATGTGCCGGAACTGGTCAAACACCTGCATTTGCCGGTGCAGTCGGGTTCGGACCGAATTCTCTCGGCGATGAAGCGCAACCACACCGCGCTGGAATACAAATCCAAACTGCGCAAGCTGCGGGCCGCCGTGCCGGGCATTTGCATCAGTTCGGACTTCATCGTCGGCTTCCCGGGCGAGACCGAAAAAGACTTCGAACAAACCATGAAGCTGATCGAAGACGTCGGTTTCGACTTCTCCTACTCGTTCGTCTACAGCCAGCGCCCGGGCACCCCGGCGGCCGACCTGGTCGACGAGACGCCGGAAGCGTTGAAGAAAGAGCGCCTGAACGCCCTGCAACATCGCCTGAACCAGCAAGGTTTCGAAATCAGCCGACAAATGGTCGGTTCGATCCAGCGGATCCTGGTCACCGATTACTCGAAAAAAGACCCCGGCGAACTGCAAGGCCGGACCGAGAATAACCGTATCGTCAACTTCCGCTGCGACACGCCAACCTTGATTGGCCAATTCGCCGACGTGCACATCGATGCCGCACAACCGCACTCGCTGCGGGGCTCGCTGATCCAGTAACACTGAGTAACCCTGTGGTAGCGAGCCTGCTCGCTCCCATAGGGGTCCGTGTTTGAGGCTGGAATATTAAGAGCTTTCGCACCCAGCCCACTGGCGTTATCCTTGATTTCATCTTAATTGCCCCAGGGCGGCTAAATACGACCTTGAACGCACCCATAGAACCGCATCGTTTCATCCTCGAGCCCTTTGAGGCTCGCCGCTTCGCCAATCTGTGCGGGCAATTCGACGAGCATTTACGCTTGATCGAACAGCGCCTGACGATCGAGATCCGCAACCGCGGAAACCAGTTCGAATTGATCGGCGAACCTAAACACACCACCTCCGCGGAAAACCTCCTGCGCCGTCTGTACCGGGAAACCAAGGGTACCGAGCTGTCGCCGGACATGGTTCACCTGTTCCTGCAGGAATCGGCCGTCGAGGAACTGGACAACGTCTCCCCCTCCGAACCTTCCGTCGCATTGCGCACCAAGAAAGGCATGATTCGCCCTCGAGGCTTGAATCAGCTGCGCTATGTGAAAGAAATTCTCGGTAATGACATCAACTTCGGCATCGGCCCTGCCGGTACCGGCAAGACGTATCTGGCCGTGGCTTGCGCCGTAGACGCGCTGGAACGCGAGCAGATTCGTCGCATCCTGCTGGTTCGTCCAGCGGTTGAAGCCGGCGAGAAGCTCGGCTTCCTGCCCGGCGATTTGTCGCAGAAGATCGACCCGTACCTGCGCCCGCTCTATGACGCGCTCTACGAAATGCTCGGCTTCGAACACGTCGCCAAGCTGATCGAGCGCCAGGTCATCGAAGTGGCACCGCTGGCTTACATGCGCGGTCGCACGCTGAACAACAGTTTCATTATTCTCGACGAGAGCCAGAACACCACCGTCGAGCAAATGAAGATGTTCCTGACCCGTATCGGCTTTGGCTCCACCGCGGTCATCACCGGTGACATTACCCAGGTCGACCTGCCGAAAGGCACCAAGTCCGGGCTGCACCATGTGATCGAGGTGCTCAAGGACGTGCCGGGCATCAGCTTCACCCATTTCATGCCCAAGGACGTTGTGCGCCATCCACTGGTGCAGCGCATTGTCGAAGCCTACGAGCGCTTCGAAAATCGCGTGACCGAAGAAGCACCCAAGGACAACCGCCGCGATGCTTGAGCTTGATCTGCAACTGGCTACACAAGCGTCCGCCCCCAGCGAAGCCGAGTTCCGCCAATGGTGCGAACTCGCCCTGCGCCAGCGCACTGCCGACTCCGAAATGACCATCCGCCTGGTCGACGAAGCAGAAGGCCGCGAGCTGAATCACACCTGGCGGCAAAAGGATTACGCCACTAACGTTCTGTCGTTCCCCGCCGACGTGCCCGACGAGTTCCTTGATATCCCGCTGCTGGGCGATCTGGTGATCTGCGTGGCCGTGGTCGAGCGTGAAGCCGCCGAACAAGGCAAGGAATTGAAGGCCCACTGGGCTCATCTGGTCATTCACGGCTGCTTGCATCTGTTGGGTTACGACCATATAGATGACGACGAAGCCGAAGAAATGGAAGCACTGGAACGAACGTTGCTTGCAGAGTTGGGTTATCCCGACCCGTATGCGGACGACGAAACCGAAACATCCCCTATCGTTACAACAAAGGATTCAGAGTAATCGCTATGAGCGAAGATCGATCGAGCAACGGGCAGAAGTCTTGGCTGGGTAAGCTCACCCAGGCTTTTGCCCACGAGCCGAAAAACCGTCAGGAGCTGCTGGAGCTCCTGCGCGATGCACACCAGAACAAACTGTTGGACAGCGAAGCGCTGGCCATCGTCGAAGGCGCCATCCAGGTTGCAGACCTGCAAGTACGGGACATCATGGTCCCGCGCTCGCAAATGGTCAGCATCAAGGCGACCCAGACCCCTCGCGAGTTTCTGCCCGCCGTGGTTGACTCGGCCCACTCCCGCTACCCGGTGATCGGCGAAAGCCACGATGACGTGATGGGCGTGTTGCTGGCCAAGGACTTGCTGCCGTTGATCCTCAAGGAGAACGGCGACAGCTTCAACATCAAGGACCTGCTGCGCCCGGCCACGTTCGTGCCCGAGTCCAAGCGTCTGAATGTGCTGCTGCGCGAATTTCGCGCCAACCACAACCACATGGCCATCGTCATTGACGAATACGGCGGCGTGGCTGGCCTGGTGACCATCGAAGACGTGCTGGAACAAATCGTCGGCGACATCGAAGACGAGCACGACGTAGAGGAAGACAGCTACATCAAGCCGTTGCCCAGCGGTGACTTCCTGATCAAGGCCCTGACACCGATCGAAAACTTCAATGAGTTTTTCGACAGCGAATTCTCCGACGACGAGTTCGATACCGTCGGCGGCCTGGTGATGAGCGCGTTCGGGCACTTGCCCAAACGCAACGAGATCACTGAAATCGGCCCTTATCGCTTCCGCATCCTGAACGCCGACAGCCGTCGGATTCATCTGCTGCGCCTGACTCCAATTGCCCGTTAAGGACTGACATGCACCGTCTCACCCGTCCCGGCTGGCCCGGTAATCTGCTGGCCGTGGCGGCCGGTGCACTCACCACCCTGGCGCTGGCGCCGTTCGATATCTGGCCACTGGCATTGCTGGCGGTCGGCTTCTTTTACGCCGGTTTGCGCGAACTGAGCCCACGTCAGGCCCTGGGCCGTGGCTGGTGTTTCGGTTTTGGCCTGTTCGGCGCCGGCACCAGCTGGATCTACTACAGCATTCACAACTTCGGTGGTGCCTCGGTGTTGCTGGCGGGCTTGCTGATGCTGGCGTTCACCGCAGCGATTGCCTGGTTCTTTGCCCTGCCGGCCTGGATTTGGGCGCGCTGGCTACGTCGCAACGAAGCACCGCTGGCAGATGCCTTGGCGTTTGCAGCGTTGTGGGTCGGCCAGGAGGCATTTCGCGGCTGGTTCCTCACCGGTTTCCCGTGGCTCTATTCCGGCTACAGTCAGCTTAACGGTCCATTGGCCGGGCTCGCGCCATTAGGCGGAATGTGGTTGATTTCCTTCACTCTCGCCCTGACGGCCGCACTGATCTACAACGCGTTGCGACTGGTGCGCACCGGGCGTAGAGGGTTTATTGCAGCGGGCGCGTTGTTGCTGGTCGGCCCGTGGGTGGCCGGCCTGGCCCTGAAAGAACATGCCTGGACCAGCCCGGCGGGCCCTGCGCTCAGCGTCGCGGCGATTCAAGGCAACATCGAACAAAGCATGAAGTGGGACCCGGCGCAGCTCAACGCGCAATTGGAGCTGTACCGCGACATGAGCTTCAGCTCCAAACGCGTCGACCTGCTGATCTGGCCCGAAACCGCCGTACCGGTGCTCAAGTCGTCCGCCGAGGGCTACCTGACCATGATGGGCAACTTCGCCGCCGAGCGTAATTCGGCGTTGATTACCGGCGTACCGATCCGTCAGGAAGTGCGTCACGAGAAACGCTTCTTCAACGGTATTACAGTCGTCGGCGAAGGCGATGGCACTTACCTCAAGCAAAAACTGGTGCCGTTCGGCGAATACGTGCCGTTGCAGGATGTACTGCGCGGACTGATCGCGTTCTTCGACCTGCCGATGTCCGATTTCGCCCGTGGACCGGCCGACCAGCCGATGTTGCAGGCCAAGGGGTATCAGGTTGCGCCGTTCATTTGCTACGAAGTGGTCTACCCGGAATTCGCCGCCAGCCTTGCAGCGCGCAGTGATTTGCTGCTGACCATCAGTAACGACACCTGGTTCGGCACCTCCATCGGCCCACTGCAACATTTGCAGATGGCACAGATGCGCGCACTGGAGGCGGGCCGATGGATGATCCGCGCCACCAACAATGGCGTATCCGGGCTGATTAACCCGTTTGGCCAGATTACCGCGCAGATCCCGCAGTTCGAACGCGGCATCCTCTACGGCGAAGTGGTGCCGATGCACAACCTGACGCCGTACCTGCAATGGCGCTCGTGGCCGTTGATCATCGTTTGCGTGTTGTTGTTTGGTTGGGCGTTGATTGCTAGCCGGATGGCAAAAACCGTCTGACCCCATCTGATCGTTCTCACGCTCAGCGTGGGAACGATCATCAGCGATAGAAAAGCGAATACCCGACCTGTCCCACCGCCTCGTTCATCAATTGTCCGGATTGCCAGATCGACTTGAATTCCGGCATCCAGCCGCCCAGCGGTCGGGCATTGTCGACGCCTAAAAAGCCCACCGGCGCAGGCACAACGTCAAACCCTGCCTTCTGGAAACTCCAGACAGACCGCGGCATGTGCCAGGCCTGGGTCACGACCACTACCCGCTTGATACCCTGAGGCAACAACACCTCGGCACTGAACTTCGCGTTCTCCCACGTCGTGAGGCTACGCCCTTCCTGCCAGCGTACCGTCACGCCAAAATCATCGAGCAGCGAGTCCGCCATCAACTTCGCTTCGGTGGGTGGCGTACCGTAATGCAGGCCACCGCTGGTCAGCACAGGCAAACCGGAAGCTTTGGCCAGACGCGCCGCATATCGCTCACGCTCCAACCCTATGCCAGTCGGCTGGTCGGTGCCCCAGGCAATGTCGCCGCGCTCACGCCCGGAACCCAACACCACGATGGCGTCCGCGCGCTGGCCCAGGGTCGCCCATTCGTCGCGTGACAACGGCGGATCACGCTCAAGCGCTTTGGCACTCCACTGCACTACCACGGGCAAGCTCATCAACCAGAAACCACCGACACCCAGAACAAAGCACGCACCCGCAAGCCTTGGCCTTGAGCGGCGCAACCACCACGCAAGGACCAAAAGCAGCAAAAGAATACCGGGAGGTAACAGCAGTTGTTTCACAAAATATCGAAAAGGCATCGAGCATCTCCAGAGATGCCCGAAGCCTAAGTTGGTTGACGCAATGCGACAACAGATATGGAAGGACTATGCTTCAAAAGAGTAAAAAAGAAGCCGGGCCATGACCTCAAGTGCCCTTACTTGAATTGCAGAGACCGGACCTTTACCGCGTCCCTGCCGGGTACTTTGTCCTTGAGCCAGATGATTTTGGCCGAACGTGGTGCATCGAGTTGCTTCACTGCTGCTGACAAGCATCCGTGTGTTTCACGTTCACAGCGATCCAGATAGGCTTTGACCAATTCAAACTCTGCGGGGCTAAGGCCGCGCAGTTCCAGCTCCAGGGGACGCTCATCGCGCAGCCGGCCAGCAGTTTTTGCAGCGTCCAGGGCCATTCCCAAACGATCGATCAGTCTTTCGTACAGTTCCGGTTTTGTGGCTTTTTGCTGTGATTCAACCATCCCTCACCTCATTGAAGATAAGACTCACTCCCCATTTAGAGCTTAGCTTCCATGAACAAACCGGCTGAACACTGCGACCAACGGCCCTCGCAGCCGTTTTTGCGAGACGCGCGAGCGTAATCAGGGTTTCCCTCGGTAGAGTGCGGTCATGTATGCTACGGCGCTTCCTGTAACTCCACTTCCAGCTCGTCTGGGCACCGAAACGCCGATTTGGCGTGCTCACCGTCCAGCGTCGCATTGAAGAGGATTAGGCCACCCCTATTCAGTTCAAAAGTAGCCATGCACGAACAATATCAGCCCCGTGAAATCGAAGCCGCCGCCCAGTCGTTCTGGGACGAGCAAAAGTCCTTTGAAGTCAGTGAACAGCCAGGCAAGGAGACTTTCTACTGCCTGTCGATGTTCCCTTACCCCAGCGGCAAGCTACACATGGGGCACGTGCGCAACTACACCATCGGCGACGTGATCTCCCGCTACCAGCGCATGCAAGGCAAGAACGTTCTGCAACCCATGGGTTGGGACGCCTTCGGCATGCCGGCGGAAAACGCCGCGATGAAGAACAACGTAGCGCCCGCCAAGTGGACCTACGAAAACATCGCCTACATGAAAACCCAGCTGCGCAGCCTGGGCCTGGCGGTGGACTGGTCCCGCGAAGTGACCACCTGCAAGCCGGATTACTACCGTTGGGAACAATGGCTGTTCACTCGCCTGTTCGAAAAAGGGGTGATCTACAAGAAAAGCGGCACCGTGAACTGGGACCCGGTCGACCAGACCGTTCTGGCCAACGAGCAGGTAATCGACGGTCGCGGCTGGCGTTCCGGCGCGCTGATCGAAAAGCGCGAAATCCCGATGTACTACTTCAAGATCACCGCGTACGCGGATGAGCTGCTGGAGAGTCTCGACGAACTGACGGGCTGGCCTGAACAGGTCAAGACCATGCAGCGCAACTGGATCGGCAAGTCCCGCGGCATGGAAGTGCAGTTCCCGTACAACGTCGATTCCATCGGCCAAGCCGGCGCGCTGAAAGTATTCACCACCCGTCCGGACACCCTGATGGGTGCGACCTACGTTGCCGTGGCCGCCGAACACCCGCTGGCCACCCTGGCCGCGCAGAACAGTCCTGAGCTGCAAGCGTTCATCGCTGAATGCAAGGGCGGCAGCGTCGCTGAAGCCGACGTCGCCACCCAGGAGAAGAAAGGCCTGCCGACCTCGCTGTTCGTCGAGCACCCGCTGACCGGCGAGAAACTGCCGGTGTGGGTCGCCAACTATGTGCTGATGCATTACGGCGATGGCGCGGTCATGGCTGTCCCGGCGCACGACGAACGTGATTTCGAGTTCGCCACCAAGTACAACCTGCCGATCAAGTCCGTGGTGCGCACAAGCTCGGGTGACACCAACCCGGCTCCGTGGCAGGACGCGTATGGCGAGCACGGCACGCTGATCAATTCCGGCGAGTTCGACGGCCTCGATTTCGCCGGCGCGTTTGACGCCATTGAAGTCGCGCTGATCAAGAAAAACCTTGGTGCCTCGCGCACCCAGTTCCGTCTGCGTGACTGGGGTATCAGCCGCCAGCGCTATTGGGGTTGCCCGATCCCGATCATCCACTGCACTAGCTGCGGTGACGTGCCGGTGCCGGAAGACCAGTTGCCTGTTGTGCTGCCGGAAGACGTCGTACCCGACGGCGCCGGTTCGCCACTGGCTCGCATGCCCGAGTTCTACGAGTGCAGCTGCCCTAAATGTGGCCAGCCTGCCAAGCGTGAAACCGACACCATGGACACCTTCGTCGAGTCCTCGTGGTACTACGCCCGCTACGCCTCGCCCCACTATGAAGGCGGCCTGGTGGAAAAATCCGCGGCCGACCATTGGTTGCCGGTGGATCAGTACATCGGCGGTATCGAACACGCCATTCTTCACCTGCTGTACGCGCGCTTCTTCCACAAGCTGATGCGTGACGAAGGCCTGGTGAGCTCCAACGAGCCGTTCAAGAACCTGCTGACCCAAGGCATGGTGATCGCCGAGACGTACTATCGCCGTGAGGCCAATGGCGCCTACACCTGGTTCAACCCGGCGGACGTGGAACTCGAGCGTGACAGCAAGGCCAAGGTCATCAGCGCCAAGCTGATCGCGGACGGCCTGCCGGTGGAAATCGGCGGCACCGAGAAGATGGCCAAGTCGAAGAACAACGGCGTTGACCCACAGTCGATGATTGACCAGTTCGGCGCCGACACCTGCCGCCTGTTCATGATGTTCGCCTCGCCACCCGACATGAGCGCGGAATGGTCCGACTCGGGCGTGGAAGGTTCGCACCGCTTCCTCAAGCGCGTCTGGCGCCTGGCTCAAGCCCACGTCACTCAGGGCCTGCCGGGCAAACTGGACGTCGCCGGCCTGAACGACGAACAGAAAGTCATTCGCCGCTCGATCCACCAGGCCATCAAGCAAGCCAGCCACGACGTCGGCCAGAACCACAAATTCAACACGGCCATCGCCCAGGTGATGACGCTGATGAACGTGCTGGAAAAAGCCCCGCAAGGCACCGAACAGGATCGCGCACTGGTTCAGGAAGGTCTGGAAACCGTGACGCTGCTACTGGCGCCAATCACCCCGCACATCAGCCACGAGCTGTGGAATCGACTGGGTCACGCTGCCCCGGTGATCGACGCCGCCTGGCCGGTGCTGGACGAGAACGCATTGGTGCAGGACAGCCTGACGCTGGTCATCCAGGTCAACGGCAAGCTGCGCGGTCAGATCGAAATGCCGGCCAGCGCAACGCGCGAAGAAGTCGAAGCCGCGGCCCGTATCAACGAGAACGTGCTGCGCTTTGTCGACGGCCTGACTATTCGCAAAGTGATCGTCGTGCCCGGGAAACTGGTCAACATCGTCGCCAGCTAATTGGATCAGGCGCCGGGCCATGCCCGGCGCCGAGTAAAACCTTTCGGGCCGCAAGATCGGCCCACATGGTTTCAAGGGGAGCAACAAAATGATCAAACGCAATCTGCTGGTGATGGGCCTTGCGGTCCTGTTGAGCGCCTGCGGTTTCCAGCTGCGCGGCACCGGCACCACTGAACTGGCGATCAAGGAACTCGACCTGAGCGCCCGTAACGCCTACGGCGAGACCGTGAAGCAAATGCGTCAGGTGCTGGAAGGCAGTGGCGTCAAGGTCTACACCGGCGCACCTTACAAGCTGGTGCTGACCAATGAGCAGGAAAGCCAGCGCATCATCAGCTACGCAGGTGGCGGCCATACTGGCGAGTATCAGATCACCACTGTTCTGAACTACGACATTCGTGGCGCACATGATCTGCAACTGATCAGCGACAAGCTCGAAGTGCAAAAGATCTTCATGCATGACGGCAACAACCTGGCGGGGTCCGACCAGGACGCCGACACTGCCCGTGCAGAAACTCGTCGCGAGCTGATTCAGCGCATGATGCTGCGCCTGCAACAGATCACCCCGACCCAATTGGATCAGCTGCAGCAGACCGCCGAAGCCAAGGCCAAGGCCGAAGCCCAGGCGCTGGAAGCCGCACAGAAGGCTGAAGCGAATACTCCGCGCCAGTCGCCTGTCCAGATCCCGCAACAGTAAGACTTTCGGGGCGCTCCGGCGCCCCGATGGCCCTTTCTTATGAAACTCGCCCCCGCCCAACTCGGTAAACACCTGCAAGGTGCCCTCGCGCCGGTCTACATCATCAGCGGCGATGACCCGTTGCTGTGTCAGGAAGCGGCCGATGCCATTCGTGCCGCCGCCCGCCAACAAGGCTTCGATGAACGCCAGGTCTTCGCCGCCGACGCCAGTTTCGACTGGGGCACGTTGTTGCAGGCGGGTGCGAGCATGTCATTGTTCGCCGAAAAGCGCCTGCTGGAACTGCGCCTGCCCTCCGGCAAACCCGGCGACAAGGGCGCTGCCGCCTTCATCGAATACTGCTCGCGCCCGGCCGAAGACACGATATTGCTGATCAGCTTGCCCAAGCTCGATGGCAGTGCGCAGAAGACCAAGTGGGGCAAGGCGCTGGTCGAAGGTCAGCACACGCAGTTTGTGCAAATCTGGCCAGTGGATGCCAACCAGCTGCCAAGCTGGATTCGCCAGCGTCTGTCTCAAGCAGGGTTGTCGGCCAGCCAGGACGCGGTCGAACTGATTGCCGCGCGCGTCGAGGGCAATCTGCTCGCCGCCGCGCAGGAAATCGAAAAGCTCAAATTGATGGCCGAAGGTGGGCAGATCACCGTCGAAACCGTACAGGCCGCTGTGGCCGACAGTGCACGTTTCGATGTATTCGGTCTGACCGACGCCATCCTGAATGGCGAGGCGGCCCACGCGTTGCGCATGCTTGAAGGACTGCGCGGTGAAGGTGTCGAACCTCCGGTCATTCTCTGGGCGCTGGCCCGGGAACTGCGTCTGCTGGCCAACCTGTCGTTGCAATACAGCCAGGGCGTGCCACTGGACAAAGCCTTCAGCTCAGCCCGCCCACCGGTCTGGGACAAACGAAAACCCTTGATGAGCAAAGCCCTGCAACGTTACTCGGCGCAACGCTGGGCGCAGTTGTTGCTGGAAGCGCAGCGCATTGACGCGCAGATCAAGGGTCAGGCGGCCGGCTCGCCGTGGATGAGCCTTAGTCGATTGTCATTGTTGATGGCCGGTCAACGCCTGACATTGCCCGCCGAATAAACGCACCCTTGTAGCAGGCTTCGCCAGCTGGTACAGGTTTTGCGATCGGCGAAAGGTCCTACAACCTGTGGGGACTAGACAGAACCCCAACTTCAGCCGATGATTTGCCCTGCAAAAACCACTCACTCGCGAGAATCATCATGAGCAAAAAGCCATCAAAGCATGGCCCGAACAAGGCCAAATCCATTATCGCCCAGCCACTGTTCCGCAGCCGTCAGGAGCGAGCCGGCAAGGGCAAAGGCAGCTACCGCCGCGAAGCCTTCCAGTCTAATAGCTGGGAGGCTTCTTACTTTCTGGCTGCGTAAAGCAGAACACCCCTTCGACATGTTAAGGTCTGTACCTGATTCGTATCTTCTGGACCTGTGCATGCCCCTTCGTCTTTCCCGTCGTTGGCCCGTTCGCCAACTGATCGCTGCCTCCAGCCTCATTTTGCTTGTCGCCTGCGCGGAAAAACCAACCGCCGCCGACGCCCAGCCACTGCAAACCCTTCCCGTCGCGACAGCCCCTGCGGTCATTCCGCCCGTGGTGCCGGCCGGAGAAAACCTCGACATCCAGCCCACCCAGACGTTCGCCGAATGGCAAGCAGGTTTCCGCAAAGACGCACTGACCGCCGGTATCCGCGCCGATCTGTTCGACCACGCCTTTGCCAATGTCAGTTTCGACCCCAGCGTAATCCGTGCGGATCGCAGCCAACCGGAATTTTCCCGTCCAGTGTGGGAATACCTCGACGGCGCCCTTTCTCCACTGCGAGTACGTAAAGGCCAAGCGCTGATCAGCGAAAACGCGGCCCTCCTGCAAAGCATCGAACAGCGTTATGGCGTCGACCGCCAGGCACTCGTGTCGGTGTGGGGCATGGAAAGTAACTTCGGTCAGTTCCAGGGCAGCAAGTCGGTCATCAACTCCCTGGCGACCCTGGCGTACGAAGGCCGGCGCCCCGGCTTTGCCCACGATCAACTGATCGCCGCCCTGCAAATCCTGCAACAGGGGGATATCACACCCGATAAGATGCTCGGTTCCTGGGCCGGCGCCATGGGCCAGACCCAATTCATCCCGACGACTTACAACACCCACGCTGTCGACTTCGATGGTGACGGTCGCCGTGACATCTGGAACAGCCCCGCCGACGCCCTGGCCTCGACCGCGCATTACCTGCAAAGCTCCGGCTGGCAGAACGGCCAGCCGTGGGGCTTTGAAGTGCAACTGCCAAGCAGTTTCAACTACGTCCTGGCCGATGGCACAATTCGCAAAAGCGTCGCCGAATGGTTGCAACTGGGGGTTTCTCTGCCCGCTGGCGCTCGGATTCCGCCAGGCTCGGAACACCTCTCCGCAGCCCTGCTGCTGCCGGCCGGTTACCGTGGCCCGGCATTCCTGGTGCTCGACAACTTCCGCGCGATTCTCAAGTACAACAACTCGTCGTCCTATGCGTTGGCGGTGAGTCTGTTGTCCGAACGCTTCAATGGTTCGGGGCTGATCAGCGGCACCTGGCCGAAAGATGATTTGCCGTTGAGCCGTACCGAGCGCATGGAATTGCAGAGCCTGTTGAGTGCCCAGAATTACGACGCGGGCATCCCGGATGGCATTATCGGCGCCAATACACGCAAAGCGATCCGCAGTGCACAGCAGTCGTTTGGCTGGCCGGCGGATGGATATCCGACGCACAAGTTGCTGGAAGGTTTGCGTAACCGCTAGAAGCATCGTCGGAACGCCGCCCGGAACAAGCCCGCTCCCACATTGGTTCTGTGTACGACACAAAACCTGTGGGAGCGACGGCGCGACGATTCGACTTGCTCGCGATGACGGACTATCAGGCGACGAAGCTCTAAGCCTTGACCACCACATCCTGCTCCAGCACCAACTCCTTCTTCCCCGCATCCAATCGAACCAAAGCCCCCATCGGCAACGTCAGGTTCGGATCACAATGCCCGCTACGCCAACCAGCCAGCACCGGAATCCGCAACGGCTCGAAGGTCTGCTTGAGCAACCGCTCCAGCGCGACCGCATCAACCCCCGCCACATCCCCTACCAAAACCCCGCGCAGCTTGCCCAGCGCACCCGCCAACCGCAAATGGGTCAGCAGCCGGTCTATGCGATACAGCGGCTCGTTGACGTCCTCGATCAACAGGATCACGCCCTCGGCTTCCAATTCGTAGGGCGTGCCCATGGTCGCGGCAATCATCGACAGGTTACCGCCAAGCAAACGCCCGTGAGCGATGCCTGGCTCAATCGTGGTCAACGGCCAGGCCACCGGGTGCGAAATGACGCTACCGGCCTTCACCTGGCCTCTGAGCATGTTGAAAAACGATGACTCGGTAGGTTTCTGCTTGTCGCCCAGCAGATCGGCATTGAGCAACGGACCATGGAAGGTCACGAAACCGGCATAACGACTGATCGCCAGATGCAGCGCCGTGATGTCGCTGTAGCCGATGAACGGTTTGGCGTTGTTTTGCAGCAGTTCGAAATCGATACGGTCAAGCAAACGCGGCGTGCCATAACCACCGCGCAGGCAGATGATGGCATCCACCTCGGGATCCGCGAACGCCGCGTGCAGATCATTGAGCCGCACCTCGTCACTGCCGGCCAGATAACCCTCCTTCTCGTACACCCCGGGAAATACCCGCAGCGCATAGCCGCGAGCGCGCATCCAGGCGATGGCCTTGTCAGTGTCCAGCCCGGCAGGGCCGGCGGGTGCAATCACGCCGATCAACCCTTCCAACGGCAAGGCTGGAACAGGTTTATGCGGATACAGCGTGTGGGTCGGTCGAACGGTCATCCATGAATCTCCCTGCGCGAAAATCTTCAGCACACAGTAGTCAGGAACGGGGACAAACAGAAGAGGCTCAGTCGCCCGCCGGTTACAGGAAAAAACACTGGCTGGCGCTGGCCAGGCAAAAAAACGCCCGCAAGGCCTGAAAAGCCATGCGGGCGCCTTTTATGTCATCGCCAAATTACAGGGACGAGATCAGCTCGGCTTTGACCAGCTTCGCCTGCTCATCGGCATGGTACGAGGAACGTACCAGCGGGCCGGAAGCGACGTTCTTGAAGCCCATCTTGTAACCTTCCTCGGCGAACCAGGCAAAGGTGTCCGGGTGCACAAAACGCTGCACCGGCAAGTGGCTGCGGGACGGTTGCAGGTACTGGCCCAGAGTCAGCATGTCGATGTCGTGTTCGCGCATGCGCTTCATGACTTCGATGACTTCTTCGTCGGTTTCGCCCAGGCCCAGCATCAGGCCGGACTTGGTTGGAATGTGCGGCATCATCTGCTTGAAGCGTTGCAGCAGGGTCAGCGACCACTGGTAATCCGACCCCGGACGCGCAGCCTTGTACAGGCGCGGCACGGTTTCCAGGTTGTGGTTGAACACATCTGGCGGCTCGGCCGCGGTGATTTCCAGCGCCACGTCCATACGGCCACGGTAATCCGGGACCAGGGTTTCGAGCTGCACGTTAGGCGACAGCTTGCGGATCTCACGGATGCAGTCGGCAAAGTGCTGGGCACCACCGTCACGCAGGTCGTCGCGATCAACCGAGGTGATCACCACGTACTTGAGTTTCAGGTCGGCGATGGCGATGGCCAGGCTTTGCGGCTCATTGACGTCCAGTGGTTTCGGACGGCCGTGGCCGACGTCGCAGAACGGGCAGCGACGGGTGCAGATGTCGCCCATGATCATGAACGTCGCGGTGCCGCCGGAGAAGCACTCGCCCAGGTTCGGGCAGGACGCTTCTTCGCACACGCTGTGCAGCTTGTGTTTGCGCAGCAGGGCCTTGATGCGGTCGACTTCCGGGGAAACCGGGATGCGCACGCGAATCCAGTCGGGTTTCTTCGGCAGTTCGGTGGTCGGAATGATCTTCACCGGGATACGTGCAACCTTCTCGGCGCCGCGCAGCTTGACGCCGGCTTCAACCTTGGCACGCGGGGCCGGACGCTCGGTGACATCGAGCGTCGGGATCATGGTTTGCACTGCATCAGTAGTCATATCAGTCGATTCCGCCCGTTAGGGTCGTCTGCTCAGCATAGTCGAGGTGTTTGACGAGCTGCGCGCGCAGCCGGGCACTTACCTCGGCAAATTCAATCGGTCCTGCGTGATCGCTCAGCTGGGTCATCGCCAGCCCGGCGTAGCCGCAGGGATTAATTCGTCGAAACGGTTCCAGGTTCATGTCCACGTTCAGGGCAAGGCCATGAAAGGAACAACCGTGGCGGATCCGCAGCCCCAGGGACGCGATTTTCGCCCCGTCGACATAGACACCCGGTGCGTCCGGCTTGGCGGCGGCAGTGACGCCGTAACTCGCCAGCAGTTCGATCAGGCACAGTTCCATGCGGGTGACCAGGTCACGCACACCAAACCCGAGTTTGCGTACGTCCAGCAGCAGATAAGCCACCAGTTGGCCGGGCCCGTGATAAGTCACCTGCCCGCCCCGGTCGACCTGTACCACCGGAATATCTCCCGGCAGCAACAAGTGCTCGGCCTTGCCAGCCTGCCCCTGGGTAAACACTGGCGGGTGCTCGACCAGCCAGATTTCGTCGGCAGCCTCGGTGCCGCGTTCGTTGGTGAAGCGTTGCATGGCATGCCAGACCGGCTCGTAAGCCATCTGGCCGAGCTCACGAAAGCCCAGCGTGCCAGACATCACAACACCATGTGCACGAAGCCGGTAGCCCGCAGTTCGCTGTTGATGTTGTACAGCTGGTCCTGATCGGTGGCGACGATGTGCAACTGAATCGTGGTGTATTTGCCATTGGTGCTTTGACGCTCGTCGATGCGGTCATCATTGATGGTCGCATGCTTCTTGACGATGTCGATAATCTTGTCTTTGTTGCCCACGCCAGTATCGCTGATCACCTTAACCGGGTAATCAACGTTGGGAAATTCGATCTTTGGCGCCTTTACTTCGGTATCGGTCATGGCGTAACGGCCTCGTAAGCGTAAGCCGTGGCGACGGGCATGACCCCGCGCCGGATCAGCGCGAAGTCATGCAGGTGCACACTGTATTCAGTTGAAGATGCTGTAGAAGAATAGACGGATGCTATCCCACATGCGGCGGAAGATACCACCTTCCTCGACAGCGTCCAGAGCGATCAGGTCGGCGCTGTGCACCACTTTGTCGTCCAGTTTCACTTCGACTTTACCGATCACGTCGCCCTTGGCGATTGGCGCAACCAGTTGCGGGTTCATGGTCATGCTGGCGGCGAGCTTTTTCAGCTGGCCTTTTGGCAGGGTCATGGTCAGGTCTTCAGCCAGGCCGGCTTTGACTTGATTGGTCGCGCCTTTCCAGACAGGAGCCTGAGCCAGCTCGGCGCCTTTCTGATAGAAGGTCTGGGTTTCGAAGAAGCGGAAACCGTAAGTCAGCAGTTTCTGGGTTTCGGCGGCGCGAGCCACTTCGCTGTTGGTGCCGAACACCACGGCGATCAGGCGCATGCCATCACGTACGGCCGAAGACACCATGCAGTAGCCGGCTTCGTCGGTGTGACCGGTCTTCAGACCGTCGACCGTCTTGTCGCGCCACAGCAGCAGGTTGCGGTTAGGCTGCTTGATGCCGTTCCAGAAGAACTCTTTCTGCGAGTAGATCGCGTAGTGAGCAGGGTCTTCGTGGATGATCGCGCGAGCCAGCACGGCCATGTCGTGAGCCGACGAGTAGTGCTCAGGGTTTGGCAGACCGGTCGGGTTCATGAAGTGGGTGTTGGTCATGCCCAGGTCAGCCACGGTTTTGTTCATCACGTCGGCGAAAGCGTCTTCGCTGCCGGCGATGTGCTCGGAGAGCGCAACACTGGCGTCGTTACCCGACTGGATGATGATGCCGTGCAGCAGGTCGCTGACGGTGACCTGCGAGCCCACCTTGATGAACATCCGCGAACCGCCGGTTCGCCAGGCGTTTTCGCTGACGGTCACCGGGTCGTTTTCGCCGATCTGGCCACGACGGATTTCCAGGGTCGCGATGTACGCGGTCATCAGCTTGGTCAGGCTGGCCGGCGGCAGACGCTGATCACCATTGTTCTCGACCAGCACGTTGCCGCTGCTGGCATCCATGAGCACATAGGCCTTGGCGGCCAGTTGTGGGGGTGATGGCATCACCTCGACCGCGAACGCGGCGGGCGAGAGGAGCAGCGGGACTAACAGGAACAGGCGTTTGGCAAAGGTGGTGATGTTCATCCGTCTCTCGAAATCGCTAATGGAAACTGCCCAGGGGCAAAACTATTCAGACAACCTTCAGGCTTTGTCCAAAACTGCCTGCGCGACGATCATGCGGCGTTAAAAACAGCCTCGGAATGCTCATGTAGGTCCCCTACACTCCGCTTCCTCACCTGTTTTTGCCTTGCCTGATCGCCGCTCGGCGAGTTTTCGGACAAACCCTACGGGTCATCGCGTGTTCAGTTGTTCACTCAGAACCCTTGCCGGGCTTTTGTTCTTTAACGAGCCAACAACCAGGTCCGCCCCCCAAACTGCAAGCGAACCTTCAATCAAGTACTACGTATTACTCGGCGGTAACCAGACTCGGCGAACCGAGATTGGCCATGCGCACGCTGTTCTGCACTTGCTGGATTTCACCCGGAGAACCGATCGGCCCCAGACGCACCCGATGCAGTGTCTGTTGGTTGCGCACGATCGAGCTGATGAACACCGGAGCGCTCACCATCCCGCTGAGCTTCGATCTCAGGAGTTCTGCAGCGTCCGGGTTGGCGAACGCGCCCACCTGCAGATACTGGCCAGAGGCTGGTACAGAAGCGTTTTTTTTTGCATCAAGCTGAACAGGCACGACGGCCGCGGCGTGTTGCTGCGGTGGCGGCGTCCATTGCTCGACGGTGCCGGCCGAGGCCGTAATCACCGGCGCGCTATTTTGCGCAACTTGCGGCTCGTTGAGCATCAAAGGCGCCGGACGGCCTTTTTGTGCCCACCACTGTTGCGGGTCGATCCCCTCGACCTTGACCCGCGCCGTGCCGATTTCGGCATAACCGAGCTTTTTGGCGGCGGCATAGGACAAGTCGATGATGCGGTCCGAATAGAACGGCCCACGGTCGTTGACCCGCAGGATCACGCTCTTGTTGTTGTCCAGGTTGGTCACCCGAACGTAACTTGGCAGTGGCAATGTCTTGTGTGCGGCACTCATGCCGTACAGGTCATACACCTCGCCATTGGCGGTGTTCTGGCCGTGAAACTTGGTGCCATACCAGGACGCCGTGCCCGAGGCGACGTAGGTCTTGGATTCTTGCAACGGGAAATAGGTCTTGCCCAGCACCGTGTACGGGTTGGCCTTGTAAGGACCGGTGTGCAGGGTCGGCGTGGCATCCGGGATGCGCGATACGTCGACATCCCACCATGGCGCGCCATCTTTGTGGGCGCGGTTGATGTCCAGCCCCGGCGTAGCACGCACGGCGGTGGACGAGGACTTCTGAGCCGGCGCGCGACTGGTCGAGCAACTGGCAAGCAGCACCGCCAATGCGGCGAAAGCCATGAGCTTCAGGGGTTTATTCATAGGCAATGCCCGCATTACTTGACGCCCCGTGCTTGGACCAGCTGTTCAGACAGTTGATGTACGGCCATGGCGTACATCACGCTGCGGTTATAACGCGTGATCGCGTAGAAATTCTTCAGGCCCATCCAGTACTCGGGGCCATTGTCACCTTCCAGGCGGAAAGCCGTGACCGGCATATCATCGCGCAGCGCATCATGACTTGACCACCCCAGCGCCCGCAACTCCCCTACGGTTTTAACCGGCTCGATACCCGTGGTCAAACCTTCGTCGACCTGTTCACCCCGAACATCGGCGCGGCTGACCACCGGCTCGCCGGCCTCCCACCCGTGACGCTTGAAGTAACTGGCAACGCTGCCAATGGCATCGTCCGGGTTGTTCCAGATATTGATGTGGCCGTCGCCGTCGAAGTCCACGGCATACGCGCGAAAACTGCTCGGCATGAACTGCGGCAAGCCCATGGCGCCGGCGTATGAGCCCTTGAGGGTCAACGGATCGACCTGCTCTTCCCGGGCCAGCAGCAAGAACTCACGCAGTTCCTTGCGGAAAAACTCGGCACGGGGAGGATAGTCGAAACCCAGGGTCGACAACGCGTCGATCACCCGGTAATTACCGGTATTACGCCCGAAAAAGGTTTCAACGCCGATGATCGAGACAATCACCTGCGCCGGTACGCCGTATTCCTGCTCGGCACGCGCCAGCACTGCTTCGTGCTGACGCCAGAAGTCCACACCACGGGCGATGCGCGCGTCAGTGATAAACATCGGCCGGTATTCGTTCCACTGCTTGACCCGTTCGGCGGGCTTCGAGATCGCGTCCAGAATCGACTGCTTGCGCTCGGCTTCGCGGAACACGCCCATGAGCTGTTCACCGGCGAAACCGTAGTCGCGGGTCATTTCACCGACGAATTCGGCCACCTGGGGTGAGCCTTCGTAATCGCCGGCCAACGCGTCCTGCGTTGTGCCAAGGATGCTTACCAGGCCGACCCATGGCGCGTATCGAGTCACCCAGCCACGCATTACTTGCATTGAACTCTTCACCTTATTCAAACCTGAGCGATCCACTTACGATGGGTATGGATCGACATCAAAACCCCAAACGCTGACAGCAGCGTCACCAGCGAAGTTCCTCCGTAGCTAATGAACGGCAACGGCACCCCCACAACCGGCAACAGGCCACTGACCATACCGATGTTGACGAAAACGTAAACAAAAAACGTCATGGTCAGGCTGCCCGCGAGCAATTTGCCGAACAATGTCTGCGCCTGGGCGGTAATCACCAAACCCCGTCCGATCAGCAGCAGGTAGATCAGCAGCAACGCGCAAATACCCACCAGGCCGAACTCTTCGCCCAACACCGCAATAATGAAGTCGGTGTGGCTTTCCGGCAGGAAGTCCAGGTGCGACTGGGTGCCCAGCAGCCAGCCCTTGCCGAACACACCACCGGAACCGATGGCGGCTTTCGACTGAATGATGTTCCAGCCAGTGCCCAGCGGATCACTCTCCGGATCGAGGAACGTCAGGATTCGCTGCTTCTGGTAGTCGTGCATGATGAAAAACCACATCGCCACGGCCACAGGCACGGCCGCCGCCAGCACGCTGATGATCCAGCGCCACTTCAAGCCCCCCATAAACAGCACAAACGCACCGCCTGCCAGGATCAGCAGCGATGTCCCCAGGTCCGGTTGCCGCACGATCAGGATGAACGGCAAGCCGATCAGGAACAGACTGACCGCTACGTGCTTGAGTTGCGGCGGCAAAGTGCGCTTGGACAGGTACCAGGCGATGGTCGCCGGCATCAGGATCTTCATGAACTCCGAGGGCTGGAAGCGGATCACACCGGGGATGTTGATCCAGCGCGTGGCGCCCATGGCGTTGTGGCCCATGACGTCCACCACCACCAGCAACAACACGCCAAGTACATAACCGACCGGCACCCAACGCGCCATGAATCGCGGCTCGAACTGTGCGATGACGATCATCGACACCAGGCCGATGCCGAATGACGTGGCTTGCTTGGCCAGCAGGTCCCAGCTCTTTCCGCTGGCCGAATACAGCACGAACAGGCTGCCGGCGGCGAGGGTCAGCAGCAGAATCAACAACGGGCCATCGATATGCAGGCGCTGCAACAGCGTGGCACGACGACGCATCACATCCTCACTGGAGAGCATGCGATCAAAATTATTCATCACGGGCTGTAGCCTCTGCGCTGATAGGGCTGGCGTACTCGGCTTTAAGTCGGCCGTCCTGGTCCAGGAGCCAGGCGTCCATGACTTGACGCACCACTGGCGCGGCGACCCCGGAACCGGACTCACCGTTCTCGACCATCACCGACACCACGATTTGCGGGTTGTCGGCCGGCGCGAAGCCGACAAACAAGGCGTGGTCGCGGTGGCGTTCCTGAACCTTGGAGCGATCGTACTTCTCGCCCTGCTTGATCGCGACCACCTGGGCCGTACCACTTTTGCCGGCGATCCGGTATTGCGCGCCAATCGATGCCTTGCGCGCGGTACCACGAGCGCCGTGCATTACCTGCTGCATCCCGTGGTTGACCTTGGTCCAGTCCGACGGATCGCGCAGGACGATGTCCGGCATCGGGTTTTCATCTTTCGGCTTCTCGCCTTCGACGGTCTTGGCCAGGTGCGGACGGTTCCACACACCTTTGTTAGCCACCAGCGCCGTGGCCTGGGCCAGTTGCAGCGGCGTGGACTGCATGTAGCCCTGGCCGATTCCGAGAATCAGGGTTTCACCCGGGAACCAGGCCTGGCGACGGGTCGCACGCTTCCATTCGCGGGACGGCATCAGGCCCGGTGATTCTTCGAACATGTCCAGCGAGACCTTCTGGCCAATGCCGAATTTGCCCAGATACGCCGACAAGCGATCGATTCCCAGCTTGTGGGCCAGATCATAGAAGTAGGTGTCGTTGGACCGCATGATCGCCGTGTCCAGATCCACGTAGCCGTCGCCGGTACGGTTCCAGTTACGGTATTTGTGATCGTAGTTGGGCAGTTGGTAATAACCGGGATCGAACACGCGGGTCGATGCGGTGACCACCCCCGAATCCAGACCGGCAATCGCCACCGCCGGCTTGATGGTCGAGCCCGGCGGGTACAGTCCGCGCAGCACGCGGTTGAACAAAGGCCGGTCGATCGAGTCGCGCAGTTCGGAATAGGCCTTGAAGCTGATGCCGGTCACGAACAGGTTCGGGTCGAAACTCGGCTGACTGACCATCGCCAGCACTTCGCCGGTTTTCGGGTCCAGCGCAACGACTGCACCACGGCGACCGCCGAGTGCGGCTTCGGCGGCTTCCTGCAATTTGATGTCCAGGCTCAGGACGATGTCCTTGCCGGGAATCGGATCGGTACGCTTGAGCACACGCAAAACGCGGCCCCGTGCGTTGGTTTCGACTTCCTCGTAACCCACCTGACCGTGCAGCTCAGGCTCGTAAAAGCGCTCGATGCCGGTCTTGCCGATGTGGTGGGTGCCGCTGTAATTGACCGGATCGAGGGATTTCAGCTCTTTCTCGTTGATCCGCCCCATGTACCCGACCGAGTGCGCAAAATGCGCGCCCTGCGGGTAGTGACGCACCAACTGCGCCACCACTTCCACGCCAGGCAGACGGAACTGATTCACCGCGATCCGGGCGATTTGCTCTTCGGTCAGTTCGAACAGGATCGGCACCGGCTCGAACGGCCGGCGCCCCTGACGCATGCGTTTCTCGAAGATCACCCGGTCCTCGGGCGTCAGCTCCAGCACTTCGACGATCACGTCGAGCACTTGCTGCCAGTCGCCGGAGCGCTCGCGGGTCATGCTCAGGCTGAAGCTGGGCCGGTTATCGGCCACCACCACGCCATTGCGGTCAAAGATCAGTCCGCGCGTCGGCGGAATCGGCTGCACATGGACACGGTTGTTTTCCGACAGGGTCGAGTGGTACTCGTACTGGATGACCTGAAGGAAATACAGCCGCGCAATCAGCACACAAATAAGCGTCACGACCGCAATGGCACCGAACACGACACGGCCACGCACCAGACGGGCGTCTTTTTCGTGGTCCTTGATACGGATCGGCTGAGACATGAGGGCAGAACTACTTGTGGTAAGGGTGACCGGACAAGACTGTCCAGGCACGATACAGCTGTTCGCCGATCAGAATACGCACCAGCGGGTGCGGCAACGTCAACGGCGACAATGACCAGCGCTGATCGGCTCGGGCACAGACTTCCGGCGCCAGCCCTTCGGGACCGCCGACCATGAAATTCACCGTGCGCGAGTCCAGGCGCCAGCGATCGAGTTCGACCGCCAGCTGCTCGGTGCTCCAGGGCTTGCCGTGGACTTCGAGGGTGACAACACGCTCATTCGGCCCGACCTTGGCCAGCATGGCTTCGCCTTCCTGACGGATGAAGCGCGCCACGTCGGCGTTCTTGCCACGGGTATTGAGCGGAATTTCCACCAGTTCCAGCGCCAGCTCGGACGGAAGACGCTTGGCATATTCATGCCAGCCTTCTTCCACCCACTTGGGCATCCGTGAACCGACGGCGATCAGTCGCAGTCGCACAGCGGGCCCTTATTGCTGGTCTTTGTTGAGCTTGATGAAATGCTCGTGGGTGTTTTCCGGGCTGTGGTGCGCGGCGCTGCCGGCACGGCTCTGCTCGGCACCCTGCCACAACCGCTCCAGGTCATAGAACTGACGAGCGCTGGCCGTCATCATGTGTACGATGACATCGTCCATATCCAGCAACACCCAGTCGCTGTCACCCTTGCCTTCTTCACCCAATGGCTTGACGCCCTGGGCTTTGACGGCTTCGCGAACCTTGTCCAGCATCGCGCCGATCTGGCGGTTGGAAGTACCGGTAGCGATGATCATGAAGTCAGTGATGCTCTGCTTTTCACGAACGTCGATCACCAGAATGTCCTGGGCCTTGACGTCTTCCAGGGCGGCTTCGGCAACCTTGACCAGTTCTTCACCGCGCAGCTCCGGCCCGGTTGGCGCCTCTACTGGCAGTGGAGCGCTTTTGAATGTGCCTTTGCGCTTTACTTTAGCTACGTCTTTGTCAGTCATATAAAACTCGTTTTGCTCGTATGTTCGGGGGCTTCGATACACGTGATCACGTGCTTGAAGCGCGCCTCTTTTCAGTTCGACGCACGGTAAAGTCCGTGCGCATCGATGTAGGCCAGGACCGCGTCGGGCACCAGGAAACGTACCGACTTACCGCTGGCCAGCAGTTGACGGATCTGGGTGGCGGATACCGCGAGCGGTGTCTGCCAGACGAATGCAATCTGTCCGCTCGGCCCTTTGAGGGCCAGCGGGTCGCTCACCGAGCGCGCTGCCAGCAGGTTGCGCAAGGCATCCGGCGGTTCGCTGTCGGCATCCGGGCGTTGCAGCACCAGGATGTGGCAATGCTGGAGCAACTCTTCCCAGCGGTGCCAAGTGGGCAGGCCGCAAAATGCGTCCCAGCCCAAAAGTAGAAAAACCTGGGTCTGGGCGGCCAGTTCGGCGCGCATCAGTTCCAGGGTATCGATAGTGTAGGACGGTTTGTCCCGCTGCAATTCGCGGGCATCCACCACTAACGGTGCCACACCGGCCACCGCGCACTCGACCATCGCCAGACGGTCTTTTGCCGACACCTGCGGCGTACCGCGATGCGGCGGCCTGGCACTGGGTGTCAGACGCAATTCATCGAACGCCAACGACTCGGCGACTTCCAGCGCACCGCGCAGATGGCCGATGTGCACCGGGTCGAACGTGCCGCCCAGCATGCCAATGCGCCGAGGTTGAGGCTCGTTTGCGGTGGCTGGGGCTGTCGGGTCGAGGTCGCCCAAGTCAGACCGACGCCTGGCCGCGCAACTGGCCATCACCGACCACGATGTACTTCTCGCAGGTCAGACCTTCGAGGCCCACCGGGCCGCGGGCGTGCAGCTTATCAGTAGAAATGCCAATCTCGGCACCCAATCCGTATTCAAAGCCATCGGCGAAGCACGTCGGGGTGTTGATCATTACCGACGATGAATCGACTTGCGCGACGAAACGCCGCGTATCGGCGAGGTTTTCGCTGACAATCGAGTCGGTGTGATGGGAGCCGTACTTATTAATATGCTCGATGGCCTGGTCCAGCCCGTCGACCACGCGGATCGACAGAATCGGCGCCAGGTATTCGGTGGTCCAGTCTTCTTCAGTAACCGTGACCGCATCGATGATCGCCCGCGTGCGTTCGCAGCCGCGCAGTTCAACGCCTTTTTCGCGGAACTGGGCAGCCATCGACGGCAGGAAATCCTTGGCAACGGTTTGGTCCACCAGCAGCGTTTCCATCGCGCCACAGATGCCATAACGGTATGTCTTGGCGTTGAACGCGATGCGCTGGGCTTTCGCCAGGTCGGCATGCTCACTCACGTAAACGTGGCAGATCCCGTCCAGGTGCTTGATCACCGGCACGCGGGCGTCACGACTGACGCGTTCGATCAGGCCACGGCCACCACGGGGCACGATGACGTCGACGTATTCCGGCATGCTGATCAGCGCGCCAACGGCGGCACGGTCGGTGGTTTCAACCACTTGCACCACGGCGGCCGGCAGTTCGGCTTCGGCCAGTCCGCGCTGGATGCAGGCGGCGATGGCACGGTTGGAATGAATGGCTTCGGAACCGCCACGCAGGATCGTCGCGTTACCGGACTTCAGGCACAGGCTGGCGGCGTCGATGGTCACGTTCGGCCGGGATTCGTAGATGATCCCGATCACGCCCAACGGCACACGCATCTTGCCAACCTGAATACCCGACGGGCGAAAGCTCATGTCACGAATCGCGCCGACCGGGTCCGGCAATGCGGCCACCTGGCGCAAGCCGACGATCATGCCGTCGATGCGTTCCGGGGTCAGCGCCAGACGCTCCAGCAAGGCAGGTTCAAGACCATTAGCGCGACCCGCGGCCAAATCCAGTTCGTTGGCAGCCGTCAGCTCAGCGCGTGCAGCGTCCAGCGCATTGGCAGCGGCCTGCAAGGCGCGGTTTTTCTGCGCGGTGCTGGCGCAGCCGATGACGCGAGAAGCCTCGCGGGCAGCGCGACCCAGGCGGGTCATGTAGTCAAGAACGGACTCAGTCATGGTCTGTGGTGGTCTTTGCTAAGGTCTTGGTAAAGAGTAAAGCGGCAGATTATAGCTGTCGCGTCCCGGGACTAACAGCGGTGACGGGCGGATGGTCGAAATCGAGGGCAATTTGCCGACGTTCAGCCGGGATTAAGCTGCAAATTGTTATCATCACCGCTCAATCAGCCCTGATAAACGCCGTTCATCATGTCCAACCTGACTGTTCGAGCGTCCGCTTCGAGCCTGCCCACGGGGCTCCCGGATGCGTTTTTCGACCGCGACGCACAAACACTGGCCCGGGATTTACTCGGCAAAATCATCCGTCACCGGGTTGGTGACCTGTGGCTCAGCGCCCGGATTATCGAAACCGAAGCCTATTACTTCGAAGAAAAAGGCAGCCACGCCTCCCTCGGCTACACAGAAAAGCGTAAGGCTTTGTTTCTGGATGGCGGTCACATCTATATGTATTACGCCCGTGGCGGCGACTCCTTGAACTTCAGCGCTCAGGGCCCGGGCAACGCGGTACTGATCAAATCCGCCTATCCGTGGGTCGACGAATTGAGCGGGCCGGCAAGCCTGGCGCAGATGCTGTTGAACAACCCCGACACCCAAGGCCGCCCTCGCCCGACGCAAAAGCTGTGCGCCGGACAGACATTGCTGTGCAAGGCGCTGGGTTTGAAGGTGCCGGTCTGGGATGCCAAGCGATTTGACCATGAGGTGTTGCTGGTTGAGGACGTCGGTCCGGCGCCAGCCCACGTCATTCAAACCACGCGCCTGGGGATCCCCCATGGGCGCGATGAACACTTGATGTACCGCTTCGTCGATGCTGCTTATGCACCGTATTGCACACGGAACCCGCTGCGACGGGGGCAGGTCGAAGGTCGCGATTATTTTCTACTGTCTTGATTTGATGACCAGAAACCTGCAGGAGCGAGCCTGCTCGCGATAGCGGAGTATCAGGCGACATCTATGTCGACTGGCAGTCAGCTATCGCGAACAGGCTCACGCCTACAAGGGATCTGAAGTGTCTGGAAGATTGCGTTCGTCCCCCATGGGACCAATGAACATTTGATGGAGTTGTTTTTATGGGCCCATGGCTCGATAGCGTGACCGGTTGGTTGACGGTCAACCCGCAATGGCTGGCGGCGGCGGTGTTCATCGTGGCCTTTGTCGAATGCCTGGCGATTGCCGGTCTGATCGTGCCCGGTACGGTTATGTTGTTTGCCGTGGCGGTACTGGCTGGCAGCGGCGCGCTGTCGCTGAGTGAAACGTTGCTGTTAGGGTTCTTCGCTGGCGTACTGGGCGATGTCGTGTCCTACTTCATCGGTCGACATTTCCATCAAAACATTCGGCGCCTGCCGGGTTTGCGCCATCATCCGGAATGGATTGCCGGGGCCGAGGCGTATTTCCAGCGCTATGGTATTGCCAGCCTGTTGGTCGGGCGCTTCATCGGCCCCCTGCGTCCGATGCTGCCGATGGTCGCCGGCATGTTCGACATGCCCTTCCCGCGATTTTTCGCCGTCAGTCTGTTGGCTGCCGCTGGCTGGAGTGTGGCGTACCTGCTGCCCGGCTGGGCCACGGGCGCGGCGATTCGTTTGCCGTTGCCGGAAGGCTTCTGGCCGGAGGCGGGTGTTGTCGCTGGCGCCATTGCGGCCATGGTCGGCCTGAGCATCACCAGCAGCATGCGCCGCCATCGCAAGGCGACGATGTTGATTGCCGGGATGAGCTTTCTGATTCTGCTGGGACTGTTTATTGGCTATCCGCACCTGACCGCGCTCGATCAGGGCGTCATGACCCTGGTACAGGAACACCGCAGCCCGATGCTCGATGAAGTGGCCGTGCTCTTCACGCTGATCGGTGAGTTCCGCAACATGCTGGTGTTCAGTGGCTTGCTGGTCGCGCTTCTGCTGATCGCTCGGCAATGGCGACAGGCGATTTTCGCTGGCAGCACCCTGCTTGTCACCGCTCTAGGCAACACGTTCACCAAGCAATTTTTCGCCCGTATACGCCCGGAAGTGCTGAGCGATCCGCTGACCAGCTACAGCATGCCAAGCGGTCATGCCTCCGGCGCCTTCGCGTTATTCCTGACCCTCGCCGTACTGGCCGGTCGCGGCCAACCGCCGCGAATGCGCCTGACCTGGTTGCTGCTGGGATGTTTGCCCGCGCTGGCGATTGCCCTGTCGCGGGTGTACCTGGGCGCGCATTGGCCGACGGATGTACTGGCCGGCGCGATGCTGGCGGCGTGCGTGTGTGCAGCGAGCTTGTGGGTGAGCCAGCGTCAGGCGCCGCTAAACGCCATGCCGCCTAAAGTCTGGTGGCTGGTGCTGCCAGCGCTGATGGTTTTGTTTGCGTTCTTCGCGTTACGGCATTTACCGCATGCGATGTTGCGGTATGCGTACTGAAGTAGCAGCCTCGCAGGCTCGGCAGTTGCTACAGGTGCGATTCAAGCAAACAGCTCGCCTTGCAACTCATCCAATAGCGCCTGGATCGCATCCAGTCGCTGCTGCGGGTCATCGAGTTGCAGCAGATCGATCTTGTCCACCTCGGCAAACGGCAGTAGATAAGCGAGCTGATTGGCCAGCGACTGTTGCCCGGTCGCTTCGGTGCCCATGTTCAACGCTTCGACCATCGGATGTTCGGCCAACGCCTTGAGCAGCGCCACCAGATCCGCGTCTTCATCCTGCAGCGGTTGCTCAGGTTCATCCTCCAGCCACTCGACATCAGCGACGGTCAACTGATCACGCTGCACCTCGGTGCGCAAGACATGGAACCGCCGCCCGCCCTGCACCCGAATCCCCAGCAAGCCGTTGTCCTGCTGTTTGAAATCGGTGATCAGCGCTTCACAGCCCACCAGCGCATAACCTGCCGGCGCAATGCCGACTTCTTCGCCATCAAGGATGCACACCACGCCAAAGCCGCCGCCCTGTTTCATGCAGCGGCTGATCATGTCCAGGTAGCGCGCCTCGAAGATCTGCAAGTCGAGGATGCAGCCAGGAAACAGCACTGTGTTCAGCGGGAAAAGCGGCAAACTCATAGACATTTCCTTACACCATCATCGATACCACCAACGGCAGGAACACCGCTGTGGCCACGCCCATCAGACTCATCGCCAGCGCCGCAAAGGCGCCGCACTCTTCACTTTCTTGCAAGGCCACCGAAGTGCCGACCGCATGGGCGGTCATGCCCAGTGCCATGCCACGCGCCTCGGGGCTGTGGACACCCAGCCGGGTCAACAGGCTCGGGCCGAAGATCGCACCGATCACGCCGGTGATCAACACGAACACCGCGGCCAGCGCTGCGACACCGCCGATCTGCTCGGCCACCAGCATGGCAATCGGAGACGTCACCGACTTGGGTGCCATGGTCATCAGGATCATGTGTTCGGCACCGAACCACCAGCCCAGCAACACGCCCATGCCCGTGGCGACCACGCCACCTATCACCAGCGTAGTAAATATCGGCCAGAACAACTGCCGAATCCGTCGCAGATTAAGGTACAGCGGTACCGCCAGCGCCACCGTCGCAGGCCCGAGCAAGATGCTGAGGATCTCGGTGCTCTTGCGGTACTCGGCGTAGGTCAGGCCGCAGGTCACCAGAACACCGATCACCACCAGCATCGAGACCAACACCGGTTGCAGGAAGATCCAGCGGGTTTTCTCGAAAGCGGCCAACACCAACTGATAAGCGCCCAACGTGATGCCGATGCCGAACAACGGATGATGAATCACCGAGTCGAGCGCGCCGTGCCAATCCAGGATCATTGGTCATCTCCGCGAGGGGCGTGGCGCTTGACCATGCGTTGCATCAACACTCCGGCAAACGCCATGGACAGCACCAGCGACAACACCAAGGCGCCGACGATGGCCCAGAAGTCCGCGGCTATGTCCTTGAAGTACACCATCACGCCCACGGCCGGCGGCACCAGCAGCAACGGCAAGTAACGCAGCAGACTGCTGGCCGCCAGGCTCAGCGGCTCGCCGACTTGTCCGCGTGAAATCAGGTACACCAGCAACAACAGCAAACCGATAATCGGCCCCGGTAGCACCGGTAAAAACAGGTGATTGATGGCTGTGCCCAGCAATTGGAACAGCACCAGCCAGGTCAGGCCACGTAACAACATCCGGCATCTCCCGCACTCGCCCCCCCAAGCAGGGGCCGAGCATTATAAGCACGTCAGCGCTATGGATCGGCATTCGCCAAAAGCATGGACAGTTGACCGGAGCCATTTGCCATGTTGATCTAAAGTGGTTCACAGGGAGGTCAAATCCCCCCACTCGAAAAACTATAAATCCGATGAAACCCAAGGAGAGTCTCAATGCCCCATGTTCCCGTTGCAGAGCTCAAAGATTATGTCGGCAAGGAACTCGGACGTTCCGAATGGCTCACCATCGATCAGGAGCGCATCAACCTGTTCGCAGAAGCCACAGGTGATTATCAGTTTATTCATGTCGACCCGGTCAAAGCCGCGCAAACGCCATTTGGCAGCACCATCGCCCATGGATTCCTGTCGCTGTCACTGATCCCGAAACTGATCGAAGACATCCTCATCCTCCCCCAAGGCGCGAAGATGGTGGTCAATTACGGTCTCGACAGCGTGCGTTTCATTCAACCGGTCAAGGTCGATTCGAAAGTACGGCTCAAGGTCGACCTCAGCGACGCCACCGAGAAAAAACCCGGTCAATGGCTGCTCAAGGCCATCTGCACCCTTGAGATAGAAGGCTCGGAAAAACCGGCCTATATCGCTGAATCACTTTCCCTCTGCTTCGTGTAAACCTCCCGGATGCGAAGCAGCTCACGCTGTTTCGCGACCCTCTCTATATATACGACACATAGCTGCGGCATACTCGGTCGCCTAATTGCCCGGATCCCGCTATGCGCTCACTTGCACTCCTTGCCTTGACCCTGTTGCTCACCGCTTGCGGCGATGGCGAATCGCTGCTGCCTCCCGATGCCCGGCTGCCGGACGGTGGGCGCTATCGCGGTGATCTGGTCAACGGCTTGCTGCAAGGTCAGGGTCGCATCGACTACCCGAACGGCAGCTGGTACGCCGGCGAATTCGACAAGGGTCAATGGCATGGCCAGGGCGAATGGCATGGCAGCAACGGCGAGGTCTATCGCGGGAATTTCAATCAGGGCCTGTTCGACGGCCAGGGCACGCTGACCACACCGGGCAGCAGCTACACCGGCGGTTTCAAACTCGGTCGGCGCGAGGGTGAAGGCACGCTCAAAGAAAACGGCATGACCTATCGCGGCGAATTCAAGGCCGATCAATATTCAGGGCTCGGTCATCTCGAACTCGATGACGGCAGCTCGTACCAGGGCCAGTTCGCCCATGGCAAACCCAACGGTGAAGGCCAGCGCGGCGACGCCAGCGGCAATCAGTTCACCGGGCATTTCGTCGATGGGCAACTGGAAGGCAACGGGACCTTCAACAGCGCCGACGGTGACATCTACGCGGGCGGTTTCAAGAATAATCAATTGCACGGCAAGGGTCGCTACGAGAATGCCGACGGCGATGTCTGGCTCGGTCAGTTCAAGGAAGGCTCGCTGAACGGCAAGGGCGAGTTGATCGGTGCGGATGGCAGCCACTACATCGGCCAGTTCAGCGACTGGCGCTTCACCGGCCAGGGCCGTTTGAATCTGCCCGATGGCAGCTTTTATACCGGCCAGTTCGACGGTGACAGCTATTCAGGTCGAGGCACGCTGGTGCTGACTGACGGCACCGTGCAAAGTGGCACGTGGAACAATGGCCAGCGTGTGCGTGACGCCGATGGCAAGTTGCTGCCCGACAGCCTGGAGCTTGGCTTGCTGGCTCAGGGTCGCTTGCTCGACGACGCCCTGCTCAACGTGCCGACCTCGACGCCGGCCGTCGAGCTGTACACCCTGACCGTGGGCGGTGACGGCAAACAAAGCGTGTTCCTGCGCGAATCCGATTACGTCAGCAACATGCTCAGCAGCCGCTTCGGTGCAATTGGGCAAATCCGGCTGGTGAATCATCGCGACCACCTCGTCGACCGGCCCATGGCCACCCGGGAAAACCTGCGCCGTGCGGCATTAACCCTGGCCGAGCGCAGCGGCCCGGAAGACCTGATCTTCATTTACCTGACCAGCCACGGCACCGCCGAACACGAACTGGTGCTCGACCAGCCGCGCATGGAGCTGTCCGACCTGCCGGCCGATGAACTCGCCGCGGTGCTGGCGCCGTTGAAGAATCGCGACAAGGTCATCGTGATTTCCTCCTGCTATTCCGGTGGATTCATTCCGGCATTGAAAGACGAACGCACGCTCATCATGACGGCCACGCGGGCAGACCGCGTGTCCTTTGGCTGCTCCGAGGAAGCCAACTTCACCTACTTCGGCGACGCGCTGTTTGCTCAGGCGCTGAACCAGACCGACGACCTGGAGCAAGCCTTCAAACTGGCCAAGGCCACCGTCGCCGAACGCGAACTGGCGGACAGCTTCGAAGCCTCTGAACCGCAGCTCTGGGCCCCGAAAACGGTCATCTCGCACTGGCAGTTGCTACGCAAGCAGCAGGCACGAAAAGCGCTACAAAGTGTCTCTATCGACAGCAAGGATGCAAAGAGCAACTAAGCTGAACAGTATCAAGGGGGAAACACTATGTACTTGACGCCTCAGCATGTATTGCTTGCCGGAGCTACCGGGTTGACCGGTGAACATCTGCTTGATCGCCTGCTCAACGAGCCTACGATTTCAAGGGTATTGGCCCCCTCACGCCGTCCACTCGCCAAACACCCACACCTGGAAAACCCGGTTGGCGACCCGGCAGTGTTTCTGCCGCAGCTCAACGGTCGTGTCGATATTGCCTACTGCTGCCTGGGCACCACGATCAAACAGGCCGGCTCCGAAGAAGCGTTTCGTGCAGTGGACCTGGACATGGTCGTGGCGTTTGCCAAACGTGCGCGGGAAATGGGCGCACGCCACCTGATCGTAATCAGTGCCCTGGGCGCTGATCGCAGGTCCTCGATTTTCTACAACCGGGTCAAAGGCGAGATGGAACACGCATTGCGCGCGCAGGACTGGCCGCAACTGACCATTTGCCGCCCGTCGCTGTTACTGGGCGATCGCATCGAGCCACGCATGGGCGAGAAAGTCGCCGGCCCGCTGTCACGCCTGATCCCGGGCAAATACCACGGCATCGAAGCCTGCCAACTGGCCCGGGCGATGTGGCGGTTGGCGCTGGAAGAACAGGATGGGGTTCGGATTGTCGAGTCGGATGAGTTGCGTAAGCTAGGCAAGTAACCTGTGGCGAGGGGCTTGGCCCCTCACCACAACGTTCTCCTACAACCCACCCGTCGCCTGAAAACTCACCCCGATCACCGTCAGCAATGACAACGGCAACAGCAGCGTGTCAAGCAGCGCACTGGCTGGCAGGTCCAAGCCAGGGTAACTCGGCGCCTCGGCACCAAAGTGGTCCTTGGCGCAGCACCCGCCGTTCATGGCATACAAATCCAGACGCGTCCCCGCATACACCAGCGGCGCCCCGGGCTTGGCGGCATCAAGGGTGCGCGCCGTGGCGCAGCCGGTCAGTTGCAAGACCAGCAGAAGAATCAGTAGCTTATTCATCGCTGCTCAAATGGTGCTCACCCCAGCGCGGCAGCATGTCTTGCGGGATGTTCAACAGATTGAGAATCCGCGCCACGACAAAATCGATCAGGTCATCGATGGTTTGCGGCTGATGATAGAAACCTGGCGAAGCCGGCAAGATCGTCACGCCCATGTTCGACAGCTTGAGCATGTGTTCCAGATGGATACTCGAATACGGCGCCTCACGCGGCACCAGAATCAACTGGCGACGTTCCTTCAAGGTCACGTCGGCCGCACGTTCGATCAGGTTGTTGCAGGCGCCGGTCGCGATGGCCGACAGCGTCCCCGTCGAACACGGCACCACCACCATCGCCGCGGGCGCACCGGAGCCAGAAGCCACCGGCGACATCCAGTCTTCCTTGCCATACACCTTGATTTGCCCGGCCGCAGCACCGGTGTATTCCGTGAGGAAGGCCTGCATCATCTGCGGTTTTGGCGGCAGCGTGACGTCAGTCTCGGTGGCCATCACCAGTTGTGCCGCCTTGGAAATCAGGAAGTGCACTTCGCGATCTTCACGCACCAGGCAATCGAGCAAACGCAAACCGTACTGAGCGCCGGAAGCGCCGGTCATGGCCAGCGTGATGCGATCCGGGCCGCTGCTCATTGCAGCGCCTCGGCGAGTTTGCCGTGCAGGCCGCCGAAGCCGCCATTGCTCATGATCACCACGTGGGTACCGGGCTGGGCCTGGCACTTCACGCGCTCGATAATGCCTTCCAGCGAATCGCTGACAATCGACGGCACGGTACACCGCGCGGCGGTTCCGGCCAGGTCCCAACCGAGGTTGGCTGGCGCGTACCAGATCACCTGATCAGCATCGACCACGCTTTCCGGCAAGCCGTCGCGGTGCGCGCCGAGCTTCATGGAGTTGGAGCGCGGCTCGATGATCGCGATCAACGGCGCATCGCCGATGTGTTTGCGCAGGCCGTCGAGGGTCGTCGCAATGGCAGTCGGGTGGTGCGCGAAGTCGTCATAAATGGTGATGCCGCGCACTTCGGCGACTTTTTCCATCCGGCGCTTCACGCTTTTGAACGCGCTCAACGCGGCGATGCCCATGGAAGGCACCACGCCGACATGGCGCGCGGCCGCCAATGTAGCCAAGGCATTGGCCACGTTGTGCTGACCGGTCATGTCCCACTCGACCACGCCCTGAGCGACACCTTCAAACATCACTTCAAACTTCGAACCGTCTTCGCTCAACAGTTTGACTTGCCACTGCCCGCCCGCTCCGGTGGTCTGCACCGGGGTCCAGCAGCCCATTTCGATGACGCGCTGCAACGCCGGCTCAGTGGTCGGGTGGATCACCAGGCCTTCGCTTGGAATGGTCCGCACCAGATGGTGGAATTGCCGCTCGATGGCTGGCAAATCGGGGAAGATGTCTGCGTGATCGAACTCAAGGTTGTTCAGGATCGCCGTGCGCGGACGGTAGTGAACGAACTTGGAGCGTTTGTCGAAGAACGCACTGTCGTATTCGTCGGCTTCGATCACGAAGAACGGCGTGCCGCCCAAGCGAGCGGAGACCGAGAAGTTCTGCGGTACGCCACCGATCAAGAAGCCCGGGCTCATGCCGGCATGCTCAAGCACCCAGGCGAGCATGCTGCTGGTGGTGGTTTTGCCGTGAGTGCCGGCGACAGCCAGCACCCAGCGACCTTGCAGCACGTGATCCGCCAGCCATTGCGGGCCGGAAACGTACGGCAGGCCTTTGTTCAACACGTATTCGACGGCGGGGTTGCCGCGCGACATGGCATTGCCGATGACCACCAGGTCCGGGGCCGGATCGAGCTGGGAAGGGTCGTAGCCTTGGGTCAACTCAATGCCCTGAGCCTCAAGCTGAGTGCTCATTGGCGGATAGACGTTGGCGTCGGAACCCGTCACGTGATGGCCCAGTTCCTTGGCCAGAACCGCCATCGAACCCATGAAGGTGCCGCAGATACCCAGAATATGAATGTGCATTAGTCGACCTCGTAAAACATGGCCGCAGGTTAGCGTAGGGAGGGGAAAATCGCACCTTGTGTTTCGGATTTGAAGACGCCTTCGCGAGCAGGCTCGCTCCCACAGGGGTTCAGCGGTGCTCACATAATGTGTGTCCGCTGAAGATCAAATGCGGGAGCGAGCCTGCTCGCGAATGGCCGCGACGCGGTCTAGCGCTCGATACCGTGCTTACGCAGCTTTCTATAAAGCGTATTACGGCTGACACCCAACTGCTCGGCGGTATGGGTCATATGCCAACGCGTATGCTCCAGCGCATTCAACAACGCTAGCCGCTCGGCATCGTCCAACGGATGCTCGGACGGCGCTTCGACCGTCGATGAAACCGCCGGCCGCGCCTGACGAATCATCGCTGGCAAATCCTCCAGCCCGATTCGCCCGCCGTCACACAACGCCGCCAACGTACGCAGCACATTGCGCAGCTGCCGCACGTTGCCCGGCCAGGCAAACCCCAACAAGGCTTCCCGCGCCGGCCCGTCGATCAAAACCGTTTCCCCACCCGCCTCTTCCGCCAGCAAAAAATCGAGCAACCGGGATTTATCACTGCGATCACGCAACGCCGGCAACGCGACTTCCAGCCCGTTGAGCCGGTAATACAAGTCCTCACGGAAGCTGCCGTCCTGCACCCGATCCAGCAGATTACGGTGAGTCGCGCTGATGATTCGAACGTTGACCGCCTCCGGCTCGCCGCCAATCGGCACCACCTGTCGGTCCTCCAGCACCCTTAACAGCCGGGTCTGCAAGGCCAAGGGCATGTCGCCGATTTCGTCGAGAAACAGGGTCCCGCCATCGGCCTGCTGCAACTTGCCCCGCATGCCTTCCTTGCGCGCGCCGGTGAAGCTGCCGCCGCGATAACCGAACAGTTCGCTTTCGATCAGGCTTTCAGGAATGGCCGCGCAGTTAAGGGCGACGAAGGCTTTTTCCGCCCGTTGACTGGCCTGATGCACGGCTTTGGCGAAGGCTTCTTTGCCGGAACCGGTTTCGCCGTTGATCAGTAGCGGTACATCGCGCTCGAACACCCGCAGCGACTTGCGAAAATCTTCCTGCAGCGCAGCATCACCGATGCAGATGCCCGACAGCCTTGGACGCTCGGCAATCGCCGGGCGTTGCACCACCGGAACCGGGATACTGCGGGGCTGTCCACGTAATACGGCAAACAGACTGCGACCGTCACGGGTGCGCAGCGGCCAACTGGCGCTGGCATTCACACTGGCGCGACCGAGCAACTCATCCAGCGAGCAATCGAAAAACGCTTCCACCGGTTTGCCCAGCAGGCCGCCGCGAATGTGCCCGAGCAGGTTCAGCGCACTTTGATTGACCGCACAGATCCGCCCTTCCCCGTCGAACGCCAGCAGCCCTTCGCTGAACAGCCCGACGGACTCGGCCTGCAAGTGAAAACGCAGCAACCATTGATTGTCGAAGTAGCGCAGGAAATAGCAGCTCTCGATCATCTTCGCCGACAGATTGACCAGGGCCATGGTGTGGAATTGACTCTGGCGCGAGACATCGTGGCGCGCCGATGACACGTCGAGCACCGCCAGCAATTCGCCATGGGGGTCGAACACCGGGCTCGCCGAGCAGGTCAGGCCGGTGTGGCGACCGCGAAAATGTTCGTCTTGATGGATGGTCAGAGACTGGCGCTCCACCAGGCAGGTGCCGATGCCGTTGGTGCCTTCGCAGGCCTCGCTCCAGTCAGCGCCAAGCCAGAGGCCGGCACGCTCGAAAATCTTCCGTTCGGCGGGGGCGGTGACGCAATTGAGGATCACGCCACGGGCATCTGTCAGCAGCACGGCGTGGCCGGCGCCGGAAAGTTGTTGATGGAGGCTGGTCATTTCATTGCCGGCGATCTGCAGCACTTGCTGCAAGCGTTCGCGGCTCTCCAGCACTCGGCCATGTTCCAGCACCGTGGGCGCGATGGTCAGGGCCGGGTCGAGGTGATAGTCCTCAAGACAGCGCAGCCAGGACCGGGCGATGGAAGGATCGCTGCCGGGGCCATGCAGGTGCGATTTGCCCTGGGTGACGGTCAGGACCTGCCGGGCATGGCGACTCAAATGGTTGTCGTGCATTTCTTATTATTCTCTCCACAAGGTCTGGCTCGCCCCGTGTAGCAGCTGCCGAAGGCTGCGTCCGGCTGCGAAGCAGTCGTAAAACCTGTGTCCCGTGTGCAGGGCCGAAAACGAGGCAAGCGCTGCGCTCTCGGACGCAGCCTTCGGCAGCTGCTACAGGAAGCGCGTGTCCGAGCATCCTCCAGCCTGGCCCGCATTGCAATGCTGGCAAGACCCGCCAGTCACACCCTGTGCCACAAGCGGTACAAAGTGTCACGGGCGCCGTACCGAAAGCGTCACAGCGCGCCTCCGCCGGTCCGACAAAAACTGCGCAAGGCCTTGATTTACCTGCCCTGCAAGGCGGTGGCCCGACCTTTGCTCTACGCTTATACAAGCGCACATGCGCTCTCCCTTATAAGCACAAAAGCCAAGGAGAACCCCACCATGCGTTACGCTCACCCCGGTACTGAAGGCGCTATCGTTTCGTTCAAGAGCAAATACGGTAACTACATCGGCGGCGAGTTCGTCGCGCCTGTCAAAGGTCAGTACTTCACCAATACCTCGCCAGTGAATGGCCAACCGATTGCCGAATTCCCACGCTCCACCGCCGAAGACATCGACAAGGCCCTGGACGCGGCCCACGCCGCCGCCGATGCCTGGGGCGCCACGTCCGCCCAGGCTCGCTCGCTGGTGCTGCTGAAAATCGCCGACCGCATCGAGCAGAACCTGGAACTGCTGGCAATCACCGAATCCTGGGACAATGGCAAAGCCGTCCGCGAAACCCTCAACGCCGACATCCCGCTGGCGGCTGACCACTTCCGCTACTTCGCCGGCTGCATCCGCGCGCAGGAAGGCAGCGCCGCCGAGATCGACGGCAACACCGTGGCTTATCACATACACGAACCGCTGGGCGTGGTCGGGCAGATCATCCCGTGGAACTTCCCGATCCTGATGGCCGCCTGGAAACTCGCCCCGGCCCTGGCCGCCGGTAACTGCGTGGTGCTCAAGCCTGCCGAGCAGACGCCGCTGGGCATTACCGTGCTGATGGAGCTGATCGGCGACCTGCTGCCGCCGGGCGTGCTGAACGTGGTGCAAGGCTTCGGCAAAGAAGCCGGCGAAGCCCTCGCCACCAGTAAACGTATCGCCAAGATTGCCTTCACCGGTTCGACCCCGGTCGGCTCGCATATCATGAAATGCGCCGCCGAAAACATCATCCCGTCCACCGTGGAGCTGGGTGGCAAGTCGCCGAACATCTTCTTCGAAGACATCATGCAAGCCGAGCCGACCTTCATCGAGAAAGCCGCTGAAGGCCTGGTGCTGGCGTTCTTCAACCAGGGCGAAGTCTGCACCTGCCCGTCGCGCGCGCTGGTGCAAGAGTCGATCTACGACGACTTCATGAAAGTCGTTATGAAAAAAGTCCTGTCGATCAAACGTGGCGACCCGCTGGACACCGACACCATGGTCGGCGCCCAGGCGTCCGAGCAGCAATTCGACAAAATCCTTTCGTACCTGGAAATCGCCAAGGGCGAAGGCGCCGAGCTGCTGACCGGCGGGAAAATCGAAAAACTCGAGGGCAACCTGGCGACCGGGTATTACATCCAGCCGACCCTGCTCAAGGGCACCAACAAAATGCGGGTGTTCCAGGAAGAAATCTTTGGCCCGGTGGTGAGCATCACCACCTTCAAGGACGAAGCCGAAGCCCTGGCCATCGCCAACGACACCGAGTTCGGCCTCGGCGCCGGCCTCTGGACCCGCGACATCAACCGCGCCTATCGCATGGGCCGCGCCATCAAGGCCGGCCGCGTGTGGACCAACTGCTACCACCTGTACCCGGCGCACGCCGCGTTCGGCGGTTACAAAAAGTCCGGCGTCGGCCGTGAAACCCACAAAATGATGCTCGACCACTATCAGCAGACCAAAAACCTGCTGGTGAGCTACGACATCAATCCGTTGGGCTTCTTCTAAAACCGGGGGCGATACAGGTATTCCTGTGTCGCCCTTCAGAATGCCATCGCGGGCAAGCCCGCTCCCACAGTGATTTGTGGTTATCCCCAAAATATTGGTTTACCCCAATACCCTGTGGGAGCGGGCTTGCCCGCGATGGCGCCCTTAACGACAACATCAAAACATCGCCCTGCCCCACTGGCACGGGCCTTGCGTGCCCGCTCCACACCCAAACGTCGTACCGCAAGTCCAAAAGATCAAACAATAAAAAAGACAGCGAGGACTTATGACTTCTTCCACACAGCTCAAACCCACACTCGGCACCCTGCACCTATGGGGTATTGCCGTCGGCCTGGTGATTTCCGGCGAGTACTTCGGCTGGAGTTACGGCTGGGGCACCGCAGGCACATTGGGCTTTCTCGTCACCGCCCTGATGGTAGCGACGATGTACACCTGCTTCATCTTCAGCTTCACCGAATTGACGACCGCGATCCCCCACGCTGGAGGGCCGTTTGCCTACAGCCGGCGGGCGTTTGGCGAGAAAGGCGGACTGATCGCCGGCATCGCCACCCTGATCGAATTCGTGTTTGCCCCCCCGGCCATTGCGATGGCGATTGGTGCCTACCTCAACGTGCAGTACCCGGAACTTGACCCCAAGATCGCAGCGGTTGGCGCGTATTTCGTGTTCATGGGCCTGAATATCCTCGGCGTCAGCATCGCGGCCACCTTCGAACTGGTGGTCACCGTGCTGGCGGTCGCCGAGTTGCTGGTGTTCATGGGCGTCGTGGCTCCGGGCTTCAGCTTCAGTAATTTCGTGCTCAATGGCTGGTCGGGTTCCAATGAATTCACCATCGCTTCCATTCCCGGCATCTTTGCCGCCATTCCCTTCGCGATCTGGTTTTTTCTCGCGATCGAAGGCGCGGCGATGGCCGCTGAAGAAGCCAAGGACCCGAAACGCACGATTCCCAAGGCTTACGTCAGCGGCATTCTGACCCTGGTGTTCCTGGCCATCGGCGTGATGGTGATGGCCGGCGGCGTCGGCGACTGGCGCCAGCTGTCGAACATCAACGATCCGCTGCCTCAAGCGATGAAAGCCGTGGTCGGCAACAACTCTAGCTGGATGCACATGCTGGTCTGGATCGGTCTGTTCGGCCTGGTGGCGAGCTTTCACGGGATCATCCTCGGCTACTCGCGGCAGTTCTTCGCCCTGGCGCGGGCCGGTTACCTGCCGAGTGGCCTGGCCAAACTCTCGCGTTTCCAGACCCCGCACCGCGCCATTCTGGCCGGCGGCGTGATCGGCATCGCGGCGATTTACAGCGATGGCCTGGTCAACCTGCAAGGCATGACCCTGACGGCGGCGATGATCACCATGTCGGTATTCGGTGCCATCGTGATGTACATCATCAGTATGCTGAGCCTGTTCAAACTGCGTAAAACCGAACCGAACCTGGAACGCACCTTCCGCGCACCGGGCTACCCGATTGTTCCGGGGATCGCGCTGTTCCTGGCGGTGGTGTGCCTGGTGGCGATGGCGTGGTTCAACACGCTGATTGGCTGTGTGTTCCTTGGCTTCATGGCCGCCGGTTACCTGTATTTCCAGCTGACCGCCAAGCAACGCGCCGACGCGCCGGCCGATGCGATGCTCGAAGGCATTTAAGTTGCACCGGCGCCGGGCTTGCAGCCTGGCGCCTGCGTTATTGAAGTGCATGCAAGCCCCTGTGGGAGCGAGCAAGCTCGCTCCCACAGGGAATGTCACTGTTATTGAGACTTGTCCAAAACTGGAGAAATCGCCCCATGGCCGCATTTGCCCACTCCGTCGGCGCTCAGACCTACCGCTTCGAGAGCCTCAAGGACGTCATGGCCAAGGCCAGTCCGGCGCGCTCCGGGGATTTCCTGGCGGGCGTCGCCGCGCTCAACGATGGCGAGCGTGTGGCCGCGCAAATGGCCCTGGCTGACATCCCGCTGAGCCACTTCCTGCAGGAAGTACTGATTCCCTATGAGTCCGATGAAGTCACCCGACTGATCATCGACACGCACGACACACACGCCTTCGCCGTGGTCAGCCACCTTACCGTTGGCGGGTTCCGCGACTGGCTGCTCAGCGATGCCGCCGATGAACATAGCCTGCGCGCGCTCGCCCCCGGCCTGACCCCGGAAATGGTCGCCGCCGTGTCGAAGATCATGCGCGTCCAGGACCTGGTGCTGGTAGCGCAGAAAATCCGCGTGGTCACGAAGTTTCGCGGCACCATGGGCTTGCGCGGACGCTTATCCACGCGCCTGCAACCCAATCACCCCACCGACGAACCCGCCGGTATCGCGGCGAGCATCCTCGACGGCCTGCTCTACGGAAACGGCGATGCGATGATCGGCATCAACCCGGCTACCGACAGCATCGCCTCGATCTGCGCCATGCTGGACATGCTCGACGCGATCATCCAGCGCTATGAAATCCCGACTCAGGCCTGTGTGCTGACCCACGTCACCACCTCGATCGAGGCAATTAATCGCGGTGTTCCGCTGGACCTGGTGTTCCAGTCGATTGCCGGCACCGAAGCGGCCAACGCCAGTTTTGGCATCAACCTGAATGTGTTGAAGGAAGGTTACGACGCCGGTTTGAGCCTGAATCGCGGCACGCTGGGCCAGAACCTGATGTATTTCGAAACCGGCCAAGGCAGTGCGCTGTCCGCCAACGCCCACCACGGTATCGATCAGCAAACCTGCGAAACCCGCGCCTACGCCGTGGCGCGCCACTTCAAGCCGTTTTTGGTGAACACGGTGGTCGGTTTCATCGGCCCGGAATACCTCTACAACGGCAAACAGATCATTCGCGCCGGCCTCGAAGACCACTTCTGCGGCAAGTTGCTGGGCGTGCCAATGGGCTGTGACATCTGCTACACCAACCACGCCGAAGCCGACCAGGACGACATGGACACCCTGCTGACCTTGCTGGGCGTCGCCGGGATCAACTTCATCATGGGTATCCCCGGTTCCGACGACATCATGCTCAACTACCAGACCACCTCGTTCCACGACGCCCTCTACGCCCGTCAGACGCTGGGCCTGAAACCCGCGCCGGAATTCGAGCAGTGGCTGACGAAAATGGGCATCTTTACCCAGACGGACGGCAAAATTCACTTCGGCGACAGCCTGCCCCCGGCTTTCCGCCAGGCGATGGCGCAATTGGGATGAGTGCATTCATGGATAAACCACCCGTTGATCCGCAGAACCCGCTGCTGGAGTTGCGCCGGCTGACACCCGCGCGGATTGCCTTGGGGCGCACAGGCACCAGCATGCCGACCAGCGCCCAACTGGACTTCCAGTACGCCCATGCGCAGGCACGGGATGCGGTGCATTTGCCGTTCGACTCGGCGGGGCTCAGCGCTCAACTGACCGAGATCGGGCGCGACAGTTTGTTGCTGCACAGCGCCGCCACGAACCGGGACAGCTATTTGCAGCGCCCTGATCTGGGGCGCAAGTTGAGCGATGAATCCGCGCATACCCTGCGCACGTATGCGGCGGCCAATCCCGGCGGCATCGATCTGGTGATTGTGGTGGCCGACGGACTGTCGGCACTGGCCGTGCATCGCCATACCCTGCCGTTTCTCTCACGCCTGGAAGAACAGGTGCTGGCTGAAGGCTGGTCTGTGGCACCGGTGATGCTGGTGGAACAGGGCCGCGTCGCGGTGGCCGACGAGATCGGTGAACTGATGGGGGCGAAAATGACGGTCATCCTGATCGGTGAACGCCCCGGGCTCAGCTCCCCCGATAGTCTGGGTTTATATTTCACTTACAATCCAAAGGTTGGCCTGACGGATGCTTATCGCAATTGCATCTCCAACGTTCGGCTCGAAGGCCTGAGTTACGGCATGGCCGCACACCGTTTGCTGTATTTGATGCGAGAGGCCTGTCGTAGACAGCTGTCGGGGGTCAATCTCAAGGACGAAGCGCAGCTTCAGACGCTGGAATCGGACGCCGGAGCGGACATGAAACGAAACTTCCTGTTGGGACAGTCAGATGCCTGAACCGTTTCCGCATTGCGTTTGGGAATGGGTTTCAGGCAGGATCGACGAACGGCCGCCACGGGTTTCCCATCGCCGTCAACGCACGTAAGACAGCCACTTGAAGACGAGACCTACCATGCGGATTATTCAAGCGACCCTCGAACACCTGGACCTATTGGCGCCAATGTTCGTCAAATATCGTGAATTTTATGGATCCCTGCCGTACCCGGACTCGTCCCGAGCGTTCCTCGAAAAACGCCTGCGCCGCAAAGAGTCGGTGATTTATCTGGCATTGTCCGATGACGATAGCAACAAACTGATGGGTTTCTGCCAGTTGTACCCGAGCTTTTCGTCCCTTTCGCTGAAACGTGTATGGATCCTCAACGACATTTATGTCGCCGAAGACGCCCGCCGCCAATTGGTGGCTGACAACCTGATCCGTACCGCAAAAAAAATGGCCAAGGAAACCAATGCCGTGCGCATGCGCGTTTCCACCAGCAGCAACAACGAAGTCGCGCGTAAAACCTATGAATCCATCGGGTTCAAGGAAGACACCGAGTTCAAGAACTACGTCTTGCCGATCAGCGACGAGCTCTGAGCCCCGACCGTCGATTGTGGGAGCGAGCTCGCTCCCACAGAAAACCTGCCTGGACCATCGGTCTAATGCGACATCCCCCGCTACAAACTGAACGCTCTTTTCACTTTTCAGTCCGTATAATCCCGATCTTTCCGACTTGTAAGAAAAACTACACCCCCGTGTAGTCTTATACGCAGTCATCCGCACAGGCCTGCTGAGTCGGGCCGTCACCACAGGTGCCCCCATGGATTTCAACCCGATCGATATTGTTCTGCATCTCGACGTTTACCTCGACATGCTGGTGACCAACTATGGGACCTGGATTTACGCCATCCTGTTTCTGGTGATTTTCTGTGAAACCGGTCTGGTGGTCATGCCGTTCTTGCCGGGCGACTCGCTGTTGTTCATCGCCGGTGCCGTGGCGGCCGGTGGCGGCATGGATCCGGTATTGCTGGGCGGCCTGTTGATGCTCGCGGCGATTCTCGGCGACAGCACCAACTACCTGATTGGTCGAACGGCCGGCGAAAAACTGTTCAGTAACCCGGACTCGAAGATCTTCCGCCGTGACTACCTGCAACAAACCCACGATTTCTACGACAAGCACGGCGGTAAAACCGTGACCCTGGCGCGGTTCCTGCCGATCATTCGTACCTTTGCACCGTTCGTCGCCGGTGTCGGCAAGATGCCTTACCCGCGGTTCTTTTTCTTCAGCGTGCTCGGCACGATCCTCTGGGTCGGCGGCCTGGTGACCCTCGGTTACTTCTTCGGCAACGTGCCGTTCATCAAGAAAAACCTGTCGTTGCTGGTGGTCGGCATCATCCTGCTGTCGCTGGTGCCGATGATCATCAGCATGGTCCGCAGCCGCCTCGGCAACGCCGCGTCCAAAGCCCAATCGCGCTGACAGGCGATGTGGTCACTTAGCGCCTGGCGTCGCCAGCGCACCCTGGCCAAGCACCCGATTGCCGACGACATGTGGCAGCGGGTGCGCCATCACCTGAGCTTCCTCGATGGCATCAGCGCCACTGAAGAGCAGTGGTTGCGCGAAGCCAGTGTGTTGTTCCTCGAAGACAAACACCTGACCGCCCTGCCCGGCGTCGAACTGCACCAGGAGCAGCGCCTGCTGCTGGCCGTGCAAGCGCAATTGCCGCTGCTGAACCTGGGCGATTTGAACTGGTACCAGGGTTTCCACGAAATCATCCTCTACCCCGACGACTTCCTCAGCCCCCAGCGCCATCGCGATGCCAGCGGCGTTGAGCACGAGTGGGACGGCGAACACAGTGGCGAGGCGTGGCAGCAAGGCCCGATCATCCTCGCCTGGCCGGGCGTGATGGCCAGTGGTGGCTGGGAAGGCTACAACCTGGTCATCCACGAACTCGCGCACAAACTCGACATGCTCAACGGCGTCGCCAACGGCCTGCCGCCGCTGCACCCGGACATGCGGGTCAGCGATTGGGCCAAGGTGATGCAAGAGGCCTACGACGACCTCGACCGGCAACTGGAGCGCAGTCCGGACGCCGAAACCGCGATCGATCCGTATGCGGCGGAAAACCCTGCCGAGTTTTTCGCCGTCACCAGCGAATACTTCTTCAGTGCCCCGGATTTGCTGCATGAGGCTTATCCAAAGGTGTATGAACAGCTAAAGTTGTTTTACCGACAGGACCCGCTGAGCCGGTTGCAGCAACTTCTGGCCGAGGACCCGGTCTATCAGGCACGCGACTAAGGTCTACACGACTTCTGGCACATGGCGTCATCGGCGGAATATGCCTATAATCGCCGCCACTTTTTGGTCAATCCGGCCAAGTGTTTTTGGTCAACTAACGGGGGCACCGCCCAATGAGCTACAGCAAGATTCCGGCTGGCAAAGACCTGCCGAACGACATCTACGTCGCGATCGAGATCCCGGCCAACCACGCGCCGATCAAATACGAAATCGACAAAGACAGCGATTGCCTGTTCGTTGACCGTTTCATGGCCACCCCGATGTTCTACCCGGCCAACTACGGTTACATCCCGAACACCCTGGCTGACGACGGTGATCCCCTCGACGTGCTGGTTGTAACCCCTTACCCGGTTGCTCCAGGCTCGGTCATCCGCGCTCGTCCAGTCGGCATCCTGAACATGACCGACGACGGCGGCGGCGATGCCAAAGTCATCGCAGTCCCACACGACAAGCTGTCCCAGCTGTACGTCGACGTGAAGGAATACACCGACCTGCCTCCACTGCTGATCCAGCAGATCGAGCACTTCTTCGCGAACTACAAAGATCTCGAAAAAGGCAAATGGGTGAAGATCGAAGGCTGGGCCGGCGCTGATGCCGCCCGCGAAGCGATCACCAAGTCGGCTGCCGCCTACAAAGGCTAAGACGCCATTGGCCTTGCGCCACTGACGACTTGAAAAAAACCCCGGTTGATCCGGGGTTTTTTGTGGGCGCTCATAAAGGGCTTTAAACAGCGTGTTTATCTTTTCGCCACTGCGGTTTTTTTCTGTTTAATTTGTTCCAAATACGTCTTACATCCGGTCGTAAATTTCCCTCGAAATTTGAACGGTTCGTTTATTCAAAGCCCCGCCCTGCGCCCGTAGACTCGTGTTTATGAAAAAGAACACTAGCGGCCCACGGTTCAAAGCATTGCTCGAAAAAGCCAAGATCACGACGACAGGATTTGCCGCTTTTTTCGACACGGAAGCTCAAAACATCCACAACTGGTACACCCGCGGTGTGCCCGCTTACCGCATGGAAGAGGTCTCCAGATTACTCTCGGTCAACAGCCACTGGCTCAAAACCGGCGAAGGCCCGGAAGACGCCAAACACCTGCGCCTGCTCGACGAGTCCGGCAACACCTTCGACGCCCAGGCGATTCGTGGCATCTACACGGTGATCGAGCCGACCGACGTCGAACTGCCCCTCTACAAAGAAACACCCATCGCCCCGGGGTCTCACAAAACCCACATCGTGGAAGACACCGGCCAATTCATCCGCCTGCCCAAAAGCCATCTCGACTCCCTGGAAATCAACCATGCCGATGCGATCTGTATTCACATGCTCGGCAATAGCATGGGCGCAAGGATTGAGGACGGCTCTATCCTCGCCATCGACCGTGGGCTGACCAAAGTAATTGATGGGGAGATTTACGCCCTCGACCATGACGGGATGCTGCGCATCAAATACCTGCACCGGATGCCCGGGAATGCGCTGCGGTTACGCAGCTACAACAAAACCGAGCACCCGGACGAGATTTTCAGTGCCGAGCAGATTGATAAGCAGAACATCAGGGTGCTGGGGTGGGTGTTCTGGTGGTCGACGCTCAACAAACGGCGACCGGCGGTGCCGTTCCTGTAAACACACGTCGTCGCGCCCACATTGGAATGCGATCAAATGTGGGAGCGAGCCTGCTCGCGATGGCGGCTGAACATTCACCCTACAAACCCGGACGAGTGACTGAACTCAATGCACCAATCGCTCTACACCACACTCCACGCTGGGAATTTCCTCAAATAATCAGTATGCTGCGCCCCACATTTGCGCATCGACCCGCCCCGCGGCTCAGATCGCACCGACAAGGCAGATGATTTTCTCGCCGAGTCCCACAGCCGGACGCAGATCCGGGTGTACGTTTTGAAGGCTGGCGCGGTTTACCAAAAATGAACCAAGCCAGTCCCCGAGAAGCCGGCCACAAGCCGGCTTTTTAATGCCTGCGTTTTGAGGAACCGTCATACAACTTCACGGATAACTAAACGACTTAACCAACGTCAACTCCCCCACCGCCCGCATCGGCACCAGAAACGTCTCCATCTTCTCGCTCGGCGTCCCTTCCTCGGTAATCACCGTCACCTGCGCAGTCGTCAGCGGCTGAACCGCGTCCTCCTGCCCTTCCTCATCACGGCTATACCCACCGCCAAAGTAATTCACATACACCAGATACTGCCCCTTGATCGGCGCTGGCATGGCAAAGATCTCCGGCCCATACCCGGTCGTCACGTCAACATCCAGCGCCGCACCATTGGGCGCAACCCGATCGCCGTACCAGATATGCGCCCCATCCGGCGTAATCAAATGCAGGTCGAGGTCCGTGCCGTCACTGTCCCACGACAACAACACCCGCAACTTGGCCGGCGTGGCACCACCACTGGCATTGAGGAACTGCGTGCGATGCCGCTGTTGTCCATCAGGGCTGCGCACTTCGACGCTGTTGCTGCCATTGGGAAACGAGAACGGGCGATCAAAGCGGCCGGCGGGATCGATCTTCAGCGGCATGCTCACGCCGTTGACGATCAAACGACCAGGCTCCTTTGATTTGGGCGTGGATTTGATCTGGCCGCTGATGCGCGCGGTGTTGGCCTGCCCTACCGGGGTGTTCACCGATGAAGCGGGATAGTTGACGGTCTGGCGGAAGTTTTCACCTTCGCCTTCAACCGCGCCCGTGCGCCAGCCTCCGACGGGGGTGTCGAGTTTGACGGCGGCGTCTGCGGCGAACATCGTCGGCATCGCGCAAAGAGTACAAAGGAACAGGAAGACCTGTGGATAACGGAGTTTCATGGCCTATTCCAGCAAGAGGTGGCGGGCGAGCCCTTCGATGTAGGTTTCATCCTGGCCGTTGGGGTGTGCTTCGAAGGCCAGGTGCAGGTATTCGTGGGTCAGGTCGAGGCGGTCTTGCAGCGACAGCACGCCGCGCACGTAGATGCGCTGGCGTTCACGGTCGACATAGGGGCGGCCGAAGGCCAGGCGGCAGACGGCGAAGGTGCTGACTTCGTTGTAGCCAACCTCGCTTTCCAGCCGCGCACGCCAGCCGCGGCGTTGGGTTTGCAGCCAGTCTTGCGCGGAGGGCAGTGCTTCGCAGGAGGCGACGGGATTGTCCCAGCGGCTGAGGCTGGCGCGTGGGTAGGCGTGCAGCAGAATGGCGTCGTAGCGCTGGCCGGCGTTGGCCTGTTCGACGGCTTGCTGCCAGGCGAGTTTGTCCGGGCCGGGTTGGTCGGAATGGTAGGTGACGGTGCTGCCGGCCAATACGAGGTCGCTGGTCCATGCGGCGATATGGCGTGATTCGCTGGTGGCCGGGCGCGGGGCGACGCGTTGACGGCTGCTGCTGTCGTCGATGCTCAGGCAGTCGCCGTGGCGCGTGGCGTTTTGCAGGAGGTAGGTGCGGATGGCGATGGCCAGGGCTTTGGCGGCTTCGACGGGCTCAGGTTTGGCTTCGCGCTGGAGGACGCGGGCGACGTATTCTTCGCGGTCCAGACGGGCGACAAGCTGATCCTTGAGCAAGAAGAGTTCGCCGTCACTGTGGATATCGAGTTGGTTGCCGTTGCTGAATTCGACTCGATAGTCGCCCTGCAATGGGCCGGAAGAAACAACACGATCCCCCGCCAGAACCCGCTCAATCGGATAGCGAGAAAACAGTCCGACTTCGACGCAGCGTCCCGTGTCCGCGGGCCAATCAACCGGCAGCACTGCGGCCAACGCTTCAGCGTAATGACGCAGCACCCTCTGACTGGTCCCGCGCCCACCCGCCCAGATCGGCGTGCCGTCCACCATCCAACCGGCAAAACCGCCCTGACGCGACGACGGATCCTGATCCCCCAGCCAGCTCCAGGTTTTCACCCGCAACCGACCACCGAGTTCGCCCACGACATTGCCGTCGGCGGCATTAAGCACCACGTCCAGCAACACCCGCCGCGCCTGATCCTGCGCCGGCATCACGGCCAACACCTTGAGCAATTCAGCGACGGACACTCGCGTAGAGGGCTTTAACGACGGCAAGTCCAGCAACCACTCCGGCGCCTGTCGCGCCTGCCAATACGTACGCCAGTCAGTGGCAGTGATGCCCAAGCGTGCCGGTTCAAAATACAAACCGCACGATTTCACCAATGCCTGATCACGCTCGATCTTGCCGCCGGCGGTGCAGCAATAAACTTCATCTTTCGACTGCCCGCGACATTCATACGCAGGTTCACGGGCGCCGGTATCCACCAGCCAACCGTACACAAACAACTTCCACAAACTGCCCAACGGCGCCTGCACATCAGCAGGCAAGGGCTCGCGTGAAATCACCTGAGTCCGGTTCAACGAAATCAGTTCACCCTTGAAGCCCAGCCGCAGCGGTTCGTCCTGCGCTGTCGCCAGCGCAGGAATCAAACACAGCAGCAACCAGACCAGAGGCCGGGTCATGTCAGTTGACCGTGACCCGACCGAGGGCCGGTTTCTGTTCCTGCGCCTGATGTTGCGGCGCATAGACCTGCGTGAAGCGCACCGGCGGCAGATTGAACTGACCCTTCTGCGAGAAGCGCACCAAATGTCGCAGGCGCAACTCACCGCTCAAGGCATCCACCGGAATCGCATAAGCCATCTGACCCGGCTCAAAACGCGCCTTCTCCAGCGCGGTCGGTTCGGTGCCGGCCTTGCCCATCAATTTGATGCCCCACGTCGTGCGTTCGACATCGGCGCCCGGCGGCAGCGGCACTTCGAGCATGCCGTAGCGCAACGGTTTCGCGGCTTTGCTGGTGATGATCACTTCATCCAGATACAGGCTGTCGCTGGACAACGGCTGGGTGCCGACCGCTTCGAGTTTGAAGGTGAAGGCTTCATCACCCGGCACCAAGCGCGACAGGCGACGAGTGATGGTCACGGCCATCGGATCAATCGCAGGTTGTTTGGTCTGGAAGCTCAACACGGCACGCAATGGCCGCTCCTGCGTCCCGGCCAAGGACAACACCGCTGGCACGGGCGCAGCACCCTGCCACGTCCAGTACATCTCACCGGTATCGCCGTACTGTTTCTTCCAGCCTTCACCCGGCGCCAGGGCGATGGTCGGCGAAGCTTGTTCAATACTGCGTTGCAGCCAGGTCAACGCCAGGGCGCGCTCCAGCGTCGATTGCTGGGGCAGCAAGCGTTGCAGCAAGGCTTGCGCGTGTGCCTGATCGAAGGGTTGCAGCGACAGGTTCAGCGCTTCGGCGAACGGCCGCGAGCTGACCGCCAGACGCTGTTGCGCATCCGCCAGTTGACGATTGAAAGCCTCCGGCAGCGTCACCTTGGACTGACGCGCCAGCGATGCCGTCAACACACGGGCAGCGGCCAGGCCGAGCGCCGAATCCGGATCGCTCATGACGATGCTGTCTTCGCCATCTTCCATCAGGTTCGCGGCATTACCCTCGCCCGCTTTCGCCAGGTCGTCCATCAACCCGCTGAGCAAGGTGTTCACCGGCAATTGCATCTGTTTGGCGAACGACAGGATCAGCGCACGCTGCAACAACGGCGTGTTCTGGGCCTGTTTCGAATACACCTCCAGCACCCGCTGCCAATGCTCCGGCGGCAAGCTCAAGTCCAATACTTTGCTGGCGTTCCAGTCGGCGTAATAGGCGTAAGCGGTGAGGAAGGCATCCGGCTCGCCATCCATGCCCCACCAGGTGAAGCTCGCGGAAGGCCCGGCCATTTGCACCAGTCGCAGGCGGCTGTTTTGCATGATCAGGCGCAAGCGATCGCGGATCTGCGGGTTCGAGGCCAGCGTCGGATAGGCGATGCTCAGCGGCAGCAAACGGCTGGCGGTCTGCTCGACGCCGCCGTACGGATAGCTCAGCAGATCATCCAGCGCCGAACGGAACAGCGCTTGCGGACTGTCATCCAGACGCAGGCGGATATCCGTCGCATCGGCCGGCACGCTCAGCGGCGTATCACCACTGGCCACGTCCAGACTTTGGCTTTGCGTGACCTGCCAGCCTTCGCCGGTGGCGGTCAGGCGCACGGCCAGCGCGTCAGCGGTTTTGCCGTCCTGCACCAGTTCGGCGGTCCACTCGCCACTGGCCAACGAGAACTCCGGCAGCGCGATGTAGTTGATGCCGTTGTTCAGGGTCACAGGCACTCGCTGATCGGCGCCGCCGAAATGAATCACCAGTTCCGCCTTGACCGGTTTCTCGGCCTGACTGAAGGCGAACACCCCGAGACTCGGCTTGTCGCCACTGCGGAATTTAGTCGGCCCGCTCCATTTCAGGTACAGCGGTTTTTCCGAACGCACGAACTGCTTCTTCTGCCCGACTTGCCCGTCATCGGCGATGGCCCGGGCGGTGATGCGCCAGCGGGTCAGCGAGTCCGGCATCTTGAAGGTGAAACGGGTTTTGCCGTTGGCATCAGTCACCAGTTCCGGCTGCCACGCGGCGGTGTCGACGTCTTCACGACGCGGCCGTTCCAGCACTTTCACCCCGCGCTCGCTGCGGTTGGCTTTGCCCGGCGCGCCGGGGCTGCCCGGCAGTGCCACGTCATAGCTGATGAACGACAGGCTGGCGCTGGTGCGCACGTTGTTGCGGCGCGGGTGGTAGAAGAATTGGTCGATGCTCGGCGCGACTTCCGGTTGCAACGCGTAGACCATTTCGTCGACCACGCTGACGGTCAGGTGCGCCGGAATCGGCTTGCCGGCGAACTGTGTGGTCAGGTCGACCGACACGGTTTCACCGGGTTGATACGTCTCTTTATCGGTGGCGATGGCCACGTCGATCTGCGGCGCAATCACCTTGATCCCGGCGTTCTGGAAGCTGTATTGACCGCCCTTGGTGTAGAGCACGGAGAAAGTCAGGTTCGGGGCGAAATTGTCTTTCACCGGGATGCGTGCGCGGTATTGGGTGTCGCTGAGTTTCTCCATCTTCAGCCAGTCACCGCCCTTGGACAGCAGCGCGGTGGCCTCGACTTTGTCGCGCTCCAGCGACAGCAATGCATCGCTGATCGGCTCCGGGAACGTGATCAGTGCGAGGGCTTCATCACCGGCCTTGTACTCGGGTTTATCGAGGACGATTTCCACGGTGCCTGGCACGGCTTTTACGCCGTCGCCGGTGACCGAATGACCGGTCGCACCAATGACTCGGCCATGGTCATCTTTCAACGTCAGGTTGTAGGTGCCGGGACGCTCGAAGGCCACGGTGAAACCTTTGTCTTTGGCGGCCAGTTTGCCGTCGCCGGAGGTCTGGTCTTCCAGACGCACCCAGCTGTAGCTGCTCGGCGTCACGGTTTTGCTCTGCTCGCTGGCGCCCTCATTGACAAAGCTGAACGCAACCTTGTCGCCCACCGCACTGAATCGCTGCGGTGCGCGCAAACTGAAACTTGCCGCGCCACGGTCGATGAGGATTTCCTTGGTGGTCTTGACCCGATACGCCGCGCCATCGCTGGCAAACACGGTGAGCATGTAGCGGCTCGGTTTCTCGGCGGCCGGCAGGTCGAGGGTCGCGTTGCCCTTGGCGTCGGTGGTCAATTCGGTGCTGGTCAGCTCCACCGGGAATTGCCCGAGGTATTGCAGTTCGTTGTCGACCATCGACAGTTGCTGGGCGCGCAGGCTCAGGCTCAACTTGGCGTTGGCCACCGGTTTGCCGTCCGGGTACAGCAGCACCAGGCTGCCCTTCACCGGTTCGCCGGTGCGGTAATCCTGCTTGGCCAGGTTCAGCGAGATTTCGAAGTGCGGCTTGATGTATTCGGCCACGCGGAACGCACTGCTGTAGGCCTGATCCTTGTAGCTGAAACGCAGTTCATAACCGCCCGCCACCGCATTGTCCGGCAACTGGTATCGGCCTTGGGTGCCGGCCTTGGAATCCAGTTTCAGTGCCAGCGATTGCAGCGCCGTGCCGGTGGCATCGAGCACGGTTACGTTGACGTCGGCCGCAGTCGGTGCGACGGAATCCCGGGCGTTCTTGAACTCGCGCCCGACGATTTTCAACGACACCCAATCCCCCGGCCGGTATAGCGGCCGGTCGGTGAAGGCGTAAAGTTTGGTGTCGTAGATTTCGCTGTCGTAATAGAAGTTCTCGGAGACAAACACCCCGCCCTCTTCATCCTCGCCGATCACGAACGAACGCTCCGGGCTGACGTGTTTCAGGCGCAGCAAACCATCGCTATCGGTGGCGCCGCTGCTCATTACGCCGAGGCCATCGGTCCACAACACATTCACTTTCGGCACCGAACTGCCTTCGTGTTTGCGCGCGGCCCAGACCACCAGTTCATCACCGGCGATTTTGCTCACGGCCACGGTGTTCGAGACGAAGACCATGGTGGTCGCGCGGTACTTGCCGATCAGCGCTTCCACCAGGTACAGACCCGGTTTCAGGTTACCCAACGGGATGTAGACGTTACCCGGCGCGACGCTGACGAACTCACTGGAAGAGCCGGCCAGGTTCACGCCTTCAGGCGGCTGGATCGGTTTGGCTTGCCACAGCGGATAGCGGAATTGACTGACCACCGGCAGGCCCGGGATCAGGGCGAATTGCGGCTGTGCGTCGTAAGGCGTTGGCGCAGCAATCGCGGTGCCCATCTTCAGTTCCGGTACTTCCTCGGTGACTTGCTGACGGGACTCGTAGGAAAACGCCCGTTGCATCACGCGACGGGATTTGCGGTACCAGTTGTCCCACAGGTACGCGAGGGTATTCGACAGCCCTTCACCCTTGAACTGGCCATCGCTGACCACACGGTGCAGGTTCTTCTGGCGCTTGAGGAAATCCAGCGGCTTGTCGATGCGGTACACGCGAATGTCGGCACCGCCATAAGGCTCCATGCGGAAACGGCGATAGTCACGGCCCGGCGCTTCGAGGCGCACCATCGCCTGTTCGTCACTGGCGAAACTGCTGTCGGCCAGCAGGAAAAAGCTTTCACCGGCCACCGGCGTATAGCCGCTCGGCTCGACGGTGTCTTCGGCGTTGACCGCCGAAAACGGCAGCACCAAAACCAACAGCAGAGGCAAAAAACGCAACATGCGGGCACCGATCATTGGGAGAGAAAATTCAGTCGATAGACGCCGATGAAGTTGGGGTTGGCTGCGTCGGGTATCCATCGGGTGTCCTTCCATGTCATGAGTTGCTGCAGGCTCGCGGATCGCATGCCGTTGTCAGTGGGGGTGGTGGTGCCGGTGTGATAGGCAATGTAGCGGCCCATCCAGATCATCAGGTGCTGGTCGTCGCCCTGATCGAAAAACATCAGGTCGCCGGGCCGGGCTTGCGCCACGTCTCGACTCACCAGATGGCTGTTGAACTGAATCAGCTTGATCGCGTTGACGTACGGCCCGACCTTGCCGCCGCCCTGTTGCCACTGCTGGGCGAGACCGCGTTGCGCCTCGCTCAACTGCAGTTCCGGTGGCAGGTAACGATTGGACAGGCCGTTGTTGCGCAGCCATTTATCGTCGTGGACTTTCAACGCTTCGTTGGCAGCGAACCGCACCAGCCCCGCGCAGTCCTGCTGATACCAGCGCGGGCTCGGGCCTTGGGTCAGTTGTTCCTGGGCGATGCGCACGAACCAGGCGCGGAACACCTGGGATTGCTGCGGATCCAGTGGCGCGGCCTCAGTGGCAAAGGCGCGACTGCCCAGCAACAGCGCCAGCAGGCCGAGGCCGCGGATGAGTGCGGTCACAGGGCTTTCCATTCCAGTGGCAGCCATTGCCAATGGCCATCGGGCTCGCTGCCTTCAGGCAAGGTCAGGGCGTATTTGCCGTAACCGCCGAGCTTGCGCAGTTTCGGGATCAGGTAGGTTTGCGCGGCGTTGTAAAACACCGGTTCCATGTCCTGCGGCAGGCTGTCGAGGGTTTCCTGTTGCATCAGTTGCGCCATCGCATCCGGGCCGAAATACACCGGCATCAACAGGTCTTTCGGCACCACGTCGGCCATCGGCGGGAAGCGCTTGTCGAGGGTGCCGAGGGCCTTGTCCACGAGTTTGTCGTCGAGGGAAAACAGCAGCGTCGAGCCGTGACGGGCCAGACTGACTTTCATGAAGGCCTTGCCGGAGATCGCGTCCGGATCTTCAGCGTCCTTGGCTTTGTAGGGACCGAAGTTGGAGCTGACCTGCCGCTGCCACTGGTGAGTCGGGCCGTCCTGTTTCTCGATCACCGGGAACGCGTGCTCTTCGACGTTGGGCTCATAGGCGCCGACCATCGAACCGAACAAACTGCCGAGGTCGCCATCGAGTTTGGCGCTGTCCTTGTCATTCAGGCTGGCCACCAGCAACGGCGTGTAGAGACGCGAATCGGCGTACCAGCACAGGCCCGCCGCACCGGCCATGTGTTCGGTCAACGCTTGGGCCACCGGCTCTTCGGCGCCGAGTTTCACCAGCAACGGTTTCTGCTGTTCAGCGGCCAGCGGCAAGGCCACGCAGGCACTGGCGCCCATCGGCATGGCTTGCCAGATCGGTTTGAAATCGAAGTCCGGCTGATCGTCCAGTTCATCCATCGCAAGGAAGCTGTGCCAGCCCTTGTCGTCCATGTCGAAACGCAGCCCGGCGAAATTCGGGATAAAGCGCTGGTAACCCATGGCCAACACGCTCGAATTGACCGACAGGCGTTGCTTCACTTCCGGCGCGCGCGGTGGCAGGCCGAATGCTTCGGGGAACAGTTTGTCGCCGTTGAGCAACGCGGCGATGGCCGTGGTCGAGACACTGCCGCGCTCGTCGCTCGGGCCGCTGCTCGGGTCGTAGAGTTTGACGGGATTGGACAGTACCACCAGTTTGTCGCCGTGGGAGGCGAACACCAGCGCTTTGTTGTTGTAGGTGAGCTGATACAGCGCCACGTCGTCGGCGCCGACTTTCACCACACTGAGCTGGGTCAGCTGCGAATCGTCCAGCGCCACTTTGGCCAGCGGTTCCAGCACTTTGGCCAGACCACCGCGATCCATCACCAACAGGAAATCCTTGAGCCGACCATCCGCCCCGCGCCACAGCGCCACGTCGGCCGGTTGATCGAAAAGTTGCTCGATCAGGCTGTCCTGCAGTTTCAGGTCATGTTCGTAGATGATCCGCCGCAGACTGCCGATCAAGCCGAGGCGATCAACGTGCGCTTCGTAATAGAAGACGAAATCTTCGGTCAGGGTTTCCTTGAGGAACGGCACCGCCAGCAGATCCTTGGGCAATTGGCTCAGGGAATGGGTTTCGAGCAGACCGTCCGGCCGGCTCATGCCCAGTTTGTCGCTGGCCAATTGCGCTGGCGGAGCCTTGGGTTTGTGCATGAACCACCCCAACCCGCCCGCGACGCCGGCGACCAGGGCCAGGCCGACCAGCAGCGCCGGCCAGCGGCGAGGAGTTTTGGCGGCCGGTGTTTGCGCAGCCGGAGATACAGTGTTATCGCTCATGTTCACAACGCCCAATTCATCCGTGGTGCGGGATGCTTAATAGTTGAAAGTCTTGACCAGCAACAGGTCACCGATGGCCCGCAGGGGCACGATGAAGGTCTCGCGTTTTTCGTCGACGGTGTTTTCGTTGAGTACCAGGTTGATTTGCGAGGTGATGACCTCGTTCTGGTTGCTGGTCTCATCGAAGTTATAGCCTTCGCTGCCGAAGTTGCCCCAATAGTTCACGTAAACCAGATAGGTGCCATGCAGCGGCGCGGTCATGGTGAACATTTCCGGGCCGGGACCATCGACGCCATCCGGGTCGAGGCCGCCGCCATTGGTCAACGCCGTGTGGGCGAAAAACGCATGCTGGCCGTCGGGGGTGATGATGTGCAGGTCGAGCTCGGCTTTCGGGTCGTCCCAACCGAGCACCACGCGAATCCGTGCCGGCGTGCGCAGGTCATTGGCTTCATAGAATTGAACGCGCTTGAGCGACTTGCCTTCGGCACTGCGCACTTCGACGCTGTTGGAACCCGCGCCAAAGGCATACGGCCGGGCGAAACGCCCTTCGTCGTCGGTGTACAGGTTCAGTGGATTGCCGTTGACGGCGAGGGTGTGCGGCCCGCGTTGCGTGCCTATCGCCTTGAGCTGGCCTTCGATCATCGTGCGATTGCGCTGCACACCGCGGTCGATGGGCGGCGTGGGATAGGCGACCTGCGGGTTTTCGCTGCGGTCGAGCAGGCCGTTATAGCGCCAGCCGCCGACCGGCTCCGACAGCTCAGCCGTCGGCTCGGCCCAGGCGGCGCTCGCGCAGGCCAGCCCCATCAACAGTATAAGAAGTGAACGCATGTGACGCCTCCTGCCATGCATAACGAAACCTTGCGCCCGATCCTCGGCGCGTTACAGATCCAAATACTGCGTTTCGTCAGAAAGACCCGTGACTATTGGGTCGTAGAAGGCGCGAAGGTTAGCGATTCGGCAGTTTTTTAACAATCGTATACCTCTTGATTTGCTGTAGGCATCACGAAGAAGTGGGGACGTGAGCCGAATAGCGACCTTATTCGGCTCACAAGATGAGCCGAATAAGGCTATTATTCGGCTCATTCACTCTGGAGTTACCCGTGGTCATGGCACCTCACTGGATTTGGCAACAGCCCGACTGGCCGAATTTCACCTGGCAATCCGAACGCCTGACGCCGCTATTGCGTGAGTGCGTACAGGCGCAAGGCCGGTTGATGGGCATGGCCAGTTCCGTGGATCGCTCACTCAGCGCACAGAACGAACTGGACGCGCTGTTACAAAACATCGTGACGTCTTCAGCCATCGAGGGTGAACAGCTCAACGTGGACTCGGTCCGCTCATCACTGGCGCGGCGCCTGGGCCTGGAGGTGGTCGATGGCGATAAAGTCAGCCAACGCAGCGAAGGGCTGGCGCAGTTAATGCTCGACGCCACTCAGCGCTTCGCACAACCGCTGACACTGCCGCGGTTGCTGGAGTGGCATACATGGCTGTTTCCCGATCAGGACATGAATGTTGCCGCCCGTTCGATCCATATCGGCGAGCTGCGTGGCGATGAGCCCATGCAGGTGGTGTCCGGGCGACTGGACAAACCGACCATTCACTACGAAGCACCGCCACGCCTTGGGCTTGAACAGCAGCTCGATACGTTTCTTGCCTGGTTTGCAGCCAGCCAGAAGCAGGACGGGCTCGATCCCTTGTTGCGGGCCGGCATCGCGCACTTCTGGTTCATCACCCTGCACCCCTTTGACGACGGCAATGGTCGCCTCACGCGAACCCTTACCGATCTCGCCCTGGCTCAGGGAGAGGCGCAGGCGATCCGCTTCTACGCCATGTCAGCGAGCATTCTGGACGACCGCTCCAGCTATTACCGAGTGCTGGAAACCAGCCAGAAAAGCGCCACGGACATCACCGAGTGGCTGCAATGGTTTCTGCAAACCCTGCTGCGCAGCTTGCAGCAGGCCATGACGCGGATCGAAGCGGTACTGGGCAAGGCGCGCTTCTGGCAGGCGAATCGGGACGCAAAACTGTCAGCCGAGCAGATCAAGGTACTGAATCGCATGCTGAACGGTGGGAAGCGAGGCTTCGCGGACGGGATCAGCGCGGCTCAATATCAAGCCGTGGCGAAAGTATCGAAAGCCACCGCCACCCGCCATTTGGCAGAGTTGCTGGAGAAGGGTTGCCTGCAACGCCTGCCCGGTGGCGGGCGTAGTACTCGCTATCAGGTCAGCTATCCGGATGACTCAGCATAATTAAGCCATAGGGTGAGCTTTAGCAGCTGGCGAAGCCTGCGTCCGGCTGCTACAAAGAGCTCGGTGCAGGTGATCCGGTTGCCGCCGGTGCTGTGGCCGAAATGCCCGGCCCATTTGCCCATAACCCCCATGTCTGCTAGTGTCGCGCCGGTTTAACGTCAACCGGAAATAGCCGCCATGGCCCGCAAAAAAGCTGCACTGGATTTCGAACAATCTCTCGCTGACCTGCAAACGCTGGTAGAGCGTCTGGAGAACGGCGAACTGTCGCTGGAAGACTCGCTGACGGCTTTCGAGCAAGGCATCGGTCTGACCCGCGATTGCCAGGCGGCGCTGGCCCAGGCCGAGCAAAAGGTTCAAGTGCTGCTCGAGCGTGATGGCGAGCTGGCCGAGGAACCCTTCGACGCGGATCAGCCAGAATGATTGCAGCGTATTCGGCGACCAGCCAGGCCCGTGTCAACGCGGCACTGGAAACCCTGTTCAACGCACCCAGCCCCGAGCTCGCCCGTCTCTATGAAGCCATGCGCTACAGCGTGATGAATGGCGGCAAACGTGTACGTCCGTTACTGGCTTACGCGGCTTGCGAAGCGCTGGGCGGCAAGGCCGAGCAAGCCAACGGCGCGGCCTGCGCAGTGGAGCTGATTCACGCGTATTCCCTGGTACACGACGATTTACCGGCCATGGACGACGACGATCTGCGTCGCGGCCAGCCGACGACTCACAAGAAATTCGATGAAGCCTGCGCCATCCTCGCCGGTGACGGCTTGCAGAGCCTGGCGTTCAGCGCCCTGCTCGACTCGCGCCTGAACGCAGCTGACGCCGAGATCCGCCTGCAGATGGTCAGCGCCCTGGCCGTCGCGGCAGGCCCGGCGGGCATGGTCGGCGGGCAAGCCATCGACCTCGGTTCGGTCGGCCTCAAGCTCGATCAAAAAGCCCTTGAGTACATGCACCGGCACAAGACCGGCGCGCTGATTGAAGTCAGCGTTAAACTCGGCGCCCTGGCCAGCGGCCGTGCCGAGAAGGACGAACTGAAAGCGTTGCAGACTTATGCACAGGCCATTGGCCTCGCTTTTCAGGTGCAGGACGACATTCTTGACGTCGAAAGCGATACCGAAACCCTCGGCAAACGCCAGGGCGCGGACATCGCTCGCGACAAACCAACCTACCCGGCCCTGCTCGGCCTCGACGCGGCCAAGGCTTACGCCCTGGAACTGCGCGATCAGGCCCTGCACGCGCTGCGACCGTTTGACGCGGCCGCCGAGCCTTTGCGCGACCTCGCCCGCTATATCGTCGACCGGCGTAGCTGACAGCGTATCGGCCAAGTTAAAAGCAACGCGTGGGCAGGGGGCGATGCATCAGGTAAACTGCCGCATCTTTTATACCTATAACGATTCGCCTGATGCCCACGACGTTTCATGAGATTCCCCGCAAGCGCCCGACCACGCCCCTGCTCGACCGTGCCAACACGCCGGACGGTCTGCGCCGGTTAGGCGAAGCCGAGCTGGAAACCCTGGCCGATGAGTTGCGCCTGGAATTGCTCTACACGGTCGGTCAGACCGGCGGGCATTTCGGTGCCGGCCTGGGCGTCATCGAGCTGACCATCGCGCTGCATTACGTCTTCGACACCCCGGACGACCGGCTGGTGTGGGACGTGGGTCATCAGGCTTATCCGCATAAAATCCTCACCGGCCGTCGCGAGCGCATGGGCACCCTGCGCCAGAAGGACGGTGTTGCGGCCTTCCCGCGTCGTTCCGAGAGCGAGTACGACACCTTTGGCGTCGGCCACTCCAGCACTTCGATCAGCGCAGCGCTGGGCATGGCCATTGCCGCCCGCCTGCAAAACAGTGATCGCAAAGCCATTGCCGTGATCGGCGACGGCGCGCTGACCGCCGGCATGGCCTTCGAAGCGCTGAACCACGCGCCGGAAGTGAACGCCAACATGCTGGTGATCCTCAACGACAACGACATGTCGATCTCGCGCAATGTCGGCGGCCTGTCGAATTATCTGGCGAAGATCCTTTCCAGCCGCACTTACGCCAGCATGCGTGAAGGCAGCAAAAAGGTCCTGTCGCGCCTGCCCGGGGCCTGGGAAATCGCCCGGCGCACTGAAGAATACGCAAAAGGCATGCTGGTTCCCGGCACGCTGTTCGAAGAACTGGGCTGGAACTACATCGGTCCTATCGACGGCCATGACCTGCCGACCCTGATCGCGACGCTGCGCAACATGCGCGACCTGAAAGGCCCGCAGTTCCTGCACGTCGTCACCAAGAAAGGCAAAGGCTTCGCTCCGGCGGAAGTCGATCCGATCGGCTACCACGCCATCACCAAGCTCGAACCGCTGGACGCTCCGGCCGCCGCCCCGAAAAAGGCCAGCGGACCGAAGTATTCCGGTGTGTTCGGTGAATGGCTGTGCGACATGGCCGCGTCTGATCCGCGTCTGGTAGGCATCACCCCGGCGATGAAAGAAGGCTCCGACCTGGTGGCGTTCAGCGAGCGTTTCCCGCTGCGCTATTTCGACGTGGCGATTGCCGAGCAACACGCGGTGACCTTCGCCGCCGGCATGGCCTGCGAAGGCGCGAAACCGGTGGTGGCGATTTATTCGACGTTCCTGCAACGCGGTTACGACCAACTGATTCATGACGTCGCGGTGCAGAACCTCGACGTGCTGTTCGCCATCGACCGCGCCGGCCTGGTGGGCGAAGACGGCCCGACTCACGCGGGTAGCTTCGACCTGTCGTTCCTGCGCTGCATCCCCGGCATGCTGGTGATGACCCCGAGCGATGAAAACGAACTGCGCAAAATGCTCACCACCGGTCACCTCTACAACGGCCCGGCGGCGGTGCGTTATCCGCGCGGCGCGGGTCCGAATGCGACCATCGAGAAAGACCTGCAACCGATCGAAATCGGCAAAGGCATTGTTCGTCGTCAGGGCAGCAAAGTCGCCTTCCTGGTGTTCGGCGTGCAATTGGCCGAGGCGCTGAAAGTCGCCGAGACGCTGGACGCGACGGTGGTCGACATGCGTTTTGTCAAACCGCTGGATGAAGCGCTGGTTCGCGACATCGCTGGCAGCCACGAGCTGCTGGTGACCGTCGAAGAAAACGCAATCATGGGCGGTGCTGGCGGCGCGGTCAGCGAATTCCTCGCCCGCGAGAACATCCTCAAGTCGATCCTGCACCTGGGCTTGCCGGACCTCTATGTCGAACACGCCAAGCCTGCACAGATGCTGGCCGAGTGCGGGCTGGACGAGGCAGGGATCGAAGCGGCGGTGCGCGAGCGCCTGCAACTGCTCAAGATTTAACCTGCTGGATACACGCAATCCCCTGTGGGAGCGAGCCTGCTCGCGATGACGGACTGACAGTCAACAATTCCCTGACTGACACACCGTCATCGCGAGCAGGCTCGCTCCCACATTGGTTTTTTGTGATCTTCACATTTTGTTCGCTACAACGCGCCACAACGGACTGCCGATGAAACTCTCCCCCCTCGCCCTGACGCTGACCCTGCTGCCGGCCGGCCAACTGCTGGCCGACTCCTTCGAACGCGATCAAGCGTTGAAACTGCCCGACGTACTGATCACCGCCAACCGTCAGGTCGAAGCGCGCAACGACAGCAGCGCCGCCAACACGGTGTTCACCCGAGAAGACATCGACCGCCTGCAACCGAACAGCATCACTGACCTGCTCAGCCGGGTGCCGGGCGTGCAAGTCGCGCAAACCGGTGGGCGCGGCAGTCTGCCAGGGGTTTACATCCGCGGCACCCAGTCAGCGCAAAGCCTGGTGCTGGTGGACGGTCAGCGCATCGGCAACTCGACCTCAGGCGACAGCAACCTGCAGCACATCAACATCGAACAGGTCGAGCGCGTGGAAGTGCTGCGCGGCTCCCGTTCGGTGATTTATGGCAGCGATGCGATTGGCGGGGTGATTCAGATTTTCACCCGCCGTGGCGACGAGCAAGGTCTGCAACCGCGGTTGCACGTGGGATTTGGCAGCAACCAGACCTGGGAGCGCAGTCTTGGGCTGTCCGGCGGCGATGACAAAACCCGCTTCAACCTCGGCACCAGCCTCAATGAAACCGCCGGGATCAATCGCACGCACCAGTCGTACCCCAGCGACAGCGATCACGATGAATACCGCAACCAATCGGTCAGTTTCAGCATCAGTCACGCGCTCACCGATGACCTGGAAATCGGCGCCAACGTGCTGGATAACCGGGGTAAAAGCGAGTTCGACAACCCGTTTGGCCGCTTCGACTCCACCACCTTCGAGTCCGTGCAGCAACAGCCTTACAGCGATTTCGAGGTGAGCAGCGTCAGCAGTTACCTCGATGCGCGGGTTAACGACATCTGGAAAACTCGCGTCGAGTTCGGCCACAGCGAAAACCGCGAGAAGACCCTCGACAAGCTCAGCGATGAACGCAGCGTCTTCAACACCTACCGCGACTCAGTGAACTGGCAGAACGACCTGACGCTCAACGACCGCAATAGCCTGCTTCTGGGCGGCGACTGGTACGAAGACCGGATCAACAGCACTACAGCGTTCGATGAAGACAGTCGCTGGAACCGTGCGGCGTTTGTCCAGCATCACTATCGGGCGGACAGTTTTTCCACTGAGCTGGGCTTGCGCCACGACGAGAACCAACAGTTTGGCGGCCAGAACAGTTGGAGTGGCACCCTCACTGTGCCGGTGAATCCGGACAACGACGTGCTGCTGACCTACAGCGAAGGCTTTCGAGCGCCGACGTTCAACGACTTGTACTACCCGGACTTCAGCAACCCGGATTTGAAACCCGAAACGTCGAAAAGCTATGAACTGCAATGGCGCAGCCAGCTAACCGAAAACAGTCGCCTGGAAGCGTCGCTGTACCGCACTGACCTTGAAGACGCGATTATTTTTGGCAGCAACTCGCGGCCAGAGAACGTGGCGTCGGCGCGGATCAACGGTTTCGAAGCCGCACTGAAACAGGAACTGTTCGGCTGGCAAAGCAACCTTGGCGTGGCGATCATCGACCCGCGCGACCGCGATACCGGCCATACCCTGGCGCGTCGTGCACGGCGGACATTGAGCCTGGACCTGGATCGACAATTTGATCGCCTGGGCCTTGGTGCGAGCTGGCAAGCAGTCAGCAGCAGCTATGACGACCTGAACAATCAACAGCCGTTGGGTGGATACGCCTTGTTAGGGTTGCGCAGTAGCTGGGAGCTCGACCGTGAAATCAAGCTTGAGCTGAAGCTCGATAACCTGCTGGATAAAGGCTATAGCCGGGCGCTGTATAGCCATGACGGCAGTGAATATGGGTATCGCGAGGAAGGTCGGGCGTTGATGTTCGGGGTGACCTGGACACCGGAAATCTGATCTGAAGTCAGTGGTGTCAAGGCTTGCCCATGATGGCCGCGCCTCGGTCTCAGCGGTCCGGTGCGATAAGCTGGCAAAGCTTCGCAGTGGCCTCGACCATCTGCCCACTCGGCCGCTCCAGCCCCTTGTCCGACACCAGCAGCAATTGCCCCCGCGTCACCGCCGCCACCTGCGGCCACGCCTTCCACGCGTCGAGCTGGGCCTGATCACTGGCCAGAATCACCTCGGGATTGCGCTGCAACACCGCCTCGACACTGACCTGCGGCGCCGGCAATGTCTGGTCGGCAAACACATTGCGCGCCCCACACACTTCCAGCGCATCACTGATGATCTGCCCCCCCCCCACGGTGTACAGCGGCCGATCCCAGACCTGATAAAACACCCGCAGAGGCTCGTCCCGCCGATAACGCTGGCGCAGGTTATCCAGTTTTTGCCGCAGGTCAGTCGCCAACGTCACGCCCCGTTCGGGCCGGCCGAGTTGCGTGGCGATGGCTTCGATTTGTGCAGCGAGTTGGTCGAGCGTGTGGGGTTCGGCGACGTAGGTGGGAATGTTCAAGTGCTTGAGCTGCTCACGCTGCGCGGGGCCAACACTGCCCGGCCAGAGCAGCAGCAAATCGGGTTTGAGACTGAGCAAACGCTCCATGTCCAACTGACCATAGCGGCCAACGGAAGGAAGGTCTTGCAGTTCGGCCGGGCGTTCACCAGCATCCAGCACCCCGACCAGCAGGTCGGCTGAGCCCAGTTCAACCACGATTTCAGAGAGGGACGGCGCCAGACTGACGACCCGTTCGACGGCAACCGCCGAGCCGCTGGCGGCCAATAGCAATACCGCCAGCCAGGCCCGGCGCATCAGCCGAGTTGACGCGGAATACGGTAGAGGTAGAACAGCACCGTGGTCGACAGCGCCAGCAACACCAACGGCACGGCTTCGAGGCCGACGAACACCGCCAGCGCGCCAATCCAGGCCGGCAATGCAGCCGCCAGGAACGCGGTACGTCGCTTGGCGGCCAGGACGATCCAGGCGGCGGGTTCTTCGGGCGTATCGAGGGCTTTTTGCGTCGCGATCAGGGCGTGCTTGTAGCCACCGAAAAACTTCAGGCTGACAAACATCGACGCCACACCTGCGATGAACAACGGCATCGCCAGCACCGGCAGGATCGCCTCGCCTTGGCCGAACACGCCATTGATCACGAACAACGGCAACAAGGCCAGCGCCAGGTATTGCCACCAACTGAACGACAACCGCCGCCGAACCTGACCGCGGGTCACGCCCGATCCGCCTCGCCCTGATGCTCGTTGCCCATCATGTGGTCGAGCTTGCTGGCCTTGGTCGCCAGGTAGAGTTTGTTGTGCGGGTTGTGACCGGTGTGCAGCGGCACGCGCTCGGCGACCACTATCCCCATGTCGGTCAAGGCTTTGACCTTACGCGGGTTGTTGGTCATCAGACGCAGGGATTTCACGCCCAGGTGCTCAAGCATCGGCAGGCACATGGCGTAATCACGCTGGTCGGCAGCAAAGCCCAGGCGCTCGTTGGCTTCAACGGTGTCGGCACCGCCGTCCTGTAACTCATAGGCGCGGATCTTGTTCAGCAGGCCAATGCCACGGCCCTCCTGACGCAAGTACAGCAACACGCCACGGCCTTCACGGGCGATGGCCTGCAACGCGGCTTCAAGTTGCGAGCCGCAGTCGCAACGCTGGCTGAACAAGGCATCACCCGTCAGGCATTCGGAGTGCAACCGGCCGAGTACCGGGGCACCGTCGGCGAACTCACCCAGACTCAGCACGACGTGCTCGCGCCCGTTTTCTTCATCGAGAAAGCCGTGCATGGTGAATTGCGCAAAAGGCGTTGGCAGCTTGGAAGCGGCGACGAAAACGACAGGCACCGGTGTGCTCCTGATCAATAAGTACTGGAGATTCGCAGACGCGGCATTGTAACAGCAGGTTCCTACAGACGCTTAGGCTGAATTATGGGGCATAACGATCAAAATGTTAGATCTCAGGCCACTGACGCCAGCGGCTACAGGGTCCGTGTTCAGTTCGCGTCGAACGGGTAAGGCTGCTTCCAGCGTTCGAAGATGGGTTTCAGTGAACCGTTTTTAACCAACAGGTCCATGCGCTGGTCGAACAAGGCCATCAACGTTCGGGCCTTGGGCGTATTGGCGAAGCACAAGTACAGCGGCAATTCAGCGATATGGGTGCGACGGAACTGGGCAGGATCCTTGGCCCGTTTGACGATGTAATCAATCTCGGTCAGCGCGTCGATGTAAAAGTCGGCGCGGTTGTGCATCAGCATCGACAAAATGCCAGTGCGTCGTACGACCTCGTTGTAACGCCGCACATTAGGCAGGTATTTCTGGTATTCGTAACCGCGAACCCAGGCCAGACGATAGTTGCCGAGGGTCTGCGGGTTCGGTGCCGGATTACTCGCCAGGCCCAAGGCATAGATGTGATCGGTGTCGTAATTCCAGCGTGGATAAAGCACATCGCTGGCCTCGTCACGGTAAGCACCGACACAGGCATCCACTTCACCGCGCTGGGCCAGGCCCACGGCGCGGGTGTACGGCTCGGTACGGAAGTCGAGTTTGACCCCGGCCGGTTCGAAGATGGCCCGCATCACGTCCCAGCCCAGGCCATGCCCGTCAGCGGCGGTGTAGTCTTCCCATTCTTCGCTGGCCAGATGGATCACGGACGGCGTCGGCGCGGCGTCCCCCGCCTGGGCGAGTGAGCAAAGCATTGCGAAAATCACCGCCAACCAGCGCCGAACCATCCAAGTCCCCTGCTTCGCCCGTCAGGCGAGAATCCTTACCAACCCTTGCATCGCCAACCACGCAAATACACCGGCCAGCACGTCGTCGAGCATGATCCCGACGCCGCCATGGACATGCCGGTCGATCCAGCGAATCGGCCACGGCTTGAGAATGTCAAAGAAGCGGAACATCAGGAAACCCGCCAGCAACCAGTACCAACCTTCCGGCACCAGCCACAGGGTGATCCACATCCCGACCATTTCATCCCAGACGATGCCCTCGTGGTCATGCACGCGCAAATCGTCGGCCACCTTGCCGCACAGCCAGAAGCCGAACAGCATGGTGATGCCCAGCATCAGCCAGTAGGCCCAATCGGGCATCATTTGCCACAACGGGATAAAGGGTAGCGCAACTAACGAACCCCAGGTGCCCGGTGCCTTCGGAAGGGTTCCCGAGCCGAAGCCGAACGCCAGGAAATGCCAGGGATTGCGCCAGACCGAAGGCGGTACGAACTCCGCCGGGACCTGTTTGGGATGATCTGTCACGGTGTCTCCCGAAAATGTTGATAGCCCCGGGTTTGCGGGGTGATGTCTTGTCCATCGGCATCCAGCAGCGCCACGCCCTGCCCCGTCACGACACACCCGACCACATGGATTGGCCAGCCTTCTGCCAGCAATGCCGGCAACTCGACGGACGGTAGGGTGAAGGCGAGCACATAATCATCGCCGCCGCTGAGGGCTGCGGTTTCGGCAGCGGATTGTCCGAGAAAGGCCACTAACGCAGCCGACACGGGCAGCTTACTCCGCTCAAGCTGAATGCCGACCTTCGACGCCAGCGCGATGTGACCGCAGTCGGCGAGCAGGCCGTCGGAGATGTCCAGCGCCGAGGTGGCCTTACCACGCAGAGCCTGACCCAGCGCCAGTTGCGGCTGCGGTGACCAGTAATGCGCCAGCAGCGGCTCGGCAACGGCGGCGTCAGCCATTCGCTGCCCCAACACCAGTGGCAAAGCCCCGGCCGCATTGCCCAACTCGCCACCCACGCACAACAAATCGCCGGGCTGCGCGCCGCTACGGGTCAGCGCCTGAGCGGCCGGCACACGACCGAACACGGTCATGGTCAGGCTCAGCGGCCCTCGGGTGGTATCGCCGCCCACCAGCGCCACGCCGCAGCGTCGCGCCATCAGGTTCAAACCACGGGAGTACGCCTCCAGCCAATCGGCGGTCACCGTCGGCAAGGTCAGGGCAAGGGTAAAGGCAATGGGGGTGGCGCCCATGGCAGCCAGGTCACTGACGGCCACAGCCAGCGAGCGCTGACCGAGCAAAAACGGGTCGCAGGGGTCTGCGAAATGCACACCGGCCACCAGGGTGTCGGTGGAAATGGCCAACTGCTCCCCGGGGGGAACAGCCAGCAAGGCGCAGTCATCGCCGATCCCGAGGGCAACGCCTTCGCCGCCTTGCGCACAGGGCGCGGCGGCGAAAAAATTGCGGATCAGCTCAAACTCGCCCATCGCGATATCAAGCGCAAATCAGCGCTTGAACGCCTTCACTTCAGCTTCACGCAGACGTGGGGCCAGCTTGTCGAGTACACCGTTGACGAACTTGTGGCCGTCGGTGGAACCGAAGACTTTCGCCAGCTCGATACCTTCGTTGATCACAACGCGGTAAGGAACGTCGACACGCTCCAGCAGTTCCCAGGTGGACAGGCGCAGAACGGCCAGTTCAACCGGATCCAGCTCTTCGATGGTGATGTCCAGGCAAGGCGTCAGGGCTGCATCGATCTTGTCCTTCTTCGCCGGAACCCCGTGAAGGATTTCGCGGAAGTAGGCACCGTCGACATCACTGAAATCGTTATCGACCCGGAACTGCGCTTCGATCTCGCTCAAAGACTGCTTGGCCATGTGCCATTGGTACAGCGCCTGGGTCGCGAGCTGACGGGCTTCGCGACGCTTGACGCTTTTCGATGGCTTGCCGGCATCCGCAGGCTTTGGATCGCGCGGGTTGAAACGATCGCTATCGTCGCTAATCACTTGGCCTCCAACTGCGCCAGCAGGCTGACCATTTCCAGAGCGGACAGGGCTGCTTCGGCACCTTTGTTACCGGCCTTGGTGCCGGAACGTTCGATGGCTTGCTCGATGGAGTCAACGGTCAGCACGCCGAAAGCGACCGGAACGCCGAACTCCATGGACACCTGGGCCAGGCCCTTGGTGCATTCGCCTGCCACGTATTCGAAGTGCGGAGTGCCGCCACGAATGACCGCGCCCAGGGCGATGATTGCCGCGTACTCGCCTTTTTGAGCGACTTTCTGCGCAACCAGCGGAATTTCGAAGGCGCCAGGTGCGCGGATGATGGTGATGTCGCTTTCGCTTACGCCGTGGCGAACCAGGGCATCCACTGCACCGCTGACCAGACTTTCAACGACGAAGCTGTTGAAACGGCCCACTACCAAAGCGTAGCGGCCTTTAGGGGCGATGAAGGTACCTTCGATGGTCTTCAGGGTCATTCGTTAGATCTCTTAAAGAGCCGGGACGCGCTTTCTACGCGTCCCTCAGTGATTTGTTAGCCGCGAATCAAAGACTGGAAACAACCGGTCATTATTCGGAGGGCACGTATTCTACAACTTCCAGATCGAAACCGGATATCGCATTAAATTTCATTGGCGCACTCATCAGGCGCATTTTGCGTACGCCCAGGTCCCGAAGGATCTGCGAACCGGCACCGACGATGCTGTAGGTGGTCGGTTTTTTCACGGCCGCCTGGTCGGCGGTTTCGCGAATGTGCGCCAGCAACACGTCGCCATCGAGCGGGTGACCGAGCAACAGCACCACACCGCTGCCAGCCTCGGCAACCGCAGCCATGGCGGCGCGCAGGCTCCAGCGGCCGGGTTGCTTGACCATCAGCAGGTCGCGCAGCGGGTCCATGTTGTGCACGCGAACCAGGGTCGGTTCTTCGGCACACACATTGCCCAGCGTCAGGGCCATGTGCACGTCGCCTTCCACGGAATCACGATAGGTCACCAGGTTGAATTGGCCCAGTTCGCTGTCCAGTGGCTGCTCGGCAATCCGCTGAACGGTACGTTCGTGGATCATCCGGTAGTGAATCAGGTCGGCGATGGTGCCGATCTTGATGCCGTGTTCAGCGGCGAAAGCTTCCAGTTCAGCGCGACGGGACATGGTGCCGTCGTCGTTCATCACTTCGCAGATCACACCGCTCGGCTCGAAACCGGCCATGCGTGCCAGGTCGCAAGCGGCTTCAGTATGGCCTGCGCGAGCCAGGGTGCCGCCGGCCTGGGCCATCAGCGGGAAGATGTGGCCGGGGCTGACGATGTCTTCAGCCTTGGCGTCTTTGGCTGCGGCCGCTTGCACGGTGCGTGCGCGGTCGGCGGCGGAGATGCCGGTGGTCACGCCTTCAGCCGCTTCGATCGACACGGTGAACTTGGTGCCGAAGCCGGAACCGTTGCGTGGCGCCATCAATGGCAGCTTCAGCAGTTCGCAGCGCTCGCGGCTCATCGGCATGCAGATCAGGCCACGGGCGTGCTTGGCCATGAAGTTGATGTGCTCGGGCTTGCAGCACTCGGCGGCCATGATCAGGTCGCCTTCGTTCTCGCGGTCTTCGTCATCCATGAGGATGACCATCTTGCCTTGGCGGATGTCTTCAACCAGTTCTTCGATGCTATTGAGCGCCACAAGGCACCCCCTTGAGTCAGGATTTGAGGTAGCCGTTGGCGGCCAGAAAGCTTTCGGTAATGGTGCTGCCGGCAGTCGACTCTGCGGCCTTGTCACCCAGCAACAGACGCTCCAGATAACGCGCCAGCAAGTCGACTTCCAGGTTTACCCGGCGACCTGGCTGGTACGACGCCATGATGGTTTCGCTCAGGGTGTGCGGAATGATCGTCAGCATGAACTCGGCGCCATCGACCGCGTTCACGGTCAGGCTGGTGCCGTCGACAGTAATCGAGCCTTTATGGGCGATGTACTTGGCCAGTTCTTTCGGCGCGCGGATGCGGAATTCCACGGCACGCGCGTTTTCGGTACGGGCAACCACTTCGCCCACGCCATCGACATGACCGCTGACCAGATGCCCGCCGAGGCGAGTGGTCGGGGTCAGGGCTTTTTCCAGGTTCACCGGACTGCCGCTCTTGAGGTCGTTCATGGCGGTGCAGTCGAGGGTTTCGCGGCTGACGTCGGCGGCAAAGCCGTTGCCCGGCAGTTCTACCGCGGTCAGGCACACGCCGTTGACCGCGATGCTGTCGCCCAGTTTGACGTCGCTCAGGTCGAGCTTGCCGGTTTCTACGTGGACCCGCACATCACCGCCCTTTGGGGTCAATGCACGAATACTGCCGATGGATTCGATGATGCCGGTAAACATGAGGTTCTCCTCGAGAACAAAGCCAGCGCTGTAGCGATGGCCGGGAATTATACGCTCGCTACTGGCGAAGGAATGGCAGTGACCCGCCAGTCATCGCCAACCGCGCGAATTTCGGTGATTTTAAGTTCGGGAGCATCCTTCATTTGCGCGAGCGGCCAGTCGAGCAGCGGCCGCGCCGAAGAACCGAGGAACTTGCCGGCGATGAAAATCTGGAATTCATCCACCAGGCCTTGCTGCGCGAAAGCACCGGCCAGACGCGGCCCGGCTTCGACCAGCACCTCGTTGACGTCACGGGCGGCGAGCACGACCAGCAGTTGGCGCAGATCAACCTGACCGTCAACGCCAGGCACGATCAGGCATTCAGGGCCATTGGCGTACTGCTCCTCTACCGCAACGCAAGTGGCGACCAACGCCGGGCCAGCCTTGAAAAACGGCGCATTCAGCGGCACCCGCAGGCGACCGTCGACCAACACGCGCAGCGGCGGACGGCTCATGGCCAAAGCGGTTTGCTCCGCATCCAGGCCTAATTCGTCAGCGCGCACGGTCAACCGGGCGTTGTCCGCCAGCACCGTGTCGGCGCCGGTCAGCACGACGCTGGCCTGGGCGCGCAGGCGTTGCACCGCCGAACGCGCGGCCGGACCGGTGATCCATTGGCTTTCGCCACTTTCCATCGCGGTGCGGCCGTCCAGGCTCATGGCCAACTTGACGCGCACGAACGGCAAGCCGTGTTCCATGCGTTTGAGGAAGCCCTGATTGAGCTTGCGCGCCTCGCCTTCCAGCACGCCGCTTTCGGTGGCAATTCCGGCCTGGGCCAGGCGTTGCAGACCGCGACCCGCGACTTCCGGGTTCGGGTCCTGCATCGCCGCGACCACCCGGGCGACCCCGGCATTCACCAGCGCATCGGCGCAGGGCGGCGTGCGGCCGTGGTGGCTGCAGGGCTCAAGGGTTACGTAGGCCGTAGCGCCACGGGCCTTGTCGCCCGCGGCGCGCAGGGCATGGACTTCGGCATGCGGCTCGCCGGCGCGCACGTGCCAGCCTTCGCCGACAATCTGCCCGTCCCGCACAATCACGCAGCCCACCCGAGGGTTGGGGTGCGTCGTGTAATGACCCTTGCGCGCCAGTTCCAGCGCGCGGGCCATGTAATGAGCGTCGAGGATGGCGTGTTCGGCGGGCGTATTCATTCTTTCACCGGCTCACGGGCCAGGCGATCGATCTCTTCGCGGAACTCGTTGAGGTCCTGGAAGCGGCGATACACCGAAGCGAAGCGGATATAGGCGACTTCGTCGAGCTTCTGCAGCTCGGCCATCACCAGTTCACCGACCACGAGGGATTTGACCTCGCGCTCGCCGGTGGCGCGCAGTTTGTGTTTGATGTGTACCAGCGACGATTCGAGGCGCTCGACACTCACCGGGCGCTTCTCCAGCGCTCGCTGCATGCCGGCACGCAGTTTTTCTTCGTCGAAGGGCTGACGGCTGCCGTCGGTTTTGATCAGGCGCGGCAACACCAGTTCGGCGGTCTCGAACGTCGTGAAACGCTCGCCGCAGGCCAGGCATTCACGCCGGCGGCGCACCTGTTCGCCCTCGGCGACCAGACGCGAGTCGATGACCTTGGTGTCGTTGGCACCGCAGAAGGGACAGTGCATGGTGGCAGGCAACAAAAAAAGGGAGGGCCATGGTAGCGCATCCCGGTGGCAAGACAAGCCATAGGGTTTACGGTATACAGACGCCTATAGAGCTTGATCCATGGATTTCACCTTGCTGGAGCCGTAAATGTCCTTAAGACCGCTCGTTTTGCTCAGTCTTTTCAGCCTGCTGGTGGCCTGCAGCAGCGATGCGCCCAAGCCCCAGCCACCGACGCCAGGGCCCGCCCCGCAGGCAGCGCAGAAAAAAGCCCAGGAGTCGGCCAATCTTGGGCCGCTGCCCGCGTACCAGCGTGAATTGAGCGGCACCTTGCAAGGCGTGCCGGCCGGCGCCGAAGTCGAACTGGCGCTGCTGGTGATCGATGAAAAGGATCGCCCACAGCAATTGCTTGCCAGTTCCACCTTGATCGGCACCAATCAAGCGCTGCCGTTTCACCTGCGCTTCAACCCGGATTCATTCCCGGTCGGTGCCCGCGTTGAACTGCGCGGCCGCGCCAGCCAGTCCGGTCAGCTGATTCTGCATCTGCCGTCGCAGTTCATTTCCCAGCCCACCACCCAGGCCCTGGGTCAGCTGCAATTCGTCAAAGCGCCATGATTGCACCGCTCGACCTGCAACAGGCCTTGGGTGAACTGCTCGGTGATGCGCAGCTTGTGCCTGTGGCATTGCCCGAGACCGACCTGAAACTCTGGCTGATCGACGGCGACAACATGGACCGCGCGTTCAGCCCCGAAGAAACCCGACGGATCCTGCATGAACCGCCCTACTGGAGTTTCTGCTGGGCCAGTGGTCTGGCGGTGGCGCGTTATCTGGCCGAATTCCCGCAGTGGGTCAAAGGCAAGAGAGTCCTGGATTTCGGTGCCGGTTCGGGGGTGGCGGGGATTGCCGCCGTGAAGGCCGGCGCGCTGGAAGTGGTGGCCTGTGACCTCGACCCGCTGGCGATTGCCGCGTGCCGGGCGAATGCCGAACTCAATGACGTACCGCTCACCTACTCGACCGACTTTTTCGCCGAGGCCGACCGGTTTGATCTGATTCTGGTCGCCGACGTGCTCTACGACCGGGCGAACCTGCCATTGCTCGATGAGTTTTTGACCCGTGGCAAGGAGGCACTGGTGGCGGATTCGCGGGTCCGGGATTTTCGTCACCCGTTGTATCAGCGCATTGAAATGCTGGAAGCGATGACCCTGCCGGATCTGGCTGAACCTGAAGAGTTTCGGCATGTGAGCCTGTACCACGCCACCCGGACATGATCGCTCCCACGCTCTGCCTGGGAACGATCAGTGCTCCGACTTCCGGCCACCCCCCGCCAAGCCGTATAGTTGCCCCATTCACGCTTCCAAGAGATCCCCCATGAGTCAGGAAACGCCGTACATCTTCGACGCCACGACTGCTGATTTCGACCAGTCGGTGATCGAGAACTCTTTCCACAAGCCGGTGCTGGTGGATTTCTGGGCCGAATGGTGTGCGCCCTGCAAAGTGCTGATGCCATTGCTGCAGACCATTGCCGAAAGCTATCAGGGCGAATTGCTGCTGGCCAAGGTCAACTGCGACCTGGAACAAGACATCGTCGCCCGTTTCGGCATTCGCAGCCTGCCCACCGTGGTGCTGTTCAAGGACGGTCAACCGGTCGACGGCTTTGCCGGTGCGCAACCGGAATCCGCCGTGCGGGCGATGCTTGAGCCCCACGTTCAGATGCCGCCACCGGCAGCGGCCGACCCGTTCGAACAGGCCCAGGCGTTGTTTGACGGAAGCCGTTTCGCCGACGCCGAAGCCGTGCTCAAAGTGCTGTTGGGCGAAGACAACACCAACGCCAAGGCACTGATCCTCTACGCCCGCTGTCTCACCGAGCGCGGTGAATTGGCTGAAGCGCAAACCGTGCTCGACGCGGTCAAGAGCGATGAACACAAAGCGGCGCTGGCCGGTGCCAAGGCGCAGATCCAGTTTCTCGGTCAGGCCAAGGATTTGCCGGATGCGGCAGACCTGAAAGCGCGCCTGGCGAAAGACCCGCAGGACGATGAAGCGGTGTATCAACTGGCGATTCAGCAACTGGCTCGCCAGCAATACGACGCGGCGCTGGATGCATTGCTCAAGCTGTTCATCCGCAATCGCAGCTACAGCGAAGGTCTGCCACACAAGACCTTGCTGCAGGTGTTCGAACTGCTGGGCAATGACCATCCGCTGGTGACCACGTACCGCCGCAAGCTGTTTGCTGCGCTGTACTAAGCCGGTTCGATCCAGCGATAGAGCGGCGTATCCCCGCCGCTCGACACCTTCACATCGGCGCTATGGCGCAAGCGCACCAACAGGCGCTTGCCCGACACCGCGCTACCCGTCAGCCCTTCCAGCTGATCGAGCAAATCCGGCCCGCTCAATTGCCCGGCCTTGCGCAGCAGGTCCTTGGCGATCTGCCACAACGCCTCATCCTGAGTCACCGGTTTGGCCGGGGCGACACTGGCCTCGGGCTTGCTCACCTGCAACTGCGCGCCGAGCTTCGCCCAGTCACCGTCATCCATCTCCAGCGTCAAATCCACCGGCCAGTCGCCGATGCTCCCGCGAATTCGCAACATAGGTCTGCTCCTGCACATTTCTGACCGGCATGCTCCCATGGGACTTGTGCAACGCCAAGCAGGCGGTCAAACTCTTCGCACTTACGTTATAAGATTACATAACAAATTATTCATTTTACTTTTCGGAGACCCGCCATGCGCCGTCTGCTGCTCGCTTTGCCGTTTGCCTTGTTGCCGTTGGCCGTCGCCCACGCCGCCGATGAACATGATCATGAGCACGGCAGCCTTGGCGCCCATGAACATGGCGTCGGTCGCTTGAACGCAGCGCTGGACGGCCAGACCCTGGAGCTGGAACTGGAAAGCCCGGCGATGAACCTGGTGGGCTTCGAACACGCAGCCACCACGGATGCCGACAAAGCCAAGGTCGCCGCCGTCCGCGCCCAGCTGGAAAAACCGCTGGCGTTGTTTAATCTGCCGAAAGCCGCTGGCTGTGTGGTCGCCATGCAGGAACTGGAGAGCCCGCTGTTCGGTGACAAGCCGGACGCCGACGATGATCACGATGAAGATGCCAAGGACGAACATCACCACGATCACAGCGAAATCCACGCACACTATCAATTCACCTGTGCAGCGCCCGGCGCCCTGAAAACCCTGGACCTGGCGACTATTTTCAACACGTTCCCGGCCACCCAGAAAATTCAGGTACAACTGATCGGCCCGAGCGGGCAGCAAGGTGTTGAAGTGACCGCCAAGGCGCCCGCCCTGAAATTCTAAATCCACCGAAGATCCCTGTGGGAGCGAGCTTGCTCGCGATGAGGCCATAACATTCAACATCTGCATTAACTGTTACACCGCCCTCGCGAGCAAGCTCGCTCACACAGGTAAATCAACACCCATGAAATCGGCGCTATGACCCAAGCACTCATCGAACTGTCCGACCTGGGCTTCAGCTGGCCCGGTCACCCGCCGTTGCTGGATATCCCGGCGTTTCGCCTGGAGCCTGGCGAAACCCTGTTCCTCAAAGGCCCCAGCGGCAGTGGCAAAACCACCCTGCTCGGCCTGCTCGGTGGCGTGCAGAAACCTGATCGCGGCAGCATTCGCCTGCTTGGCCAGGAATTGACCGAACTCGGTGCCGGTGCCCGCGACCGCTTCCGCGTCGACCACACCGGCTACATCTTCCAGCAATTCAATTTGCTGCCGTTCCTGTCGGTGCGCGAGAACGTTGAACTGCCCTGCCACTTCTCCAAATTACGCGCCGAACGGGCGAAACAGCGCCACGGCAGTGTCGATCAGGCCGCGGCCACCCTCCTCGCCCATTTGGGCCTGAAGGATGAAAGCATCCTCAGCCGCCGCGCCGACTCGCTGTCCATCGGTCAACAACAACGCGTGGCCGCTGCACGAGCGCTGATTGGTCAGCCAGAACTGGTCATCGCCGATGAACCAACGTCGGCGCTGGACTACGACGCTCGGGAAAACTTCATTCGCCTGTTGTTCGCCGAATGCCGTGAAGCCGGGTCGAGCCTGTTGTTTGTCAGCCATGACCAGAGCCTGGCGCCGCTGTTCGATCGCAACCTGTCGCTGGCCGAACTCAATCGCGCCGCCACCCCGTCCGAGGTCTGAGATGTATTTGTTTCGTCTAGCCATGGCCAGTCTGGCTAACCGGCGCTTCACCGCGATTCTCACCGCGTTCGCCATCGCCCTGTCGGTGTGCCTGCTGTTGGCGGTGGAGCGCGTGCGCACCGAAGCCAAAGCCAGTTTCGCCAGCACCATCAGCGGCACCGACCTGATCGTCGGCGCGCGTTCGGGGTCGGTGAACCTGTTGCTGTACTCGGTGTTCCGGATTGGCAACGCCACCAATAACATCCGCTGGGACAGCTTCGAACACTTCGCCAACAACCCGAAAGTGAAGTGGGCGATTCCGATGTCCCTCGGCGATTCCCATCGCGGCTATCGGGTGATGGGCACCACCGAGGCCTACTTCGAGCATTACCAGTACGGCCATCAGCAACACCTGGAACTGGCCGACGGCCGCGCCTTCGCCACCGATCCTTTCGAAGTGGTACTCGGTGCCGAAGTCGCCGACGCGCTGCACTACAAACTCGGCGACAAACTGGTGCTGTCCCACGGCGTGGCGGTGATCAGCCTGGTCAAGCACGACGACAAACCGTTCACCGTGGTCGGCATCCTCAAGCGCACCGGCACCCCGGTGGACCGCACGTTGCACATCAGCCTCGGCGGCATGGAGGCGATTCACATCGACTGGCACAACGGCGTGCCGGCCCGAGGCGAAGGCCGGATCAGTGCCGATCAGGCGCGCAACATGGACCTCACGCCGCAAGCGATCACCGCATTCATGCTCGGCCTCAACAGCAAGATTTCGACGTTCGCGGTGCAACGCGAGATCAACGAATTCCGCGGTGAACCGATGCTGGCGATCCTCCCCGGCGTGGCACTGCAAGAGTTGTGGAGCCTGATGAGCACGGCGGAAAAAGCCTTGTTCGTGGTCTCGCTGTTCGTGGTGCTGACCGGGTTGATCGGCATGCTCACGGCGATTCTCACCAGCCTGAATGAACGTCGGCGGGAGATGGCGATTCTGCGTTCGGTGGGGGCCCGACCGTGGCACATCGCAACGTTGCTGGTGCTGGAGGCATTTGCGTTGGCGTTGGCCGGCGTGATTGCCGGCGTGGCGTTGCTGTATGTGTGTATCGCCGCCGCCCAGGGCTACGTGCAAGCCAATTACGGCTTGTACCTGCCGCTGGCGTGGCCGAGCGAGTATGAATGGACGCTGCTCGGTGGCATCCTGATCGCCGCTTTGCTGATGGGCAGCGTGCCGGCCTGGCGCGCGTATCGCCAATCGTTGGCCGATGGCCTGTCGATCCGACTATGAGGACGTTGAACATGCCCCGCGCCGTACTAGCGCTGCTAATGCTGGTCGCCTTGCCCCTGTGGGCGGCTGAGCCGAAAGACCTGACCTGGTCAGAAATGATCCCGCCGGACGCCGCGCCGGAAGTGCCGAATATGACGCCGCTGCACGACTTGTCGCAGATGAGCAGCACCCTGGCGGCCGAGTCGGCACCCGCCGCCAAGCAGGACATGCCGAATGCGCCGGTGGTGAAGAGCCTGGATGGCCAGAACATTCGCCTGCCGGGCTACATCGTGCCGCTGGAAGTCAGTGAAGACGGGCGGACCACGGACTTTCTGTTAGTGCCGTATTTCGGCGCCTGCATCCACGTGCCGCCACCGCCGTCGAACCAGATCGTGCATGTGAAAAGCGAAGTCGGCGTGAAGCTGGATGAGCTGTATCAGCCGTACTGGATCGAGGGGGCGATGCAGGTCAAGGCGTCCACCAGCGAGCTGGCGGATGCCGGGTATCAGATGGAGGCGGACAAGATTTATGTGTATGAACTGCCGGAGTGAATCCGGTGGTCATGTGTGATCTGACAGATCGCTATCGCGAGCAGGCTCACTCCTACAGGGATCACCTAAATCCTGTAAGAGTGAGCCTGCTCGCGAGGGGGCCCTCAGAGCCAACACAAAAACCAACCCCATCACCGTTTCATTGAGCTGAATCAAAAGACCGTATTAGAGCGCTTTGTACCATTGGACATCGAAAATTTTTAACGTCCTTTGGAGCCCTCCATGCACAAGTCCTTGCTCAGCGCTTCGCTGTTTGCCTTAGCGCTCACAGCCCCGCTCGCCCATGCCTTCGAGGCTGGCGACATCCTCATTCGTGCCGGTGCCATCACCGTCAACCCGAAAGCCGACAGCTCCAGCGTCAAGGTCGACCAAGGCCCGCTGGCCGGTACCAACCTGGGTGGCAAAGCCACCATGGACAGCGACACGCAGCTGGGCCTGAACTTCGCGTACATGATTGACGCCCACTGGGGTATCGAGCTGCTGGCGGCTACCCCGTTCGAGCATGAGGTGAAACTCAAAGGCACTTCTTTGGGTTCCGCGGCCAACGGTAAACTCGGCACCCTGAAACACCTGCCGCCAACCTTGAGCGTCGTGTACTACCCGCTCGACTCGAAGTCGGATTTCCAGCCGTACCTCGGCGCCGGTATCAACTACACCGTGATCTATGACGAACACGTCGGCAGCGAAGCCCAGGCCAAGGGCTTCAGCAATTTCGAGGCTGAAAACTCATGGGGCCTGGCGTTTCAGGTTGGTGCTGACTACATGATCACCGACAACATCCTGCTCAACGCCCAAATGCGCTACATCGACATCGACACCCGCGCGACCGTCGAAAACGACTCGCTGGCGCCTGGCACACGTGCCAAGGTCAATGTTGACGTAGACCCATTCGTTTACATGGTTGGCCTGGGTTACAAGTTCTAAGCCCCCATAAAAAAAGGCGCCTCAACCGGCGCCTTTTTTGTGGCTATAAAAAACTCAGCGTCCCAGCAGTCGTGCCAAACCAACACTCATCGGTGTCTGCCCGCAAAAGCTGAAGCGCTGCAGCAAACGCTGGTTGTTCGCCCGGGAATGGCGGATGTCGCCAGAACGCGCCGGGCCGTAGCTGATCGGCGGCAACTCGCCCACCACCGCTTCCAGCGCCTGGAGCATTTGCTTGAGGCTGGTCGCCTGGTTCCAGCCGACATTCACCGCGCCGACTTCAACCTGTGGTTTTTCGATGGCTTGCACCAGCAGGTCCACCAGATCCTCGACGTAGACGAAGTCGCGCGTTTGTTCGCCATCGCCGAACACGGTGATCGGCAGGCCTTTCTGTGCCCGCTCGCTGAAAATGCTGATCACCCCGGAATACGGCGAGGACGGGTCCTGTCGGGGGCCGAAGATGTTGAAGAAGCGGAAGATCACCGGTTCCAGTGCATGCTGGCGCCGGTAGAAATCGAAGTAGTACTCGCTCGCCAGTTTGTCCGACGCGTACGGCGTCAACGGCGCTTTGGCGGTGTCTTCATCGATCGACTCACCTTCGCCATTGTTGCCATAAACCGCCGCACTGGAGGCGAACAGCACGCGCTTGACGCCAGCCTGGCGCATGGCTTCGCAGACATTCAGCGAACTGATGAAGTTGCTCTGGTGCGTCTTCACCGGATCATCCACCGAGGCCTGTACCGACGCCACCGCGGCCAGGTGCGCCACCGCGCTGCAACCGAGCATCGCCTGAGCCACCAGCGCAGCATCGGCGACGTCGCCGACGATCAATTCAAGGTGGGGGTTATCCAGTGGCAGGTTGCTGCGTTTGCCAGTGGACAGGTCATCGAGAATGCGCACCGAATGGCCCTTGGCGAGCAAGGCGTCGGTCAGGTGCGAGCCGATGAAACCGGCGCCGCCGGTGATTAAAACGGGTCCGTCAGCCATGGCGATAAAACCTGTCCAGTAAGCCCGGGAGCGCGGCGCGCCAGGCGCGAGGCTTGATCCCGAACGTGTGCAAAATTTTCTTGCAGGCCAGCACTGCGTGCTGCGGCTCTTCGGCGGCATCCGGACGCGCGGCGTGAGCCTGGGCGGTCGGTGCTTCGATGGCCAGCGGATGCAGACTGCGTGCTTCGGTCAGGATGGCCTGCCCCAGTGCCAGCGGCGTGGTCGCCTCATGCCCGGCGTAATGATAGGTGCCCCACAGCGGCGCTGCACAATCGAGTTGCTTGAGCACCGAGATGATGACCCGGGCCGCGTCGTCGACCGGGGTCGGGTTGCCCCGGCGGTCATCGGCCAGCAGCAGTTCGTCGGGGGTTTCGGCCCGCGCAAGGAAACGCCCGAGCGTGCCTTCAGGGCTGTCATCGAGCAGCCAGCCGAAACGCAGCAAGACGTGCTGCGGGCAGGTCGCGCGAACGCTTTGTTCGATGCGCCACAGCGCCTGACCGCGTAGCCCCAGCGGCACCGGTTCGTCTTTTTCGCTGTAGGCGGTGGCGCGGGAGCCATCGAACACTCGATAGCTCGAAGGTTGCAGCAGCACGATGTTGTGATGCTGGCACAGTTCGGCCAGACGCTCGACCGCGCGCTCCTGCCCGGCCAGACGCCCTTCGCTGACCGTCTCCGCCTGAAACCAGTCGAAGTAGTAGGCGAGGTTGATCAGCGCGTCCGGGCGGGTGTCGTCGAGCAGTTGCGTCAGGCTCGCGGCATCCCAGCCGTCTTGCGGGGGGCGGGGGGCGAGGAAACCGATGTCTTCCTCCGCACCGAGGCGAATCAGCGCCTGCCCAAGGGCATTTCCGCCGCCCAGTAACATAAGGCGCATTCGCATAGAGTCAGCAGGCCCAGTCTGATTGGAACGATGGCTTTATCGACACGGCCCGCGGGCAATGCCGTTGATAGTTGCCGGAATCGTTGCATTTTGCGGGTTTAGTGCGCAACCGTCATCCGTAAAGTGTAGATCCTCCGGATTTGTGGTGCGGCTACTGGCCCTATCGCGGGCAAGCCCGCTCCCACAGGTTTATCGGATGGTCACAGAATATTGGCTCAACACATAACCTTGTGGGAGCGGGCTTGCCCGCGATAGGGCCCTGAAGTACAGCGCAGATCCCGAGCGGTACTTGCAACTTCATTTCCCCACCCGCATAACTGACTTCATGAATCTGCCAATCCCCATGGACAGCGCCCTGGCAGGCTTCCACCCTGCCGTCAGCGCCTGGTTCAGCAGCACCTTCCCGACGGTCACCGCCGCCCAGGCCCGGGCGTGGCCGTTGATTCGTCAGCGCCGCTCGACCCTGATCGCTGCGCCCACCGGCTCCGGTAAAACCCTTACCGCCTTCCTCGCCGTCATCGACGACCTGGTTCACCGCGGCCTGGAAACCGACGACGGGCTGCCAGACGAAACCCTGGTGGTCTATGTCTCGCCGCTCAAGGCCTTGTCCAACGACATCCAGATCAACCTGCAAAACCCGTTGGCTGGAATCACCACGCAATTACGGGCGATGGGCTTGCCCGAACTGCAGATCAACACCGCTGTGCGCACCGGCGACACCCCGCAAAAAGACCGCTCGGCCATGCGCAAGACCGCGCCGCACATTCTGGTGACCACCTCGGAATCCCTTTACGTGCTGCTCGGCTCCGATTCTGGCCGGCAGATGCTCGGCACCACGCGCACCGTGATCGTCGATGAAATTCACGCCATCGCCGCGAGCAAACGTGGCAGCCATTTGGCCCTGAGCCTTGAACGGTTACAGGCGCTGTGTGCAGAACCGCTGATGCGCATCGGCCTGTCCGCCACGCAAAAACCCATCGAAGCAGTGTCGCGTTTTCTGGTGGGCCGCGACCGTCCCTGCGCCATCGTCGACATCGGCCACGCCCGCCCACGGGACCTGGACATCGAAGTACCGCCCGTGCCGTTATCGGCGGTCATGGCCAATGACGTCTGGGAACAGGTCTACGACCGCCTCGCCGCCCTCGCCCGCGAACACCGGACCACGCTGATTTTCGTCAATACCCGGCGCCTCGCCGAGCGTCTGAGCCGGCACCTGAGCGAACGCCTCGGCAAAGACGCGGTGGCCGCGCACCACGGCAGTCTGGCCAAAGAGTTTCGCCTGGACGCCGAACAACGGCTCAAGCGCGGCGACCTGCAAGTGCTGATCGCCACCGCTTCGCTGGAGTTGGGCATCGACATCGGCGACGTCGATCTGGTGTGCCAAATTGCCTCGCCGCGCTCGATTTCCGGGTTCCTGCAAAGAGTGGGTCGCTCCGGACACCAGGTCGGCGGTACGCCCAAGGGCCGCTTGTTCGCCACCACCCGCGACGACCTGATCGAATGCGCCGCGCTGCTCGATTGCGTGCGGCGCGGCGAACTCGACACGCTGCAGATTCCTACCGCGCCGCTGGACGTACTCGCGCAGCAAATCATCGCCGAAGTCAGTTGCCAGGAATGGTCGGAACAGGCATTGCTGGAGACATTCCGCAACGCCTCGCCGTATGCCGGACTCGACGAAAAACATTATCAGGCGCTGCTGCACATGCTCGCCGAGGGTTACAACGGGCGTCAGGGCATCCGCAGCGCTTACCTGCACCGTGATGCAGTCACCCGCACCCTGCGCGGCCGCCGGGGCGCCAAACTGACGGCCGTGACCAGCGGAGGCACCATTCCGGACAACGCCGACTACAGCGTGTTGCTGGAACCCCAAGGACTGAACATCGGCAGCGTCAACGAAGACTTTGCGGTGGAAAGCATCGCCGGGGATGTGTTCCAGCTGGGCAATACCTCCTACCGGATCCTGCGGGTCGAAACCGGCAAGGTCCGGGTCGAAGACGCTCAGGGCCAGCCGCCGACCATTCCTTTCTGGCTCGGCGAAGCGCCGGGGCGCAGCGCGGAACTGTCATTTGCCGTTGCGCGCTTGCAAGCGCACCTCGACGACCTGCTCGGCGCCACACCGGGCAACCTGCAACCGGCCCTCGACTGGCTGACCGACACCCTCGGCCTGAATCTCGCCAGCGCCGAGCAACTGGTGGATTACCTCGCCCGCGCACGCCTGACGCTCGGCGCCCTGCCGTCACAAGACACACTGCTGATGGAGCGGTTTTTCGACGAGTCCGGCGGCACGCAACTGATCATCCACACCCCGTTCGGCAGCCGCATCAACCGTGCCTGGGGCCTGGCCCTGCGCAAGCGTTTCTGCCGCACGTTCAACTTCGAATTGCAGGCTGCCGCCAGCGAAGACGCGATCGTGCTGTCGCTGTCCACCAGCCACAGTTTTGAACTCGACGACGTCTGGCGTTACCTGCACAGCAACAGCGCCGAGCACATCCTGATTCAAGCGGTCCTCGACGCGCCGTTGTTCGGCGTGCGCTGGCGCTGGAATACCGGTGTCGCCCTGGCCCTGCCGCGCTACAGCGGCGGACGCAAAGTGCCGCCGCAGATCCAGCGAATAAAAAGCGAAAACCTGATCGCCAGCGTCTTCCCCGATCAGATTGCCTGTGTGGAAAACCTCGCCGGCGAGCGCGAAATTCCCGACCATCCGTTGGTGGAACAGACCCTCGACGATTGCCTGCACGAGGCGATGGACAGCGAAGGCTGGCTGACTCTGTTGCGGCGCATGGAACGGGGTGACGTGCGGCTGATCAGTCGCGACTTGCCGGCGCCCTCCCCACTGGCAGCGGAAATCCTCAGCGCACGGCCCTACACCTTTCTCGACGATGCGCCATTGGAAGAGCGCCGCACGCAAGCCGTGCTCAACCGGCGCTGGACCGACCCACAGTCAACCGATGACCTCGGCGCGCTGGATACCGAAGCGATTCAAGCGGTACGCGATGAGGCCTGGCCGACACCCACCGGCGTCGATGAAATGCACGAGGCGTTGATGAGCCTTGCGTGCATCACCGACACAGAAGCGCAGGCCAATGCGCACTGGCTCGATTGGCTGAACGCCCTGGCCGACAGCGGGCGCGCCAGCCGCTTGCAGATCAACGCCAGGCAATCGTTGTGGCTGGCCCTGGAGCGGTTGACTTGCTGGCAGGCGATTTATCCACAGGCGATTTTGTTGCCTGAACTGCAAGCGTTGCCCGGTTTCGATGAGGTTTGGGCGCCAGAAGAAGCCATCGTTGAAGTGATCCGCGCTCGGCTCAGCGCATTCGGGCCGTTACCACTGGGCGCGATTGCCGAACCGCTTGGAGTGGCGGCCAATCATGTCACTCAGGCCTTGGCGCAACTGGAACGCGAAGGCTATGTGTTGCGCGGCCGGTTCACGCCCGGCACGGGTCATGAGGAATGGTGCGAGCGGCATCTACTGGCGCGCATTCACCGCTACACCGTCAAGCGTTTGCGCCGGGAAATCGAGCCGGTGGCGTTACAGGACTTCATGCGTTTTCTGTTCGACTGGCAGCACCTGTCGGTCTCGACTCAGGGCCAAGGCAGCGCGGTTTTGCCGGCGATTATCAGTCAGTTCGAAGGCTACCCCGCCGCTGCATCGGCCTGGGACAGCGACATCCTGCCGGCGCGGATCAAAGATTATTCACCAGGCTGGCTGGACGATCTTTGCCGCAGCGGAAAACTGGTCTGGACACGCCTGACCGCTCCCAACAAAAGCGCCAGCACGGCGCTGCGCAGCACGCCGATTCTGTTGCTGCCGCGCAGCCAGGTCGGCTTGTGGAGTAGCTTGACCGAGCAGACAGCGGTCAGCGAACTGTCGCCCAAAACACAAAAGGTTCACGAAGCGCTCAGCCAGCACGGCGCGCTGTTTTTCGATGAGCTGATTCACGAAGCCCATCTGCTGCGCTCGGAACTGGAAATCGCCTTGCAGGAACTGGTCGGCGCCGGACTGGTGAATGCCGACAGCTTCGCTGGCTTGCGGGCGCTGATCACCCCGGCCAGCAAACGCCAGAATCGCAGCAGCCGACGCGGGCGCGGGGCATTTGTCGGCGGCATGGACGATGCCGGGCGCTGGGCGCTGTTACGCCGCGGGCCTGCCACGCCGGTTGTGGAGAACCAGCGCCCAGCGCCCACGCCTGTCGAGACACTGGAACACATCGCCATGACCTTGCTGCGACGCTATGGCGTGGTGTTCTGGCGTTTGCTGGAACGAGAGGCGGATTGGCTGCCGAGCTGGCGCGAATTGCTGCGTACCTTTCATCGGCTGGAGGCACGGGGCGAGATACGCGGCGGGCGGTTTGTCAGTGGTTTGGCCGGCGAACAATTTGCGTTGCCCGAAGCTATTCCCCTATTGCGCGAAGTACGTCGTCGGCCGCATGACGGAAGCTTGATTGCAGTGTGCGGGGTTGATCCGCTGAACCTGGCCGGGACGCTGTTACCGGGAGCGAAGGTGCCGGCGTTGGCGAGTAATCGGTTGGTGTACCGCGATGGGTTGCCGGCGGCGGCGGAGATTGCCGGCACGCAGCATTATTGGCTGGAGCTGGATCAGGTATCGAGTGCTGAGTTACACAACAAACTGATCCGGCATTGATGGTGTCCGGGCGGTCCTCATCGCGAGCAAGCTCGCTCCCACATTGGATGTGCGTCGTTCATACAACCTGTGGGAGCGAGCTTGCTCGCGATAGGGCCATCAGCGTCAACACAAATCACTGAGTTCTAGGCTGATCCGGCAGCAACACCGCCGAATGCTCCTGCGCCAATTCGTCATCCCCATCCATCTGCCGCTGCGGCATAAAAACCTGCTGTGGATAAGTCTGCGCGAAATGCACCCAAGGACTGTTATCCACAAGCTTTTTCAATCGCTGGTTAAACGCCCGGCTCACCGCATATTGCCCCCCCGACACGGTACGGAACTGCGCCGTCAGCACCACGCCATTGAGGTCCATTTTGTCGACCCCGAAGACGTCGAGCGGCCCTTGCAGGTTGTACTTGAGAAACGGGTCGTCGCTGATCGAATGCCCGGCCTCACGGATCAACTCGATCGCCTTGTCGACGTCGGTGTCATAGGTGAACTGCACCGAGAAGAACGCGTAAGCAAATTGCCGGGATTGATTGGTCACTGCCTTGATCTGGCCGAACGGCACCGAGTGCACAAAACCCTTGCCGTCACGCAGGCGCAAGGTGCGGATGGTCAGGCCTTCGACCGTGCCCGCATGCCCGGAATCGAGCACCACCCAATCACCGATCGACAAGGTGTCTTCGATGATGATGAACAGCCCGGTGATGACGTCCTGCACCAGTTGCTGGGAACCGAAACCGATGGCCAGCCCCACCACCCCGGCACCGGCCAGGAACGGCGCGACGTTGATCCCCAGGTTGGCCATGGTGGTGATCGCACAGATCACCACCAGCAGGATTTTCATCGCATTGCGCAGCAGCGGCAGGATGGTTTTCACCCGCGTGCTTGGCTGGCGTGCGGAGCGTTTGTTGACCGGTGGTTTCAGGGCTTCCTGAATCGCCGTGTCGAGCACCACCCAGACCATCCAGGTCACGAGGAAGATCAGGCCGATGCGGCTCAGCGAATCACTGATCGCGCGTCCGACCGTGTTGCTCATCGCGAATTCCAGGAGTGACACGCCCCAGATACGCCCCAGGATGTCGATGAACACAATCGCCATGCTGATCCGCAGCAAGGCGTGTGAAAGGCTCAGAAATCGCTCTTTATAGGCATTGCTGCGGCGCGCCGCTTGCTCGCTGCGGGACTTGAACAAGTGATGCAACGTCGTGCTGAGAAACACCGTGGCGATCAACAACACGGTGGTGAACAGCGCGCTGCGCAGCACCTGCTGATTGTCATCGCTGATGCTGATCAGGTTCATGACCGAGACCATCACCATCAACAGAATCGGCCAATACCACAGCCCCGAAAAAATCCGCAGCGTCTCGCGCAATGCCGGCTGCTTGAGGCGCTGCGCCAACGGCAGAATGCGGATCAGGTGCGCGACCGGGCGGCGCATCTTGATCACCAGCAGACCAAAGGAAATCGAGGCCCCAAGCCCGGTCAATACCGCGATGCTGCTGGTCAGGTTGCTGCCCAATTGGTGGGCGATCTGCGGGCTGGTCAAGGCATCGCTGAGCGCGACCAGAAAACCGATGCCAAACAGCGGGCGCGGGGTGTAATCGCGGAGAATCTGCACCGCCCGGCGCTTGTGCCCGGTGTTGAACAGGACCACCAATGTGAGCACCAGCGAGGCGGCGAAAATGCCGCTGCTGGTGGCGTAGGCGAAACACAGCGCCAGCGCCCGACCGGCAGACACCGGCAGGTAGTGGCTGACGACAATCGTCAACGGCAGGCTGATCAGCGCCGGCAGGCTGAATGGCAACAGATAACCGAGCACGGCCTGGCCGCGTTCACGGGTGAGCAGCAAGCGGTGCTCGCTCAGTCGCGTGGCGAGCATTCCACCGAGCAGCCAGAGCATCGCAAAAACGCTCATCCATACACCGGACAAAATCAGGAAATCCCCCATCACGCTCCAACTGGAACGCGCCGAGGGATGATTGACCAGTTGATCCACTTCGTCCGCCGCTCGGTCTGCGCGCAATCGCCAGGCGTCGACCAGGTCTTCGTTGAGATCAAGTTTGCTCTCGACCTCATCGATGCTCGAACTGATTGCCCCGAGCAAACCGCCCTGGACCAGTGGCTCCGGCTGAGCCGGTGGCGTCGCGGCGGTGCTGGTCGCCGGCAGGCCCGGCAGCGTTGCCGCTTGCAGCCCGAGGCTGCATGTGAACAGAAGTAGCGCCAGCGGTATCGCAGTTTTGAACTTGAGCAAAACGGGGAGCTCCGTCGAAAAAGTCTGTAAGAACCTGATCGGAAAATAGCGGGTAAGTTCGGTTTTGGCCGCGGGATAAAGGACGGGGCCATTCCCTGTGGGAGCAAGCTCACTCCCGCGAATAACTGTAGAGCACTGTCGATATTTGACCTTAACGCAAATATCAAATGCTCCCTCCTGTATTTTTCCGCACAACCGGAACCCCGACACTGCGCTCCATTCACTCAAACCCACCGGAGTTGCAGTCATGCCCATTGCCTTGCTCGCGCTGACCCTCAGCGCCTTCGCCATCGGGACGACCGAGTTCGTCATCGTTGGCCTGTTACCCACCATCGGCGCCGACCTTGGCGTCAGCCTGCCGTCCGCCGGCCTGCTGGTCAGCCTCTATGCCCTGGGCGTGGCCATCGGCGCCCCGGTACTGACGGCCCTGACCGGCAAAGTCCCGCGCAAAATGCTGCTGCTGTCGCTGATGGTGCTGTTTACCCTCGGCAACTTGCTGGCCTGGCAAGCGCCGAGCTACGAGTCGTTGATCATTGCGCGGATCGTCACTGGCCTGGCCCACGGGGTGTTTTTCTCGATTGGCTCGACCATCGCCACCAGCCTGGTGCCCAAGGAAAAAGCCGCCAGTGCGATTGCCATCATGTTCACCGGCCTGACCGTGGCGCTGGTCACCGGTGTGCCGCTGGGGACGTTCATCGGTCAGCATTTCGGCTGGCGTGAAACCTTCCTCGCGGTGTCGGCCTTGGGCGTAATCGCCTTCATTGGCAGCCTGATCTACGTGCCGAAAAACATCGCCCACAGCAAACCCGCTTCACTGTTGCAGCAATTGCAGGTGCTCAAGCAACCGCGCCTGCTGCTGGTGTACGCCATGACGGCGGTGGGTTATGGCGGTTCGTTCATCGCGTTCACCTTCCTGGCGCCGATTCTCCAGGACATTTCCGGCTTTAGTGCCGGCACGGTGAGCCTGGTGCTGCTGGTCTACGGCGTTTCGGTGGCGGTGGGGAACATCTGGGGCGGCAAACTGGCGGACACGCGTGGCCCGATCAGCGCGCTGAAAATCATCTTCGCCTTGCTCGCGGCGGTGCTGTTCATGTTGACGTTTACTGCCGGCAATCCATGGCTGGCGCTGGTCACGGTGCTGGTGTGGGGCGCCGTCGCGTTCGGCAACGTGCCGGGCCTGCAAGTGTATGTGGTGCGTCAGGCCGAACATCACACGCCGCAGGCGGTGGATGTCGCCTCGGGGTTGAACATTGCGGCGTTCAACCTCGGTATTGCAGGAGGTGCGTGGGGTGGTGGTTTGATTGTTGCGCACCTGGGGTTGATTCATACCGCGTGGATCGGTGGCCTGGTGGTGTTGGTGGCATTGGCGCTGACGGCGTGGAGCGGTCGGCTTGATCGGTTGGGGCCGGTGTATCAAGGTTCAACCCGAATCGTCGCCGGGCACTGATTTAACCTGAAGGAGTGAGCCTGCTCGCGATAGCGGTGAATCAGTCGCTGTGAATGTTGACTGACACTCCGTCATCGCGAGCAGGCTCACTCCTACATTGGATATGTGTGTGCCGTACCGTCCGTAGTCCCGTCGAAACTTTCTCTCCCGCCCGGCAGTCATCCAAAGACAGGGCTGTCCGAGGACCATCAGACGGGAGGCGACATGGCGGCGATTCATATCGGCATTTCAGGCTGGCGTTATGCGCCTTGGCGGGGGAGTTTCTACCCAAAGGGGCTGACCCAGAAACGCGAATTGCAATTCGCGTCGCGGGCAGTCAACAGTATTGAAATCAATGGATCGTTTTACGCCTTGCAACGGCCGGAACGTTACGCCGAGTGGTACGCCGACACCCCGCCGGGTTTCGTCTTCAGCGTCAAAGGCCCGCGTTTCATTACCCACATCAAACGCCTGCGGGATGTCCATCATCCACTGGCAAACTTTTTCGCCTCCGGGGTGCTGGAGCTCAAGGAAAAGCTTGGGCCGATCCTCTGGCAATTCCCGCCCAACTTCAAATTCGACGCCGATGTGTTCGAAAGCTTCCTCGAACAATTACCCCACGACACCCAGCAGGCAGCCACCCTCGCCCGCCAGCACGATTCGCACCTGAACGGCCACGCCAGCCTCACGGCGCACAAGAAAAAACCTGTACGGCATGCCGTGGAAATCAGGAACGAAAGCTTTGTCGACCCGGCGTTCATCCGTCTGCTCAAACGCTACAACGCCGCGCTGGTGATTGCCGATACGGCGGGTAAATGGCCGTACCGCGAAGACCTCACCAGCGATTTCGTCTACCTGCGCCTGCACGGTGCCGAAGAGCTCTACGCCAGCGGCTACCCCCCGCAGGCGCTGAAACGCTGGGCCGACCGGATCGACGCCTGGGTACATGGCCAGCAACCGTCGGACGCGCAATTGATCGCACCTCGGCAGAAACCCAAGGCCCGCAAATCCCGCGAGGTGTTCTGTTATTTCGATAACGACATCAAGGTCCGTGCGCCCTTCGATGCGCGGCGCCTGCTCGAGCGCTTCCACCTCGACAACGAACTCGCCACCGCCCCCGGTGAGCCGGCAGCGGAAGGCGTGCTGCCATGAACATTCCCGAGCCGCTCGACGCAGCGGATGAGCCGTCCGCCCTCCTGACCGCCGTGCGCCGCTTCACGGTGCTGACGGTCAATACGCACAAAGGTTTTACCGCGCTGAACCGGCGTTTCATCCTGCCGGAGTTGCGTGAAGCGGTGCGCAGCGTGTCCGCCGACGTGGTGTTTTTGCAGGAAGTCCATGGCGCCCATGAGCAGCATCCGATGCGCTACAGCAACTGGCCGGCGATGCCGCAGTACGAATTCCTCGCCGACACGTTGTGGCCGCAGTTCGCCTATGGCCGCAACGCGGTCTACCCGGCGGGCGATCACGGCAATGCGCTGCTGTCGAAATTCCAGATCATTCGCCATGACAACCTGGACGTGTCGATCAGCGGCCATGAAAACCGCGGCCTTCTGCATTGCGTGCTACGCCTGCCCGGTGACGGTCAGGAAATCCACGCCATCTGCGTGCACCTGGGGCTGCGCGAAGCCCATCGCACTGAACAGCTAAAACTGTTGAGCCGACGCCTCGCAGAGTTGCCCGACGATGCGCCGGTGATCGTGGCCGGGGACTTCAATGACTGGCGTCAGCGCGCCGATGTGCTGCTCAAGCCGTGTGGCCTGCGTGAAGTGTTCGCCGAACATCACGGCAAACCGGCGCGCAGTTTTCCGGCGCGAATGCCGGCGCTTCGACTGGACCGCATCTACGTGCGCAACCTCAAGGCCAGTCGTCCGCAGGTGTTGGCGGCGCGCCCCTGGTCACACCTTTCCGACCACGCACCGCTGTCGGTGGAGATCGAACTATGAGCATCCCGTCGATGGAAGAAACCCGCGCGGAACACCTGTCCACAACCCCGACCACCCGTGAGCCCGGCGTGGTCAATGTCGACTACGGCTGGCAAGGCAACAACCGGGTCGAGTTGCTGGAAAACGGTGAAGCGTATTTCCCGAGAGTGTTCGAGGCCATGCGTCAGGCCACCACGGAAATCCTCCTGGAAACCTTCATCGTGTTCGAGGACAAGGTCGGCAACGAGCTGCAGCAAGTGCTGATCGACGCGGCCCAGCGCGGCGTGCGGGTCACCGCCAGTCTCGACGGCTTTGGCTGCGGCGAATTGAGCACCGGGTTCCTGGCGGCGTTGAGCCAGGCCGGCGTACACATCCAGATATTCGATCCGGCGCCAAAGCATCTGGGCATTCGCACCAACTGGTTCCGTCGGCTGCACCGCAAGATCGTGGTGGTCGACGGCACGATTGCCTTCATCGGCGGGATCAATTTTTCCGCCGACCATCTGGGCGACTTCGGCCCCGAGGCCAAACAGGATTACTCGGTTGAAGTGCAAGGCCCGGCGGTGGCCGACATTCATCACTTTGCGCTGCTGCAATGCGGGCGCCCGGCCCGTGCCAAATACTGGTGGCAACGACGCCGGCAGCGGCGCTCGGAATTGGCCTTCAACGATCATGACGGTCAGGTTCGGCTGGTGTACCGCGACAATGGCGACCATCGCTCCGACATCGAGGAGGTTTACCGGCTGGTGTTGCGCAGCGCCAAGCGTCGGGTGGTGATCGCCAACGCCTACTTCTTTCCCGGTTATCGCTTGCTGCGCGAGATCCGCAACGCGGCGCGCCGTGGTGTCGATGTGCGGCTGATCCTGCAAGGGCAGCCGGACATGCTGGTGGCCAAGCTCGCGGCGCGCATGACCTATGACTATCTGCTCAAGTCAGGCGTGCAGATTCACGAGTATTGCGAGCGGCCGCTGCACGGCAAAGTCGCATTGGTGGATGAGGACTGGAGCACCGTCGGTTCGAGCAACCTCGACCCGTTGAGCCTGTCCATGAACCTGGAAGCCAATGTGTTGATCCGCGACCGTGCGTTCAATCGCACGCTGTTCGAACGCCTTGAACACCTGAGCGACAACCACTGCAAAGCCATGTCCGTCGACAACGCCCCGCGCGGACGCATCTGGCACATGACGGTCGGCTTCCTGGTGTTTCACTTCCTGCGGCATTTCCCCGCGTGGGCAGGTTGGCTGCCGGCCCACAAGCCGCGCCTGAAGCCCTTCAGCCAGCCGACCGGGAGCGATCACCATGTCCCGCGCTGAAGCTCATTCGACCCCACACATCGGGCACCCGGCGAAATCGCGCTGGAGCCGCTGGAAACGGCCATTGACCCTGCTGTTTTTCCTGGCGCTGATTGTCCTGCTGACGATGCTCGCCCAGCGTCTCGAATGGAACGAAGTCTTCGACACCCTGGCCGATTTCAAGGTACGCACGCTGGTCATCGCCTCGGGGCTGACGCTGTTGAGCTTTCTGGTGTACGCCTGTTTCGACCTGATCGGCCGCACCTACATTCGCCAGGACCTGACGTGGAAACAGATCCTGCCGGTGGGGATCATCAGCTATGCGTTCAACCTTAATCTGAGTGCATGGGTGGGTGGCATCGCCATGCGCTATCGGCTGTATTCACGGTTGGGTGTGAGCAAGGGCAACATCGCGAAAATCCTCGGCTTGAGCCTCGCGACCAACTGGTTTGGCTACATGGTGATTGCTGGCGTCGTGTTCAGCAGCGGCCTGGTGCGCATGCCGCCCGGCTGGAAACTCAGCAGCGATGCATTGCAAGGCGTCGGTGTGGTGCTGCTGTTGGTGAGTGCCGGTTACCTGGTCGCCTGCCGGTTTTCCAAGCGTCGGGAATGGGCGATTCGCGGGGTGGAAATCAACCTGCCATCGCTGCGCATGGCGGTGCTGCAACTGGCACTGGGGGCGCTGAACTGGTCGTTGATGGCGGCGGTGATTTTTACTTTGTTGCCGAGCAAGCTGGACTATCCGCTGGTGCTGGGTGTGCTGCTGATCAGCGCCATCGCCGGGGTCATCACGCATATCCCGGCAGGGCTTGGGGTGCTGGAGGCGGTGTTTGTGGCGCTGCTGCAACATGAGGTTTCGCGGGGGAGCCTGGTGGCGGGGTTGCTGGCGTATCGGGCGATTTATTTCATCTTGCCGTTATTGATTACATTGGTGATGTATCTGGTGGTGGAGGCCAAGGCCAAGTCGTTGCGGATCTCGAAGAAACCTTCTTGAGTATGGGGGGAGTCGGATGCCGCCATCGCGAGCAGACTCACTCTTACATTTTGGATCGCGGTCTACCTGTAGGGTGGGCCTGCTCGCGATGACGGTCTCCAAAACAGCGAAGATTTCTCAGCGGGATTGAATAATGCTCAACCGCTCACCCACCACCATCTCGGTAATCCAGTCCACCAGAATCGAGGTATACGCCTGCTGCGAAACCGGGTCGCTCAAGGCGTGATCGGCGCCGTCGATAATCCGGTGGGTCAGCGAGTGGGTCTGCTGACACGCCGCGCGGTAACTCATGATGGCTGCGTGGGGCACATAGTCGTCAGTCTCGGATTCAACCAGCAGCACATCACCGGTGAATTGCGAGCAGGCATGCAGTGCCCGGTTGCTGTCGGCGCGGATCAACGTGCTGCGGTAATCGCGCAGATCGGTCTTGTCCAGCTCACGCTTGGGTGTGTGCCACTGATCGTCGCGATACAGCGCCGGCACCCGCAGCGCCAGCCAACGCACCGGACGTAATGACGTCAGTATCGCGGCCAGGTAACCGCCATAACTGGTGCCGACCACGGCGATGGCCGAGGTGTCGAGCGCCGGGTGCGCGAGCAGCCGGTCATACGCCGCCAGCAGGTCGCGCAAATTGTCTTCACGGGTGACGCGCGTCAGCGGGATTCCGGTGCCGCCGGTGTGACCGCGCAAGTCGAACGTCAGGCACACGCACCCCAGACCGGCGATGCCTTTGGCCCGCTCCAGATCCCGCTCCTGGCTACCGCCCCAACCGTGCACGAACAGCACGCCGGGAACCTTGGATTTGGGGCTGAGAAAAGTCCCGCTCATCTGTTCATCGTCGATGTCGATCTGAATGGTTTCACTTCTAGCCGTCATAGGATTTGACCGTTACGTACTTGAGAAGAAAGTCACTGTTTTCTGCGGGGCCGCGGTACACCTCGATGGCGTCCGCCGGCAGCGGTTGATCGATGTAGGTTTCGACGGATGACACACGAATCGCGCGCATCCGCGGATCATTGACGAAGCTCTGCAACGCGGCCACTTCCGCGCTGCTGGCACCGCCCATGCGCCAGGACTGCTCCAGCACACCGCTACGTGGCTTGCCGTTACTGTCCAGCCCCTGAGCAATGTCGTAGTTGCGCCGTGACGCATAGAAACCGGGATAGGCCTCATCGGCGGCGCTGTCAAACACTTGCGCTTGGCGGATCGCCAATCGCACGTCATCCGGCAACGGCAGCTTGAGCAGGTCCTCGTAATAACCCGGCACCACCAGCAGGTTGGAGCCGCCGTACACCCGCTCGCCCTGCCCGTCTTCGATCAAGTATTGATCACCGCAGTAACTCAGCACGGTGTCGCCGATAAAACTCTGGCCGACACTGTGGGTAATCACGTCACTCAGGTCCTGCTCCAACACTACGCCTTCGGCGAACAGCTTGCTGGCATCAGGTCTGGCGAGAATGGCGTCGAACTGGTCGAGGCTTTCAATCACTTCCTGTCCCCGTCCGGCGCAGGCATGCACCGGCTTGAGCCGGATCGGGCCGTTGTAGAGCAACTGTTCGGCGGCGGGCCGCGCATCGTCGAGGGAGAACACGCTGAGGCCATCCAGCACCACGTTGCGCACGCGTTCGGAAAACAGCGGTGACCAGCCTGGTGGGGCATAAGCATTCTTGTTGAGCAAACCATGGCTGATGGCTTTGGTGCAGATGAAATCGTGGTCGACGTAGCCGCCCCACAAATCTTCCGGCCCTTTGACGCCCATTTGCCGGGCGGCAGCGGCGCCTACCAGGGTCTGGGTCGGCAGCAGGTAGAGATCCCGGCCGTCATGCAATTTCTGATCAAAACTGCCGCCGTACTTAAGGCCCAGAATCTGCGCCAGCCAACGGGCCAGGGCGCGATTGGTTTCGACTTCATGCTGTGGCGCATCGGGGCCCACGGAATGGGCGACCACCAGTTTTTTGCGGCTTGTTGGGGTCATGCGTCCCCCTTCAAATGGCGATTGATGAGTGTTGAGGGAACGGTGCAGAGATCAGGCCAAGCGGTGGGCGCCGCAAACAACTGTTAAATCAGATAGTTGTGAAAAGGGTAATGGCATCAGGCCTGTTTTATTCTGCACGACAGTCGATTCACCTCCTGCATTTTGCACGATAGCCCTGTGGGAGCCGAGCTTGCTCGCGATGGCGATGTATCAGACACATCAGTGTTGAATGTTATGGCGCAATCGCGAGCAAACTCGGCTCCCACAGGCTATGCAGTGATCTGGCTACCGTGGAGTTGCGGCCATCGGCGACACACCAAACCGCGTTCGATAATCACTCGGCGCCAGCCCGGTAATTTTCTTGAACGTCGCCCGAAACGCACTCGGGTCCTGATACCCCACGGTCCAGGCAATGTGATCAATGGTGCCGTTGGTAAACTCGAGCATTTCCCGGGCCTTGCCGACCCGCAGGTGCTGGCAGTATTCGGTCGGTTTGAGCCCGGTCGCCGCGCGGAAGCGACGCAGGAACGTGCGCTCCTCCAGCCCGGCCCGCTCGGCCATGGCGGTCAGCGACACATCGGTCGCCCCGGTACTTTGCAGCCAATGCTGGACCTTGAGAATCGAGGCGTCGCCATGACTGAGAATCGGTGCAAAGTTGCTGCCGCACTCGCTCGCGCTGTCACTGTGTTCCACCACCAGAAAGCGTGCGGTGCCGGTCGCAATGCTCGGCCCCAGCAAACGGTCCACCAGGCGCAGCCCCAACTCGGACCAGGCCATCAGTCCGGCCGTGGTGATCAAGTCGCCGTCGTCGACAATCGGCGTATCAGCCTTGAGCTTGATCGCCGGGTAACGCTCGGCGAAGGCTTTGGCCGAGGTCCAGTGCGCGGTGGCGCTGCGGCCATCGAGCAGGCCGCTTTCAGCCAAAAGAATCGAGCCCACGCAGACGCCACCGAGGGTCGCGCCGTTCGCGTGCTGCTGACGAACCCACTGGAGCAATGCCTGCGGCACCTGACCGGCGTAAAAACTGGCGATCGACGGCGGGATCAACACCGCCACCAAGGCTGAGTCCGGCGCCGGATGGCTGTCGTAGACCCGAACCGGGGCCTGATCGCCCTCAACCTGCCAATGGCTGACCCGCAACAGCGGCAACCGCGCCGACTGATGCTCGGCGGCGATTCTGTTAGCCACGTCGAACAGGTCCGTCAGCCCATGCACCGCCGCCATCTGCGCGCCGGGATAAATCAGCACGCCCAGTTCGGCGATTGCCCTTTCTGCGTCCATTGTCAGTTTTCCCCCTTCTATTGTCGGTGCGGCCAATCCTCGGACGGCCCGCCAGGCCCAATACTTCGTTCCACACCCAACAAGCATTTCAAGGAAACACTTATGGCCAAGCAAGCGCTCATCGTAGTTGATATCCAAAACGACTACTTCCCACAAGGCAAGTGGCCGCTGGTCGGCGCTGACGCCGCGGCAGATAACGCCGTTCGTGTACTCAAGGCCTTTCGTGAGGCTGGTGATTCAGTGGTGCACATTCGCCATGAATTCACCTCCGAAGAGGCTCCGTTCTTTACCCCCGGTTCCGAAGGCGCAAAGCTGCACCCCAACGTGCTCAACCTCGCCAATGAGCCCGTGGTCCTCAAGCACTTCGTCAACTCGTTCCGCGAAACCGAGCTGAAATCGATCCTCGATGAACAAGGGATCAAGGAGTTGGTGGTGGTCGGTAGCATGAGCCACATGTGCATCGATGGCATCACCCGCGCGGCGGCGGATTTTGGCTACAACGTCACGGTGATTCATGACGCCTGTGCCACCCGTGACCTGGAATTCAACGGCCTGACCGTGCCGGCCGCCCATGTTCACGCGGCGTTCATGTCGGCTTTGGGCTTTGCCTACGCCAACGTGGTGTCCACCGATGAGTTCCTGCGTGATTAAACGCGGTAAATGTGATCATCCCAACCTTCATTAACGGTCGGGAAACACTTTGAAATACCACAGGGCCCGCCATGCAGCGGGCCTTTTGGCGCGTGGCAGAAAAAACTCACGCGTGAGTCATTGATGACGTTTAGGATTGGGCGTAGGGTTTCTCACGCGTGAGATTTTCACAACGGAGTCACTGCCATGCAAAGCCGCTCGAAACCGTCCGCGAAAAAACCATCGAGCTTCTACATGAAGCAGATGCGCGCAGGCCTGGCAGCCGCCGGTTATGTGAAACACGAATCTTGGGTGCTTCCCGAAAACCGAAGCTTGCTCAAGCAGATGGAGCAACAGCTACGCCAACCGATTCTGGCTGGCTCATTCATGTCGGAGAATTACATGAGCGCAGGCAACAACTGGAACATCGATAGCCTCTACAACGCCCTCAAGGCCCTTGATGAGGTGGCTTCGCAAGAGATCACGCTCTCCCTGATCCAGAGCGCCGAACCCAGCCTGAAGCTGGAGATGAACGAGTTTGGCGGACTGCCGATTCACATCGCCGTGGCAGGTGAGCAAATCATCGTCGACACCGTTCTGGTCGACGTCGAGTCCATCCGCGACGTGCCAGCCTTCAACGATGCCGTGCTGCGCAGCCGGGAAATGTTCCCGCTGTCCTCGATCGGTATCGAGTCCATGCCCAACGGCCAGGTCGTTTACAACATGTTTGGCGCGCTGAGTTCCGACTCCAGCCTGACCAACGTGGTGACCGAGGTGAAAACCCTCGTCGACAACGTTCAGCGTGCCATCGAAGCCTTCGAACGCTTCTTCAAGTAATTATCAGGAAAGGAAGATCCAATGACTCAGTCCATCTGGAGCAAGTTGTTCACCGCACTGCGCGGCGGCGCCACTGAAGTGGGCGAAGCCATCGTCGACCAGCAGGCCCTGCGCATCCTCGACCAGGAAATTCGCGATGCTGACAGCGCGCTGGCCAACGCCAAGCGTGAACTGGTCACCATCATGGCCAAGCACAAACTGTCGGCCGACCGCGTCAGCGAGTACAACGCCAAAATCAAGGACCTGGAATCCAAGGCTGTTGCCGCCCTGAACGCCGGCCGTGAAGACTTGGCGATGGAAGTCGCCGAAGCGATTTCGACCCTGACCAATGAGCTCGATGTCGAGCAAAAGCAGGCCACCGAATTCGGCGGTTACGCGGAAAACATGCGCAAAGACATCACCAAGGCCGAAAACCGCATCAAGAGCCTGCGCCAGCAAGTGGACATGGCCAAGGCCCGCGAAAGCGTGCAGAAAGCCCAGGTCAGCGCCTCTATCGCCAGCGGCGGCGCCAACGGCAAGCTGGAAACTGCCGTCGGCACCCTGAACCGTTTGCAGGCCAAGCAGCAACAACGTGCCGCTGAACTGCAAGCTCAGGACGAACTGGCCGACGCATCGACCGGTACCGACCTGGAACGCAAACTGCGCGAAGCCGGCATCACGCCGAACGAAGGCAGCGCCAACGCGATCCTGGAACGCCTGAAGCAAAAATCGGCCGAGTAAAGCGGTCGGGGCAACACCAAACACCTTGTGGGAGCGAGCTTGCTCGCGATGGCGGTATGTCATTCAACATCAATGTTGGCTGACCCACCGCCATCGCGAACAAGCTCGCTCCCACAGGTGGGTTACCTTAACTGACTGAACTCATCGCCCTTATTTTTTGTAGAACCGAGGTCAAGGATGGATGCCCTGAAGGGTTTCAAGCTAATCGCCAGCCTGGCCATCTTCATGGTCGCGCTGCAAGTGATCAACGCGGCGACCGGCTACAGCCTTATGGCATTCGGCCTGATCCCGCGAACCGTGCATGGACTGCTCGGCATCGTCACTTCACCTTTTTTACATGCGTCCTTCTCGCACCTGAGCGCCAACCTTGTGGCCTTTTTGGTTCTGGGAACGCTGGTGATGGTCGAAGGGCTCAATCGGTTCATGGCGGTCAGCGCCATCATTATTCTGCTGGGCGGCTCGCTGGTCTGGCTGTTCGGTTTTGCAGGTGTACACATTGGTGCCAGCGGCTGGGTGTTCGGGCTGTGGGCGTACATTCTGTCGCGCGCCTGGTTCCAGAAGAGCTGGGGCAATGTACTCACGGCGGGCGTCGTGGCGCTGTTGTATGGCGGCCTGGTCTTTGGCTTCCTGCCTCGCCGGGGCATTTCCTTCGAAGGGCATCTGTTCGGGGCCTTCGCCGGATTTATCGCAGCCAAAGTACTGTTATCTGCACCGCGCAGCAGGTTTAATGCCGCCCGGTAAGCGCACTTGAGCACTCGAATGCCAACGCGACTCTATCGCCAGGAACGAGTACCCCCCACGGAGCCAGGGACCCCATGTCGATTTTTTTGTTAGTGCGCATGTATGCTTCGTCCCTCTTCCACCGATTCGGCTGGGCGGGCCTATTGATTGCATTGGGCGTACACCTGAGCACAGCCTGGCTGGGCCTGGTGTTTCTGGGCGAACACCACCTCACCGCCCCCGCCACGTTCACCTACTTCTATCTCACCACCACGCTGACCGTGGGCTATGGCGATCTCGCGCCACAGACATCGGCCGGGCGAATTTTCGTGGCGACCTGGGTCATGCTCGGCGGCATTGCGCTGCTGACGGCAGCCATCGGCAAAACCACCAGCAGTGTTATCGATGCATGGAGAAAAGGCATGAAGGGTAAAGGCGATTTCACCGGCAAGGTCGGCCATACCGTGCTCATCGGCTGGGAAGGCGCGTCCAGCGAACGGGTCATTGAACTGTTGCTGGCGGACGAAACCTCGAACGACAACCTGATCGTCATTTGCGATTGCACCCTCGAAGAAAACCCCCTGCCGGGCAAGGCGGACTTCATCAAAGGTGAAAGCCTGTCTTCCGCGGCATTGTTACTGCGTGCCGGTGTTCCCGGCGCCGAACGCGTGCTGGTGCGTACCTCGTCAGACGATTTGACCCTGGCCACCGTGCTGGCGATCAATCAACTGAACCCGGTCGGGCATGTGGTCGCACACTTCAATGAAAGTGAAATCGCCGCGCTCGCCAGCGCCTACGCCCCCAGCCTGGAATGCACTTCAAGTATGGCCATCGAGATGTTGGTGCGCGCCTCCCAGGACCCCGGCTCGTCAGTGGTCATCAACGAATTGCTGTGCGTGGGTGAAGGCGCCACTCAATACCTGATGAAACTGCCCGACACCTATGAGGCGACTTTTGGCGATCTGTACGCGCAAATGAAACAGCGCCACAACGCCACGCTCATTGGCTATCGCGCCCAAGGCGCGCAGCAACCTTCAATCAACCCGCCCTGTGCCACGCGCGTTCAGGGCGGCGAACTCTTTTACATTGCCTCCACTCGCCTGAAGGAGATCTCCAATGGGATGGTTTAAACAGTTGATGGGGCTTGAGGCTCCGAACACGAACACAAACACCCCGTCGAAATGGACTGCCAACGCAACGCCGTCACCCGTCACTGGCCCATTGGGCCTGGCCTTGGGCAAAGAGGTGATGTTCGACACGACGCTGAAGTTGTTGCTCGACGGCAACTCCACGGTGACGATCCCGGGCTCCCAGCAAATCTGGAGCAACGGCACCATTGATCTCGGGCAGTCGACCTGGCTGTCGCGTTATTACATGAACGAGGAAGAGTATTGGCTGCAAGTGCACACCACCGGCGATATCGCCGGCCAGGTCGAGTCGGTGATCCTGTTCAATTACCTCAGTTACATCACCATCAGCAGCGAAGCAGAGCTGCGACGGCTGGCCGGCCCGCAAAGCCTGATCGGGTTGCCGACCTACACCCATAACGGCGTCGAATACACCCGCGAATGGGGCACCGAGAACGGTCAGACGGAATTGGTCGAACTGAGCGAACAGCTGAAAAACCCGGAAGACAGCTACAGCATCGAGCACCGTTCGATGCTGTACGCCCGCGAAACCGGCTTGACCGATCGCCGGGAATTCCTGCTGTTTTCCGTCGAAGAAGACGCCGAAGGCACCATCAGCTTGAGCACGTCGCTGGGCGTCTCGCTGTACACCACCGACCTGAATACTTTTTAACAAGGAAGCCGTCCATGCTAGAAGCACTCTCCATCTCGCTGAACCCGGCAGCCGTGCTCGGGTTTGTGTCTTACATCCTCGGCGCCGCCGTGTTGTTCGCACTGTTCCAGTTCATCTACACCCGCATCACACCGCACAAAGAGTTCGAACTGATCCGTTCGGGCAACGTGGCGGCTGCGATTGCACTGGGTGGCGCGATCATTGGCTTCGCCATTCCAGCGAGCAATGTGATTGCCTACTCGATCAGCCTGCTCGACTTCGTCGTCTGGGCAGTCATTGCCGCATTCGTGCAACTGCTGGCGTTCCTGATGACCAGCCTGGTGCTCAAAGGCACCTCGGAACGCATCAAGAAAGGTGAAATCGCGGCGGGCATTTATGTCGCGGCAGTGGCCATCAGCGTGGGCATGTTGAACGCCGCGTGCATGACCCCTTCCCAGAACTGATTGCGCAGCGGAGATCCTGATGAAACGAAGCAAGTACGTTCAGCTCTCGCTGGCCGCATCGGTCGCCATGGCAATATCCGGTTGCGGGCCAACGGAAAAAACCTACGCGGTGCAGAAGAAGTACAACTTCCAGTCCGTCCAGCAATGCGCCGATGAAAAGCTCCCGGTAGACGTCTGCTCAGACGCCTACATGACCGCCATGGCCGAACATCGCCGCATTGCGCCGGTGTACGACAACCAGGCCGATTGCGATGCCGACTTCGTCGCCGACTGGTGCCAGCAGGAGTCGACCGGCAAGTTCATTCCCCGGCTCGGCGGCTTCGAGCTGACTGCCGATGGCCAGGTGACGCAGTCCCAGGTCGACGCCGCCAAGGCGCAATTGCCGGCTTCGGAAGCCAACACCGGCGGTTCGGGCTTCTCCACCAGCAGCCTGCTGACCGGGCTGTTGATCGGCAACATGCTGAGCAACAACCGCAACAGCTATTACTCGCAGCCGGTGTACCGCTACCGCGACGATCGCGGTAACTACGGCAATTCAACACTCAGTCAGCGCGTCGCCAACGGTTCAACGTTTGGCCGCTCCAACCAGGCGCGATCCGGCAGCAGTTACAGCTCCACCATCAGCAAATCGGCCAGCAAGCCGGTTTCTTCCGTTGCCTCGTCGACGTCGCGTGGCGGCTTTGGCAGCAAGGCCAGTGCGCGCAGCGGCTGGGGCGGCGGGTCGAGCAGTTAAGGAAACCGGGCCATGAAGAAAATCCATTGCGCAGAGCGTCATGACTGGAAACAGACCGCCGAAGGTCTCGGCTTTCTGTTTCACACCATCGACGACGAACCCTACTGGGACGAGCGCGCGTATTACCAGTTCACGCTCAAGCAGATCGAAAAGGATCTGGAAGACCCGACCACCGAGATCCATGAGATGTGCATGGACATGGTCGCCCGGGTGGTGCAAAACGAGGAATTGCTCGAGCGCCTGAGTATTCCTCCGGCGTTCTACGACATGATTCGCACGTCATGGCTCGAAGGCCACCCGCACCTGTATGGGCGCATGGATTTTTCCTACAACGGCACCGGGCCGGCCAAGTTGCTGGAACTCAACTACGACACGCCGACCAGCCTGTATGAGGCCGCTGCGTTTCAATGGGGCTGGCTGGAACAATGCATCGAGCGTGGTCTGGTGCCCAAGCAGGCCGACCAGTTCAACAGCATCGACACCAAACTGCATCAGGCTTTTGCCCAGTTGCAGTTGAAGCAGCCGTTCTATTTCGCCTCGATGAAACACTCGGTCGAAGACAAGGGCACCACCGATTACCTGCGGCTGGTCGCGGAAAAGGTCGGCATCGAATCACGGCACATCGACATCGAAGACATCGGCCTGACCAGTGACGGACGCTTCGTCGATCTTGAGGATCGCTGGATTCCTCATCTGTTCAAGTTGCACGCCTGGGAATTCATCTTCCACGAGCCCTTCGGTGCCGCAATTGCCCAGTGTGATACGCAGTTTTTTGAGCCCGCGTGGAAATCCATTATTTCCAACAAGGGCATCCTGCCGTTGCTGTGGGAATTCAATAAAGGTCACCCGAACCTGCTCGCGGCGCATCTGGACACGGATCCGAACAAAGCCGTGCCCAAGGGCTGGGTGCGCAAACCGTTCTTCTCCCGCGAAGGCGCCAACATCGAGCTGCAAACGGCCGACGGTCTGATCGTGAAAGAGGACGGCCCCTACACCGACGCGCCGTTTATCCTTCAGGAATTTGCGCCGCTGCCTAAATTTGGCGACAGCTACACGCTGATCGGTTCTTGGGTGATTGGCGATCAGGCGGCCGGGATTGGCGTGCGGGAAGACAACAGCTTGATCACCAAGGATTCGAGCCGCTTTTTGCCACACCTGATCCTCGACTGAGCATCAAATCGCTCATCAAACGCCCGATACCGTGTATCGGGCGCCAGGTTGAAACAGGCGTAAACCAGACTCCGGATCCGACAACGACAAGACATACGCCTGAAAAGCCGGATAATGGCGGCCAATTCGTCTAGCCCGTTATTCTGGTAATCCCCCATGGAAATCAAGGTCAACTTTCTCGACAACCTTCGGCTTGAAGCAAAGTTCGATGACTTCACCGTGGTCGCCGATCAACCGATTCGCTACAAGGGCGATGGTTCGGCACCGGGTCCGTTCGATTACTTTCTGGCTTCATCGGCGTTGTGTGCGGCCTATTTCGTGAAGTTGTACTGCGACACTCGCAGTATTCCCACCGAAAACATCCGCCTGTCGCAGAACAACATTGTTGACCCGGAAAACCGCTATAACCAGATTTTCAAGATTCAGGTCGAGTTGCCGGCGGACATCTCCGACAAGGACCGCCAGGGCATCCTGCGCTCCATCGACCGTTGCACCGTTAAAAAAGTGGTGCAAGCCGGGCCTGAGTTTGTGATCGAAGAAGTGGACAACCTCGACGCCGATGCCCAGGCGTTGTTGATGCCGGCCTCCAATTCCGAGGCGCACACCTATATCGCGGGCAAGGATCTGCCGCTGGAACAAACCATCGCCAACATGTCGGCCATTCTGGCGGACCTGGGCATGAAGATTGAAATCGCTTCGTGGCGCAATATCGTGCCCAACGTGTGGTCGCTGCACATCCGCGATGCACACTCGCCGATGTGTTTCACCAACGGCAAAGGCGCCACCAAAGAAAGCGCGTTGGCGTCGGCGCTGGGCGAGTTTATCGAACGTCTGAACTGCAACTTCTTCTACAACGACCAGTTCTGGGGCGAAGACATCGCCAACGCGCCGTTTGTGCATTACCCGGACGAGCGCTGGTTCAAGCCTGGCCGCAAGGACGCGCTGCCCACGGAAATTCTCGACGAATACTGCCTGAAGATTTACAACCGCGACGGCGAACTGCGCGGCTCCCATCTGATCGACACCAACTCGGGCAATGAAGAGCGCGGCATCTGTTCGCTGCCGTATGTTCGTCAGTCGGACGGCGAGGTGGTGTATTTCCCGTCCAACCTGATTGAAAACCTGTTCCTGAGCAACGGCATGAGCGCCGGCAACACGCTGGCCGAAGCCCAGGTACAGTGCCTGTCGGAGATCTTCGAGCGCGCGGTCAAACGCGAAATCATCGAAGGCGAATTTGCCCTGCCGGATGTGCCGGCCGAGGTGTTGGCGAAGTACCCCGGCATACTGGCTGGTATTCAGGCGCTGGAAGAGCAAGGCTTCCCGGTGCTGGTGAAAGATGCGTCCCTGGGCGGTGAATTCCCGGTGATGTGCGTCACGCTGATGAACCCACGCACCGGCGGCGTGTTCGCCTCGTTCGGCGCGCACCCGAGCCTGGAAGTGGCACTGGAACGCAGCCTCACCGAATTGTTGCAGGGCCGCAGTTTCGAAGGCCTCAATGACCTGCCGCAGCCGACGTTTGAAGGGCATGCGGTGACCGAGCCGAACAACTTCGTCGAGCACTTTATCGACTCCAGCGGTGTGGTGTCGTGGCGCTTCTTCAGCTCCAAGTCGGATTACGAATTCGTCGAGTGGGACTTCTCCGGCCAGGGTGAAAACTCGAATGCCGAGGAAGCCGCGACCTTGTTCGGCATCCTCAAAGGCATGGGCAAAGAAGTGTACATGGCGGTCTACGAGCATATCGGCGCAACGGCATGCCGCATCCTGGTGCCGGACTATTCGGAAATCTATCCGGCGGATGATCTGATCTGGGATAACACCAACAAAGCCTTATTCTTCCGCGCCGATATCCTCAACCTGCATCAACTGGACGAAGAAGAATTGCAATCGCTGGTTGAGCGTCTGGTGGAAAGTGAACTGGACGACTACACCGACATTACCTCCTTGATCGGCATCGAGTTCGACGACAACACGGCGTGGGGTCAGCTGACGATCCTGGAGTTGAAACTGCTGATCTATCTCGCCTTGGAGCAATATGAAGAGGCGAAAGAGGCGGTAGAAATGTTCCTGCAGTACAACGACAACACGGTTGAACGTGGTTTGTTCTACCAGGCCGTCAATGTGGTGCTGGAAATGAAGCTGGACGAAGACCTGGAACTGGAAGACTACGAGGCCAATTTCCGCCGGATGTTTGGCAACGAGCGTACCGACGCAGCCATCGGTTCGGTGGACGGCAGCGTGCGCTTCCATGGCTTGACGCCGACCAACATGAAACTGGAGGGGCTCGACAGGCACCTGCGGTTGATCGAAAGCTACAAGAAACTGCACTCGGCACGGGCCAACGTCACCGCGTTATCCCGTTAATAGCGCCCATAAAAAAAGCGAAGCCAGATGGCTTCGCTTTTTTTGTTACTGACTGGATCGCCGCTTTTTAGAACGGGATATCGTCGTCAAAGCTGTCGAAATCCGGAGCCGGCTGAGGCGCGGCCTGCTGCTGTGGAGCCGGACGCGATTGTTGCGGTGCCGACGACTGCTGCGGACGTGGAGCCTGCTGGCGTGGAGCCGGGGCGGACTGCTGGTAGTTGTTGCCCCCGCCTTGTTGGTCGCCCTGTTGTGGACGGCCGCCCAGCAGTTGCATGGTGCCTTGCATGTCGACCACGATTTCAGTGGTGTAACGCTTGATACCGTCTTTTTCCCACTCGCGGGTCTGCAGCTTGCCTTCGATGTACACCTGCGAACCTTTCCGCAGGTATTCGCCGGCGATTTCCGCAACCTTGCCGAACATCGACACACGGTGCCATTCGGTCTTCTCGACCTTCTGACCGGTTTGCTTGTCGGTCCATTGTTCGCTGGTCGCCAGACTCAGGTTGGTCACGGCGTTACCGTTAGGCAAGTAGCGAACTTCGGGATCCTGGCCGCAAGTGCCGACCAATATGACTTTGTTAACCCCACGGGCCATAACGTTCTCCTAGGCTACGCACGCTGCCTCGGGCGGGTTGTTCACCAGGCGCTCGAGGGTGGTGCGATCCAATAGTTCGGTGTCCAATTTGATGTAAATCGCCGCTTCGTCTGCGACGATCACTGCATCTGTTACCCCTACGACAGCCTTCAGGCGCTCGACCAGACCCGCTTCGCGGATCGCCTCGGGCGACAGCGGCAAGCGCAGACTCGTCACGTAGGGAGGTTCGCGCATGGTAACAGCAAAGGCCAGCCAGAGGGCAGCCAGACCGGCGCATCCCAGGAACACAATCGACAGACCGCCATGCTGGAACATCCAGCCGCCGAGAATACCGCCGAGCGCCGAACCGAGGAACTGACTGGTGGAATAAACCCCCATCGCCGTGCCTTTGCCGCCTGCCGGTGAAACCTTGCTGATCAGCGAAGGCAACGAAGCTTCCAGCAGATTGAACGCGGTGAAAAACACCACCGTCCCGATCACCAGAGCCCGCAAGCTATCGCCGAACTGCCAGAAGAATAGCTCAGTGAGCATCAGCGTCAGCACCGCGCCCAATAAAACTCGTTTCATTTTGCGTTTCTTCTCGCCGTAGATAATGAACGGGATCATGGCGAAGAAGGAGATCAGCAGCGCGGTGAGGTAGACCCACCAGTGCTGTTCTTTAGGCAGGCCGGCTTTTTCGACCAGTGCCAGGGGCAAGGCAACGAAGCTCGACATCAACATCGCGTGCAACACAAAAATGCCGAGGTCCAGGCGCAGCAGGTCCGGGTGCTTGAGCGTCGGGATCAGCGCCTGGCGCGCGACACCGGACTCGCGGTGCTGCAACGGCCCGGTGGATTTTGGCACCATGAACATCACGATCACGATGCCGAACAGCGCCATGCCGCCGGTGGCGAGGAACAATCCGGACAGGCCGAAGGCACGGGTCAGCAACGGTCCTACGACCATGGCGACCGCGAACGACAGACCAATCGTCATGCCGATCATGGCCATGGCTTTGGTCCGATGCTGCTCGCGGGTCAGGTCTGACAGCAAGGCCATGACGGCGGCGGAAATCGCCCCGGCGCCCTGCAGGATTCGTCCAGCGATAACGCCCCAGATCGAATCGGCATTGGCCGCCAGCACGCTGCCGAGGGCGAAGACGATCAGCCCCAGGTAAATCACCGGACGACGACCGATGCGGTCGGAAATGAAACCGAAAGGAATCTGGAAGATCGCCTGGGTCAGGCCGTAAGCGCCAATCGCCAGCCCGATGAGGGCCGGTGTCGCGCCTGCCAGATCCATCCCATAGGTCGCCAGAACCGGCAACACCATGAACATGCCAAGCATACGGAAGGCGAACACCAGGGCCAGCCCGCTTGCTGCGCGGGTCTCGCTGCCACTCATGCGTTCGCTGTGGGGATCGTGCATGGAAAAACCTCATGTGAACCGGCCGCGATTCTACCAGTCCCATCGATTGACAGGGTATATCGCGACGCTTTGACGCGCTCCGCTGACAGACTCTTCATGTAAGACATCAACCCGCTCGTTTGATAGTGTGCATCCATCCAGTATTTGGCCGTATACTCCTACGTTTTCGACGCCCGCCAAGCGAGGCCACTTTGGACAAGATCCTGATTCGTGGGGCCCGGACCCACAACCTGAAGAACATCGACCTGACCCTGCCACGGGACAAGCTGATCGTCATCACCGGCCTGTCCGGGTCGGGCAAATCGTCCCTGGCATTCGACACGCTGTACGCCGAAGGCCAGCGTCGCTATGTCGAATCGCTGTCGGCCTATGCCCGGCAGTTTCTGTCGATGATGGAAAAGCCTGACGTCGACACCATCGAAGGTTTGTCGCCCGCCATTTCGATCGAACAGAAGTCGACCTCGCACAACCCGCGTTCGACGGTCGGCACCATCACCGAAATCTACGATTACCTGCGCCTGCTGTATGCACGCGTGGGTATTCCGCGCTGCCCGGATCACGACATTCCGCTGGAAGCGCAGACCGTCAGCCAGATGGTCGACCTGGTCCTCGCCCAACCGGAAGGCAGCAAACTGATGCTGCTGGCGCCGGTGATCCGCGAGCGCAAGGGCGAACATCTGTCGGTGTTCGAAGAATTGCGCGCGCAAGGCTTTGTGCGGGCCCGGGTCAATGGCCGGCTCTGCGAACTGGACGAGCTGCCGAAGCTGGATAAACAGAAGAAGCACTCGATCGATGTCGTGGTCGACCGCTTCAAGGTCCGCGCCGATCTGCAACAGCGTCTGGCCGAATCGTTCGAGACCGCGCTGAAGCTGGCGGACGGCATCGCACTGGTAGCGCCAATGGACGACGAGCCGGGTGAAGAAATAATCTTCTCCGCCCGCTTCGCCTGCCCGATTTGCGGCCATGCCATCAGCGAGCTGGAACCCAAGCTGTTCTCCTTCAACAACCCGGCCGGCGCTTGCCCGACCTGCGATGGCCTGGGCGTGAAGCAGTTTTTCGACATCAAGCGCCTGGTCAACGGCGAGCTGACACTGGCCGAGGGCGCGATTCGCGGCTGGGACAGGCGCAACGTCTATTACTTCCAGATGCTCGGGTCGTTGGCGTCTCACTACAAATTCAGCCTGGAAGTGCCGTTCAACGAACTGCCGGCCGATCAGCAGAAGTTCATCCTGCACGGCAGCGGCTCGCAGAACGTCGATTTCAAATACCTGAACGACCGTGGCGACATCGTCAAGCGCTCGCACCCGTTCGAAGGCATCGTGCCGAACCTTGAACGCCGCTACCGCGAAACCGAATCCGCTTCGGTGCGTGAAGAGCTGGCCAAGTTCCTCAGCACCCAGCCTTGCCCGGATTGCCGTGGCACGCGCCTGCGTCGTGAGGCGCGGCATGTCTGGGTGGGCGAGAAAACCCTGCCAGCGGTGACGAACCTGCCGATTGGCGACGCGTGTGAGTACTTCGGCGTGCTGAAGCTGACAGGCCGTCGTGGCGAAATTGCCGACAAGATTCTCAAGGAAATCCGCGAGCGCCTGCAGTTCCTGGTCAACGTGGGTCTCGACTACCTGTCGCTGGATCGCAGTGCCGACACCTTGTCCGGCGGTGAAGCTCAGCGGATTCGTCTGGCCAGCCAGATTGGCGCCGGTCTTGTGGGCGTCCTGTACATCCTCGACGAACCATCGATTGGTCTGCACCAACGGGACAATGATCGACTGCTGGGCACGCTCAAGCACCTGCGCGACATCGGCAACACGGTAATTGTGGTCGAGCACGACGAAGACGCGATTCGCCTGGCGGATTACGTGGTGGATATCGGGCCGGGCGCTGGCGTACACGGCGGGCATATCGTCGCCGAAGGCACACCGGCCGAGGTCATGGCTCACCCTGACTCACTGACCGGCAAATACTTGTCGGGCCGGGTGAAGATCGCTGTTCCGGCCAAGCGCACACCGCGTAACAAGAAGCTGTCGCTGTCCCTCAAGGGCGCTCGTGGCAACAACTTGCGCAACGTCGACCTGGAGATCCCGATAGGCCTGCTGACCTGCGTGACCGGCGTGTCCGGCTCCGGCAAGTCGACGCTGATCAACAACACGCTGTTCCCCTTGAGCGCTACGGCTCTCAACGGCGCCACGACGCTTGAGGCCGCCGCGCACGACAGCATCAAGGGCCTGGAGCATCTGGACAAGGTCGTCGACATCGACCAAAGCCCGATCGGCCGGACGCCGCGTTCCAACCCTGCCACCTACACCGGGCTGTTCACACCAATTCGCGAACTGTTCGCCGGCGTGCCGGAATCTCGCTCACGGGGTTATGGCCCGGGACGTTTCTCCTTCAACGTGAAGGGAGGACGCTGCGAAGCCTGCCAGGGCGACGGGTTGATCAAGGTGGAAATGCACTTCCTGCCAGACATCTACGTTCCGTGCGACGTCTGCAAGAGCAAGCGCTACAACCGTGAAACCCTTGAGATCAAGTACAAGGGCAAGAGCATCCATGAAACCCTCGAGATGACTATCGAGGAAGCCCGGGTGTTCTTCGACGCGGTTCCAGCGCTGGCACGCAAACTTCAGACGCTGATGGATGTTGGCTTGTCGTACATCAAGCTCGGGCAATCGGCGACCACGCTGTCCGGTGGTGAGGCACAACGGGTGAAACTGTCCCGCGAACTGTCCAAACGCGATACCGGCAAGACCCTGTATATCCTCGATGAGCCAACGACCGGCCTGCACTTCGCGGATATTCAGCAACTGCTTGATGTACTGCATCGACTGCGCGACCACGGCAACACGGTGGTGGTGATCGAGCACAACCTGGACGTGATCAAGACCGCCGATTGGCTGGTGGACCTTGGGCCAGAGGGCGGCTCCAAGGGCGGGCAGATTATTGCCGTCGGTACACCGGAAGAAGTGTCGGAGATGAAGCAGTCTCATACCGGCTTCTACCTCAAGCCGCTGCTGGCTCGCGACAAGGCCTGAATCACGGCCATGAAAAAGCCCCTGTCACTTTCTCGGTGACAGGGGCTTTTTTGTCTTCGTTGAATCAGGTGTGCGATTGCAGGTAATTTTCCAGACCGATCAGTTTGATCAGGCCTAGCTGCTTTTCGAGCCAGTAGGTGTGATCTTCTTCGGTGTCGTTCAATTGGATTCGCAGCATCTCACGGCTGACGTAATCTCCGTGCTGCTCGCAGAGTTCGATGCCTTTGCAGAGCGCGGCCCGGACTTTATATTCCAGCCGCAGGTCGGCAGCGAGCATGTCCGGCACGGTGGTGCCGACATCAAGGTCGTCCGGACGCATACGCGGCGTGCCTTCGAGCATCAGAATTCGGCGCATCAAGGCATCAGCGTGCCCGGCTTCTTCTTCCATCTCGTGGTTGATACGTTCGTAGAGCTTGGTGAAACCCCAGTCCTCATACATCCGCGAATGGACGAAATATTGATCACGCGCCGCCAGTTCGCCGGTCAGTAACGTGTTGAGGTAATCGATTACGTCTGGGTGGCCTTGCATCGCCCTACATCTCCCTGCTTGAAAGTCTGTAGTTTGAACCACGAAGACTGATTGGTCACTCCGCTAGCGCGATAAAAGCGAAGATATTCCGAGAAAAGTGGTTTAAATAACGCAAAAACCGCCCAATCGAGGGCGGTTCTGCTTCTCATTTAGACTTCGTTAAGCTGTACGTTGAGCAGCGTTGCGATTGCTTCTCCGTACGCCGGATCCGCTTTGTAGAAATGCTGCAATTGACGGTCAACCACATCGCTGGATACCCCCGCCATCGCACCGGCAATGTTGCTGACCAGCAGCGCTTTCTGCTCGTCGTTCATCAAACGGAATAACGCACCGGCGTGGCTGTAGTAGTCGGTATCTTCGCGGTGATCGTAACGATCAGCTGCACCGCTCAGCGCCAATGGCGGTTCTGCATAACGAGGCGCTTGCTTCGGTGCGTCAACATAGCTGTTCGGCTCGTAGTTGGGAGCCGCACCGCCGTTACTGCCAAACGCCATCGAACCGTCGCGCTGGTAGCTGTTCACCGGGCTGCGAGGCGCGTTCACCGGCAATTGCTGGTGATTGGTGCCGATACGGTAGCGGTGAGCATCCGCGTAAGCGAAAACGCGACCTTGCAGCATGCGGTCAGGCGACAAGCCGACACCTGGGACCATGTTGCTCGGACCGAACGCCGCTTGCTCGACTTCAGCAAAGTAATTCAGCGGATTGCGATTGAGCTCCAGCTCACCGACTTCGATCAGTGGAAACTCTTTCTGCGACCAGGTTTTGGTCACATCGAACGGGTTCTCGTGGTGCGCCGCAGCTTGAGCTTCCGTCATGATTTGTACGCACACGCGCCATTTCGGGAAGTCACCGCGCTCGATCGCGCCGAACAGATCGCGCTGGGCATAATCAGGATCAGTACCCGCCAGGCGTGCCGCTTCTGCCGGAGCGAGGTTTTTGATTCCCTGTTTGGTTTTGTAGTGCCACTTCACCCAGTGACGCTCGCCATTGGCGTTGATCAGGCTGTAGGTGTGGCTGCCGAAGCCGTGCATGTGACGGTAGCCGTCAGGGATGCCGCGATCGGAGAACAGGATCGTGACCTGGTGCAGCGCCTCAGGCGAATGCGACCAGAAGTCCCACATCATCTGCGCACTTTTCAGGTTGCTTTGAGGCAGGCGCTTTTGCGTGTGGATGAAGTCCGGAAATTTCAACGGATCACGGATGAAGAACACGGGCGTGTTGTTGCCAACAATGTCCCAGTTACCTTCTTCGGTGTAGAACTTCAGGGCAAAACCACGTGGATCGCGCTCGGTATCGGCCGAACCACGCTCACCGCCAACGGTGGAGAACCGCAGGAAAGTGGAGGTTTGCTTGCCGACGGACTCAAACAGTTTGGCGCTAGTGTACTCGGTGATATCCCGCGTGACGGTGAACGTACCGTAAGCACCCGAGCCCTTGGCGTGTACACGGCGTTCCGGGATGTTTTCGCGGTTGAAGTGGGCAAGCTTCTCGATCAGGTGAAAGTCGTCGAGCAGCAGCGGGCCACGGGGGCCGGCGGAACGGGAATTCTGGTTATCGGCGACAGGAGCGCCACTGGCGGTGGTAAGCGTTTTACTTTGGCTCATGCGATCTCTTCCTTTGTCAGTCTATAGCTGCCGGCTAATCGGCTTGGGACGGAGTATTGACCATTGATCAAGAAGGCTACAAATTCATTAATTTGCAGAGATCAATAGAAAAATACTACCAACGAATGCCGTTAACAGAATGAAGGCATGAAACGCAGGAAAGCTTGTATAAACCGCGCGTTTCTTACAGGCACAAAAAACCGGGCACTAGGCCCGGTTTTTCGTTTCAGACTGACGTCTTACTCGGCGGATACAGCTTCGCCGGCAGTAGCACGATCAACCAACTCGACGTACGCCATAGGCGCGTTGTCGCCAGTGCGGAAGCCGCACTTGAGGATGCGCAGGTAGCCACCCTCACGGGTAGCGTAACGCTTGCCCAGGTCGTTGAAGAGCTTGCCAACGATAGCTTTCGAACGAGTACGGTCGAAAGCCAGACGGCGGTTAGCCAGGCTGTCTGTCTTGGCCAAAGTGATCAGCGGCTCAGCAACGCGACGCAGTTCTTTAGCTTTCGGCAGTGTAGTTTTGATCAGCTCGTGCTCGAACAGCGACACTGCCATGTTTTGAAACATGGCCTTGCGGTGCGAGCTAGTGCGGCTCAGGTGACGACCACTTTTACGATGACGCATGGTTCATTCCTTACCAAACACGACGTTCGGTGATTACGACGATCAGGCAGTCGCCTTGTCGTCCTTCTTAAGACTTGCAGGCGGCCAGTTGTCGAGGCGCATGCCGAGGGACAGACCGCGGGAGGCCAGAACGTCCTTGATTTCAGTCAAGGATTTCTTGCCAAGGTTCGGAGTCTTCAACAGCTCTACTTCGGTACGCTGAATCAGGTCACCGATGTAGTAGATGTTTTCCGCCTTAAGGCAGTTAGCCGAACGTACAGTCAGTTCCAGATCGTCAACCGGGCGAAGCAGGATCGGATCGATCTCGTCTTCCTGCTCGACAACCACTGGCTCACTGTCACCTTTGAGATCGACGAACGCAGCCAACTGCTGTTGCAGAATGGTTGCAGCGCGGCGGATAGCCTCTTCAGGATCCAGGGTACCGTTGGTTTCCAGATCAATAACCAGCTTGTCCAGGTTAGTACGCTGCTCGACACGGGCGTTTTCCACCACGTATGCGATACGGCGAACCGGGCTGAACGAAGAGTCAAGCTGCAAGCGACCGATGCTGCGGCTTTCGTCTTCATCGCTCTGACGCGAGTCTGCCGGTTCATAACCACGACCACGAGCTACGGTGAGCTTCATGTTCAGGGCGCCGTTAGACGCCAGGTTAGCGATTACGTGATCGGGGTTAACGATCTCGACATCATGATCCAGCTGAATATCGGCAGCGGTAACCACCCCCGAACCCTTCTTCGACAAGGTCAGCGTAACTTCGTCACGACCGTGCAGCTTGATAGCCAGACCTTTAAGGTTCAACAGGATTTCAATTACGTCTTCCTGTACGCCTTCGATGGCGCTGTACTCATGGAGTACACCGTCAATCTCGGCCTCGACTACTGCACAGCCGGGCATTGAGGACAACAGGATGCGGCGCAGCGCGTTGCCCAGGGTGTGGCCGAAACCACGCTCGAGAGGCTCGAGAGTGATCTTGGCGCGGGTTGGACTGACAACCTGCACATCAATGTGGCGGGGTGTCAGGAACTCATTTACCGAAATCTGCATGGATGCACCTATTTTCTAGCCCTTACTTGGAGTAGAGCTCGACAATCAGGCTTTCGTTGATGTCGGCGGACAGATCACTGCGAGCTGGAACGTTCTTGAAAACGCCCGACTTCTTCTCAGTGTCTACTTCTACCCATTCTACGCGGCCACGTTGGGCACACAGATCGAGAGCTTGGACAATGCGAAGTTGGTTCTTTGCTTTCTCGCGAATCGCGACCACGTCACCAGCACGAACCTGGTACGACGGTACGTTTACGGTCTGACCGTTAACGCTGACGGATTTGTGCGATACCAGCTGACGGGATTCGGCACGAGTAGAGCCAAAACCCATACGGTATACAACGTTGTCCAGACGGCATTCGAGCAGTTGCAGCAGGTTTTCACCGGTTGCACCTTTCTTGCCAGCAGCTTCTTTGTAGTAGCCGCTGAATTGACGCTCGAGAACGCCGTAGATACGACGGACCTTCTGCTTTTCACGCAGTTGGGTGCCGTAATCGGACTGGCGACCGCGGCGTTGGCCGTGGATACCAGGTGCTGCTTCAATGTTGCACTTCGATTCGATCGCGCGCACGCCGCTCTTCAGAAAGAGATCGGTGCCTTCGCGACGAGCGAGTTTGCATTTTGGACCAATGTAACGAGCCATTCTTTACAATCTCCTGGATTACACGCGGCGCTTCTTCGGCGGACGGCACCCGTTGTGCGGGATTGGCGTCACGTCGGTGATGCTGGCGATCTTGTAGCCACAGCCGTTCAAAGCGCGGACTGCAGATTCACGACCTGGGCCTGGACCTTTGACGTTAACGTCGAGGTTTTTCAGACCGTATTCCAGCGCAGCTTGACCAGCACGTTCAGCAGCTACTTGAGCAGCAAACGGGGTGGACTTGCGGGAACCGCGGAAACCCGAACCACCGGAGGTAGCCCAGGAAAGAGCGTTGCCTTGACGGTCGGTGATGGTCACGATTGTGTTGTTAAAAGATGCATGGATGTGGGCGATGCCATCAACCACTGTCTTTTTAACTTTTTTACGAGGACGAGCAGCAGGTTTTGCCATGATAATTTTCCTGTCGATTCGCGGGGGCGATTACTTGCGGATCGGCTTACGCGGACCTTTACGGGTACGCGCGTTAGTCTTGGTACGCTGACCGCGCACTGGAAGACCACGACGATGACGCAGACCGCGATAGCAACCGAGGTCCATCAAACGCTTGATTTTCATGTTGATTTCGCGACGCAGGTCACCTTCAGTGGTGAACTTCGCCACTTCGCCACGCAGCTGTTCAATCTGCTCGTCGCTCAGATCTTTGATCTTTGCGGCTGGGTTTACCCCAGTCACTGCACAGATCTTCTGTGCAGTAGTGCGACCAACACCATAGATGTAGGTCAGCGAGATAACAGTATGCTTGTTATCTGGAATGTTAACGCCTGCAATACGGGCCATTCAGTGGGACTCCAATTGACAGCTACCTACGCCCCGGAAGCCAAGAAATAGGGCGCGAGATAATATCGCTGTAATAACAAATAATCAACCCGGTAGCGCACTAGCTACCGGGCTTGAAGCACAATCACACTCAGCCTTGGCGCTGTTTGTGACGCGGTTCCGCGCTGCAAATTACTCGAACAACACCTTCGCGGCGAATAATTTTGCAGTTACGGCACAGCTTTTTCACCGATGCACGAACTTTCATCACCAACTCCTCGAACCTTATGGGTACTCAGCGCAACATGCCGCTGCCGTAACCCTTCAGGTTGGCTTTCTTCATCAGGGATTCGTACTGGTGCGAAACGAGGTGCGATTGTACTTGGGACATGAAGTCCATCACAACCACGACGACGATCAGCAACGAGGTCCCGCCAAGGTAGAACGGTACGTTTGCTGCAACCACCAGGAACTGGGGCAACAGGCACACGGCCGTCATGTAAAGAGCACCGAACATGGTCAAGCGGGTCAGAACGCCATCAATGTAGCGCGCAGACTGCTCACCTGGACGGATGCCCGGAATAAAGGCACCGGACTTCTTCAGGTTTTCCGCTACGTCTTTCGGATTGAACATCAACGCCGTATAGAAGAAGCAGAAGAAAATAATCCCTGCACTAAACAGCAGAATATTCAACGGCTGACCAGGAGCGATCGACTGCGAGATGTCCTGCAACCAGCCCATACCTTCAGACTGACCAAACCAGGCACCCAACGAAGCCGGGAACAGCAAAATGCTGCTCGCGAAAATGGCCGGAATAACACCGGCCATGTTCACCTTCAGCGGCAAGTGGCTAGTCTGCGCAGCAAAGACCTTACGGCCCTGCTGACGCTTGGCGTAGTGAACAGCAATACGACGCTGACCACGCTCAATGAACACCACGAAACCGATAATCGCTACTGCCAGCAAACCGATGGCAACCAGGGCGAAGATGTTGATATCACCCTGACGTGCAGACTCGAAAGACTGCCCGATCGCTCTCGGAAGACCGGCGACGATACCCGAAAAAATCAACATCGAGATACCGTTGCCAACACCACGCTCAGTAATCTGCTCACCCAGCCACATCATGAACATCGCACCAGCCACAAAAGTGGATACCGCGACGAAATGGAAGCCAAAGTCACCAGTGAACGCAACGCCCTGCCCTGCCAGACCAATGGACATGCCAATTGCCTGAACGAGAGCGAGGACGACAGTGCCGTAGCGGGTGTACTGGCTGATCTTGCGACGGCCAGCTTCACCTTCCTTCTTCAACTGTTCCAGCTGCGGGCTGACGGCGGTCATCAGTTGCATGATGATCGATGCCGAAATGTACGGCATGATCCCCAGTGCAAAGATGCTCATCCGTTCCAGCGCGCCGCCGGAAAACATGTTGAACAAGCTAAGAATGGTCCCCTCATTCTGTCGAAACAGGTCCGCGAGTCGGTCCGGGTTGATACCTGGAACCGGGATGTGTGCGCCTATTCGGTAGACGATAATCGCCAGGAACAGAAAACGCAGACGAGCCCAGAGTTCAGACATACCGCCTTTGCCGAGCGCAGAGAGAGCACCTTGCTTAGCCATTTATTCCTCGAACTTGCCGCCAGCTGCTTCGATAGCCGCACGCGCACCTTTGGTGGCGCCGATTCCCTTTCCGATGGTGACAGCGCGAGTAACTTCGCCGGACAGCATGATTTTCACACGCTGAACGTTGACGTTGATCACGTTGGCATCTTTCAGGGACTGCACGGTGACGATGTCGCCTTCCACTTTAGCCAGCTCGGACAGACGCACTTCTGCGCGGTCCATGGCCTTCAGGGAAACGAAACCGAACTTCGGCAGGCGACGATGCAGCGGCTGTTGACCGCCTTCAAAGCCTGGAGCAATGGTGCCACCGGAGCGGGAGGACTGACCTTTGTGGCCACGGCCACCGGTCTTGCCCAAACCACTACCGATACCACGGCCCGGACGATGCTTTTCGCGACGGGAACCCGGCGCTGGACTCAGATCATTGAGTTTCATCGATTAACCCTCGACACGCAGCATGTAGTAAGCCTTGTTGATCATCCCGCGATTCTCGGGAGTATCAAGTACTTCTACAGTGTGACCGATGCGACGCAGACCCAGACCCTTAACGCACAGTTTGTGGTTAGGGATACGGCCGGTCATGCTTTTGATCAGCGTAACTTTAACGGTAGCCATGATCAGAAGATCTCCTTGACGCTTTTGCCACGCTTGGCGGCAATGGATTCAGGAGACTGCATAGCTTTCAAACCTTTGAAAGTGGCGTGAACCACGTTTACCGGGTTAGTCGAGCCGTAGCACTTGGCCAGAACGTTCTGAACGCCAGCAACTTCGAGGACAGCACGCATAGCGCCGCCAGCGATGATACCGGTACCTTCAGAAGCAGGCTGCATGTACACCTTCGAAGCGCCGTGACCGGACTTCATTGCGTACTGCAGAGTGGTGCCGTTCAGATCAACTTGGATCATGTTGCGGCGAGCAGCTTCCATTGCCTTCTGGATCGCAGCAGGCACTTCACGCGACTTGCCACGGCCGAAGCCAACACGCCCTTTACCATCACCAACCACGGTCAACGCGGTGAAAGTGAAGATACGGCCGCCTTTAACGGTTTTGGCTACGCGGTTAACTTGAACCAGCTTCTCGATGTAGCCTTCGTCGCGCTTTTGGTCGTTATTTGACATAACTTAGAACTCCAGCCCAGCTTCACGAGCAGCATCAGCCAGCGCCTTGACGCGGCCGTGGTACTTGAAGCCAGAGCGGTCGAAAGCCACCTGCGAGACGCCAGCGGCTTTAGCACGCGTAGCGACCAGCTGGCCAACCTTAGTGGCCGCGTCGATGTTGCCAGTGGCGCCATCACGCAGTTCTTTATCCAAAGTCGAGGCAGATGCCAGGACTTTGTTGCCGTCGGCCGAAATGACCTGGGCGTAGATGTGCTGCGACGAGCGGAACACGCAGAGACGCACGACTTCGAGTTCGTGCATTTTCAGGCGTGCTTTGCGAGCGCGACGCAGTCGAGTAACTTTTTTGTCGGTCATTTGCTATGCCCTACTTCTTCTTGGCTTCTTTACGACGGACGACTTCGTCCGCGTAGCGCACACCTTTGCCTTTGTACGGCTCTGGTGGACGGAAGTCGCGGATCTCGGCGGCCACTTGACCTACCAGCTGCTTATCGATGCCCTTGATCAGGATATCGGTCTGGCTAGGAGTCTCAGCGGTGATGCCTTCCGGCAGTTCATAATCCACTGGGTGCGAGAAGCCAAGAGCCAGGTTCAGCACTGTGCCTTTTGCTTGCGCTTTGTAACCAACACCGACCAGCTGGAGCTTGCGCTCGAAGCCTTGGCTTACGCCTTGGACCATGTTGTTTACCAACGCACGAGTGGTACCAGCCATTGCGCGAGTTTGTTGATCGCCATTGCGAGCAGCGAAACGCAGCTCACCAGCTTCTTCAACGATCTCAACGGACGAATGGATGTTCAGTTCGAGAGTGCCCTTGGCACCCTTCACCGAAAGCTGTTGGCCTGCGAATTTGACTTCGACACCGGCTGGCAGCTTAACGGGGTTCTTAGCGACGCGTGACATGCTTATCCCCCCTTAGAACACAGTGCAAAGAACTTCGCCGCCGACACCGGCAGCGCGCGCAGCACGATCCGTCATCACACCTTTGTTGGTGGAGACGATAGACACACCGAGACCGCCACGAACTTTTGGCAGATCATCGACGGACTTGTACTGACGCAGGCCTGGACGGCTAACGCGCTTCACTTCCTCGATGACCGGACGGCCTTCGAAGTACTTCAGCTCGATGGACAGCAGTGGTTTGATTTCGCTGCTGATCTGATAACCCGCAATGTAACCTTCGTCCTTCAGGACTTTGGCAACAGCTACCTTCAAAGTAGAAGATGGCATGCTTACGACGGACTTTTCAGCCATCTGGGCATTACGGATTCGAGTTAGCATGTCCGCTAACGGGTCCTGCATACTCATGGGCTAGACGCTCCTAATACAAAAAAATTAGCCTTGCGGCTACTACTTGTCGCCGAGCTCATCCATGCGGAAAAAGCACGGGCTCAGGCGAGCCGGGTATTCTAGACACACCCCACAAATGAATCAAGCCCCAAAAGGGGCTTGATTCAAGTTCAAGGTCACCGGTGGTCAGGATCTTGCGATCCCGAACACCGAGACTTTGATAGTGCTTACCAGCTGGCTTTAACCAGACCAGGTACGTCACCACGCATTGCAGCTTCACGCAGTTTGTTACGGCCGAGGCCGAACTTGCGGTAAACGCCGTGTGGACGACCGGTCAGGCGGCAGCGGTTACGCATGCGCGAGGCGCTTGCGTCACGTGGCTGCTTCTGCAGAGCTACTGTAGCTTCCCAACGTGCTTCTGGACTTGCGTTCAGATCAACGATGATAGCTTTCAGTGCTGCACGCTTTTTGGCGTACTTGGCAACCGTGAGCTGACGCTTCAGCTCGCGGTTTTTCATGCTCATCTTGGCCATTTTCCTACTCCAATCAGTTGCGGAACGGGAATTTGAAAGCACGCAACAGGGCGCGACCTTCATCATCGTTCTTGGCAGTGGTGGTCAGGGTAATGTCCAGACCGCGGAGAGCATCGATCTTGTCGTAGTCGATTTCCGGGAAGATGATCTGCTCTTTAACGCCCATGCTGTAGTTACCACGACCATCGAAGGACTTGGCATTCAGGCCGCGGAAGTCGCGAACCCGAGGCAGGGAGATCGACAGCAGACGATCCAGGAACTCGTACATACGCTCACGGCGCAGGGTCACTTTGACGCCGATCGGCCAACCTTCACGGACTTTAAAGCCAGCGATGGATTTCCGAGCGTAGGTCACAACGACTTTCTGGCCGGTGATCTTTTCCAGGTCGGCAACAGCGTGCTCGATGACTTTTTTGTCACCGACTGCTTCGCCCAGACCCATGTTCAGGGTGATTTTTGTAACGCGTGGAACTTCCATCACGTTCGAAAGCTTAAGTTCTTCCTTAAGTTTCGGTGCGATTTCCTTCCAGTAAATCTCTTTTAGTCGTGCCATGGTCTTCTACCTAGCAGTGTTCAAGCATCAACCGCTTTTTGGGTCGACTTGAAGACACGAATTTTCTTGCCGTCTTCTACTTTGAAACCAACGCGGTCAGCCTTGTTGGTTTCGCCGTTGAAAATGGCGACGTTAGAAGCGTCCAGTGGAGCTTCTTTTTCGACGATACCGCCTTGTACGCCCGACATCGGGTTAGGCTTGGTATGACGCTTAACCAGGTTCAGACCGCCGATAACCAGACGGTTATTTGCGAGAACCTTAAGCACCTTACCGCGCTTACCTTTGTCTTTGCCGGCGATCACGATGATCTCGTCGTCACGACGAATCTTTTGCATGTCGGATCTCCTTACAGCACTTCTGGGGCGAGCGAGACGATCTTCATGAACTTCTCAGTACGAAGTTCACGGGTCACTGGCCCAAAGATACGGGTGCCGATCGGCTCTTGCTTGTTGTTCAGAAGAACAGCAGCGTTGCCATCAAAGCGGATAATGGAGCCATCAGCACGACGTACGCCGTGACGAGTGCGGACTACAACAGCAGTCATCACTTGGCCTTTTTTCACTTTACCGCGAGGAATTGCTTCCTTCACGGTAACTTTGATGATGTCACCGATACCAGCGTAACGACGATGGGAGCCACCCAGCACCTTGATGCACATAACACGGCGAGCGCCGCTGTTATCGGCCACATCGAGCATGGATTGAGTCTGAATCATATAATTTCTCCGACCCCTAGTCCTTAGACTTCCACAGCGCGTTCGAGAACATCAACCAGCGCCCAAGACTTGGTCTTGGCCAAAGGACGAGTTTCACGAATAGTGACTTTGTCGCCGATGTGGCACTGATTGGTTTCGTCGTGCGCGTGCAGCTTAGTCGAACGCTTAACGTATTTACCGTAGATCGGGTGCTTAACGCGACGCTCGATCAGTACGGTGATGGTTTTGTCCATCTTGTCGCTGACAACACGGCCAGTCAGCGTACGGACAGTTTTTTCGGCTTCAGCCATGATTACTTACCTGCCTGCTGGTTGAGCACAGTCTTCACGCGAGCGATGTCACGCTTAACTTGCGAGAGCAGATGAGACTGCCCCAACTGGCCAGTTGCTTTCTGCATACGCAGATTGAACTGGTCGCGCAGCAAGCCGAGCAGTTGCTCGTTCAGCTGCTGTGCGGATTTTTCACGAAGTTCATTCGCTTTCATCACATCACCGTCCGTTTAACAAAGGCGGTGGCGAGCGGCAGCTTTGCAGCAGCCAGGGCAAAAGCCTCACGCGCCAGCTCTTCAGAAACACCCTCGATTTCATACAGGACTTTGCCTGGCTGAATCTGGGCAACCCAGTACTCCACACTACCCTTACCTTTACCCATCCGAACTTCGAGGGGCTTTTTGGAAATAGGCTTGTCCGGGAATACACGGATCCAGATCTTGCCGCCACGTTTAACGTGACGGGTCAGAGCACGACGCGCTGACTCGATCTGACGAGCGGTGAGACGACCACGAGCTACAGACTTCAGCGCATATTCGCCGAAGCTGACTTTGCTACCGCGCTGTGCCAGACCACGGTTGTGGCCTGTCATCTGCTTGCGGAACTTCGTACGCTTTGGTTGCAACATTTGGCGTACCCCTTACTTAGCAGCTTTTTTACGAGGCGCTGGTGCTTGTGGTTTCAGTTCTTCTTGGCGACCACCAATTACTTCGCCTTTGAAGATCCAAACCTTTACACCGATCACACCGTAAGTGGTGTGAGCTTCGTAGTTGGCATAGTCGATGTCGGCACGCAGGGTGTGCAGTGGCACACGACCTTCGCGATACCATTCAGTACGTGCGATTTCAGCACCGCCGAGACGACCGCTCACTTGGATTTTGATGCCTTTGGCACCAATGCGCATGGCGTTCTGAACAGCGCGCTTCATAGCGCGACGGAACATTACGCGACGCTCCAGCTGCTGAGCTACGCTCTGCGCAACCAGCATACCGTCGAGCTCCGGCTTGCGGATCTCTTCGATATTGATGTGCACAGGCACACCCATTTGCTTGGTCAGGTCCTGACGCAGTTTCTCAACATCTTCACCTTTCTTCCCGATAACGATACCTGGACGAGCGGTGTGGATGGTGATACGTGCAGTCTGAGCCGGACGATGGATATCGATACGGCTTACGGACGCGCTTTTTAGTTTGTCTTGGAGATACTCACGCACCTTCAGATCAGCGAACAAATAGTCCGCATAAGTCCGACCGTCTGCGTACCAGACGGAGGTGTGCTCCTTGACGATTCCCAGGCGAATGCCAATGGGATGTACTTTCTGACCCATCTCTTCGACTCCGTTACTTGTCAGCAACCTTGACAGTGATATGGCAAGACCGCTTGACGATGCGATCAGCACGGCCTTTGGCACGTGGCATGATGCGCTTCAGCGAACGCCCTTCGTTGACGAAAACGGTGCTGACTTTAAGGTCATCAACGTCTGCGCCTTCGTTATGCTCGGCGTTGGCTACGGCCGACTCCAGCACTTTCTTCATGATCTCGGCGGCTTTCTTACTGCTGAAAGCCAACAAGTTGAGCGCTTCGCCCACCTTCTTCCCGCGGATCTGGTCGGCGACCAAGCGGGCTTTCTGGGCGGAGATTCGAGCGCCCGACAACTTAGCGGCTACTTCCATTTCCTAACCCCTTAACGCTTGGCTTTCTTGTCTGCCACGTGCCCACGATAAGTGCGGGTACCGGCGAACTCGCCCAGTTTGTGGCCGACCATGTCTTCGTTAACGAGAACTGGGACGTGTTGACGACCGTTGTGTACTGCGATGGTCAAACCGACCATTTGTGGCAGGATCATCGAACGACGCGACCAGGTTTTCACCGGTTTGCGATCATTCTTTTCCGCCGCCACTTCGATCTTCTTCAGTAGGTGAAGATCGATAAAAGGACCTTTTTTCAGAGAACGTGGCACTGTCGTATCCCTCTATTTACTTGCGACGACGGACGATCATTTTGTCGGTACGCTTATTACCACGAGTCTTCGCGCCCTTAGTCGGGAAGCCCCATGGCGATACCGGATGACGACCACCAGAGGTACGACCTTCACCACCACCATGTGGGTGGTCAACCGGGTTCATGGCAACACCACGAACGGTTGGGCGAACGCCACGCCAGCGTTTGGCACCAGCTTTACCCAGCGAACGCAGGCTGTGCTCGGAGTTCGAGACTTCACCCAGGGTCGCGCGGCATTCAGCCAGCACTTTACGCATCTCACCAGAACGCAGACGCAGGGTCACGTAGACACCTTCACGAGCGATCAGCTGAGCCGAAGCACCAGCGGAACGAGCGATCTGTGCGCCTTTACCTGGCTTCAATTCGATGCCGTGTACGGTGCTACCAACTGGAATGTTACGCAGTTGCAGAGCGTTGCCCGGCTTGATCGGTGCCAGAGCACCTGCGATCAGCTGGTCACCAGCACTCACGCCTTTAGGGGCGATGATGTAGCGACGCTCGCCATCTGCGTACAGCAGCAGAGCGATGTGAGCAGTACGGTTTGGATCGTATTCAATACGCTCGACAGTGGCAGAGATGCCATCTTTGTCGTTGCGACGGAAATCGACCAGACGATAATGCTGCTTATGGCCACCACCGATGTGACGAGTGGTAATGCGACCATTGTTGTTACGACCACCAGTCTTCGATTTTTTCTCGAGCAGCGGTGCGTGAGGAGCGCCTTTATGCAGCTCCTGATTGACCACCTTGACCACAAAACGGCGGCCAGGGGAAGTCGGTTTGCATTTAACGATTGCCATGATGCACCCCTTCCTTACTCAGCACTGCTGCTGAAATCGAGATCTTGGCCTGGCTGAAGGGAGATAACTGCCTTCTTCCAGTCATTACGCTTGCCCAGACCGCGAGCAGTGCGCTTGCTCTTACCCAGAACATTCAGGGTAGTAACACGCTCTACTTTCACGCTGAACAGGCTTTCGACGGCCTTCTTGATTTCCAGCTTGGTTGCGTCAGTTGCAACCTTGAAAACGAACTGGCCTTTCTTGTCAGCCAGAACCGTAGCCTTCTCGGAAACGTGCGGGCCAAGCAGAACTTTAAATACGCGTTCCTGGTTCATCCCAGCAGCTCCTCGAATTTCTTCACGGCCGACACGGTGATCAACACCTTGTCGTATGCGATCAGACTAACTGGATCGGAACCTTGCACGTCACGTACATCAACGTGTGGCAGGTTACGAGCAGCCAGGTACAGGTTCTGATCAACGACTTCAGACACGATCAAGACGTCAGTCAAGCCCATGCCGGTCAGTTTGTTCAGCAGATCTTTGGTCTTCGGTGCATCAACAGCGAAGTCCTGAACCACTACCAGACGATCAGTACGCACCAGCTCAGCAAGGATGGAACGCATTGCTGCGCGATACATCTTCTTGTTCAGCTTCTGGGTGTGATCCTGAGGACGAGCTGCGAAAGTGGTACCGCCGCCACGCCAGATTGGGCTACGGATAGTACCGGCACGAGCACGGCCAGTACCTTTCTGACGCCATGGGCGCTTACCGCCACCACGAACGTCGGAACGGGTCTTTTGCTGCTTGGAACCCTGACGGCCGCCGGCCATGTAGGCCACGACTGCTTGGTGAACCAGCGTCTCGTTGAATTCGCCGCCAAATGTCAGTTCGGAAACTTCGATCGCTTGAGCGTCATTTACATTTAATTGCATGTCAGCTTCCCCTTAACCGCGAGCCTTGGCTGCTGGACGTACAACCAAGTTGCCGCCAGTAGCGCCAGGAACAGCGCCCTTGACCAACAACAGATTGCGTTCAGCGTCCACGCGCACTACTTCGAGGGACTGCACGGTCACGCGCTCAGCGCCCATATGACCGGACATTTTTTTGCCCTTGAATACACGACCAGGAGTCTGGCACTGGCCGATAGAGCCTGGAACGCGGTGGGACACGGAGTTACCGTGGGTATTATCTTGCCCGCGGAAGTTCCAACGCTTGATCGTACCCTGGAAGCCTTTACCCTTGGACTGACCGGTTACATCAACCAGTTGACCAGCGGCGAAGATTTCAGCGTTGATCAGATCGCCGGCCTGGTACTCGCCTTCTTCAAGACGGAATTCCATTACGGTACGACCAGCAGCAACGTTCGCTTTAGCGAAGTGGCCAGCTTGAGCAGCTGTAACACGCGAAGCACGACGCTCGCCTACAGTGACTTGCACTGCACGATAGCCATCGGTCTCTTCAGTTTTGAACTGGGTGACGCGATTCGGTTCGATCTCAATGACCGTGACCGGAATGGAGACACCTTCTTCGGTGAAAATACGGGTCATACCGCATTTACGACCGACTACACCAATAGTCATGTTGTAAACCTCATGAGTGTACGGGGCTTTCACCCGCTATGGCCGCCCATTTCAGAGCGTTACACGACTAAGACCGAGTCTTAGCCGAGGCTGATCTGCACTTCCACACCGGCCGCAAGATCAAGCTTCATAAGAGCATCAACGGTTTTATCCGTTGGCTGGACGATGTCCAGAACGCGCTTATGAGTACGGATCTCGTACTGGTCACGCGCGTCTTTGTTGACGTGCGGGGAGACCAGAACGGTGAACCGCTCTTTACGGGTAGGCAGTGGAATTGGACCACGCACTTGAGCACCAGTACGTTTCGCGGTTTCCACGATTTCCTGGGTGGATTGGTCGATCAGGCGATGGTCAAAAGCCTTCAACCTGATACGGATTTGCTGATTTTGCATTGGATTTCAGACTCCGGCTGCTATTCCCACCGAGCGCAATACGCCCGTTAAAAGGAGGCGCAATTCTATAGACGCCCCAGATAGGTGTCAACCCAATAAAAAAGGCCCCCGCTAAGCGGAGGCCTTCTCAAAAAAACCGAGCTATCTCAGAAGAGATAATTACTCGATGATTTTAGCTACAACGCCAGCACCAACGGTACGGCCGCCTTCACGGATAGCGAAGCGCAGACCGTCTTCCATCGCGATGGTTTTGATCAGGGTAACAGTCATCTGAATGTTGTCACCTGGCATTACCATTTCAACGCCTTCTGGCAGCTCGCAGTTACCAGTCACGTCAGTAGTACGGAAGTAGAACTGTGGACGGTAGCCTTTGAAGAACGGAGTATGACGGCCGCCTTCTTCCTTGCTCAGAACGTAAACTTCTGCGGTGAACTTGGTGTGCGGCTTAACCGAACCCGGCTTAACCAGAACCTGGCCACGCTCAACGTCGTCACGCTTGGTGCCGCGCAGCAGCACGCCGCAGTTCTCGCCAGCACGACCTTCGTCGAGCAGCTTACGGAACATTTCAACACCGGTGCAGGTGGTGACGGTAGTGTCACGCAGACCAACGATTTCCAGTGGATCCTGAACGCGAACGATACCGCGCTCGATACGACCAGTCACAACAGTACCGCGACCGGAGATCGAGAATACGTCTTCGATTGGCATCAGGAACGGCTTGTCGGTCAGACGAACCGGTTCTGGGATGTAGCTGTCCAGAGTCTCAACCAGTTTACGAACGGCAGTGGTGCCCATTTCGTTGTCGTCTTTACCTTCCAGAGCCATACGCGCCGAACCGATGATGATCGGAGTGTCGTCGCCCGGGAAGTCGTAAGTGCTCAGCAGATCGCGCACTTCCATCTCAACCAGTTCCAGCAGCTCAGCGTCGTCTACCAGGTCAGCCTTGTTCAGGAAAACCACGATGTACGGAACGCCTACCTGACGGGACAGCAGGATGTGCTCACGGGTTTGCGGCATCGGACCATCAGCGGCCGAGCAAACCAGGATAGCGCCGTCCATCTGGGCAGCACCAGTAATCATGTTCTTCACATAGTCAGCGTGACCTGGGCAGTCAACGTGAGCATAGTGACGAATCTTCGAGTTGTACTCGACGTGTGCAGTGTTAATGGTGATACCGCGAGCTTTTTCTTCTGGCGCGCTGTCGATTTTATCGAAATCAACGATGGCCGAACCGAAAACCTCGGAGCAAACGCGAGTCAGAGCAGCAGTCAGCGTAGTCTTACCATGGTCAACGTGACCGATAGTACCAACGTTAACGTGCGGCAGCGAACGATCGAACTTTTCCTTAGCCATCGAAACAACCCCCAACAAAAGAATTGAGCAAGTAATATCAACCATTAAAACAAAGGCAGATATTTTCATATCTGCCTTGTTATATGGAGCTCTTGAGCGGATTTGAACCGCTGACCTCACCCTTACCAAGGGTGTGCTCTACCAACTGAGCTACAAGAGCGTAACACTTTGCAGGATCTGCAAACTTGGAGCGGGTAGCGGGAATCGAACCCGCATCATCAGCTTGGAAGGCTGAGGTTCTACCACTAAACTATACCCGCGGAGCTTGCAGCTCTCGCTAAAATTGGTGGAGGGGGAAGGATTCGAACCTTCGAAGTCGTAGACGTCAGATTTACAGTCTGATCCCTTTGGCCGCTCGGGAACCCCTCCTAAGCGAGCCGGCATTCTACATCATGCCAGCCTTCTGTCAAGCATTTTTCTCATTAAAAACCTGAGGTTAGCTGCATTGACACCGCTTCCGCACTGCTGACCGCTAAAGGTCTTCACTGCGAAGCGGGCGCCATTCTATGCAAACTATTCAGCCGGTGCAACCCCCTCACACGGCATTATTTTATGTTTTAACTCATTGAATTCTTTAGAAAGGTTTAGCAGCTGCAAATCATCCAGCAAACGCTGGCTTTCGGGGGCTACACGCACCCAATAACCAGACGACTCGACGGCGTCTTTCGGCAAAGACTGATACTTGACGCCTATCTCTCCCAGTCGGCGCCCTACCAGCAGGACGGTCTCCTGGCGAGCAAAGCCCCCCAAATAGAGACAACCATTAACCGCCTCTGCGGATTTTCCTTTATCTCGAGTCGTTTCCGCCGCCTCGCTTAACAAGCGAATATCCTGTTGCGCCCCTCGGTACAAGCTCAAAGGCGTTACATCTTTCGCCCGCAGCGGGGCCTCTTGTTGATGCCAAATGTAATAGAAGACGTTGAGTACGAGCAGCAAGAGGAACAACCAGCGCATAAAAACCTCAGGACAATGGACATGCCATCGCTAAACCTACAAAAATCAGGTCTGGAACCAGCCTGGCTTCGGGCACGATTCCGGAAACCAGCGTCGCATCGCCCCCGGTAAGGAATACAGTAAACTCATCCCCCCAGTAACTACGCGCCAACTCCAACTGAGTCAGGACAAACCCCCTCAGCATAAGAGAGCACCCTCGCTCTACCGCTTCGACGGTTGTACGGCCAGGAGCGAGACTTTCGAGCGCTCGCTCGGCAGCCAGGTCACCGTATCGAATTTTTCGAGTATGGGTTCGCAACTGGTTGCGCATTAAGGGCATCCCAGGACAGATAAAGCCACCGAGGTGCTCCCCGTCCGCTGCAATGAAGTCGGCCGTCACAGCGGTACCGAAATCAAGCACCAGACACGCGCCGGAAGCCAGATGAAACCCTCCGAGCATCGCAAGCCAGCGATCGAGACCCAGCCGCTCAAACTCGTCATACCCGTTGCGTACTCCGGCCATTTCGCGGGCTGGAGTCGCGCACACCACGGACACACCGAAAGCTTGCGTCAATATAGAAGCTAAAGCAGCGGTTTCTTCAGCCGTTCTAACGCTGACCAACCGACAATGCTTAAGTGCGAGCCCATCTAGATTGCTCAAGCCCTCCAACAAAGCATCATCCGAATCAACCACACCTTCACTAAACACTCGCCGGACATCTGCACAGAGCACACGCCATTTGATAAAACTGTTTCCACAGTCGAGCTCAAGAATCATCGCGCAACCTCAAACTGAGCTCACCACCACTAAAGACTTTTTCAACGCCATTTACTTTCAAGCGCAAAGCCCCCTGACTGTCGATACCCAATACCTCACCATCTATCTGGCTTACGCCGGCAATCAAAGACACTGCCCGCCCCTGCCAAAGATGGTTTTGCTCCCACTCCGACTGGATAGAGGAAAATCCGTCTAACTGGTGTCGAGCCAGGTATTTCTGGAGCATCGAGCCCAATTCCGAAACCAGGTGATTGCGGTCAAAGGCCTTACCTGACTCCAGACGCATTGACGTCCATAGCTGATCAACCTCTTCAGTCATCTGCATATTGACGTTTATTCCAACACCCAACACTACGTGACAGACATCCGCAGGATCACCCACCAATTCGAGCAATATCCCGGCGATCTTTTTCTGCCCCACCAAAACATCGTTGGGCCATTTTAATCCCGCTCCTGGAACACCGAGCGCTCGCAATGTCTGCATGACAGCAAGACCGACAACGAGACTCAAACCCTCCAGCTGCCGCATTCCACCGTCAATGCGCAATACCAGGCTGTAATAGACGTTCTCTGCAAAAGGGCTGACCCACTTACGCCCTCGCCGCCCGCGACCAGCTGTCTGGCGCTCGGCAAGCACCAAAAATGGCGCAGCCTGACCACGCTCGATAGCGCGCAAGGCCTCAGCGTTGGTGGAGTCTATTGAGTCGAAGAGCAAAATTGGCCAGCCACAAGCAGGCGCCTCGTCCGATATGGCGACAGGATCCAATAGCGTCAACGGTGCAGCCAGCTGATATCCGCGACCGCGCACCTTATGAACTGACAAGCCAAGCTCAGCCTCTAGATGCTGAAGCTGCTTCCACACCGCACTACGACTGATCCCCAGTGCAGCACCCAGGGTCTGGCCCGAATGGAACCGGCCATCTTTAAGAAGCTTTAACAACGTCAGCATGCAAGTCTCGCCTCACAATGAGGCCCGCATGATAGCCATGCCCCGAGCCGTTGCATAGAAAACCGACAAGACGGATTTCCTGCGGGCAAAACAAAACCCCTACCTGCATACGCAGATAGGGGTTTCGGAATTTAATCTTGACGATGACCTACTCTCACATGGGGAAACCCCACACTACCATCGGCGATGCATCGTTTCACTGCTGAGTTCGGGATGGGATCAGGTGGTTCCAATGCTCTATGGTCGTCAAGAAATTCGGTAGCCAGGTCGTTTTCTCTTGCGAGATCACGCTCCAGCGAATGGGTATGCAATAGATTTGTGTGTTTCGTTTCGAATTTTCGACTTTGTATCGTCTTCACACACCGCAATCTGGCCTTTCGACGCAAATTGCTTGGGTGTTATATGGTCAAGCCTCACGGGCAATTA
>NZ_AZVV01000012.1:0-283961 GCF_000514395.1 Pseudomonas sp. URMO17WK12:I12
AGGCTTGACCATATAACACCCAAGCAATTTGCGTCGAAAGGCCAGATTGCGGTGTGTGAAGACGATACAAAGTCGAAAATTCGAAACGAAACACACAAATCTATTGCATACCCATTCGCTGGAGCGTGATCTCGCAAGAGAAAACGACCTGGCTACCGAATTTCTTGACGACCATAGAGCATTGGAACCACCTGATCCCATCCCGAACTCAGCAGTGAAACGATGCATCGCCGATGGTAGTGTGGGGTTTCCCCATGTGAGAGTAGGTCATCGTCAAGATTAAATTCCGAAACCCCTATCTGCGTATGCAGGTAGGGGTTTTGTTTTGCCCGCAGGAAAGTTCGTACAGCATTACCGGACAGCTCCCGGCTGTCACAGTCTCCCGACAATGCTAAGGTTCGGCCCTAGCGTTTGTATTTTCCCAAGGAAGCCTTTATGCCGGACGCCACGTCCCTCAATGCTGCTTTTATGGTGGTTCAAAGCAACAGTCTGAATGAACTGCGCAGCCTGGTGATCAGCGTAATGCGGCGTTATCCGCTGGCTCCCCTGGAAAATGAAATCGCCTTGGTACAGAGCAATGGCATCGCGCAGTGGCTCAAGCTGGCCCTTGCCGAAGATCCGGAAGAGGATGACATGGGCGGCTGCGGTATTGCCGCCGCCATCGACGTGCAGTTACCCGGTAGCTTCATGTGGCAGCTTTATCGCATGGTCCTTGGACGGGATGAAATCCCGGTCAAATCGTTGCTCGATAAAGCGCCCCTGACCTGGCGTTTGATGCGTCTGCTCCCGCAACTGATCAACCAGCCGCACTTTGAGCCACTGCAGCGCTTCCTGACCCATGACACCGATTTGCGTAAGCGCTACCAGTTAGCTGAGCGACTCGCCGACTTGTTCGACCAATACCAGGTCTACCGCGCCGACTGGCTCGAAGACTGGGCAGAAGGTCGTCACCAATTGCGCAACGGCAGAGGCGAAGCCAAGCCACTGGCCCCGGCCAACTGCTGGCAGGCCGAATTATGGCGAGCGCTGTTGCTGGATGTGGGTGAGGAAGGCATGGCGCAAAGCCGTGCCGGCGTTCATCAGCGGTTTATCGAACGCATCAACAGCCTCGACGTCGCCCCCAGCGGATTGCCTGCACGGGTGATCGTTTTCGGGATTTCTTCGCTGCCTGCTCAAGCACTCGAAGCACTCGCCGGACTGGCTCGTTTCAGTCAGGTTTTGCTGTGTGTGCATAACCCGTGTCGTTACCATTGGGCCGACATCGTCGCCGATAAAGACCTGCTCCGGCATCAATACAAGCGTCAGTCTCGCAAGAGTGGCATGCCCGTTGTGCTCGACCCGCAAACCCTCCACCAGCATGCTCATCCGCTGCTGGCTGCCTGGGGAAAGCAGGGTCGGGACTACATCAATCTTCTCGACAGCTATGACGATCCCAACAGCTATAGCGCTGCATTTCGTGACGGTCGCATCGACCTGTTCAGCGATAATCAGCCAAAGAACATGCTCAATCAATTGCAGGACGACATTCTCGAATTACGCCCACTGAGCGAAACACGGGAGTGCTGGCCCGCCGTCGATCTTGAGCAGGACGAGTCGATCCGTTTTCACATCGCTCACAGTGCCCAGCGTGAAGTAGAGATCCTTCATGATCAGCTCCTGGCACGCTTCAGCGCTGATCCCGATCTAAGGCCTCGCGACATCATTGTGATGGTCCCGGACATCGACAGTTACGCACCGCATATTCGCGCCGTATTCGGTCAGCTTGAACGTCAGGACCCTCGTTTCATTCCTTTCACGCTCGCGGATCAGGGCCAGCGTGGTCGCGATCCCCTGCTGATCGCGGTCGAACACCTGCTCAAACTTCCCGACAGCCGCTTCCCCGTCAGCGAGATCCTCGACCTGCTGGACGTTCCAGCATTACGAGCCCGCTTCGGCGTCGAGGAGCGTGACCTGCCAACGCTGCACCGGTGGATCGAAGGTGCGGGCATCCGCTGGGGTATGAATGCCGAGCAGCGTGCGGGTCTGGGGTTGCCTGAAGCACTGGAGCAAAACAGTTGGCGATTCGGCCTGCGCCGGATGCTGCTGGGTTATGCCGTGGGCAGTGCCCTTGCGTGCGAAGGCATCGAGCCTTACGACGAAATTGGTGGTCTGGAGGCCGCGCTGATCGGGCCTTTGGTGGCCCTGCTGGATGCGTTGGAAATCGCCCACCAGGAATTGACTCAACCGGCACCGCCCAAAGAGTGGGGCGTGCGCTTGCAAGCATTGGTGCAGCTGTTCTTCCTGGCCAGCAATGAGCACGATGACTACTTGCTCGCCCAGCTCGAAGAGTTGCGCGAAACCTGGCTCGACACCTGTGAGTCCGTAGGTTTACAGGACGATTTGCCGCTGACCGTGGTTCGGGAAGCATGGCTGGCCGGACTGGATCAGGGGCGCCTGTCCCAGCGCTTTCTGGCCGGTGCCGTCAATTTCTGCACCTTGATGCCGATGCGGGCGATCCCGTTTAAACGCGTCTGTCTGCTGGGCATGAACGATGGCGACTACCCTCGTGCGCAACCGCCACTGGATTTCGATCTCATGGGCAGTGACTACCGCCCAGGCGATCGCTCCCGTCGTGAAGATGACCGTTATCTTCTGTTGGAAGCGCTGTTGTCGGCACGAGATCAGCTCTACATCAGCTGGGTGGGCCGAAGCATCCGGGATAACAGCGAACGTCCGGCCTCCGTGCTGATTGGCCAACTGCGAGACCATCTCGCCAGTGGCTGGCGATTGCAGGATGAGGACAAGGACCTGCTGGAGGCCATGACTCAAGAGCACCCATTACAGCCCTTCAGCGCACGTTACTTCCATGAGGGTGACGCACTGTTCAGCTACGCCAATGAGTGGCAGGTACTTCATCAAATCACCCATCAGGTGGCAGAAGGCGAAGTACTTGAAGCTTACGTACAAGAGGAGCCACTAAGTCTCGGTCAACTGCAGGACTTCCTGCGCAATCCCGTGCGACATTTTTTCAGCCAGCGGCTCAAGGTGTTCTTCGAAGCGGCTGAAGTGCCCTTGGCCGATGAAGAACCCTTTGTCCTCGATGCGCTGCAACGCTACAACCTCAGTGACAGTTTGCTTGCAGCGGCTATGGGACGCATTGATCACGCCGATCAGGCACTGGATGACCAGGCCAAACGCCTGCAAAACAGTGGGCTGCTGCCCATGGCCGGATTCGGCGAATGCCTCCAGCGTGAATTGATCGAACCGCTTCCGGATCTGCTGCAGCGTTATCAACAGCTCCTGGCGCTATGGCCGACTCCGCTGACCAGCGCTTTGCCTGTGAACCTCGAGTTGGAAGGCCTGCGCCTCGAAGGTTGGCTCAGTGGTTTGCACCAGCGTGCAGACGGTGGCTTGCTGTCGGTCACCACCATCCCCAACAGCATTGGCTCAATCAAAAACCGCAAATGGCACCGATTGACGCGGCCCTGGGTCAATCATCTGGTGGCCTGCGCCAGCGGCATACCGATGACCACCGCACTGGTGGCCAGCGACGATAGCCTGCTGCTGGAGCCGCTGGAGAAGGGTGTCGCACTGAAAACGCTCGGACACCTTCTGGAGGCCTGGCAGGCGGGCATGCGTCAACCCCTGCCGGTTGCAGTCAAAACGGCCTTCGCCTGGCTTGGTCAGACCGATCCGCTGAAGGCCGAAGCCGCTGCCCGCAAAGCCTATGAAGGCGATGGCCAGACCACTGACGGAGAGCGCCGCGAAAGCCCCGCACTCACCCGACAATTTGCTGACTACGACGCGCTGCTCGCCGACGAAACGTTCCCCGACTGGTGCAACGCCTTGTACAAACCGATGCTTGAAGCCCCGTGGCGATCACTGACCAGCGAGGGGGCTCGTTCATGACCACAAAAACACCACTGGCGCTGGCCTTCCCCCTGCGCGGCAGTCAACTGATCGAAGCCAGCGCCGGGACCGGCAAGACCTTCACTATTTCCGCACTTTATCTGCGCCTTGTCCTGGGGCACGGCAGTGACGCGAGTGGTTTCGGGCGTGAACTGTTGCCGCCGCAAATCCTCGTTGTGACCTTCACCGATGCCGCCACCAAAGAGCTGCGTGAACGTATCCGTACACGCTTGGCGGAGGCCGCGCGATTCTTCCGTGATGAGACCCCGGCACCGGATGGCCTCATTGCCGAACTGCGTGATCAGTACCTGCCCGAACAATGGTCGGGCTGCGCTAACCGCCTGGACATCGCCGCGCAATGGATGGATGAGGCGGCTGTCTCGACCATCCACAGTTGGTGTCAGCGCATGCTGCGCGAGCACGCCTTCGACAGCGGCAGCCTGTTTACCCAGACCCTGGAAACCGATCACAGCGATTTGCTGGGCGAAGTCCTGCGCGATTACTGGCGGCTGTTTTGTTACCCGATGCAAGGCGATGCACTCAATTGGGTCCGCAGCAATTGGGGCGGTCCGGCGGCGTTGTTGCCGCGCGTGCGCGGTTTGTTTGCCAGTGAACGCGACAGTGTTGAAGGAAAAGAGCCGGCCGAACTGATCAGCGAATGTTTGCAGGAACGACGAAGCGCGTTGCTCGAACTCAAGATGCCTTGGCGCCAATGGGCGGACGAGCTGCTGGTGATTTGTCACCAGGGGGTTGCGAGCAAGAGCGTCGACGGTCGAAAAATGCAGGCACGCTACTTCGAGCCCTGGTTCGAAAAAATCAAAGCCTGGGCCGAAGATGAAGCGCTTGAACAACTGGACATCGGCACCGGCTTCACTCGTCTGACGCCGGACGGCATGGCCGAAGCCTGGAAAGGCGAAGTACCCCGTCATCCTGGATTGGACGCAATGCCCGGCCTCAAGGCCAGCCTCGACGGTCTGCCAACCCCAGACGCGGCCGTTCTGCGACACGCAGCCCACTGGGTGGGCGCGCGGTTCGAAGAAGAAAAGCGTCGCCGCGCGGAGATGGGCTTCGACGACATGCTGCTGCGCCTGGATGCCGCTTTGCAGTCCGAAGGCGGCGAGCGTCTGGCGACCCTGATTCGAGAGCAGTTCCCGGTCGCGTTGATCGACGAATTCCAGGACACCGACCCGGTGCAATACCGGATCTTCGAAAGCATCTATCGCATCGAAGACAACAATCCCGAGTGCGGCCTGTTCCTGATCGGCGACCCGAAGCAGGCGATCTACGCGTTCCGAGGTGCCGACATATACACCTACCTGCGTGCCCGTCAGGCCACGACCGGCCGACTGCATACGCTGGGCACCAACTTCCGCTCCAGCCACGGCATGGTCAATGCGGTTAACCATGTGTTCGAACGCGCCGAGTCTCGTGAGTCGGGGCGCGGCGCGTTTCTGTTTCGGGAAAAAAATGGCGACAACCCGGTGCCGTTTCTGCCCGTGGAGTCCCAAGGACGCAAAGAGGTTCTGCGCGTAGCGGGCCAAGTGGTTCCGTCCCTGAATATCTGGCATTTGTCCGCAGAACAACCCCTGTCCGGCGCGGTGTACCGGCAACAATTGGCCGCCGCCTGCGCCAGTGAAATCACTGCATTGCTTAATGGAGGGCAACAAGGTCAGGCGGGTTTCGTCGAGGACGGAAAGGCTTTCAGAGACCTGCTGCCAGCCGATATCGCGATCCTTGTCCGCGATGGTAAAGAAGCTCAAGCGGTGCGCGGCGAACTCTCGGCCCGAGGTGTGCGCAGCGTCTATCTGTCGGACAAGGATTCGGTGTTCGCCGCACAAGAAGCTCACGACGTGCTGACCTGGCTCAAAGCCTGTGCCGAGCCCGATGTCGAGCGTCCACTGCGGGCGGCGTTGGCCTGCATCACGCTTAATCTGTCGCTGGGTGAACTGGAGCGATTGAATCAGGACGAACTTGCCTGGGAAGCACGGGTCATGCAATTCCGTGGGTATCGCGAGCTCTGGCGCAAGCAGGGCGTGCTGCCGATGCTGCGACGTTTGCTGCATGACTTCCAGCTCCCGCAGGCATTAATCGCACGCAGCGACGGCGAGCGAGTTCTGACTAACCTGCTGCACCTGTCCGAATTGCTGCAGCAGGCAGCGGCCGAACTCGATGGCGAGCAGGCACTGATCCGTCACTTGTCCGAGCATCTGGCGTTGTCAGGCCAGGCGGGCGAAGAACAGATTCTGCGCCTGGAAAGCGATGAACAACTGGTCAAAGTCGTGACCATTCACAAGTCCAAGGGCCTTGAATATCCCTTGGTGTTCCTGCCCTTCATCTGTTCGGCGAAACCAGTGGATGGCAGTCGTTTGCCGCTGCATTACCACGACGAAAACGGTAAGGCTCAGGTGAGTTTGAAGCCGACTGCCGAGTTGATTGCCCTGGCCGACGATGAGCGTCTGGCCGAGGATCTGCGCTTGCTGTATGTCGCCCTGACTCGTGCGCAACATGCGTGCTGGCTCGGCGTGACGGATCTCAAGCGCGGCAATAACAACAGTTCGGTGCTGCACTTGTCGGCGTTGGGTTACCTGTTGGGCGGTGGTTTGCCATTGGCCGAGTCGGCAGGCCTGAAGCGCTGGCTGGAGGACTTGCAGCAGGACTGCCCGGCGCTGACTTACGCTGAAATGCCGCCAGCCACCGCCGAGCTTTACCATCCGCCGCAAAACCAGGCGAGTTTGCTTGCGCTGCGCATCCCGAAACGCAAGGCCAGTGAAAACTGGTGGATCGCTTCGTACAGCGCCTTGCGCATTGGCGACAGTATGAGCGTGGGCAGTGACGAAGCCCCGGAGAGCCCGCAAGCGCAAAAGCTCTTCGACGACGAACGCCTCGACCCGCAAGCACCACGAGAAGTGGCGGCCGGTGGCGGTGATATCCATCGATTCCCCCGAGGTCCCAATCCCGGCACCTTTCTTCATGGTTTGCTGGAGTGGGCCGGCGACGAAGGTTTTGTCGCCACTCCACAAGCGATCGAAGACGCGATCGCCCGGCGCTGCAACCGCCGTGGTTGGGAAGGCTGGATCACCACGCTGAGCGATTGGCTGCAACATTTGCTCAAATCCCCGCTGCACATTGGCGGTGGGCAGGCTCCGGTGATTTTCGAGCAACTGACTCAGTACCGGGTCGAGATGGAGTTCTGGTTCGCCAGCCATAAAGTCGACGTGTTGAAACTGGATGAGCTGGTGCGTCAGCACACCCACAACGGCGTTGCCCGAGTGGCGGCCGAACCGGTCTTGCTCAATGGCATGTTCAAGGGTTTTATCGACCTCACCTTCGAGCATGAGGGGCGTTATTACGTCGCCGATTACAAATCCAACTGGCTAGGCGTTGACGACGCGGCGTACACCGAACAGGCCATGGAACAGTCGATTCTCGATAACCGCTACGACCTGCAATACGTGCTGTACCTGTTGGCCTTGCACCGACAGCTCAAGGCGCGGCTGGTCGACTACGATTACGACCGGCATGTCGGTGGGGCGCTGTACCTGTTCTTGCGGGGTACGCGTGCCGCCTCCCAAGGTGTGTATTTCGCTCGTCCACCCAAAGCACTCATCGAGCGACTGGACCGAATGTTTCAGGGCAAGCCAGAACCCAAGGCCGAACCCGCATGGGAACAGGGAGTACTGCTATGAGCCGCACCTTCGCCGATTTGTTGCCCACACCTTTGGCAGCGGAAAGCCTGGCGGATCTCGAGCCATTGAGCCGTGCCGATGACCTGCTGCTGTTACTGACGCGCTGGGTTGAACGGGGCTGGTTGCGCGCGCTGGACAAGGCCTTCGTCGCCTTCCTCCACGAACTCGCGCCCGGTGATGATCCGTTGGTGCTGCTCGCGGCCGCGTTGACCAGTCACCAGCTGGGCCACGGCCATGTGTGTCTGGACCTGTTCGAGACCCTGAAAGAACCGGATTTCGCCCTGTCGCTGCCCCCTGAAGGTGATGTGCACAGCGGCGCGATGTTATTGCCGTCGCAATTGCTTGAAGCACTGGACGGTGCCCATTGGTGCAAGGTGCTGGCCTCGAGCAGTCTGGTGGCGCTAGCCGCAGACGGGCGTGAAGCGTCGCAATCGCGGCCCTTGGTTTTATCCGGAAAGCGCCTGTACCTGCGCCGCTACTGGGCGTACGAGCGACGCATCGACGATGCCCTGCGCCTGCGCTTGGCAGAACACGAATCGACGCCGGATGATTTATCCCAACGCCTGACCGGTTTGTTCGGTTCCGCCAAAACCGGTGAGGTGATCGACTGGCAAAAACTCGCCTGTGCCTTGGCGACCCGCAGTGCCTTCAGCATCGTCACCGGCGGCCCGGGCACCGGCAAAACCACCACCGTCGTGCGCTTGCTGGCATTGCTCCAGGCGCCCGCAGTGGAAGCTGGCAAACCGCTGCGTATCCGACTGGCCGCACCCACCGGCAAAGCGGCGGCCCGGCTCACGGAGTCGATCAGCCAACAAGTCCGGACCCTGCAAGTCGCCGAATCAGTTCGCGGCCAGATCCCGTCGGACGTCACCACCGTTCACCGCTTGCTGGGCAGTCGACCCGGTACGCGACATTTCCGTCATCACGCTGGTAACCGCTTGCCGCTGGATGTGTTGGTGGTCGACGAAGCGTCGATGATCGACCTGGAAATGATGGCCAATCTGCTGGATGCAATGCCGGCCCACGCTCGATTGGTGTTGTTGGGGGACAAGGATCAACTGGCCTCGGTAGAGGCCGGCGCTGTATTGGGCGACCTGTGCCGGGATGCCGAGGCGGGTTGGTACAACCCGCAGACTCGCCAGTGGCTGGAAGCGGTCAGTGGTGAAAACCTGGAGAACAGTGGTTTGCAGGCCGACACCCAAGGCACTCGTCCGCTGGCCCAACAAGTGGTGATGCTGCGCCACTCGCGGCGGTTCGGCGAGGGCAGCGGCATTGGTCAACTGGCGCGTTGGGTCAATCAGCAACAACCCGAACACGCCCGCCAACTGTTGGCCGCACGAAGTCACGACGACGTGTTTTCCCTGCCGCTCAAGGGGGAACAGGACCGGGCCTTGGAGCGTCTGTTGCTTGAAGGCCATGGCGAAGGACCGCAAGGCTATCGTCACTATTTAAGTCTTCTGCGCAATCAGCGGCCAGCGCTCGACAGCCCGCTCGACGATCCTCGCTGGACCGAATGGGCGCGTCAGGTGTTGCAAGCCTTCGACGCTTTCCAGTTGTTGTGCGCCGTGCGCAAGGGCCCCTGGGGCGTGGAAGGGTTGAACCAGCGAGTGACCGCCGCGTTGCTCAAGGCCCGATTGATCGACAGCGATCAGCAGTGGTACGAAGGGCGGCCGGTGTTGATGACCCGCAACGACTATGGCCTGGGGTTGATGAACGGTGACATCGGCATTGCGCTCAAGCTGCCGGAGCGTGATGGGCCCGAAGCAGGCAAGCAGGTGCTGCGCGTGGCGTTTCCGCGTAATGATGGTCAGGGCGGCGTGCGGTTTGTGCTGCCGAGCCGGCTCAATGATGTCGAAACTGTCTACGCCATGACCGTGCACAAATCCCAAGGCTCGGAATTTGCCCATACGGCACTGATTCTGCCGGACGCCCTGAACCCTGTGCTCACCAAGGAACTGATCTACACCGGGATCACCCGGGCCAAGCATTGGTTCACCTTGATCGAACCTCGCACCGGTGTATTTGAAGAGGCTGTTCGGCGCAAGGTCAAGCGCTTGAGCGGGTTGATGTTGGAGCTGGAAGAAGGGGTTACACCGAGCGATTGAGGCGCGAGTTTCCGGCGCCAAAAAACCGTTCAAAGCGCCGCAGTACGCGGCCTCGCGGGTGTTTCATCGCTATGCTATCGTGCGATATTATTTCGCTACGATCGAAGAGAATCACTGCATGAAGGTGGCTGCCTGGACGACAGGACGCGTCATTGGCGGCAAGCAAGTGTTGCTCGCTGGCCTGCTCTGCTGGCTGTCCGGCAGCGTTTTTGCGCAGTCGCAAACGCCGTCGAGCATGGCTGACCAGCGTGCCCAATCGGTCACTCAAGTGGTGCTCGGCATTCTCAGTTATGCCCGCTGGCCCGTTGAGCCTGCGCAACTGCGTTTGTGCGTGGTCGGCCCCACTGAATACACCGACGATCTGCTCAAAGGCAGCACTCAGGCCACTGGCCGGCCTGTCACCGTGCGGCGCCTGCTGGCCGACAACCCGTCGATTGTCGGTGAGTGCGATGCGGTGTACATCGGCAAACTGACCGGTGATGAACGCAGTCGGCTGTTCGCCTCGTTGACGGGACGCCCGGTGCTGAGCATCAGTGAAAGCGACGATCAATGCACCGTCGGCAGCCTGTTCTGCCTGCGGGTCGGCGATGAGCAGGTGTCCTTCGAGGTCAACCTCGATTCCGTCGCCCGCAGTGGCGTGCGAATTCACCCCAGTGTGTTGCAGTTGTCCCGCCGCAAGCCGGCGGCCACATGAGCCTGTTCAAGCCCGGTACTCGCCCGACCTTGCGCTCAGTCATCGGTCGTGGGCATCTGATCGTCGCGCTGGTTGCCGTGGCCATGGCCAGTGTGTCGCTGACCCTGCTGGGCGTTCTCGCGTTGCGGGTCTACGCCGACCACAACCTGCACCTGATTGCTCGCTCGATCAATTACACCGTTGAAGCAGCGGTGGTGTTCAACGACAAAGCCGCCGCCACCGAAGCGCTGGCGATGATCGCGTCCACCGAGGAAGTCGCCGACGCTCAGGTGCTGGACGCCAAAGGGCAGTTACTGGCGCGCTGGCAGCGTTCGGAAAGCGGATTGTTCTCCGATCTCGAATTGCAGATCGCCAAGACCTTTCTGGAAAAACCCATCGACCTGCCGATAGTTCATCAGGGCCGGGAGATCGGCAGCATCCACCTCACCGGACACGGCGGCAGTCTGATGCGCTTTCTGCTCAGTGGTCTGGTCGGCATTATCCTGTGTACGGCAATCAGTGCCTGGGTCGCACTGTATCTGGCGCGGCGCCAACTTCGCGGGATCACCGGCCCGCTGCGAAGCCTCGCCGCTGTGGCTCACGCCGCTCGCAGCGAGCGTGCATTCGACCGTCGCGTGCCGCCCGCCGACATCGCTGAACTGGACAATCTGGGCAACGACTTCAATGCCTTGCTCGATGAACTCGAATCCTGGCAGACCCACCTGCAAAACGAGAACGAAACCCTGGCGCACCAGGCCAGCCATGACAGCCTCACCGGTTTGCCGAACCGGGCCTTTTTCGAAGGCCGGTTGATTCGCGCATTGCGCAACGCCAACAAGCTCAACGAACGCGTGGCTGTGCTGTTTCTCGACAGCGACCGCTTCAAGGAAATCAACGACAACTTCGGTCACGCGGCCGGTGATGCGGTGCTCGTGGCGGTCGCGACCCGCGTTCGGGCACAACTTCGCGAAGAGGACCTGGTGGCGCGTCTGGGCGGTGACGAGTTTGCCGTGCTGCTGTCACCGCTGCACAAAACCGAAGACGCCGAGCGGATTGCCGACAAGATCCTCGCCAGCATGGAAGCGCCGATCCCGTTGCCGGGCGGTAACCCTGTGTTGACCTCTCTCAGTATCGGCATCGCGGTGTACCCCGATCATGGCGTCACACCAGGCACTTTGCTCCACGCCGCCGACGCTGCCATGTACCAAGCCAAGCGCGTCTCTCGTGGCGCGCAGCGCACGGCAGGATCGGAACATCCTGTCACCCATGCTCAAACCAGGAGCTGATTGTTTTGTTTTCTATGACCCCGCGTTCCCTGCGATTTTTCGCGATCACCCTGTTCATGGCCTTGCTGGCATTGACCGGGTGCCAGACAGCACCGCAAAAGGGCCTGACCCCGGCGCAGATCACCGTGCTTAAACAGCAAGGTTTCGAACTGACCGATGAAGGCTGGGCCTTTGGCCTGTCCGGCAAAGTCCTGTTTGGCAGTGACGACGACAGCCTGAATCCGGCCAGTACCGAAATCGTCGAACGCATCGGCCAATCATTGCTCGGTGTAGGCATCGAGCGTGTGCGGGTCGATGGCCACACCGATGCCTCCGGCAAAGAGGCTTACAACCAACAACTGTCCCTGCGCCGTGCGAAAAGTGTCAGCAAAGTGCTGACCACCGTCGGCATGCAAGAACAGAACATCCAGTTGCGCGGTTTAGGCAGCAGCGAGCCGGTGGCGTCCAACACCACGGCAACGGGTCGTACCGAGAACCGCCGGGTGTCGATCGTCGTGAGCGCCGATTAATCGGCGAACAGCATCTCGCGCGTTTCACCCATCAACAGAGCCTGATTCTGCTCTGTGACCGAGCGGATGTAATCCCACAACAGGGTAATCCGCTTGAGCTTCCTCAAGTCCTCACGGCAATACATCCAGAACTGCCGCGTAATGTTGATCTCTTGCGGCAACACCGGCAGCAACCGTGGATCCTGAGCCGCCAGGAAGCACGGTAGAATCGCCAGCGACCGCCCTTGCTGCGCCGCCACGAACTGGGCGATCACGCTGGTACTGCGCAAATTGGCACTGGCGCCGGGCAATACGTTCGCCAGGTACAACAGCTCTGAGCTGAACGCCAAATCGTCGACATAACTGATGAATGAATGCTTGCTCAGGTCAGCCGGGCGGCGGATCGGTGGGTGTTTGTCCAGATAGTCCTGGGTCGCGTACAGCTGCAAGCGGTAATCGCAGAGTTTGCAGCACACGTACGGCCCGTGTTCCGGGCGCTCAAGGGCGATGACGATGTCGGCTTCGCGCTTGGACAGGCTGATGAAGTGCGGCAGCGGCAGGATGTCGACGGAGATGGCCGGGTAGGCGTCGACGAAGTGGCTCAGTTGCGGTGTGATGAAAAAGCTGCCGAAGCCTTCGGTGCAGCCCATGCGCACGTGGCCGGACAATGCCACCCCGGACCCCGACACCTGCTCGCAGGCCATGTGCAATGTGCTTTCAATCGACTCGGCATAACCGAGCAATCGCTGACCCTCAGCGGTCAGGACAAAGCCGCTGGTCCGGGATTTCTCGAACAACAAAGTCCCCAATGCCGCTTCCAGCGAACTGATGCGCCGCGACACGGTGGTGTAGTCCACCGCCAGGCGCTTGGCCGCGGTGCTGGCCTTGCGGGTGCGGGCGACTTCGAGGAAAAACTTGAGGTCATCCCAGTTCAGCGAGCCTAACGACGTGATGTTTTTTTGCATGATGGACCGGCTTTTATGTGCGTTCTTATTAGAAGTTTGCACATCTATACTCCAAAAACAGCGTCACAACCAATTCGCGGCACACGCCTCATCGCAAGGCGACTGTCTCGCCTTGGCTCCCAAGATAGCTCTAACTATAAAAAGCAAACATCCGGAGACCCACATGAACGCATCGCTCACGCCCGACCAAACCACTGTCCAAACGGTAAAGCTGTTGATCGACGGCCAATGGGTCGAGTCCAAGTCCACCGAATGGCACGACATCGTCAACCCGGCGACCCAGCAAGTGCTGGCCAAGGTGCCGTTTGCGACCTCCGAAGAAGTCGACGCCGCGATCAGTGCTGCCCATCGCGCCTTCCAGACCTGGAAGCTGACGCCGATCGGCGCGCGGATGCGCATCATGCTCAAGCTCCAGGCGCTGATTCGTGAACACTCCAAACGCATCGCCGTGGTCCTCAGCGCCGAGCAAGGTAAAACCATCGCCGACGCTGAAGGCGACATTTTCCGTGGACTGGAAGTGGTCGAGCACGCGTGCTCCATTGGCAGCCTGCAAATGGGTGAATTCGCCGAGAACGTCGCGAGCGGTGTCGACACCTACACCCTGCGTCAGCCAATCGGCGTGTGCGCCGGCATCACCCCGTTCAACTTCCCGGCGATGATTCCACTGTGGATGTTCCCGATGGCCATCGCCTGCGGGAACACCTTCGTGCTCAAACCGTCCGAACAGGACCCGATGTCGACCATGCTCCTGGTGGAACTGGCCATCGAAGCTGGCGTTCCGGCGGGCGTGCTTAACGTCGTGCATGGCGGCAAGGATGTGGTGGATGCGCTGTGTACGCACAAAGACATCAAGGCGGTTTCCTTCGTCGGTTCGACCGCCGTCGGTACGCACGTCTACGACCTGGCTGGCAAGCACGGCAAGCGCGTGCAATCGATGATGGGCGCGAAGAACCACGCCGTGGTGCTGCCGGATGCCAATCGCGAGCAAGCGCTGAATGCCCTGGTCGGCGCCGGTTTTGGTGCGGCGGGTCAACGCTGCATGGCCACCTCCGTGGTGGTGTTGGTGGGCGCGGCCAAACAGTGGTTGCCGGACCTGAAAGCGCTGGCGCAGAAACTGACGGTGAATGCCGGCAGCGAGCCAGGCACTGACGTCGGCCCGGTGATCTCGAAAAAAGCCAAACAGCGCATTCTCGATCTGATCGAAAGCGGCATCAAGGAAGGCGCCAAACTGGAACTGGACGGCCGCGAGATCACGGTTCCAGGTTACGAGAAGGGCAACTTTGTCGGCCCGACCCTGTTCTCCGGCGTGACCACCGACATGCAGATCTACACCCAGGAAATCTTCGGCCCGGTGCTGGTGGTACTGGAAGTGAATACGCTCGACGAGGCCATTGCCCTGGTCAATGCCAACCCGTTCGGTAACGGCACAGGCCTGTTCACTCAGAGCGGTGCGGCAGCACGTAAATTCCAGAACGAAATCGACGTCGGCCAGGTCGGTATCAACATCCCGATTCCGGTACCGGTGCCGTTCTTCAGCTTCACCGGTTCGCGCGGTTCCAAGCTGGGCGACCTCGGCCCGTATGGCAAGCAAGTGGTGCAGTTCTACACTCAGACCAAGACCGTCACCAGTCGCTGGTTCGATGACGACAGCGTCAACGACGGTGTGAACACCACCATCAACTTGCGTTAAGGAGCCGGACATGAAAATCGCTTTTATCGGTCTCGGCAACATGGGCGCCCCGATGGCGCGCAACCTGATCAAGGCCGGCCACGCGCTGCGCCTGGTCGACCTGAACAAAACCGTGCTGGCGGAGCTGGAGCAACTGGGCGGTAGCATCAGCCCTTCCGCCCGTGAGGCGGCGCAAGGTGCAGAACTGGTGATCACCATGCTCCCGGCCGCTGTGCATGTGCGCAGCGTCTGGCTGGGCGAGGACGGCGTTCTCGCCGGGATCGGCCAAGGTGTACCGGCCGTGGATTGCAGCACCATTGATCCACAGACCGCACGCGATGTGGCCGCCGCCGCTGCCAAGCAAGGCGTGGCCATGGCCGATGCACCGGTGTCCGGCGGCACCGGTGGCGCCGCGGCCGGGACGCTGACCTTCATGGTCGGCGCCACTCCGGAACTGTTCGCTACCCTGCAACCGGTACTGGCGCAGATGGGCCGCAACATCGTCCATTGCGGCGAAGTCGGCACTGGGCAAATCGCCAAGATCTGCAACAACCTGCTGCTGGCGATCTCCATGGTCGGCGTCAGCGAAGCCATGGCGCTGGGCGATGCCCTGGGGATCGACACGACCGTGCTCGCCGGGATCATCAACAGTTCCACCGGACGTTGCTGGAGTTCGGAGATGTACAACCCGTGGCCAGGCATCGTCGAAACAGCGCCGGCCTCGCGCGGTTACACCGGCGGCTTTGGTGCAGAACTGATGCTCAAGGATTTGGGGCTGGCCACGGAAGCGGCCCGTCAGGCGCATCAACCGGTGGTGCTCGGCGCAGTGGCCCAGCAGTTGTATCAGGCGATGAGCCAACGCGGGGAAGGTGGGAAAGACTTCTCGGCGATCATCAACAGCTATCGCAAACCGCAGTAAAAGAGCGGCTGCGATCAGAGGGGCTTGAAGTCGAAAACCTGTGGGAGCGAGCAAGCTCGCTCCCACAGTGATTGCATTTACATAAAGATATTTACCGGGAGATCACGTCGGGTGATCCCCCGGTTTTTTTGCATCAGGCAAACACGAAATACTTGCGCACGGTTTCAACCACTTCCCACGTGCCTTTCATTCCTGGCTCAATGACGAAAATATCACCGGCGCGCAGATGGATTGGCTCTTTGCCTTCCGGGGTGATGATGCAATACCCCTCACGGAAATCGCAGTATTCCCACTTCACGTATTCGACGTACCACTTGCCCGGCGTGCAGATCCAGGTGCCCATGATCTTGCTGCCGTCTTCGCTGGTGTAGGCGTTGAGGTTGACGGTGTGCGGGTCACCTTCGAGTTTTTCCCATTTGCAGGCGTCAAGCACCGGCAGTGGATGAGTATCGCGAAGGACGGTAATCGGTGCGGTCATGATGACTCCGGGCAGTGGCTTCAAGAACTGAAGTGGCACCCTATAGCGCCGATGTACCGGTCAGTTGTCTGAACTCGACATCCAGGTGTCCAGAAACGCGCAACGCCTCAAAGACTTTCCAAAGGGCAATCGGCCCGGGATTGTTCCAGGCTGGCTTCGAACTCAATCAATTGGGCGTGCTGGCGCGACAGTACGGTCATTCGCTCGCTGATCTCGCGCTTCTTGGCATCGATGGCCTGATGCGCCAGTGCCCACGGCATTGCCTGACCCTGATGGCCGGCGAAGATCGCCTGCAACTCCTTGAGCCTGAAACCCAGTTGCTGGGCGCACTTGATGAAAATCAGCAGGTCGACACTTTGCTGGTCATAGACGCGGTATTTCCCCAAGCGCTGGGCCGCAGGCAGCAGGCCGATCGACTCGTAATGACGGATGCTTTTGATCGTGGTGCCGGAGCGTTGCGCGGCTTGGCCGATGTACATGAAAAGTCCTTTTTACCGTGGTACAGCCCCGCGCATTATCGGCAGACTCAGCGGCTGGCGATAGCCTGGGCTTGCAGCAACCAGGCTTCACGCTGATCATCGCTGGCGCCGAGAATCGGGCCGAACGTGAGTGTGCGCCTGGGTTTGATGCCGCAGAAGGCGAGAGTGGTTTCGCGGACCTGATGCAGTCCGGGCATGTGATACACCCAGCGGTAATACCAGGGTGGCGTGTCCATGGTCACCAATAAATGCGCGCTGCGACCGCGCAACAATTTATCGGGAAAGGCTTTGCCCTCACGGTATTTAAAAGCGAAACCGGGCAGGAACACGCGATCAAAAAAGCCCTTGAGCAAGGCTGGAATCCCGCCCCACCAGATCGGATACACCAGCGTCAGATGCTCGGCCCACAGGATGTCGGCCTGTGCCTGACGCAAGTCGGCTTCCAGAGGTTGAACCTGTTGATAGCCTTCACGCAGCACCGGATCGAAGTCCATCCTGCCGAGAAACAATTGGCGGACTTGATGCCCGGCGCGCAACGCCGACTGTGCATAGCGCTCGGCGAGTGCTGCGCAGAAGCTGTTGCTGGAAGGATGACCGAGAATCACCAGAATTCGCTTGCCCATCGACTCTGTCCTTGAAGATCAAACCTCAAGGGTAAAGTCTGCCCCTCAGGGGAGAGTCAAGGCTTGCAGCAGGGCTCTGGCATAACCGGGCAGCGCGGCAAAGTCCCGGGCACAGAGCAGGAGTTTGCGTTGGGCCCAGGGTTCTTGCAGCGCGATGCTCTGGAACGATGGTTCGCCGGTCCAGCGCTGGACAGCCGCCTGCGGCACGATCGCCAACCCCGCGCCCCGGGCGACCATGCGCATGACGCCATCAAAACCGTCGGCGCGGATGCGGATTTTCAGGCGTGAACCGATGTGCAGCGCCTGTTCTTCGAGGTACACGGCCAGGGCGCTGCTGGCGTTCAGGCCGACATAATCGTGGTGCAAGGTGTCGCTGAAACTCAGGGATTCGGTGTCGGCCAGCGGATGATCGCGGGGCAGGATCAATACCAGGGGATCGTCACGAAAGGCGCGGGTCTGCAGGTCATCGGTGTCTACAGCGTCAGACACGATGCCCAGGTCTGCCGCACCTTGGCGCAAGGCGTGGGTGATGCGTGCGCTGGGCAATTCCTGAAGGTCGATGTCGAGATTCGGATGCTCACGCAGGAAGTCGGCGAGCAACTCCGGCAGGTACTCGGTGATTGCCGTGGTGTTGCACAGTAGGCGCACCTGACCTTTGACGCCTTTTGCGTATTCGGCCAGGTCCTGTTGCATGCGCTCGGCTTGTTGCAGCAGGGATCGGGCGTGTTTTGCCAAGGCTTTGCCGGCCGGAGTCGGCGTGACGCCGCGACGCCCGCGTTCCAGAAATTCGATGCCGAGCGAAGCCTCCATGGCGCGGATTCTCGCGCTCGCCGCCGCCAGGGACAAATGACTGCGCGCGGCGCCGGCGGTGATGTTGCCGCTGTCGAGGATGTTCAGGTAGAGGCGCAGGTCGGTCAGGTCGTAGTGCATTGGCAATCTCTGGATGTGTGTTGTCTGGAAAGCCGCCATCTCGAGCAAACTCGCTCCCACAGTGGACCGCGTCGGTGCGAACAACGCGGTCACCTGTAGGAATGAGCCTGCTCGCGATAGCGCTTTGCAACACGACGAAACTTTCAGCCTTTTGCTAAACAAGAGGCATCCTCAGTATATGGCAGATTTTCACGCGGCAAATCCAGGCTCAGGATAGCCCCATGAATACACTCGCCGCGTTCTATCAAAACCTCGGATTGGCCTTGTCTTTACTGGTCATCGCCACCTTCCTCCTGGCCGGCATGATCAAAGGCATCATCGGTCTGGGCTTGCCAACCATCGCCATGGGCCTGCTCGGTCTGGCTATGGCCCCGTCGCAGGCAGCCGCGCTATTGATCATCCCCGCAACGCTCACCAATGTCTGGCAACTGGCATTCGGTGGGCACCTGCGCGGCTTGATCAAGCGGTTATGGCCGATGCTGCTGGCGATCTTCCTCGGCACGGGCGCCGGCACATTGTGGATTGGCATGGCGGGAGGGCATTGGGTCGTGCGGGCGTTGGGTGCGGCGTTGTTGTTCTACGCATTGAGCGGGTTGTTCCTGCCGGCCTTGCGTGTCGGCGGTCACGCTGAGCGTTGGGTCGGTCCGCTGTGCGGCGTGCTGACGGGCATCATCACCTCGGCCACCGGCGTCTTCGTGATTCCGGCGGTGCCTTATCTGCAAGCGCTCGGTTTGAGCAAGGACGAACTCGTGCAGGCGCTGGGCTTGTCGTTCACCGTGTCGACCTTGGCGCTGGCGGCTGGCTTGTGGTGGCGCGACGCGCTGGGCGGTGGCGAATTGAGCGCGTCATTGCTGGCGCTGATCCCCGCGGTGCTCGGCTTGTTACTCGGCCAATGGTTGCGTCAGCGGATCAGCGCGGTGCTGTTCAAGCGAGTGTTCTTCATCGGCCTCGGCGTGCTAGGCGGCCATTTGCTGATCAGCGGGTAGCGGACGACGGGCTGAGCATGTCGATGTCACGGATCTCGAAATCCCGTTCCAGGAATTCATCGCGGTGCTCAAGGAACTGCTTCATGTGCGGCAGGTTCGAGTGCACGTCCAGGTGAGCCTGGGATTGCCAGATCTCGTAGAAGATAAACAGCGTCGGGTCCTGTTTGTCGCGCAGCATGTGATATTCGATGCAGCCGGGCTCGGCGCGACTGGCTTCCACATAGCCGCGGAAAAACGCTTCAAAGGCATCGGATTTTTCCGGGCGGGTCTTGGCGTGCAGGATGAAGCCTTGCATTTCACTCATCAGAAATTCCCTCAAGTTAAGAATCGGCGCAAGTCTATGGCAACAATCGCCTACTGATTCGTGCGTATTGGTCAAAAGGGTTTTGTGCATTCGGGGCTTATTCCGCGCGAGCCTCGCCGCTAACCTGCCGCCATCCAATTTCAGACCTTCCGAGATTTCTCATGAAAAAAGTCCTGTTGCTCAATGGCGGAAAAAAATTCGCCCACTCTGATGGCCGCTACAACACCACCCTGCATGAAACGGCGCTGAGCGTGCTGGATCGTGGCGGCGTGGACGTGAAAGCCACCTTCATCGACGAGGGCTACGACGTCGCCGAAGAAGTCGCCAAATTTCTCTGGGCCGACGTGATCATTTATCAAATGCCAGGCTGGTGGATGGGCGCGCCGTGGACCGTGAAAAAGTACATCGATGAAGTCTTCACCGAAGGCCATGGCAGTCTCTACGCCAGTGATGGCCGCACCCGTTCCGATGCGTCGCAGAAGTACGGCAGCGGCGGTTTGGTGCAGGGCAAGCAATACATGCTGTCGTTGACCTGGAATGCACCGCAGCAAGCCTTTGACGACCCGACCGACTTCTTTGAAGCCAAGGGCGTGGACGCGGTGTACTTCCCGTTTCACAAGGCCAACGAGTTCCTCGGCATGACCGGCCTGCCGACCTTCCTGTGCGTCGACGTGATGAAACGCCCGAACATCGAAGCTGATGTCGCACGCTATGAACAGCATTTGACCGAGGTGTTTGGCCTCAAGGCTTGAGGTTCCTTTTGCCCCGCATCCAGCTACTATCAAGCCAGTTTTGAATGAGGGGCCTTTGTGAAAGCCAGATCCGATGAATTGCAGATTTTCGTCTGCGTGATTGAATGCGGGTCGATTTCCGCTGCCGCCGAACAGGTCGGGCAAACGCCTTCGGCGGTCAGTCGCACGCTGTCGCGGCTGGAGGCCAAACTCGATACCACGCTGATCAACCGCACCACACGACGCATGGACCTGACCGAAGAGGGCAAGTACTTCTTCGAGCACGCCAAGCGGATTCTCGATCAGATGGACGAGCTCGAAGAACGCCTCAACTCACGCCAGCAAACCCCGTCCGGGCGGCTGAGGATTAACGCGGCGTCACCGTTCATGCTGCACGCCATCGTGCCGTACATCGACGAATTCCGCCGTCTCTACCCGGACATCCAGCTCGAACTCAACAGCAACGACCTGATCATCGACCTGCTCGAGCAAAGCACCGACATCGCGATCCGCATCGGCACGTTGGCCGACTCGACCTTGCACGCTCGCTCGCTGGGGTGCAGTCCACTGCACATCGTCGCCAGCCCGGCCTACCTCGAGCAACACGGCGCGCCGCAGGCAGTGGCGGACTTGAGTAAGCATGCGTTGTTGGGTTTTACCCAGAACGAAGGTCTCAACCAATGGCCGTTGCGTTACGTGCATGGAGATCGCTGGCCAATTGAGGCGTCGATCAGTGCCTCCAGCGGCGAGACGATCCGCCACCTGGCGCTGGAAGGCCAGGGCATTGCCTGCCTGTCGCACTACATGACCATCGAAGATATTCGCGCCGGCCGTTTGCAGGTGCTGCTGGCGGACTTCAACAGCGGCTATCGCCAGCCAATCAACGCGGTGTACTACCGCAACTCGCAACTGGCCCTGCGCATTCAGTGCTTCCTCGACTTTATTCAGGGCAAGTTGGCGTTGTATGCGAACTCGGATTTCAAAGGCTGATTCGTGATTCCTGCGCAAGAGTGAATTGGGTCAGAGGGGATTTTTCGTCAGAGATCACTCCTCGATACTCGTCGCATCACTTATTCACGCAGGGAGTTTCTCCATGAACGTATTCGTCACCGGCGCTGCAGGTTTCATCGGCGGCTCCATCGCCACCGGTCTGATCCGCGCGGGCCACAAGGTCACCGGCCTGGTGCGTAGCGAAGCCCAAGCCAATGAGTTGAGCGCGCTGGGCATCACCCCGGTAATCGGCACGCTGGACGACAGCGCACTGCTCGCCGAACAGGCCCGTGCGGCCGACGCCGTGATCAACGCCGCCAGCAGCGACCATCGCGGCGCGGTGCAAGCGTTGCTCGACGCCTTGCGCGGTTCCAACAAAGTATTCCTGCACACCAGCGGTTCGAGCATCGTCGGCGATGCCTCGGGCGGTCACGCCAGCGACGTCATCTACGTCGAAGACAAACTGCCGGAACCGACCGTCGACAAGGCCGCCCGCGTGGCCATCGACAACCTGATCCTCGCCGCCGCGAACGATGGCGTGAACTCGGCGGTGATCTGCAACACGCTGATTTATGGCCATAGCCTGGGCGTCAATCGTGACAGCGTGCAATTGCCGCGCTTGCTCAAGCAGGCGCGTAAAAGTGGCGTGGTCCGGCATGTCGGCCCGGGTCAGAACATCTGGTCCAACGTGCACATCGAAGACGTGGTGTCCCTGTACCTGCTGGCACTGACCAAAAATGTGCCGGGCACGTTCTACTTCGTTGAAAGCGGTGAGGCGTCGTTCATCGACATGACCACCGCGATTGCCCACGCGCTGGAGCTGGGCGCGCCGCAAGACTGGCCGCTGAAAGACGCCGAGGCCGAGTGGGGGTATGAAATGGCCAACTATGGCTTGGGTTCGAACAGTCGAGTGCGCGGGAAAAAGGCGCGTGAGTTGCTGGGCTGGGCGCCGAAGCGGGTGTCGGTGATTGAGTGGATTCGGGACGAGATGGTTTGAGTTCGCTCTAAATCGTGTCGCGGCCATCGCGGGCAAGCCACGCTCCCACAGGGGATTTGTGAACGACGCAAATCCCCTGTAGGAGCATGGCTTGCCCGCGATGGCATTTGCGAAGGCCCAACAACTGGCCGGGCTGCCCGCAATTCCGTACCATCCGCGCACTTTCTTCTCGTCACTCCCTGCGTGCGATTCCCTCATGAAACCAAAACGTCTACGCGCCGATGTCCTGGCCGGGCTCACGACCTCTTTCGCCCTGCTGCCCGAATGCATCGCCTTCGCGCTGGTGGCTCACCTCAATCCGCTGATGGGTCTTTACGGGGCGTTCATCATTTGCACCCTGACCGCGCTGTTCGGCGGTCGGCCGGGCATGGTGTCCGGGGCTGCAGGTTCGATGGCGGTAGTGATCGTCGCGCTGGTGGTGCAGCACGGTGTGCAGTATTTGCTGGCCACCGTGTTGCTCGGCGGGTTGATCATGCTGGCGTTCGGGTTGCTGAAACTGGGCAAACTGGTGCGCATGGTCCCGCACCCGGTGATGCTCGGTTTCGTCAACGGCCTGGCGATCATCATCGCCCTGGCGCAGTTGGAGCATTTCAAAAGCGGTGACACCTGGCTCAGTGGTACGCCGCTGTACATGATGACGGGGCTGGTGGCCGTGACCATGGCCATCGTTTACCTGCTGCCGCGCCTCACGCGTGCGGTGCCGCCGGCACTGGTGGCGATTCTCGGTGTGGGGCTGGCGGTGTATCTGCTGGGCTTGCCGACCCGTACGCTGGGCGACATGGCGCACATTGCCGGGGGCTTGCCGAGCTTTGCGTTGCCAGACATTCCCTGGAGTCTGGACACCCTGCGCATCATCGCGCCCTACGCGATTTTGATGGCGCTGGTCGGCCTGCTGGAAACCCTGCTGACCTTGAACCTGACCGACGAAATTACCGAGAGCCGCGGCTTCCCGGATCGTGAGTGCGTGGCGCTGGGCGCGGCCAACATGGTCTCTGGCGTGTTCGGTGGCATGGGCGGTTGCGCGATGATCGGCCAGACCGTGATCAACCTCAGTTCCGGCGGTCGCGGTCGACTGTCCGGGGTGGTTGCCGGGGTGCTGATCCTGCTGTTCATTCTGTTTCTGTCGCCGCTGATCGAGCGCATTCCGCTGGCGGCGCTGGTCGGGGTGATGTTTGTGGTGTCACAGCAAACGTTCGCCTGGGCCTCGTTGCGGGTGGTGAACAAAGTGCCGTTGAACGACGTCTTGGTGATCATCGCGGTGACGGTGATTACGGTGTTCACCGATCTGGCCACCGCCGTGTTGTGCGGGATCATCATCGCCGCGCTCAACTTCGCCTGGCAGCAGGCCCGGCAGCTGTACGCCGACAGTCATCTGGAAAACGACGGCAGCAAACTCTACCGGGTGCATGGCACGCTGTTCTTTGCCTCGACCACCCCCTTCCTCAATCAATTCGACCCGGCCAATGATCCTGCCCACGTCACGCTGGATTGCCGGCATTTGAGCTTCGTCGATTACTCGGCCATCTCTGCGCTGGATACGTTGCGCGAACGCTACACCAAGGCCGGCAAGCACCTGCGCGTGCTGCACCTGTCGGAGCGTTGCAAGAAACTGCTGAAACGCGCCCGGGTGAATCACGACTGAGACTTCCTCGAGATCATTCCCACGCGGCGCGTGGGAACGATCAGCATGAAAATTCACCTACCTGACTTTCATATTCACCGACCTCGCATATCTCTCAGCGACAACCCTTACCCCTGTACGAAAATAACTTTCACCTCGTTTGAAAATCACCTCTCGAAATGTTTTAAGAGTTTCACAATCCATTCGACGTGACCCTTTCGAGGAGTACCGCATGACCCTGTCCTTCGGCTATTGGCTGCTGGTGTATGCCGCCATCGCCATCATTGCGCTGATCGTGCTGATCGCCCGTTACCGACTCAATCCCTTCATCGTCATCACCCTGGTGTCCATCGGCCTGGCCTTGCTGGCCGGGATGCCGGCGTCCGGCGTGGTCGGCGCTTACGAGGCGGGCGTCGGCAAAACCCTGGGGCATATCGCGCTGGTGGTGGCGCTGGGCACGATGCTCGGCAAGATGATGGCCGAGTCCGGCGGCGCCGAGCAGGTGGCGCGGACCTTGATCGACCGTTTCGGCGAAAAGAACGCGCATTGGGCGATGGTCTGCATCGCGTTCCTGGTCGGGTTGCCGCTGTTTTTCGAAGTCGGTTTTGTGTTGCTGGTGCCGATTGCCTTTACCGTGGCGCGGCGTGTCGGGGTGTCGATCCTGATGGTCGGCTTGCCGATGGTCGCCGGTCTCTCCGTGGTTCACGCCCTGGTGCCACCGCACCCCGCAGCGATGCTGGCGGTGCAGGTGTATGGGGCGTCGGTCGGGCAGACGTTGATGTACGCGATTTTGATCGGCATTCCGACGGCAATCATTGCCGGGCCGCTGTATGCGAAATTCATCGTGCCGCGCATTCAATTGCCGGCCGAAAACCCGCTGGAGCGCCAATTCCTCGACCGCGAACCGCGCGACAGCCTGCCGGGCTTCGGCATCACCATGGCGACTATTTTGCTGCCGGTGGTGTTGATGCTGATCGGTGGCTGGGCCAACCTGATTTCCACGCCGGGCAGCGGCTTCAACCAGTTCTTGCTGTTCATCGGCAACTCGGTGATCGCCCTGTTGCTGGCGACCTTGCTGAGCTTCTGGACCCTGGGTATTGCCCAAGGCTTCAGCCGTGAATCGATTCTAAAATTCACCAATGAATGCCTGGCACCCACGGCGAGCATCACCTTGCTGGTCGGTGCCGGCGGCGGCCTGAACCGGATTCTGGTGGACGCCGGCGTCACCGATCAGATCGTCAGCCTGGCCCACGAATTTCAGTTGTCGCCGCTGATCATGGGCTGGCTGTTCGCCGCGTTGATGCGCATTGCCACCGGTTCCGCGACGGTGGCGATGACCACGGCTTCGGGGATTGTTGCGCCGGTGGCGATTGGGCTGGGTTATCCGCACCCGGAATTGCTGGTGTTGGCGACCGGTGCCGGCTCGGTGATTTTTTCTCACGTCAACGACGGCGGCTTCTGGTTGATCAAGGAATACTTCAACATGACCGTGGCCCAGACCTTCAAGACCTGGACGGTGCTGGAGACCATTATTTCCGTGGTCGCTTTCGGCCTGACCGTGGGCCTTTCCTACCTGATTTAACCGGAGTCGCCTGCCATGGACATCCTTTATCAGATCCGCGCCCGCCAGGATTCCTTCAGCGCCGGTGAAGGGCGCATCGCTCGCCTGATGCTCGACGACGTAGGGTTTGCCTCCGCTGCCAGCCTCGATGAGCTGGCGCTGAGGGCGGAAGTCAGTACCGCCACGCTGTCGCGGTTCGCCCGCACGGTGGGCTGCCGCGACTTGCGTGACTTGCGCCTGCAACTGGCCCAGGCCAGCGGTGTCGGCAGCCGCTTTCTCGACCCGGCGGGCACCCCCGATCAGTCGGCGTTTTACGGGCAGATCGTCGGTGATATCGAGTCGACCTTGCGCCAGCATCTGTCGGCGTTCGACGAGTCGCGCTTCGCCGATGCGGTGAAGCTGCTGGGCAAGGCGCGAATGATTCACGCGTTCGGCATGGGCGGCTGCTCGACTTTGTGCAGCGATGAACTGCAGGTGCGCCTGGTGCGATTCGGCTACCCGATTGCGGTGTGCCACGACCCGGTAATGATGCGCGTCACCGCCGCCAGCCTTGATGCCGGCCGGGCCGTGATTGCCTGTTCGTTGACCGGCATTACGCCTGAACTCATTGAAGCCGTCGAACTGGCCCGCAGTTATGGCGCCCGCATTGTCGCCATCACCCGGGCCGACTCGCCGCTGGCGCAATTGGCCGACGTGCTGTTGCCGCTGCAAGGCGTCGAAACCTCGTTTATTTACAAACCCACGGCGGCGCGCTACGGCATGCTGCTGGCCATCGACGTGCTTGCCACCGAGCTGGCGCTGGCCAATCCTGAAGACAATCAAGAACGTCTGCGGCGGATCAAACTCGCCCTCGACGATTACCGCGGCGGCGACGATCACTTGCCGCTGGGAGACTGACATGCAGTACGACACGCTGATTCGCAACGCCCTGATCATCGACGGCAGCAATGCCCCCGGTTATCCCGCCGACGTGGCAATCCTGAACGGCCGCATCGAGCGCATCGAGCGCATCGGCGACTTGCACGACGCCACTGCCAGCGAAGAAATCGACGCTGCCGGTCGCGTGCTGGCGCCGGGTTTCATCGACGTCCACACCCATGACGACACGGTGGTGATCCGCCAGCCAGAGATGCTGCCCAAACTCAGCCAGGGCGTGACCACGGTGATCGTCGGCAACTGCGGAATCAGCGCTTCGCCGGTGAGTTTGAAGGGCAATCCGCCGGACCCGATGAACCTGCTCGGCACGGCCGCAGCATTTGTTTATCCGACCTTCAGCGACTACCGCGCGGCGGTCGAAGCGGCGAACACCACGCTGAACGTCGCCGCACTGGTCGGTCACACGGCGCTGCGCAGCAATCACCTCGACGACCTGTTTCGTACCGCCACGCCAGACGAAATCAGTGCGATGCGCGAGCAACTGCGCGAAAGCCTGGAGGCCGGAGCATTGGGCTTATCCACAGGCCTGGCGTATGCCAGCGCCTTTTCGGCCTCCACCGAAGAAGTGATGCAACTGACCGAAGAGCTGACGGCATTCGGTGCGGTGTACACCACCCATTTGCGCAGTGAGTTCGAACCGGTGCTAGAGGCCATGGACGAGGCGTTCCAGATCGGCCGACATGCGAAATCCCCGGTGATCATTTCCCACCTCAAATGCGCGGGCGCCGGAAACTGGGGGCGCAGTCCGCAATTGCTGGCCTCCCTCGAACACGCGGCGAAAACCCATCCGGTGGGCTGCGACTGTTACCCCTATGCGGCGAGTTCTTCGACGCTGGACCTCAAACAAGTCACCGATGCCCATCGCATCACCATCACCTGGTCCACCCCGCACCCTGAAATGGGCGGTCGCGACCTGATGGACATCGCCGCCGAGTGGAACTTGTCATTGCTCGACGCCGCCCGCCAATTGCAACCGGCGGGCGCGGTGTACTACGGAATGGATGAATCAGACGTACGAAGAATCCTCGCGCATCCGCTATCGATGGTCGGCTCTGACGGATTGCCGGAAGACCCGTTCCCGCATCCACGCTTGTGGGGCGCATTCCCACGGGTTCTGGGACATTTCAGTCGCGATGTCGGGTTGTTTCCGCTGCACACCGCGGTACACAAAATGACCGGGCTGTCGGCGGCGCGGTTTGGCTTGAAGGCGCGCGGAGAAATCCGTGAAGGGCATTGGGCGGATCTGGTGTTGTTCAATCCGCTGACCATTCGCGACGTGGCGGACTTCAACGATCCGCAACGAGCGGCAGAAGGGATTGACGGCGTGTGGGTCAACGGCGTGTTGAGTTACAGCGACGGGCAGGCGAACGGTAAAAGGGAAGGGCGGTTTCTGGCGCGGGAAGGGGATTTGCGGGGCGGGTTTCAGTAAGCATTTTTTGCGGACCGTCGTACTGATGGCACATTGCGATTAAAGAAAGCCACTCCCAAGCCGAAGCGCTGACATTCAGTGGATTTTGGCGTGCGTCGCCCAGGGAGTTTCATGTACCGCATTTGTTTGTTCGTTGCCGTTACGTTATTAGCGGGTTGTGTCAGCCCACAGGCACGCCGGGCGGCGGAAGCCGAGACGTTGTTCAACGGCGTTCTGTCGAAGCCTCTGGTCAGTGATTCGATCATGCGTGAAGGCGATGTCCTGAGTTTCCAGATCAGCCATTCCGGCAATGCCCAGGCGGCGGCAGGGCTGGTATTTCAAATGGAAGCTTCCTGTACATCTGATCGGGCCACCTTGCTCTATCTGGGCGGTGGCGGCCGGATGTATCCAGGTCTAAATGCTCACCAGTATTCGACGGGCAGAGCGGTTCCGGCCAACGTGCTCGGGGTGCTGAAAAGCAACCCGGATTTCATCAAGGCGTGTGCCAGTACTCCAGCCTCGGATTGGCGTGTCGTCAAAGGCAGCGGCGAGGATCAATGGGTATTGATTGATCGCAACAGCCTCAAGAAGGACGGTGCCGAACTGAGATTCTGGGCGGCCTACGATAATCCTTTGATTGGTTTTGATGCGCCCTACGACGCGCCCTATGCCCAGAAACGCGAGCGGTATGCGGTCGATTGTGGCAAGCAGACGTATCGCGTGGTGGCGGGATACGATCTGGACGCCAACAACACCGTTACAGATGGCCAGGATGCCGTTGCACTGACGGCCACGGCGATTAGCGGCAGCAACGACGACTATAACCAGCTGTTCAAATTGGCCTGCGATAAACCGGAGTCGGCAGCGCAACTTCCGAAGTTCGTTGCCCGTGCGAAGAAAACCGCGCCAGTGACCCTGGCGCCGCTTTCCCCTGCTGTCGCATCGGCCATCAAAAACCTGAACATGCCGGTTGCCGTTAAACCGCTCAGCTATGTGGAAGTGGCAGGACAGTCGACTTACAAGGCCAAGACCACGGACATGCGTGAAGAGCGTTTTATCGGTATCGATAGCGCTTCGCAGCAGATGACCCTGCGTTTGTCAGGGACCCATTACGAGAGCGATGCAGTGTCCTTTCACGGACTGTTCGATCTGGCGAAATTGAGTCGATTCGGCGTCTCGAAGGGCCCTTCGATGAAAGACAGTTCCAGTGTCATCAACTTGAGTTTCACCGGCGACTGGCAGCATATGCCGATCAACGAGCGGTTGAACTACAACGCGACGGTCCGCAGCACCAACACACTGTTCGGCAAAGTCGAGGAGCGTCAAGACAGTAACGATTGCACCGTCATTCGCGAGCTGCCGGCCAGCGAACTCAATGTCACCTTGAGCGGTTCAGCCAAAGAGTTGACCTGCAGTAAAAAAGACGATGAGTACAAACGGCTCAATACCTACTATTACTTGTCGGATTATGGTTACTTCTTCTTTGCGCGCACTGGCAAGAACAGCTTCTACTACAGTGATCTCGCGCTCAAGACGCTGCGTTGATCCGATCATTTGAACCAGACACATGGCCCGCTGAACACGGGCCCTTCCCACTGGCGAGAACACTCCTATGAGCTTCGGCAAAACCACCCCGATCCTGCGGATTTTCGATGAACGGAAAGCGATAGAGTTCTACGTCGACTTCCTCGGCTTCAAGATCGACTGGCAGCATCGTTTCGAAGCGAACTTCCCGTTGTACTTGCAGGTGTCTCGCGGCGAATGCGTGTTGCACCTGTCCGAACACCACGGCGATGCGACGCCGGGTTCGGCCTTGCGGATCGAGACGGATGAGCTTGAGGTGTTCCAGCAACAGTTGATTGCCAAGGAATACACGTTTTCGCACCCGCAGATTCAGGCCATGCCGTGGGGCAGCCAGGACATGACCATTGCCGACCCGTTCGGTAACCGGTTGGTGTTCACCAACGCGATCAGCCTCTGAGCGCAAACGTTGTAAGCGGAACAAAGAAGCCCGCTGCCGAACCCTTTTGGTTTGGCAGCGGGCTTTTTTCGTTCGTGGAAGCAGTGATCAGTCAGTGGGCACTAATTTATCCAGCACTTGATTGACCGCCATTTCCGCCACCATCACCACTTGGGCGATACCTTGCGCGGTTTTGCGGTGCGAGCCTTCGAGCAACGCGGCGAAGTCGTTGAGCATGACGGTGGCTGAGCCCAGGGTTTCACAGGCATCGGTCAGCAAGGGTTCGGTGCCGGACGCCGGGTTGGCCATGTAGAGGCGATTGGGTTGGTAGGGCTTTGTCATGACGTGGGAGGCCGGAGGGCCCAAATAGTGATTGAGTGCGCGCTCGGCGGCTTCGTGGAATTTCTTTGATTCCGGTGTTTCGTAGGGGGATGCCGGATCGGTGTCCGGTGGGTTTGGCGTAACTTTGAACATGGGGGACTAACCTCTAATAAGGCTGCGTCCATCTCGCTGCTAAACGAAAGGGTGGCAGCTGTGCGCAAGTTAGCAGACCGGTAGTCACCCAAACCCGGCGCACCCGAAGGTGCCATGCGCACAGCCACCATCAAGCGCAGGCAAATGCCTGACTGGATGAGACTTGTACGGCCGGGCAACTATCCGGGCTGCTAAACCCGATCACTGGGAATCAGTGACGCGATCCACGTTACCGAGCAGCCCCCAAGCGCACAAGCCGGCGGATTCTGGCGCAGTCGTAGGCAGCGGCGCAAGGATCTGTGGGTGTTGTCGCGTAACGCCGAGTGTCTTTAAACAGGTGCAATGAAAGACGTTTACTGCGCTGTTGCGACTGACGCTTTCGCGAGCAGTCACACCCGGTAAGTCTGGCGAAACTCGCCGGGTGGCATCCCGCGCCGGCTCTTGAACGTACGGTGAAACGAGCGCGGTTCGGTGAAACCCAGGTACTGAGCGATGTCCTGAATCGGCAGCGTGCTGTTGAGCAGGTAATGCTCGGCCAGTTCCTGGCGCAGGTCATCGAGGATTTGCTGGTACGACGTGCCGGCCTGATGCAACTGGCGTTGTAGCGTGCGCACCGACACGGCGAGATGCTCGGCCACTTGCTCCTTGCGTGGCAGGCCTTCCTTGAGCAACTGACGCAGGATGCTTTTGACCCGCTGCTCCAGCGACGCGTCCTCCAGTGTGGCCATCAACCCCTGCGCATGTTCTTCCAGGGTGCGCAGCAATTGCGCATCGGCCTGGCGCAACGGCAACTGCAAATACGGCAACGGCACTATCAGCGCCGAATAAGGTTGGTCGAACAGCACTGGGCAATCGAAGAACTGCTCGTATTGCGCCAGCGTCGCCTCGGCCGGGAGTGCATGTTCCAGCCAGACGGCGGCCGGTGACATCTGTGTATCCGCGATCCAGCGCGCGTATTGCAACCAGGAACCGAGCACGTTTTCGACCAGGTGCCGGCGAATGCGCGGGCGTTGATAGCGGCAGGTCCAGATCAGGTGCACGTTGCTGTCCTGCACTTCGGCGCGGCTGACGCCCATGTCGCCCACCAGTTTCTCGAACGGCATGATGCGGCTCATGGCATCACCCAGGGTCGCGCAGTTCATGGTGATGTAACCCAGCACGCTCCAGGAGTTGGGCAACACAAAATGCGCGGCGTTGAGACCGAACAGCGGATCGCCCGAGTGTTCGCAGAAATAATCGAGCAAGCGTTCATGGGCCTCACCCGGCAACCGCAGGCTGTTGTCACTCAACTGCTGCGCCTGCAACCCGGCCGCCGCCAACGCAGGCTCGATGGCCATGCCCAGCTGTTCGGCATGACGCAGGTATTTGAGCAGCGGCGGAACGGAAGTGAAGCCCAGGGATTGCATGATCGTATTCCTTTGATCAAGGCCCGCGTGCGCGGATGAATGCGCTGAAAGGTAATTTGAAACCACGGCTAAAGTAAATGGCTGACACTTGCGCGACGTTTGACTCAATTGGCTACTCGAACTGGCCGGATGCGACCGTGACACTTTCGGGCAGCTGACTAGTATGGGGGCCTGAAATATCACCAATAAGAACCGCAAAAGGACACACGCATGCGACGCTGGAACGGCTGGGGAGATGCAACCACGGTGGTCGAACTGCCGGCACAAGGCGCGAGTTTTCTCGCCGAGCGGCTGGGAGACGGTCGAGCGCTGCCCGATGCCACGCTGGAGGCGGCATTGGCCCGTGTGCCCGCCTCGCGGTTGCAGGAACACGCCTTATACAGCGTGCAATCGCACGATCGTTTGCTGCATGCCCGGGGGCAGAGCCTGCCGGACTGGCTGGCGTTGCGTGAAGGCGCGCTGGGGAATTATCCCGACGCCGTGGCCTTTCCCGAGACGGCCGAACAGATCCGCCAGTTACTGGCGCTCGCTCATGAACAGGACGTGTGCCTGATTCCTTATGGCGGCGGCACTTCGGTGGCCGGGCATATCAATCCACCGGATTCCGCACGGCCCGTGGTCACGGTGTCCCTGGCCCGGATGAATCGCCTGCTGGACCTCGACGAACAGAGCTTGCTGGCCACCTTCGGCCCTGGCGCCAGTGGGCCGCAGGTGGAAAGTCAGTTGCGCGCCCGGGGGTATACGCTGGGGCATTTTCCGCAGTCGTGGGAGCTGTCGACCCTCGGTGGTTGGGTCGCCAGTCGCTCCAGTGGCCAACAATCGTTGCGCTACGGGCGTATCGAGCAACTGTTCGCCGGCGGGACTCTGGAAACCTTTGCCGGGCCGTTGGAAATCCCCACGTTCCCGGCCTCGGCCGCCGGGCCCGATCTGCGCGAAGTGGTGTTGGGTTGCGAGGGCCGATTCGGGATTATTTCCGAGGTCAAGGTTCGGGTCAGCGCATTGCCCGCCGATGAACGTTTCTACGGTGTGTTTCTGCCCAGCTGGACCAAGGCGCTGCAAGCCATCCGTCAGTTGGCCCAGGCGCGGGTTCCGCTGTCGATGCTGCGCTTGTCCAACGCGGTGGAAACCGAAACCCAACTGGCGTTGGCCGGTCATCCGCAGCAGATCGCCTGGCTGGAAAAATACCTGTCGCTGCGCGGTGCCGGTGAAGGCAAATGCCTGCTGACGTTCGGCGTGACCGGTAATCGCCGGCAAAATGCGCTGTCCCTGAGCCAGGCCCGCCAGCACCTCAAGGCATTCGGCGGGGTGTTTACCGGCACCTTGCTCGGCAAGAAGTGGGCGCAGAACCGTTTTCGTTTTCCCTACCTGCGCGAGAACTTGTGGAACGCCGGTTATGTGGTCGACACACTCGAAACGGCCACCGACTGGAGCAACGTCGACAACCTCCTGACCCTGATTGAAGCCAGCCTGCGCGACGCCTTGGCGGCTGAAGGTGAACGGGTGCACGTGTTCACTCACCTGTCCCACGTCTACGGTGAAGGCTCGAGCATCTACACCACCTATGTGTTTCGCCCGGCGGCGGACTATCCCGCGACCCTGGCCCGCTGGCAGGCGCTCAAGCACGCGGCCAGTCAGACCATCGTCGACAACCATGGCACCATCAGTCATCAGCACGGCGTGGGCAAGGACCACGCGCCGTACCTGCTGCGCGAGAAGGGCGTGCTGGCGATGGACACCCTGCAGGCGCTGAGCCGGCATTTTGATCCGGCCGGGCGCCTGAACCCCGGCACGTTGTTGCCGGAGTGACGGCCATGAGCCCGAACTGGAACGCCGCGTGGCGCCAGCAAATGCTGCCGACGCTGGCGGAGGAAACCTGGGACCTGATCGTCATCGGCGGCGGCATCAGCGGCGCCGGTATCCTGCGCGAAGCCGCGCGTCGTGGCTGGCGGTGCCTGCTGCTGGAGCAACGCGATTTTGCCTGGGGCACCTCCAGCCGATCCTCGAAAATGGTCCATGGCGGTTTGCGGTACATCGCCAAGGGTCAGTGGCGCCTGACCCGCGATTCGGTCCGCGAACGCCAGCGCCTGCTCGACGAAGCGCCGGGGCTGGTGGAGCCGATGAGTTTCATGATGCCGCATTACCGTGGCGGCTTTCCCGGACCGCGAGTGCTGGGAGGGTTGTTGTCGATCTATGACGCGCTGGCGGGACGGCGTAGCCATCGCTTCCATGACGCGCAACAACTGCGTTATCTGGCGCCGGGGGTAAAGGAACATGACCTGCTGGGCGGCACCTGTTTTGTCGATGCGCTGACCGATGACGCCCGTTTGGTGATGCGCGTATTGGGGGAGGCCCGGGCCGATGGCGCCGTGGTGCTTAACGGCGTGCGCGTGCAGCAATTGCTGCGTAAGGAAGGACGCGTTTGCGGGGTCCAGGTGGAAGACTGCGAAGGTGGCGCGTCGATGCAATTGCATTGTGCTGTGCTGGCCGTGGCCACCGGTGCCTGGGCCGAGCGCTTGCGCCTGCCTGATGCCCCGCGTCAGTTGCGCCCGTTGCGTGGCAGCCATTTATTGCTGCCGGGCTGGCGCCTGCCGGTGGCGCAAGCCTTCACTTTTCTGCACGAGCGCGACCGTCGGCCGGTGTTCGTTTTTCCTTGGGAGGGCGCGACGGTCGTCGGCACCACGGACCTCGATCATCAGGGCGATCTGGACCAGAGTGCGAGTATCAGTGCCGAAGAACTCGACTATCTGCTGGCGGCCTGCACTCAACAATTTCCCCAAGCCGAAGTAGTCGCCGCGGATGTGCTGTCGACCTGGTCCGGGGTGCGCCCGGTGGTGGGCAGCCCTGCAGGTGAACCTCAAGGCAAACCCTCGAATGAAACCCGCGAGCATGTACTGTGGCAGGAGCCGGGTTGCGTGACCCTGGCCGGCGGCAAGCTGACCACCTTTCGCCCGCAGGCCATCGAAGTGCTCAAGGCCTGCGCGAGCATGCTCGACCGCCCCTTCAATGATGACGCCGCGCCGGTGTTTGCCGTGGTGCCGCCGCTGGCGATTCCAGGGCTCTGTGGCAACCAGTGGCGGCGCCTGGCCGGGCGACATGGCCGTGACCTGCCGAGGCTGGCGACACTGATCGCGGAATTGGGTCATGACAGCGTGGGCGCCACGGACACCTTGTGGGCGGAACTGGCGTTTGCCTGTGAGACGGAAATGGTGCTGCACCTGGATGACTTGCTGCTGCGTCGAACCCGTCTGGGCCTGTTGCTGCCGCGCGGTGGCGAGGAATACTTTGCGGCCATCCGCCAACTCTGCCAGCCACGACTCGGTTGGGATGATGAGCGTTGGCAGCAGGAGTTGCAGCGCTATCAGGCGTTATGGCAACGCCACCACGGTTTACCCGGCAGTCGCGTTGAGCACCCGTAACCCTGTAGCAGCTGGCGAGCGCAACGAGGCTGCGTTCGGCGGCAAAGCCGTCGCAAAACCACCACCCTGGTGTTTCAGAAAAACTTCGGGGGCAGGGATTGCGAGAACGTTGTTCTCGAACGCAGCCTCGCTGCGCTCGACAGCTGCTACAGGGCTACGGGCTACGGAAAATAAGAATTCAGGAATGTGCGCGACCCATGCCCATTGAAGAGAGCTCCATGGATAACCACCCGAACAAGCGTTACCTGTTGGCCATCGACAATGGCACCCAGAGCGTGCGCGCGTTGCTCTTCGACCTGCAGGGTAATTTGCTGGGCAAAGGCAAGGTCGAGTTGCAGGCCTATTATTCGTCTCAACCCGGTTGGGCCGAGCAGGACCCGGAGTATTACTGGGCGAAACTGGGCGAGGCCTGTCAGCAGGTGTGGCAGCAAACCGGTATCGATCGCTCACAGATTGCCGGCGTGTCCCTGACCACCCAGCGCGGCACGGTGATCAACGTCGACGCCCAAGGCAAGCCGTTGCGCCCGGCGATCCTCTGGCTCGATCAACGCCAGAGCGAAGTCGAAGGCGGGATCAAGGGGCCGTGGGGCTGGCTGTTCAAACTGGTCGGCGCGCAAGCCACCGTGGATTATTTTCGCGCCCAGGCCGAGGCCAACTGGATCGCCCGCCACCAGCCTGAAGTCTGGGCGGCGACCGACAAGTTTTTGCTGCTCTCGGGGTTTCTGACTCATCGCCTGTGCGGGCGTTTTGTCGATTCCGTGGGCTGTTGCGTTGGCTACTTGCCGTTCGATTTCAAACGTCTGAAATGGGCCGCGCCCAGCGACTGGAAATGGCAGGCGCTGGCGGTGCGGCCCGAGCAGTTGCCGAGCCTGCACAAACCCGGTGAAACCCTGGGTTTCATCACCGCTGAAGCCAGCCGTCACACGGGCATTCCCGAGGGGATTGCGCTGATCGCGGCGGGTGCCGACAAGGCCTGCGAAGTCGTCGGTTCTGGCGTCGTCGATGCAGACACGGTGTGCCTGTCCTATGGCACCACGGCGACGATCACCAGCACCCGGTCGCGCTACCTGGAAATCGTCCCGTTGATTCCGCCTTACCCGTCCGCATTGCCGGATCAATACAACTGCGAGGTGATGATTTATCGCGGCTACTGGATGGTCAGCTGGTTCAAGAACGAGTTCGGCCTGCGGGAAATGCAGCAGGCCAAAGCGCAGGGCATCGAACCCGAGCAACTCTTCGATGCGCTGGTCGACGCCGTGCCGCCGGGGTCGATGGGGTTGATGCTGCAACCCTACTGGTCGCCGGGTATCCGTGAGCCGGGGGTGGAAGCCAAGGGTGCGATGATCGGCTTCGGCGACGTGCATACCCGCGCGCACATTTACCGGGCGATCCTCGAGGGGCTGGCGTATGCCTTGCGCCAGGGCATGGAGAAGATCGAGAAACGTTCGAACATCTCGGTCAAGCGTTTGCGCGTTGCCGGTGGTGGTTCCCAGAGTGATGCGGCGATGCAGCTCACGGCGAACATTTTTGGCCTGCCGGCCGAGCGTCCGCATGTCTATGAGGCGTCCGGTCTGGGCGCGGCAATTTGCTGCGCGGTGGGGTTGGGTCTGCACGCGGATTTTCCCACGGCGATCGCGGCCATGACTCGGGTGGGGGCAGTGTTCATGCCGCAACCCGAGGCGCAGCAGATTTATGAGCGACTGTACAAAGAGGTTTACCTGCGCATGTACCGCCAGCTCAAGCCGTTGTACCAGAGCATCCGCAAAATCACGGGTTACCCCGCTTAGCCGACCACCTCAAATCCCTGTGGGAGCGAGCTTGCTCGCGATAGCGGCGCGTCAGTCACCATCGATGTTGACTGTCACACCCGCATCGCGAGCAAGCTCGCTCCCACAATGATCTTCGGTGTTTTCTGCACCGGGGCGTGGCGCTATCGGAGAACTTTTCTGGTGAGATTGGACAGTGTCAGGGGCAGGGTCGGTTGTTAGGCTCAACCCCACTGCTCATCCAATAAGAACCAAAAGCAATGAAGCTGACATTCCTCCTGTTGCTGCTTTGTGGAACGGCACCGATGGCGTGGGGCTGGTCCAACCATACGGTCGGCAGCTACCTGGCGTTGCAGGATCTGCCGGCCTTGCGCGATGCCCCGCAGGTCGAGGTTGAGCCGTTGGAGCAGTTTCTCGCGCATCAATACCCGGCCGTTTCTGCGCTGCTGGACGAACAGGAACGCTTCGCCCGTGAGCACTTCGCCCACTACCCGCCGCGCCCCGACAACCTGAAATTACCCGCCATGCCTGGGGACAATCTGCGCCATGACTTCCTCACCGCGCTGCGGATCAATCCGCGGATTTATCTGACGATGGTTATCCAGCCGATGCCCGGCAAGGACCTGCCCGAGCGAGAACACCTGAAGGCCGAGCAGGTCATGGTTGAACAGACCCTGTCGCCGTGGAATCGCCAGCGTTTCATCCGCGTGGCGGACGGTGAAAAAGTATCGCCCCTGGCCGTGTTGGCCAGCGCCGCCGAGGAGCCTGATTACGGCCACGACATCAACCTGTTCAACGACAACCCAGGCGAGCTGGGCGCCTTGTACGGCTTCGGCCCGCAGCCTTTCGGCGATGCGCGGTTTCCGTACAGTTCCCAGGCGCCGTTTCATATGGGGTTCTTCCATGAAAGTGCGGTGGTGTATGCCGCGGCCGGATTTCTTCAGCGCAGCTGGCCGGACTGGCGCGCCTACCAATACATGGGGTTGGCGCGACTGGCGTTTGCCAGCGGCCATCCTTACTGGGGTTATCGTTTTCTCGGCTGGGGCCTGCACCACGTTCAGGACCTGACCCAGCCTTATCACGCCAAAGCACTGCCCGGCGTCGAGCTCGCGAGTCTGCTGTTGCTGGAAAGCAAGGCGCTGGCCGGCTTCGATGCCGACAAGCATGCCGCCATTGAACGGGTCGCCACCCGGCACACGGAAGTGGAGAAGTATCAGTCGACCTGGCTTCGGCGCCTGCTGCGCGCCGGCCAGGCACATCCGATGCTCGACGCTTACACGGACTCTGCACAGGACGCCGGTTACCCACCGTACTCGGTCGACTACCTGCGCGAAGTGGTGAGCGCCGAGTCCACCGACGAATCCGCAGCGTTTGATGAAGCCATCGGGCAGTGGCTGGAGACCGCCCCGATCACCCGCGATTTCAGCGCCGGTAACCAGGTGCAGCGCGAAGACTTCGACCATCCGGCTCTGAACCAACAGCTGTTCAAACTGCTGGGGCATTTCGGTGCGCACAGCCGGATATATGTCGATGCGGGATTGGCGCCATAGCCATCGCGGCAACGTCGCCTACTCACACAGGCAGCATAAAAACAATAAAACCAGGGAAGAGGAACAGATCATGAGAACCCGATTTCGCCTGTCTGGCGCGGCGCTCCCCGGCGTCGGCCTGGCAGGGCTGCTGCAACTGTGCGCAGTCGACGGCGTGCAGGCCGAGGAATTCAGTGTGCTGGACAATCAGGTCACCGGCTCGTTCGACAGCACGTTGTCCTATGGCCGCTTGTGGCGGGTCCAGGGCCGGGACAAGAACAACGACGACGTCAACACCAACGACGGCAATCGCAACTTCGACACCGGGCTGGTTTCCGAGGTGTACAAGATCACCTCGGAACTTGAGGCCAACTATCAGAACTACGGGATGTTCATGCGCGGCACCGCGTTCTATGACACCCAACTGATGGACAAGCGCAACGATTACTACCGCAACAACAACCCCTCACAACCGAGTCAGAGTTACCCGCAGGACGACCACTTCACTGGCCAGACCCGCGATATCGCTGGCAGCCGGGTGGAGATGCTCGACGCTTACCTCTATGGAAACTGGGAGGTCGCGCAGATGCCGGTCACGGCCCGTATCGGCCGTCAGGTGTTCAACTGGGGCGAGGGGATTTTCTACCGTGGCGGGATTAACACCACCAATCCGGTGGACGCCGCCAAGTACCGTTTGCCCGGCGCTGAAGTCAAGGAAGTGCTGGTGCCGGTGGAAGCGCTGAGCTTCAACATCGGCCTGACCGACACCCTGACCATGGAAAGTTTTTACCAGACCAACTGGAAGGAAACCCGCATCGACCCGGTCGGTACGTTCTACTCGCAGACGGACCTGTTCGCCGATGGCGGCAACACCGGCTACAACAACTTTACCGATACCGCGCTGGACACTCCGGTGCCTGGCTTTGGCAACGTGATCGGTTTGTACAGCGCGCTGGGCAACAACCCGTTGCTCAATCAGACCCTGAGCACCACCGGCCTCTACGCCAGCGGGGTCACGCCGACCTTCGGCAATACCGTCAAAGTGGCCTCGGTCGGCAAGGATTACAACGCGCGCAATGACGGCCAGTTCGGGTTCGCGTTTCGCTACATCGCCGAACAACTCAACAGCACCGAGTTCGGCGTGTACATGGTCAATTACCACGCCAAGGAACCGACCATTTCCGCCGATCTGGGTGGGTACAAAGGCATCGACATGAATGCCCTGACCAACCTGTTGACCGGTGTCGCCGGCAGTCAGGCGGGGCAACTGGCCAACGGCCTGGCGACCGTGGATGTGCTGGGCAATATCCAGGCGCATCGCCGTTACGCCGAAGACATCCGCATGTACGGCTTCAGTTTCAACACCACCCTGGGCCAGGCATCGGTGTTCGGTGAAGTGGCCTATCGGCCGAACCTGCCCATCGGCGTTGCGGCCACCAACGACCTGATCGGCGACCTGGCCAACGGCGCTGCCGCCGCAGCAGCCGGTCAGACCATCAACATTGGCGGTCAGCAGGTCACGCTCGCCAGCCAGATCAATAACGCCGAGCGAGTGGAAGCGTTCAACACCTCCCTGGGCACCATTTACAACTTTGGCCCGGGCTTGTCGTTCGACTCGATGTTCGGGGTGTTCGAACTGGCGTCCGAGCACCTGCGCGGCAGCAGCCTGCATTACACCGCTTATGACGGCAGCACGCGTTACTACGCGGGCACCGGCAACTTTTCCTATGTGTCCGGCGGTGATCGTGCCGACCAGGTCAACCGCGACTCCTACAGCTACACCGCGATGATCAACGGCACCTGGAACGACGTGTATGCCGGGGTCAACGTCTCGCCTTACGTCGTCTACAAGGACGACTTCCAGGGCAACAGTTATCAGGCGGGCAACACCATCGAGGGCCGCAAGGCCTACACCCTGGGGATCAAGGCCAACTACCAGAACAAGCTGGAGGCCGAGCTGCAATACACCGAGTTCTACGGCGGCGGGCAGGACAACGGCCTGCGTGACCGCGACAACGTCGGCTTCAACCTCAAGTACTTCTTGTAAGCGCCATACACAAAACCCCTGTGGGAGCGAGCTTGCTCGCGATGAGGGCGGCACAGCCAATACAGATGTCGTCTGGCAGGCCGCTATCGCGAGCAAGCTCGCTCCACAGGGATCTGCTGTGTTTTGCAGACCTGCTGGATTTTTTCGGAGAACGATGATGTTTCACACTTCACGACTGACCCAAACCACACTGGCGCTAATCCTGAGCCTGGCCGCCGGCAGCACGCTGGCCGCCATCTCGCCCCAGCAAGCCGAACAACTGAAAACCACCCTGACCCCGCTGGGCGCCGAGCGTGCCGGCAACGCCGCCGGGACCATTCCGGCGTGGGCCGGCGGTATCACTCAGGCGCCGGCCGGCTACAAACCCGGTCAACACCACCCGGACCCGTACGCGGCGGACAAGCCGCTGTTCACCATCACCAAAGCCAACCTTGATCAGTACAAGGCCCACCTCAGCCCGGGTCAGGTCGCCCTGTTCAACAGCTACCCCGACACCTTCCAGATGCCGGTTTATCCCTCGCGCCGGTCGGGTTCGGCGCCGCAGTGGCTGTACGACAATACCTTCAAGAATGCGACCTCGGCCAAGCTGCTCGAAGGCGGCAGCGGGTTTGCCGATGCCTATGGCGGTGTGCCGTTCCCGGTGCCCAAGGACGGGATCGAAGTGCTGTGGAACCACATCACCCGTTATCGCGGTATCTATGTGGTGCGGCGTGCTTCCGAAGCGCCGGTGCAGCGCAACGGCAGCTTCGCGCTGGTGACCTCGCAGCAGGAAGGGCTCTTCAACTATTACCGCCCGGGCGGACAGTTTGCCGACCTGAAAAACATCCTGTTTTACTACCTGGCGTTCGTGAAGAGCCCGGCCCGGCTGGCCGGTGGTGCGGCGTTGATCCACGAGACCCTGGACCAACTCAAGGACCCGCGTCAGGCCTGGGTCTACGACGCCGGCCAACGTCGTGTGCGCCGTGCGCCTAACCTGGCGTATGACACGCCGATCGCCTCATCCGACGGCCTGCGCACGGCGGACGATACCGACCTGTTCAACGGCTCGCCGGACCGCTACGACTGGAAGCTCAAGGGCAAGCAAGAGGTCTACATTCCGTACAACAACTACAAAGTCGGCAGCCCTGATGTGAAGTACGCGCAGTTGCTCACACCGGGCCACCTCAACCCGCAATTCACCCGTTATGAGCTGCATCGGGTCTGGGTGGTCGAAGGCACGCTCAAGCCGGGCTCGCGGCATATCTATTCCAAGCGTGTGCTGTTTCTCGACGAGGACAGTTGGGGCGCCGCACTGGTGGATCAATATGACGGGCGAGGGGAGTTGTGGCGGGTGTCGATGGCCTACCTGAAAAATTTCTACGACCTGCCCACCACCTGGAGTGCGCTGGACGTTTTCCATGACTTGCAGGCGCGCCGTTACTACGTGCAGAACCTGGACAACGAAGAACCGGCCACCGTGGACTTCGCCCAACCAGTGCCGGAAGACGCGTATTTCATGCCATCGGCATTGCGTCAGCGCGGGACTCGGTGAGTGGCGACATTTGATCATGCCCACGCTCTGCGTGGGCATGCAGCCCGTGACGCTCTGCGTCACATTGAGAAGCAGACGCGGAGCGTCCGTTGCGGCATTCCCACGCGGAGCGTGGGAATGATCAAGACGGCGACTTAAACGCGGAAGTGGCTGACCATCTGCTGCAATTGACCACCCAACCGCGCCAGTTCAACGCTCGACGCAGCGGTTTCATCGCTGGCGGCGGCGGTCTGTTCGGACACGTCGCGCACGTTGATGATGCTGCGGCTGATCTCTTCGGCCACGGCGCTTTGCTGTTCGGCAGCGGCGGCGATTTGTTGGTTCATCGACTGGATGTTGGACACCGTGCGGGTGATGTTTTCCAGCGATACACCGGCCTTGCGGGTCAGCGCGACGCTGCTGTCGGTGAGGGCGCGGCTGTTGTTCATGACCGCCGACACTTGTTGCGTGCCATTTTGCAGGGCGGCCACCAGGCCTTCGATTTCTTCGGTGGACTTCTGCGTGCGCTGGGCCAGGCCCCGCACTTCATCGGCCACTACCGCAAAACCACGACCGGCTTCACCGGCGCGCGCGGCTTCAATCGCGGCGTTGAGCGCCAGCAGGTTGGTCTGTTCGGCGACGGCCTTGATCACGTCCATCACGCTGCCAATCTTGTCGCTTTCCTGTTGCAACACACTCATGGCTTCGGTGGAACGCACCACTTCGCTGGCCAGACGCTCGATCTGGGCGATGGCTTCGTTGACCACTTTGTCGCCTTCGCGGGCTTCACCGTCTGCCGCGGCGGCGGCTTGCGACGCTTCTTCGGCATTGCGCGCGACTTCCTGCACCGTGGCGGTCATCTCGTGCATGGCGGTGGCGACCTGATCGGTCTCGATCTTCTGGCTGTTCACCCCGGCGCTGGTTTGTTCGGTCACGGCCGACAGTTCTTCGGCGGCGCTGGCAATTTGCGTGACGCCGTCGCGGATGCCGCTGATCAGGTCGCGCAGGGTCACGCCCATGCGCGCGATGCCTTGCTGCAACACGCCAAGTTCATCACGGCGCGTGACTTTGACGTCCTGAGACAGGTCGCCGCTGGCGATGCGTTCAACCACGGCCAGGGTGTCGCGGATCGGGCCGGTGATTTGACGGGTGATGATCACGGCGGCAATCACGCCGACCAGTAACGCGAGCAAGGTGCTGATCAATTGCAGGGTACGTGCCTGGGTGCTTTCGGCGTCGCGGCGGTCGAGCTGGATCTGATACAGCTGATCGCTCAGGGTCACGATGGCGGCCCCCTGGTCGGTCATTTCCTTGCGCGCCTGCACCGCATCGGCGTTGGCCGCTTTATACGACTGCAAGGCGCTGCGGTAGGCAACCAGCGCGGTTTCCAGCTGACGCAAGGCGTCTTGCTGAGTCTCGGCAAACTGCGCATTCAGTGGTTTGAGGCTGGCGATCGCGGCGTCCAGTTGGCCGACGGCTTTTTGCTCGGTCTCGGCATTGGTGGTGGCGGTGTAACCGCGCACTTCGTAGCGGGCCAGGATGAACGCTTCCTTGGCGGCGGTGATGGCCTGGAATTGCTCGAAGCGTTGATCGCTCAGCGGCATTTGCTGCACGCGACTGCTGATGGCTTCGATCAGTGTGCTGGCGGTTTCAGCATTGGCGCCCATGGTGTCGCGGGCACTGTTGCCGGTGCGGTAGGCGCTGCGCATTTTGTTCAGCGAGGTCTGGTACGCCGCAATGACGGTGCCTTGCTCTTTGAGCAACTTGAGGTTTTCCGGGCTCTTGAATTTCGACAGCAACGCTTGTTGCTGAGCCGAGAAGGCGTCGAGGGTGGTCTGGACGTTCTGCGCGGCGGTTTCGTCGCCGTTGGTCAGCATGTATTGCAGGCGAACGACGCGCAGCTTGGTCAGGCCGGCATTGAGCTGGGTGATGTCGCTCATCCAGTTGCTGCGGTCAATCAGGCTGCCCAGGCTTGTCCAGCCGGTCAGGGCCAGGACGCAGGTCAATGCCAGGACCAGGCCGAATCCCAGGCCCAGTTTCATGTTCACGCTGATATTGCCGAACCAGCTATTCATCAATTCCTCCAGGAACGTTGTGCTTCTTGATCGTCGGTTGGCTGGAAGATTGTTGTTTTTGGGAGCCAGCAAGGTAGGTAGCAGGTCTGTATCGGCCGCATCCACGAGAGCTGAAAGGATTTTTCAGGGCGCAACCTGTAACAAGACTTTGCGCAGCTTTTAAGCTTTTTTTCACATACGTTTCACCCGCTGCCGACGCTTGCCTCTCTAGTCTCAGCGGATTTAATGAGCGCGGTACGTGCCGGCGAGGCGGCTTGGTGTGGAATTGAGACTGAATCTACTCGGGATAAAACGCTCGATCGATTTGAGCCGCTATGCCCGCTATCGCAATGCGGCGGTGGTGCTGGCGTCGGCGCTGTTGGTGATTCCGTTGACGATCTGGCTGTTGCAGCCTGCCGCCGTGCCGGACCTGGCCCATGACAATGTTGCGGGTGCCAAGGCACTGATGGACGGTTGGGCCAAGGGTGACATGATCGTGCTGGTGCGCCATGTCGAACGCTGTGATCACTCCCCGGCCCCTTGCCTGGCAGGCGATGATGGCATCACCGAGCGTTCCCGTAGCGTTGCGGTCAGTGTCGGCGAGCAGTTCCAGCGCCTCGGAATGAGCAAGGCGGACGTTTACAACAGTCCGATCCTGCGCACTGCGCAGACCGCCAATTTCATGTTCAGCAAGGCAGGCGTCGGTGAAGACTGGCTAATCAGTTGCAAGGGCACTATGTTGCGTGATGCCCTGGCGCACAAAGTGGCGGGCCGCAATTTGGTGCTGGTGACCCACAGTGAATGCATGGCGCAACTTGAAAAAGACCTCAAGTTGCCGACGTCGACCCTGGGTTACGGCGCCTCATTGTTTATCTCCGCTTCAACACCGCAAACGACACACATGTTGGGTTTCATTGAAGCCTCCGATTGGCACACGGTAACCACCGAATGACTTTTTCTCTGGATCAGGACACACAATGCTGAATTTTTCCCGCCACCGCTTTTACTGGGTGAACTTTGGTATTGCGCTCGCCTGCGCGGCCGTGGTTTTCCTGATGTTCGACATGACAAAAATCGACATCTGGTTCAGCAACCTTCTTTTTGACCCGGCCACCCAGACCTTCCCGCTCGACAAGGTTCACTTCTTCGAGAAGCTCACGCACAAGTGGGCGCGGATCATTCCGAACTGGACCGGTGAAATCGCCTTGATCGGCATGTTGCTTTCGTTTGTCTGGCCACTGGTCAACCCGCAAAAACGTCCGCGTATCGGTCAATTCCTGGAGCGGATCAAAGCCGCCCCGGTGCTGCGGTTTACCGCCGACCATCGCCGTGACTTTATCTTTGTGGTGGTGGCATTTGCCGTGTGCACCGGCGTGATCCATTTCCTCAAGGCACACACCAGCGTGTACTGCCCGATTGAAACGACCCTCTACGGCGGCAAGATTGCCCACATGGAGTGGTACAACAACTTCCAGCTGTTCCGGGAAGCCGGTGACGGTCGCTGCTGGCCGGGTGGGCATGCGTCGGGCGGTTTCACCATGCTTGCGCTGTATTTCGTTGCGCGCCGCTACCAATGGCGTTTTTCCAAAGCGGTGTTGTGGTTTTCGTTGGTGCTGGGTTTCGTTTACGGCACTACGCGGGTTCTGCAAGGCTGGCACTACATGTCCCACACCTTCTGGGCCGGGATCTTTGTCTGGCTGGCGTGCTTGCTGACAGCCCTGGCGTTTTACGGTCGGGCCAGGCTGGATGTGCCGGTGCTGCAAAAGGCCGAGCGCTCCAATGTTTATGTGGCTACAGACTCACAAAGTAGTAAGCCTGTCGCCCCACCGTCATTGTCTTGAGCACTTTCAACGGTGCGGCCGGTTCGGTATCACCGGACATGACCGCGACGTTGGACGCTGATGCCGCCAGAAACTCATGCAGTTGCGCGTCAGTGTCCAGGCCTTTGAGCAGGCGCTGGCTGTAGAACACACTGGCGCCGCCCACCCGCTCATTGGCCTGGAACAAGGCGACGAGTTGTCCATTGGCCTGCATGGTCTGAATCTGTGCGATCAGCGGCACAAAGGATAACGTGCGATCCGCCAGCGGCATCGCCCATTGTGCGGCGCCAAGGTAGCCGCCAATCACCACGGCGAACACGCCGATCACCCCACCCCGTCGATACCGTGCGATGCAGCCCAACAGGGAGGCGGCGGTTTCACGCGTCTTCAGTTTTGCGTAGAGCACGCTCGCGTATTCCGCCGCAATCACCGCTGCCGCCGGTGTCATCGACATCAGGTACACGGTGCGTTTGCTTGAGGCCAGCGTCAGCATGGCGAACTGTGCCAGCAGCCACAGCGTGAAAAACAACAAGTAACGATTGGCCATCAGGCTTTTACGGAAATGCCACAGCCCCAGGTACACCAGAATGTTCCATGGCAAAAACGCTTGCGGCAGCTTGGCCAGGTAGTAGTAGAACGGTTCGTAATGGCCGGCCTCGACGAACGAGCCGCTGAAGCGTCCGACACTGTTGGTCAACAGCACATCCGTCACGGCCTGCGCACCACTTTGCCGGTAAAGCAGGGCGAGCCAGATCAGCAACGGCGCCAGTCCCAACAGCGTCAACAGTGCGGGGCGCAGCCAAGCCGACAGGTTCAGGCGCTTGTCGATCAACGTGTCGGCCAACAGGTACGCGAAGATCACCACACCCGGCATCGCCAGGCCCAACACGCCTTTGCTCAAGGTCGCGATGGCAATCCCTGCGCAAAACAGCATCGCGTTGCCGAGCGTCGACTGTCGATGCCCTTGAAAGAGCGCGAGCAATGCCATGGTCACACCCAATGCCAGCAAGGCGTCTTCACCGACGCCACGCACGTTGCTCCAGTAACTGGCCATGGTGGCGAGCAGGATACCCGCCGTCCACGCGATTTCTTTCGGGCGGCCAAACCGGCGCAGCATCGCGTAAAGCATCATCACGCAGAACAACCCGGCAAAAGCCGACGCCAGTCGTACGGCCCACGGTGTGCCGCCGAACACGCGAATTGCTGCGGCATCGAGCCACAAACTTAATGGCGGTTTTTCAAGAAACGGCTCGCCAAACAAGCGGGGTGTCACCCAGTCGTTATCCAGGTGCATTTCCATCGCGATCCCGGCGACCCGAGCCTCGGTGGAACCTTGCAGTTGGTAATTGCCCAGCGCGAAGAAGAACAACAAAGCGGCAAGCAGAAACAGTGAAGCGGCGGGGCGGGACATGGACGTCGATGACCGGACAGAGAGCTGAGAGGCCGATCATAGGAAATGAGAGCTGAACGAAATGTGAACGGCGCGTAGTAATCGAGTAATAGAAAACCCCAACCCATTGGCAGTGCCGATCAGTTAAGCCTGATCGCAATCCTACAAAAATGACGTTGCGGCAGAAATTGCTTTACTGATCGGCATTAGCCTAATGGCGACCCTTTCTTTCAGGCAAAAAAAAGCCCGCGGGAGGGCGGGCAAACCGTAGTTTCTTGAATGAGCGAGGGCAATGTACCGATTGTTGAGGCGCGATGGGGTGAAGAAAAGTTCATGTAGATGAACGCCCGCGCGCCAGTGTGTCTACGGCAAGTGATCCGCCGCAAAGTCCGCCTCTGAACGCGCGCGCAACTGGCCTTTGCGGCAGGCTTGCTGGAATCGTTCATAGTCGCGGTCATTCTGGTCGGTGTACTTTTTTGCATACTTGACCAGGGCTTCCGCCAGCGCATCGCTCTTGCCGATGTAGCCGCTGATCTGCGAGGCGTGCCCGGATGATTTGGCATGCGCGCGGGCGAGGGCGCGACCACACAAACGTCCGTAGGCCGCAAAGGCTTCGGCATCGAAGTTTTCCAGTTCGGCTGAAATCTTCATGTCGCGCAACTGGCGCACATAAAAGTGTCGACCGCTGGGGCCGGTGGCCCAGCCGAGGAACAGGTCACTGGCCGACTGCATCAAGCGCTGACCATTGACCACGCGCTGCCCCTCATGGCGGACACGTGATTTGACCTTCACGTAATCAGCGAGCACCGAACGCCGCGCTTCCTTGAATTGCAGGAACAACGGGAACTCCTGTTCATCCGTCAGCAACGCCACCAGGCAACGGGTGCCGACACTGCCCACGCCCACCACTTTGAAGGCCATGTCGTGAACGTGAAACCGTGACAGCAACTCCCGCCGGTCAGCTTGAAGTGTGGCTCGGTAATCGCTCATGAACGTTTTGTACAACGGGCGCCAGTCCGAGAGGCGCAGCCAGTCATCGTCGGCATCCAGCAGCGTGGTGTCTTTATGCAGGTGGAAAATTTCCGGCAGGTCATCGCGAATCACCAAATGACCTTTCGCGTCACGCTCGCTGATCTTTGGCAGCAGCTCGGCATGCGTCCGCCGCTCGGCTTTTGCGATGGCGCGCTCCACATGCTCCAGCGTGCTTTTGCTCGCCTGCTTGAGCAAATCATCGTAATTGATGGACTCGTACCAGTTTTCCAGAGAGCTTTGTTGGGCACACTCGAGCATGGTGTCCTGATAGGCGCGCACAACCTGGAGACAGACGTTTTCTTCCACCGTCTCACCATGGCGCAAATCACGGGCCGCCACCATGAAACTCGCCACCAGGCGCTTCACGTCCCACTCCCAAGGGCCGGGGTGGACCTCGTCGAAATCATTGACGCTGAACAACAAATTGCGCTCAGGTGTGGCGAAACCGCCGAAGTTCATCAGGTGGCAATCGCCGCAGATCGTCGACACCAGCCCCATGTTGGACGTGGTCGCCAGGTCGTGAGCTTGCAGCAAAGCGTTGCCACGATAGAAGGTGAACGGCGACACGAGCATGCGCCCATACCGCAACTCGACCAGCGACTTCACCCGGCCTTCGCTGGACCGCTTGATCAGCGGGATGGGGTCACGGGTCACTTTTCCCATGGACGCTTGAGCACTGCGCGAGCAGTTTTTGCGAGCATCCTTGCCTTGCTTCAAACGGTTTTCGAGGGTGGTCATGGGGGCTCTTTTTGGGTCGGTGTCATGAGGTGGGATCGAGCTGAGTGTAGAAGGGGTTCGCAGGCTCATCCAAAGTGATTGAGCAGCGACTAATCTGTCCTTCATGCCTTTGTTCCCACTCGCAACCCGGCAACAAGGAGGCTTGTGCTCTCACTGCTTATATCGCTGCTGCTGGCCTTCCTGATCGGCTGGGTGTCCCAGCGCATGGGCATGTGCCTGGTCAATGCCACGGGGTTGTTGCTCAGGCGTCGACCGACGTTGTTTGTGTCTTTGATCACATGCGGTTTGTTCGGCCTGTTACTGGCGCCGCTCTATGCAGTGTTTGGTGTCAGTCAGCCGCTATTCATTCCTGAAGTCGGCTATCTGTCACTGGTAGGCGGCGGGCTGTTGTTTGGTCTCGCCTCGGTCCTGCTGTCAAACAGGGATGGGTGGCAGCCGTACGCGGGTTGACAGACCGGCAAACCAGAAACCGGTGCATCCGAAGATGCCCCACGCACAACCGCCATGAAAAAAATGCACACGCGTAAGCATGCCGTTTTATCAGGAAGAGTGAAAGTTACTGGTTTTCAGCCTGTCAAAGCCGATCGCTGTTTTGTAGCGACATCTGAAGGCTATCGACGCAGAACCGCTTCCGCCAGTTCATGGAAGTCGATACGAGTTGCGGGAAGTTTCCTAGGACTTGGACTACATATTTTTTCAGGGGAGCGAATGTTTCTTGGAATACGGTTTGGAAGTGTCAGAGGAATCAAACTACATTCACCAACCTACATTCCTACAGGGTGTGTCGGTTGACTGCTAGGAAGCGGATACCTCAATGTTTGTTCATTGCCTCGGCAGGTCGACAACTTTCAATGATCATCAAATGGGCATTGACGATTGTGGTTTAACTGCTTAAAGTCTGCGTCAACAACTAACCCATATCTCCGGCGTGGCGTGACCATCTGGAGAATGGGGGAAAAAGCCGACGAAAGTCGGTTTTTTCGTATCTGGAGCATGGAAATGCAACAAAATCTGCAGATCGGACCTCTGCGAACGCGTATCTATATTGACGGCTATAACTTGTATTACGGTTGTCTGCGAAATACTCCTTATAAGTGGCTCGACATTGTGGCTCTTTTTGAACGCTGCATACTTCCATCGATTCTTTTGAGGTGCGAACTGGGGGATACACTTATATCGAGTCTTTCATCTGCTCCATCAATAAAATATTTCACAGCAAAAATCGTGGAGCGCGTGGCACGTGGTAGCGACTCTGTTTCATCTCAGGCGCGCTATCACACTGCATTAAGGAAGCTGTATACCGATGATGTTCAAATTATCGAGGGCTACTTTTCTGTGAGTAAAACCATCGTAAAAACGGTGGACGATAATTATCCGAATCGAGCTCCGCGCGAATGTCATGAAATGCTTGTCTGGAAAATAGAGGAGAAGCAAAGCGACGTAAATATTTCGCTGGAGGCCTATCACGACTCCCTTTCAGGCTCTATCGATCAAGTGGTTTTCGTGACTAATGACACGGACATAGCTCCAGCTTTAAAAATGATTCGCGAACATTCTCGTGTGAAAGTTGGACTGGTTATTCCAACAACGGATCATGAGCGTGTACCGAACACCGAGCTTGCCAATTTGGCTCACTGGGTCCGGACACACATCACCAAGGACGAGCTTGCATCTAGCCAATTACCCCGCGTGATCCTTGGGCGAAAACCGACGGTAAAGCCAGAGTCCTGGTATGCCCGACCAGATTTGCTGCACAAAATCCTGGCGTTGGCGATTCCAGTAAAAGGAGATAAGGGGCGAGCGTTCAAGTGGATGGGACAACCTAATCCTTATCTTGATAACAGGTGTCCAATTGACCTTGTTGAAACGGAAGAGGGTGCCCAACAAGTGATTGATTACATAACCCTCTGGCTAGGCACTCGGGCTTCGGAAATAGAGCTTCAACCGGACTGAGGGGATTACTCAACTATCCATGTGAAAAGATGCGTGCAAACATTTTGAATGCTATGCGTGCGTGGATTCTCAAAACTCAGTCCCCTCACCCCCCTTCAAAACCCACCCAGCCTCCCCAGCCACCAACCGATACTCAACCTGCCGCATCTTCCCCGTCCTCCCCGCCCCAGCCTCCGCACTGTCATAAACCGGAAACCGCCGCACCAGCGCATTCTCCACCACTGCAAACTCATCTTCCCCCTGATACCCCTCGGCCACTTTCGCGTTCTCACTAACCGGCGGAAGGTAAATCTCGCTCAGCGACTTCTTATGGTTAGCCGCATACGCCACCAACTCCCCCGGCATCCCGCGCCCCGGTGCTCTGGCGAACACGTAAATCTCCGGCGAACCATCGCGATCCAGGTCGGCGACTTCTGCGCGGGCAATGTTGCCTGTCAGTGGTCGAGTGATCGCCGAGTTGTCGATTTCCAGCCCTTGCGGCGAGATACGCACCACGGGATTCCCGTCCACCCATTCACCCTTCACCTGAAAGCGTATGCCTTGCAGCTCGAGTGTTTGATCAAACGGCTGGGCGCTGTCCGTCACCGGGCTGAGGTTCAATGAGAGGTTGTAATTAGCCACTTCGTTGCGCCGCGCCGCATTGCGCATCAGGTACACCTGGACCGTGTACACCCCATCAACAGGCAACGGGCCCATGAAGTGGTTACCCATGATCGAACCGTTGAACAGCGCGGTGTCCTGGCCTTTGGTGGCGATGTTGAAGTACGCCGATGCGTTGGAGGGTTTGAGGTCGACGGTCAGTATCTGGCCTGCTTTTGCGCTGACGCGGTATTGCGCGGTGAGTGGGCCTTTGATGGATTGGTCGAACCTGGCGCTGTCGCTGCCTTTATCAAAAGGAACCTGCTCGACACGTGGTTCGACCTCGGAGGCAGCCTGCGCAAAAGTTGCGATGATTGAAAACAGACCGACGGTAATCCAGCGATTCATGATTAGTTTCCGCGAAGTGCTGAAACGAAAGGATAGATCAGTGAATCAATTCGGCCGAAAACCGATTGGATCTGCCCAGAAAGCCCGGTCTGGATATCGCCGCGATCCGCCTCGATTCTGCGGTCATCGTCCAGTGGCTTGTGTCGATAAGTATTGAAGTACTGACGCAAGTTCAGCGTCGACGGGAGAAGGGTTTGTAACCGGACGTAGAAGCCCGGTTTAGACGAGTCTGTCGGGCAAGCGTGGCAATAACATGACACTTTGAATCTAATAAATGCCGTCAAATAAATGACTGTTTTCCAGTTCGGCGTTAGTTTAGACAAACTATTGACAGTCCCCCTCTGAACTCCCATTATCGGCCGCGTTTTGGTGGCCTTGCGCCATAAAAGCGGCGGAATTCAACCACTCGTATCCGCTCAACTGTTCAGGGAGAAAGTCATGTTTGTCGAGCGAATACTGGTTACCGGCGGGGCGGGTTTTATTGGGTCGCACCTTGTTGAAGCGTTGCTTGGCAAGGGCTACAAGGTTCGCGTGCTGGATAATTTGTCGACCGGCAAAGTGGCTAATCTGCCGATGGACAATGCCAATCTGAACCTGGTCATCGGTGATGCGGCGGATGGTGTTGTCGTTGAGCAGGCCATGCGCGATTGCAGCGCTGTCGTTCACCTGGCGGCGGTCGCCTCGGTGCAAGCCTCGGTGGATGATCCGGTCAGCACTCATCAAAGCAACTTTGTCAGCACCCTGAACGTCTGCGAGAGCATGTCGAAGGCCGGGATCAAGCGCGTGGTGTATGCGTCCAGCGCGGCCATTTACGGCAATAACGGTGAAGGCACGGCGATTCACGAAGACACGCCGAAATCCCCGCTCACGCCGTACGCCGCCGACAAACTGGCCGGTGAGTACTACCTGGATTTCTATCGCCGCGAACACGGCCTGGAACCGATGATCTTCCGCTTCTTCAATATCTTCGGGCCGCGCCAGGATCCGTCTTCGCCGTACTCCGGCGTGATCAGCATTTTCACCAAGCTGGCCATGGCCGAGCAGTCGGTGGCGATCTTTGGCGACGGTGGGCAGACCCGCGATTTCGTTTACGTCCAAGACCTGGTGAGCATTCTCGTCCAGGCCCTGGAAGTGAACGAACCGAGCCCCGGTGCGGTCAACGTTGGGCTCAGCCGTTCCACCAGCCTCAACGACCTGATCGCCGAATTGGGGACTGTCGTCGGCACCCCGTTGAAGGTGATTCATCACGCACCACGACAAGGCGACATTCGCCACTCGCGTGCCAACAACGCTCGCCTGCTCGAGCGTTTCAAACTCCCTGAGCCGACCACCATCGGCAAGGGTTTGGCGCAGCTAATCCGCAGTCTGTAACGCGGCCGGTCCCCCGGCACGACGTTCAATCAGCATCGACTCAGTCACACTCAAGAGTGCGTTATGGAAATCGTTTTTCGCAGGACGCGTGTCCGCTCGGCCGCCAAACGGCTGTTGGCTGCCATCGCGCTTATCGTGAGTGGCCCGGCTGCCCAGGCCGCCGCGTTGCCACAGCCCTCTAGTGTGACGTTCTGGTACGCCGATCAGCCGCCGATTCCGGAGCTCGCACAGTTCGACTGGTCGGTGGTCGAGCCCGGGCACATGAGGCAGGGCGACGTGAAAACCCTGCGTGATTTGGGCAGCCAACCATTCGCTTACCTGTCGATTGGCGAGTTCGCCGGCAACAAGGCTGACATCGACAAAGCCCACCTTGGCGGCGCAGTCAGCCCGGTGCGCAACGGCGCCTGGGACAGTCAGGTGATGAACCTGGCAGCGCCGGCGTGGCGTGAACATTTGTTCGGCCGCGCCAAGACGTTGCAGGCCGAAGGCTATGCCGGGTTGTTCCTCGACACCCTCGACAGTTTCCAGTTGCAGCCCGAAGCGGACCGAGAAACACAGCGCCTTGCACTCGCCAGTTTTCTGCGCGAATTGCACCAGCGTCAGCCGACGCTGAAGCTGTTTTTCAACCGTGGCTTTGAAGTCCTGCCCGAGCTTGACGGTGTGGCCGCCGCGGTGGCGGTCGAGTCGATCCATGCCGGTTGGGATGCGACCGCCAAGCGCTATCGCCCGGTGCCTGAGGCCGACCGTGCGTGGCTGGAAACCCAGATCCAGCCGTTGCGCGCCAAAGGCATCCCGCTGGTGGCCATCGACTATTTGCCGCCGGAACGTCGCGATGAAGCGCGCAAGCTGGCCAAACGTCTGAGCGAAGAAGGGTTCATTCCGTACATTGGTACACCTGAACTGGACTCGATGGGCATCAGCAACATCGAAGTCCAGCCGCGCCGGGTCGCGCTGCTGTTCGATCCGCGCGAAGGCGACCTGATCCGCAACGCCGGCCACACCCTGCTCGGCGGCTTGCTCGAATACCTCGGCTACCGGGTGGATTACCTGCCGGTGGACAACACCCTGCCGCAGTACCGCTTCAGCGGTTTGTACGCCGGCGTCATCACTTGGATGACCAGCGGCCCGCCGCAGGACGCCCCGGCGTTCAACACCTGGATCGGCAAGCGCCTGGACGAGCAAGTCCCGGTGGTGTTCTTTTCCGGGCTGCCGATTCTGGACCCGTTGCTGCTCAAGCGTCTGGGCCTGACACGCGAAGCGCCCATCGCCACCCAAGCGTTGAGCATCACCTATCAGGACAAGGCGCTGATCGGAGCGTTCGAAGCACCGGTGCAGCCCCGATCCCGTGACCTGACCGCGATTTCCCTGCTGCCCAAAGGCCCGAAAGCCGCGTTGCTGCTGACCGCCGCCGACGGCCAGACCTTTGCGCCGGTCGCCGTCGCCGACTGGGGCGGACTGGCGCTTGCGCCGTACATTCTCGAAGCGAACAACGAGCGCAGCCGCTGGATTCTCGACCCGTTCGCGTTCCTTCAAGCCAGCCTGCGCCTGCCGGTGCAACCGCGCCCGGACACCACCACTGAAAATGGTCGACGTATCGCCACCGTGCATATCGACGGCGATGGTTTCCCGTCGCGCGCCGAAGTACGTGGCACGCCGTACGCCGGCAAGCAGGTGCTCGACGATTTCATTCGTCCCAATCCGTTTCTGACCTCGGTGTCGGTGATCGAAGGTGAAATTTCGCCACGCGGGATGTTCCCGTTTCTCGCCCGCGAGCTGGAGCCGATTGCCCGTGAGTTGTTCGCCGACCCGAAAGTCGAAGTCGCCACGCACACCTTCAGCCATCCGTTTTTCCTGCAGCCTGAACTGGCCAAGCAGCGTGAAAATTTCCATCCGGAATACGGCTTGAAAATGGCCATTCCGGGCTACGACAAAATTGATTTCCGTCGCGAAATTTTTGGCTCGCGCGACTACATCAACCAGCACCTCACCACCCCGGAAAAACCGGTGAAGATGGTGTTCTGGCCGGGCGATGCGTTGCCGTCGGCCGCCACGATCAAACTGGCTTACGACGCCGGCCTGAAAAACGTCAATGGCGCCGAGACCATGATGACCAAGGCCAACCCGTCGCTGACCGGTTTGAACCCGTTGCTGCGTCCCACCGAAGGCGGTTTGCAGTACTACGCGCCGATCATCAACGAGAACCTCTACACCAACCTGTGGAAAGGCCCGTACTACGGCTTCCGCGATGTGATCGACACCTTCGAACTCACCGACAGCCCGCGACGTATGCGCGGCTTGCACCTGTATTACCACTTCTACTCGAGCACCAAGCAGGCCTCGATCAAGGCCATGGGCGAGATCTACGGCTACATGAAAACGCAGCAGCCGATGTCGCTGTGGATGAGCGATTACCTCGATCGTTTGCACGGTTTGTATCAAGTGAGCATGGCGCGCACCGCTGACGGCGCCTGGCAAATTCGTGGGCTCGACGCACTGCGTACTGTGCGGCTCGACCCGCAAATGGGCTGGCCGGACCTGATGCGCTCGCAAGGCGTTGCCGGTGTTCGCGACTTGCCGCAAGGCCGTTACGTGGCCTTGAGCCGCGACCATGCATTGCTCGTATTGCGTCCCGATCGGGATGAAAGACCGGCACTGGAGGACGCCAATCTGCCGCTGGTGGACTGGCGCTACGTGGATGAGCGCCAGGTGGACTTTTCGTTTGCCGGGCAGGTCGATCTGACCTTCTCCGTGCGCGCCTCGGGCACATGCCGGGTTGAAGTGGACGGACAACGTTTTGCAGGCAAGGCATCCGCCGGCCTGTGGACTTTTCAATTACCAATGAAGCAGGTGAGTCATGGTCAGCTCTTCTGCAACTAAGTCTTCAGCCACTAAAAGCAGCCGCCTGCTCAATCCGTGGACATTGGCGGTGGTGGCCGTGGCGGTTGGCGGCATCCTTTGGCTGACGTTCCAGCGCGAAGAAGTGTTCCAGCCCGATGGTCGTGAACCGGATGCGGTGTCGGCCAATTACGCCGAACTGCTGTTGTCGGCGCACCCGGACGACGATCACTTGCGACTGCAATTGGTCGACCTGTTGATTCGTCTCGGCGACTACACCAAGGCGCGTCAACACCTTGAGAGTTGGCCGAAGCCGGAGCTTGGGTTGCAGGCGTATTACCGGCTGGAACTGGATGCGCTGGAAGCGGCGAAGGCTGACGATCCGGTCGCGCAGAAGGCGTTGATCGAACGCCTGCAAGGCTTCGATCACAGCATGCTGCCGCTGCCGCAATTGCAGAACCTGGCCAAGCTGGCGCTGACCCTTCAGGCACCGGCGTTCGCCGCCAGCGTCTACGAAGAAATTGCCGGGCGCGATCCGGCGCAGCGCATCGAGTCGCTCAAGTCCGCCGCGCAGTGGTATCTGGCCGGTGAGAAACCGGATCGCGCCGCCGAGATTTATCTGCAACTGAAAAAGGACAGTAAAGGCTCCGAGCGCCGTGAATACGCACAACTGGCCTTCAACAGCCTGTTGGCCGCCGGTCACGGGGACCAGGCCGTGCAGGTGCTCGCGGATGAATTGGATCAGCTCAAGTATCCGCAAAATGATGCGGCGTGGCTGGAGCAGGGCGTCGATGTCGCCGTCGGCAGCCAGCGCTTCGATCTGGCGCAGCGATTCGTTGATCAGTGGCGAGTCTTGCAACCAGACAACCCGCAAATCCTCAGGAAGGAATTCGGCATGCGCCTGGCGCTTGGCGATCTGGCCGGTGCCTGGGAAAGCGGTGAGCAGCTCGTGGCCGAACACCCGGATGACTTGGCCTTGCTCGAGCAAATGGCCCATCTGGGCGAATGGCGTGGCGACGGTCAGGCGGCCCTGGCCTATTGGATTCGCTTGCTGAAACTGCACGAAGACCCGCAAACCCGCGAACACGCGTGGCGTCTGGCGAGCCAGCAGTACGACTTCGATCAGGCGATTCCTTTGCTCGCCGACATCATGCAGCAGCGTGCGCTGACTGACGTCGAACTTGATGCGCTGATCTACGGCCACGAATCACGCGGCACGCCGACCGAAGCCGAAGCCTGGTTGCGCGCTTACCTGAACAAGTACCCGACCCATCGCCTGGCGTGGACGCGTCTGGTGCAGAACCTGGAAAACACCGGGCAGTACGCGCACAAGGCCGAGACTTACAAGAGCTACTCGAAACGTTTTGCACTGACCACCTCCGAACGCATCGATTGGGCCAACACCTACTTGAAGCTGTTTGATAATCAGTCGGCGTGGGGCGTGGTGCAGATCGATAACCGCAAGATCACCGACGAGGAATATTGGAGTCTGCGAGCCTCGCTGGCCTGGGCTCTGGAACTCGACGACGAGCTGCAAGCGTCTCTGGAAAAACTCCTCGCCCTGCGCGGTTCGCTCAACAGTGGCGACGAAAGTCAGCTGATCACGATGTACCGCACCAGCGATCCGAAACGCGCCCTGACCATGATGGTCGGCAGTTGGCAGCGCGTGCATGATCCGCTGCGTCTGGTCGAGGCCTTGCAGCAAGCTCAGGACTTGCAGGACTGGCCGCAAGTCGCCGCCCTGCTCAAGAGTGCCGAGCAATACCCGGACGCCAACGAGCAGGCGCAGGTATTGGCGATTCGCGGTGCTTTGGCGGTGCAGCAGGGACAAACCGAGGAAGCACAGCGCTTGTATCAGTTGGGACTGTCGCGTTTCCCGGATGACAACCTGTTCCGCGAACGCCTGATGTGGCTCTACATCGATCAGGGCAATACCACCGCGCTGAAACCGTTGCTGACTGAATGGCGCCCGCAAGCGCGGCAAGACCGGATTCTGTGGCTGCCGTTCGCCAGTGCCAGCCAGTTGCTCGGTCGTGAAAGCGAAGCGTTGGCCTGGTATCGCCTGTACCTCAAGACCAGTCCGCAGGATTGGCTGGTGCGTGCGGCGTATGCCGATGCCCTCGAAAGCGCCGGTTATCGCGATGCGGCCCAACGCCTGCGCCTGAAGTTGCTGCGCAGCCCTGAGGGTGAAGAGATCAAACCGTCTTCCCAGCGTTATGCGATCTGGTTGCGTCTCATGGCCAGCAGCTATTCGCCGGGCAAAGCAGCGAATGAAGTCGCGCAGTGGAAGGACGGTTCGCCGGCGATGCTGCAATTGTGGTTTGAACGGTTGCTGGCGCGTCTCGACGCGACGAACCAGGAATCGCAGAAAGACCAGTGGCTGGATTGGGCACGCAGCCAGGGCTTGAAGGTCGAGCGCTATGAAGAGATTCAGCAAGCCTTGCGCAGCCGCAACAAGCAGCAGGTCGAAACCCTGTTGGCCAGCAACGACCTGAACCCGGCGCAACGTGCGCAGGCCCTCAGTCGTCTTGGCCGATACGCCGAAGCCCTCGACCTTAACGAATCCGCATTGGGTGACGATCAACCGGCCGCGGTACGTGAGCAATTGCGTCGCCAAGCCGTGGAACTTCAGGAATTGACGCCGCAAGGCGCGCAGTTGTCCTGGCATCAACAGGATTTCGGCGGCCTGGAATTCAACGGCCCGCGCCTGCAAGTGGCGCACAATCTGGGCGATCAGTGGTACGCCAACCTTGAGCTGGAGCAGGGCACGTACAACAGCGATCAACTGATTGAATCGCGCATGGGCGACGAGAATAACGCCGGCCTGACCTTGCAGCGTTTCGTCGAGGACGGCAGTTACAAGTTGTTCGCCGACACCAGTCAGCGCAAGGACGACGACCGCAATGGCCTGGGCCTGTCGCGGATCTGGCAGCTGGACGTCAGTGACCAGATCGAAGCGGGCCTGGACTGGAATCGCAAGAGCGAAGACAGCGGCTTGATGCGCGCTTTCGGCCAACACGACAGCCTGTGGCTCGGCGGTCGTCACGGCTTGTCGGCGCGGGATCAGATCAGTTGGGAAGTGGCGCAGAAATCCTTCTCCACCCGCGCGGGCGATTCCCTGGGCAACGGCCAGGCGCTGAAGATGGAATACAACCACACGCTGGAGTTCGCCGGGCCTAACTGGACCGTGCGCAGCGGTGTCGATTATCAGCACAACAACGTCAAGGACCGCACCCTGGATTACCTGTCCAGCGCCAACGGCGGCCCGGTGAAAAGCGTTGATAACTCGGATGATCCAGCGGTCGTCACGGCCGAAGATCTGCTGCAAAGCCGTTACGGCCAACTCTATGTCGGCAGCTCCTGGCGTCGCGGTTTGCCGGGCGCGCTGGTGCGCACTCGTCCGCAATACACCTGGCTGGTGGACGTCACGGCGGGCTGGCAATGGCTGGATCAAACCTTCAACTACGGCATCAACACCGGGATCGGCGTCGAAGTGCTGGGCGATGACGAATTGGCCCTGACCTTCGGCTACCAATCCGCGCCACAAGGCGGGGATGGTCAGGCGGGCGGAACACTGGGTGTGAGCTACGGCGTGCGATTCGGACGCTGATCATGAAATGTTTACGGGAGAAAAACTGATGCAAGCAATTCGTAATCTGAGCCTGGCTCTGGCAGTCCTGTTCGTCGCCGGTTGCGCCAGCTTCACCGGCGACACCAGCCCCAATCTGCCGCGTACTGCGAAGTGGGGCGTGGTGCCGATGGTCAACTATTCGCAGACCCCGCAGGCCGGCGAGCGCAGTGAGCAAATTCTGCTCAGCGTGCTCAGCAGCCACGGTCTGCAACCACGGGTTTACCCGGCCAGCACCCAGGGCGAACAAGCGCTGATGGACGACAACGAACGCCTGGCCGGCGCCCTCGATTGGGCCCGTGATCAGAAGCTCGATTACGTGGTCTCCGGCAGCGTTGAAGAGTGGCAGTACAAGAACGGTCTGGACGGCGAACCGGCGGTGGGCATCAGCCTGCGCGTGCTCGAAGCCAGCAGCGGTCGTGTGCTCTGGAGCAAAAGCGGTGCGCGCGCCGGTTGGTCCCGTGAAAGCCTCGCCGGCACCGCGCAAACGGTGCTCGACACACTTGTTGGCGCCCTTCGGTTCGAGTGAATGCAATGAATTCTCCTCACATGGATTACAGCCTCGCGCCGCGTGCCAGCGGCCCGGTGTCCTGGCTGGAAACGCTGTTGGTGACCGGCGGGGCCGTCGGCCTCGGCTTGTGGCTGACCCCGCAGGACCCGCTGCAAATGCACGCCGGTTTCCCCTGGCCGGTGTTGGCGCCATTGCTGCTCGGTGTGCGCTACGGTTTTGTGCGCGGCCTGGTCAGCGCCAGTCTGCTGGTGATGGCGATGTTCGCCCTGCGCTATGTCGGGCATGAAGGCTACGAGCAGCTCGATCCGTCGTTCATCGTCGGCGTGCTGGTCAGCGGCATGCTGGTGGGCGAGGTTCGCGATCTGTGGGAACGGCGCTTGCAGCGTCTGCAGATGGCCAACGATTACCGCCAGTACCGTCTCGACGAATTCACCCGCGCGCACCAGATTCTGCGGGTCTCCCACGACCTGCTGGAGCAGCGCGTGGCGGGCAGCGATCAGAGTTTGCGCAGCTCCTTGCTGGGCTTGCGCGACAAACTGCGAGTAATGCCGGAAGAAGGTGATGCACTGGCCGCGCTGGCCGACCCGATCGTGACCATGCTCGGTCAGTACGGCGCGTTGCGCGTGGCCGGTTTGTACCGCGTCGACGAGTGTGAAGAAAACGTCTTGCCCGAAGCCTTGGCGACCATCGGCATCATGGGGCCGTTGGGCACCGAAGACGGTCTGGTCAAGCTGTGCCTTGAGCGTGGCGAGCTGGTCAGCGTGCGTCAGGAATTGATCGATGCCGGCAGCTCGGCGCAGTTCTCGTCGTTGCAGGCGTGCATTCCGCTGATCGATGCCGAAGGTCGCTTGCTGGCGATTCTGGCGGTGCGGCAGATGCCGTTCTTCGCCTTCCAGGATCGTACGTTGAGCCTGTTGGCCTTGCTCGCCGGACACATCGCCGACCTGCTGCGCCGCGACCCGCAAGTGCTGCAACTGGCCGACGCCGATGCGCAGCACTTCACGCTGCAACTCAAGCGCTCGCTGGTGGATGTTGAGCAGCACAAGCTGGCGGCCGGCCTGTTTGCCTTTGAAATGACCCGTCCCAACGATGAGCTGGCGCGTTTGTTTGAGCGCAGCCAGCGCGGTCTCGATCTGCAATTGTCGCTGCGTAACGACCGCGATCATTCGTTGTTGCTGGTGCTGCTGCCATTGACCAGTCCGCAAGGCAGCGAAGGGTATCTGGCCCGAATCAACCTGTTGCTGCACGAGCACTTTGGTATCGAAAGCAGCCTGGAAAGCCTTGGCGTGCGTGTGTTGCCGTTCAACCTGGAGCCTGGCTGTGAACGCAACGGGCTGCGTAATTTCCTGTTCAACGAGTGTGGCCTGAATGATCAGCAAGTGGCTGTTTAGCGGAGCCTTGTTGTTAGAGGCGGGCAGTTGGGCCAGCTTGTGGCTCCCGGCGCCCGAGTTACGACAATTGCTGGTGTTCACCTTGAGCCATGGCCTGGCCTGCGTGATGTTGTGCGCGGCGGTGTGGTTGCTGTTGCCGGCGCGTTACCGCTCGCCGCTGCCGTGGAGCCCACTGTTCATCTTCAGCCTGGCGTTCTTTGTGCCGGTACTCGGGGCGGTCGGTGTGGTCGCGGCGATTTTCCCGGCGCTGTACCTGCCGCGCAAACGCGACAAGCAGGCATGGCAAGCGGTAGGCATTCCGAAGCTGCCGTATCGGGCGCAACTGCAATTGCACAAACCGGTATTTGCCGATGGCGGTTTGCAGGACGTGTTGCGTCATGCGCCCGATCCGGACCAGCGTCTGGCCGCGTTGCTGGCCACCCGACGCATGCCCGGCAAAGAAGCCGTGCCGATCCTGAAACTGGCGCTGGCCGACCCGAGCGACGACGTGCGCTTGCTGGCGTACTCGATGCTCGACAAGCAGGAAAGCGACATCAACCTGCACATCCAGATCGCCCTCGGCGAACTGCCCGACGCCAACACCAAAGCGGCGGGTGCGCTGCATGGCCGGTTGGCGCGCTGGTATTGGGAGCTGGCGTATCTGGGGCTGGCGCAAGGCAGTGTGCTGGATCACGTACTCAATCAAGCCAGCGAACATGCCGAACTGGGCCTGGAAGCAGGCGAGGGCGGTGAGTTGTTTCTGCTGGCCGGGCGCATCGCGCTGGAGCGTGGCGACATCGAGCGCGCTGAAGTGCTGCTCCGTCAGGCCCAGGAAAATGGCATGGGCGCAGCGCAGGTGCTGCCGTTCCATGCAGAACTGGCCTTCGAGGCCGGTCGTTATCATGAAATTCCCGGACTGCTCGCGCGGCTTCCCGAGGAAACCCGTCAGCGGCCACCGTTCGCTGCATTGGTCAGGAGCTGGACATGAGTCACAAGGAACAGGCACCTGTTGCCGACATCTGCCTGCTGCTCGAAGGCACCTGGCCTTACGTGCGCGGCGGCGTTTCCAGCTGGATTCACCAGATGATCCTCGGCCTGCCGGAATTGACCTTCTCGGTGATGTTCATCGGCGGGCAGCGTCAGGCGTATTCGGCGCGCCGCTATGACGTGCCGGCCAACGTGCTGCACATCGAAGAAGTGTTCCTCGAAGATGCCACGCATCCGACCAAGACGCTGGGCGATCCGCGCGAGGCTGACCAACAGCAACTTCAGGACTTGTATCGCTTCCTGCATCACCCGGACGCGCCTGACCTCGACATGGGCGAACGCTTGCTCGACTGCATCGCCCAGGGCCACATGACCCTCGACGATGTGCTGCGCAGCCGCGCCAGTTGGGAAACCCTGAGCGAAGGCTACCGCCAGCATTGCGCCGACCCGTCCTTCGTCAATTATTTCTGGACCCTGCGCTCGATGCAGTCGCCGTTGCTGATGCTCGCCGAAGCCGCACGACGGATGCCGAAAGCGCGGGTGCTGCATTCGATCTCTACCGGCTACGCGGGTTTTCTCGGGTGCATCCTCAAGCAACGCTGGAACTGCACCTATTTGCTCAGCGAGCACGGCATCTACACCAAGGAACGCAAGATCGACCTGGCCCAGGCCAGCTGGATCGCCGAGAGTTCCGGCCAGGCGCTGAACCGCAGCCTTGATGCCGGTTCGGGTTATATCCGCACCTTGTGGGTACGCTTCTTTGAACGCATCGGCCAGCTGACGTACAACAGCGCCGACAACATCATCGCGCTGTACGACGGCAACCGTCAGCGGCAGATCAAGGACGGCGCCATGGCGTCCCGCACCCAGGTGATTCCGAACGGTATCGACCTGCCGGTGTGGACCGCCGCGCTGGAATCCCGTGCCCACGGCATTGCGCCGGTCGTCGGCCTGATCGGCCGTGTGGTGCCGATCAAGGACGTCAAAACCTTTCTGCGGGCCATGCGCGGTGTGATCAGCGCCATGCCGCACGCCGAGGGCTGGATCGTCGGCCCGGAAGAGGAAGACCCGGAATACGTCAGCGAATGCCGCAGCCTGATGGCCAGCCTGGGCCTGGAGGGCAAGGTGCATTTCCTCGGCTTCCAGCGCATTCAGGAGATCTTGCCGAAACTCGGCCTGATGGTGCTGACCTCGATCAGCGAGGCGCAACCGCTGGTGATCCTTGAAGCCTGGGCCGCCGGTACGCCGGTGGTCAGCAGCGACGTCGGCTCGTGCCGTGAGTTGATCGAAGGCGGCAGCGCCGAAGACCGTGACCTTGGGCACGCCGGCAAAGTGGTGGCGATTGCCGACCCGCAAGCCACCAGCGCGGCGATCCTCGAACTGCTGCGCAGCCCGCAACGCTGGCAGGCCGCTCAGGCCAGTGGCTTGTTGCGGGTCACTCGTTACTACACCGAAGCCTTGATGCTGCAGCGTTATCGCGACTTGTATCAAGCTGCCATGGAGAACAGTTAAATGGCCGGGATTGGCTTCGAACTGCGAAAAATCCTTTCGCGTGATTCCTACACCGCGACGTTGCACGCCTACGTCTACGCAGGGCTGATCAGCTCCGGGCCGTGGGTGTTGTCGATCATCAGCGTGATGCTGGTGGGGATCATCAGTATCGGCTTGCTGCTGCCGAACGCCTTGGTCGGGCAGTTTCTGGTGACGGTGACGTACCTGATGGCCACCTCGCTGATCCTCACGGGCGGCCTGCAGTTGTTCTTCACCCGCTTCGTGTCCGACCGGTTGTTCGAGCACAAGTACGATCAGATCCTGCCCAACCTGTTGGGCGTGTTGTTGCTGGTCACCTTGGGCGCGGGGCTGCTGGGTATCATCGTACTGGGTCTGTTGTTCGACCAGCCGCTGATCTACCGCGTGTTGGTGTTGGCCAACTTTGTGGTGCTGTGCAACTTGTGGCTGGTGATCATCTTCCTCTCGGGGATGAAGGCCTATAACCGCATCTTGCTGGTGATGTTGGTGGGTTACACGCTGATGGTCGCGAGTGCTTACCTGCTGAGCTTTCTGCAGATGCCGGGCTTGCTGCTGGCGCTGTTGATCGGGCACAGCACGCTGCTATTCCTGTTCCTCTACGACATCCTGCGCGAGTACCGGGCCGAGAAACTCATCGCCTTCGATTTCCTCGCACGGCGCAACGTTTTCCTCAGCCTGCTGGCCACCGGTTTCTTCTACAACCTGGGCATCTGGATCGACAAATTCATGTTCTGGTTCAACCCCGGCACCTCCAACGCAATCGTTGGCCCGCTGCGCGCGTCGATCCTCTATGACTTGCCGATTTTCCTCGCGTACCTGGCGATCATCCCTGGCATGGCGGTGTTTCTGGTGCGCATCGAAACCGATTTTGCCGAGTGGTACGACCGTCTGTTCCGGGCAATCCGCGAAGGCGAAACCTTGCAGCACATCGGTCAGCTGAAAACCGAAATGACCTTGTCGATCCGCCAGGGCTTGCTGGAAATCTGCAAGGTCCAGGGCCTGACGGCGGTGCTGTTGTTCCTGTTCGCGCCGCGCTTGCTCGATTGGCTGGGTATCTCCAGTTACTACCTGCCGCTGTTCTACATCGACCTGATCGGCGTGAGCATTCAAGTGGTGTTCATGGCGTTGCTCAACGTGTTCTTCTATCTGGACAAACGCACCGTGGTGCTGGAACTGTGCGTGCTGTTCGCGGTGTTGAACGCGATGCTGACGCTGTTCAGCATGTACCTCGGCCCGAGCTTCTTCGGATACGGGTTTACGCTGTCGCTTCTGATCTGTGTATTGCTGGGCTTACACCGGCTGACCACGGCGCTGGAAGATCTGGAGTACGACACGTTCATGCTGTCGCGCTAACAGTTTTTCAGGCAAAAAAAAGGCACTGGCGATCATCGCTCAGTGCCTTTTTTTCATCCGACCAACGTCACCGATGCGCGGACGCTACGCTGCTAGGCTTGCCTACTCTGTCGCTTCCCTTCAGGAGTCACGGCCATGAGTACTGCACTGGAAACCGTTCTGTACACCGCAAAAACCCACACCGTCGGCGGCCGCACCGGCACCGGCAAGTCCAGCGATGGCGAACTCGACGTCACCTTCAGCTCCCCCGGCTCGGGCAAGCCCGGCACCAACCCGGAGCAACTGTTTGCGCTGGGCTATTCGGCGTGTTTTATCGGCGCGATCCAGGTGGCGGCGGGCAAGATGAAAATCAAATTGCCGGAAGACACGTCGGTGGATGCCGAGGTGGATCTGGGTAAAACCAGTGGTGGGGATTTTCAGTTGGCGGTCAGGTTGAACGTCAACATTCCCGGGCTGGAAGATGGGGTGAAGCGTGAGCTGGCCGAAGCTGCGCATCAGATGTGCCCGTATTCACGGATGACGCGGGGACATGTTTCGGTTGAGCTGAAAGTGGTGTAGATCCTGGCCTCACACCGGATTTGCTTTTTGTAGAAGTGAGCCTGCTCGCGATAGCCATCGTACATTCAAAAAGGAGGGTGACTGACACACGGCCGTCGCGAGCAGGCTCACGCCTACAAGGGGTCAGCGGTGTGGCGAAGATCTCGGGGTTCAGAGCCTAGTTCGAAGCCCCAACCCCAAACTTCAACCCACCCCAATTCCAGTCCTTCGACTGCTTCGTGTAACACCCCGGCTGATTGGCTGGCTCGGCATCACAGGCAATCCGCCCGTTCTTGCTGGTGTCGGTGGTGCGGTCGTTGTAGTACGCACAGCCGGACGTCAGGGAGAGGGTTAACACGACAATCAGTGTTTTGAATTTCATGGCGCCATCCTTGGGAGTAGGACGACAGCATAGGCCTGATTGTGTTGAACCCCGCGCAACCCGAGGAATGGGAGCTGCAACATACCAACCCCCAGATGCAACAAAACCCGCACTTGGCGGGTTTTGTTTTGCTTCGGATTTGGTGGGTCGGGGTCATTTGAACCTGTCTGTGATGTACCTGAAAACATTGATTGGTTCAGGTTGTTCAGTTTTAAGGGATACAGGCAGGGATACACCGCGCCGATTGCTGCGATTCACGTTAGTGCTTTTTTAGCCTGAATTAAGTATGCGAGATCATGGCCATTTTCGAATTCTTTGATAGCAAAGCGTCGTTTTGTTAGCTCAAGCGCCATGCTCCCTATCTCGATCAGAACGGCGGATCCAATACCGCTTAAAGGGCCGCCCATAATGGCTGCGGTTATGCCTGTCGCTGCAGCTGCCTGGAGGCTTTTTGCGTCAAGCAGCGCTGATATGGAGCCCACAGTGGCATCAAAACCTAAACGCTTACGAGCGGTGGTGTATTCCTCCACCCGACGGCAAATGTCATCAGAGATGAATGCAGTGGACTGGCCTGAGTAGTTTTTGTGCAAAAAGAGCCTGAGGTCTCTGAGTTTATTACGGGCAGCAGTGTCCTTGCGCAGCTCTAGGATCTGCTCCCAAGAAGCTTTTGAGGTATCTATCAGAGGTATTCCCGATAGCATCAGGGCAGTGCACGGATTGGAGTCAGCTGATTCTTCAGATGAGGGGAGTAGGACAGTTGAATACGTACGGCCCAAAGACTGACTAAATTTTCTGAATTCTTGCCTCACTGTCGAGGTGCTGCCGCAAGGTGCGTCATCAAGATAATATTGCTTTACGTCTTCATAGCTTCCTGCACTAGGGTAACCATCCCCTTTGGCGTTCCTTGCCGTTTGTATGGCATTGTCGAAGCTTTCCCATGCGTAAAGATACTGTCTGAATCGTGCCCACTTTTCAGATTTACTGGTTGGATTGTTGTTGAATACAAGGTCGATTAAAACGTTCCCTGGTATTTCTTCTGGAAGTTCAAACGTTGCGTTGTCACCGCCAGGTTCGAAGCTCACCGACTTGAACCCGACAGGGATCACGCTATCGAAATAGATCGCTGCAGTTTTGATATCGTCGAAACAAATCGCATTTTGTGAGGAAGCGTAGGACATGAAATTCGGCCTGGTTCATTTTGCTCGGTGCTGCAACCCAAGCATGGGGGCCTACTATATGTGTGTCGCCTTACCGAAGCCATCCACTACTGAAAGCGTGAAAGTCCCGGACTAACATCTTCCTGAAAATGTTGCCGGGGACCCTGAGAGGTCTCTCTTTACATGGGGTCGGAAACCCGCGAGATCTTGTTAGCGGTAATTTCCCCAGCTTACTGAAATTTCAACGTTGAAAATGAAAGGATCTTGAAGAAAAACGGGCATCGTTACCGCGTTGGTAAAGATGCCCGTTTGTGTTGCTGATAACGCACGCATGGCGTTCGTCAACCGAGTCAACTCCGTCAACCTGTCAACCAACTTCAAAAATCCAGCCGCTAACACGAACGCGCGGGTTCTCTGCCCCGTGTCCTTCAGAAATGCTCAGGGTCCGCCGCAACATCCCAATACCTTGTGCAATTGCACTGGTGAACCATAGTTCACCCGATTCACCTGTTCACTAAGCTATGCACTTTTCCGCTAACACGATCACGCGGGTTTCCAACCCCGTATGTGTCTCAAAGCCTCAGGGGCCCCGGCACCTGCTGGGATCTCATCGCTGGTGGAACGCGTTGCAAATGGGGAGAGGGGACAGACACCTCCCAAATGTGGTGTTACAGGTGTTGCAGGTGTTGCAGGTGTTGCAGGTGTTGCATTTGATCGTAACTAACTGTTTTAAAATATAAATATTATGTAACACCAGCTGGAGGCTCATCTTGCGCTTGGTGTAACACTGCGGAACGGTGTAACGGAATTTTAAGGTCCGCTGTTGGACAAAGCAGGTCGATGCAGAGGCTAAACTCAGACTTTTCTTACAGACTCGCCCCCACCCGATGCGCTAGTCTCTCAGAGACTATCCAACGCTTTTGACCTCCACGCTGAGGTTTTTCAGTTCACGACAAGGACGACGAATGACTCCCTCCGCTCGATTGGGTGACAAGCATGTCTGCCCTTTGCCCGGCCATGGCACTACCCCGATTGCCTCCGCCAGTGGCGACGTAAATATCAACTTTATGGGCTCCGCACGTGTTGGCGATACATGTGGTTGTGGCGCCGTAATCACCACGGGGTTCCCATCGATTCAAGTGAATGGCCGTCCTATGGCCCACCTCGGCAGTCCTACTAGCCATGGCGGAACCATCATCACCGGGTCAGGGGATGTAGGTGGCGGGTTTGTCATGGGCGATGCTGGCGGTGCAACCATCATCAACTTCATGGCACTGGGAGCGTTCCGCCCAGATGGCACCGTGGACGATGAAAAGATGGCGACCTTGCTCGCTGATCCAAATTTGAAAGAGAAGGCTCTGGCGGCGAATGCCTTGGTAGATCCGCAAGCCAGCACCAAAAAACCCGAAGCGAAGACAGAGCCGGAAGCACCTACTGCGTGCAACGACCCTGACATGATGGAGCAACTGGCCGATTACATCGCCAATGAGATGAACCGCAATATCAAAGACCCGGCAGTCTTGGAAATGAAAGAACTAAACAGCTTCGATCCTGAGGCGGAAACCAAGAAATTTATGGAGCTTCCGCTTTACCTGCGCCTAGGGCAAGACCCCCAGTTTTACAATATGGCACTTGGAAAAAAAACGAAGGCTTTCGCCATCTGGACGAAACAGGTGGGTCAGGGTCAGGATTGGGATCACAAGCCAAAATTGGCCAAACTGTTTGGTGCACCTTGGCACAAACAAGGGGCATATGATTTCTACTACGACATCTGGTCGAACATCCATTATGGGTATGTCGGCTTAGCCGGTGGACTCTCTGACAGCGTGCAATTGGACGGCGCTGGAGTTGAGCAAATAGGCTCAGACAGTTGGCGCTTCCTCAAGGACCCTAAGAGGTTTGATGGCCCACGAAGAACGGAAGGCGTCGAAGGGATGCGAGCATGGGACGATGCTCCTGATAGGGTGTCGATCATCCTCGGAATGGAACTCTACAAGGAGTATCCGAACGGCGGTGTCACTGCACAAATCATCATGGACAAAGTGTTGGCAGTGCCAATTGCTGACTGGGGTACAGGGGTTCAAAAACATGCCTGCAAGTGAAAAGCGACCACGACACATTGGGCGGTGGATAGGTCTGTTTCTCATTGGTGCTGTAGCGTGCTGGTACTTAGCTATACCGCGAGTTGTCGTTTTCTACTCAAAAGACGGTACCAAGAAAATTAGTTACGTCCTGAACACACAGCACACCATCGTTCGCGGTGAACTGCTGCCCGGAAAGACAATGGGTGATGTAGGACATATCTTTCCTGACGATGAGTTCTTCATGCGTCTCGACTGGTGGAATGCGAAGGGCCTGAACCGTTGCGTCAGCATTACACCCCAATGGCCGACTACAGAAATTCATATTGACCGTAACGGCGAGATTGACACCAGTGAAGGCAGTAACACTGATGGAGAGCGATTGAAAGTTTGTAAGTAGGGTTTAGCCAAGCCATAGAGGGCATAAATGTCCATAACAACGTGATAGATTTCTGGGAAATTCCCAAGCGAGAGCTACACGACCTGGCGCTCGTTATCACTGACCACCTTAAATGGGGTGGTAAAGCTGCACAAGGCGAGCAATTGCGGCCTGCTTGGCCGTTTTCGTTCCGTCGCGAGAGGCAGAAAGCGGTCATTAGTTGCCTGTGAGGCCTGGCCATGAACGGCAAAAGCGGTCATTGAGGATCTATACGCTCAGATGCGATTCACTCACCTGTGGTGCATTGATCAGTCGATAACTCCTTTCTCGAATTTCTAAATCCACACACCGGGGCAACTTACTCAAAGCTTGCAGCTTTAGTGACGTCGGTGGCTCATTTACGCGTCGAGTTCATGGTGAAGCCCCGGTCAAGAAGTGCTTTACTCCGATGGATAGCCGATGAGTGCACGAACAACCTGCGCGCTTTTCCTAAAAATAAATCCTTACCGCCAAAAACGATGCTGAAGCTTCTAGCAAGGCTGAAACCAGACGGCAGGTCGATACCTATACTGATCGAGCAGCGGAAGAGACTTACGAACGGTCACCTGTGTGGTGGCGTTTTGCTTGCCTGTAGCTGACCTTGATCGTAGTCTTTGTCTCCAGATCAAGGCGATCGTAATTCGCCAGACGCCTCAGAACCACGAAATTCAGCAGGGAGTTTTACTAGCGATGGAAATCAGAGAGTCGATAATTCACGGGGTTTTGAAGTCTAAAGAAACAAATGGTGCGGACTCTATTACTATGCGCCGCCGACCTGTTGTTTTGCCACTGGATGATCGACTGACTACGTTGTGTACAGACGTCCTAGTTCTTTATACAAAGCTGAGTAATGGCTATGGTACTTTTGGGCAGGGCGCTGCTCATCCATTCCCAATTATTATGCAGGACTATTCCAACGAAGACTCTGACATTATCGCATTTAGCAATACATCCTGTGATCTCATTGCCGACAGAATGAAAGACCAGTTCATGGCCACTACGAGCTGGCCTCTGTTTGTCCGGTACACTAACCAAGGAAGAGATTGGCTTTTAATTGCGATGCTTAAGCTCAAGGAGGGAGTGGGCATTGATGAGGAAACCCTCGACCTAAATAATTCCCTCTCATTCGATATTAGCCACCTACACGAAGCTGCACGCATTGATCTCGAAAAATGGCAGAGCAACCAGCAACCTTACTTATCTTTTATAAAACGCAGAGCCGGCGAGTCTGAAATCACTCAATATTTCAGAGCTGCCATATCTTGCACAGAATATACTGACGCAAAGCACAATACTGAAATTGCCGTGAAAGCTATGGAAGATTACTGCACTGCTCAAGGATGGGATGCGGATCGCTGCCAACTAACTCGAGACAGACTTTACAACTTTTGCAATGAGAGGAAACAAGAAGAAGCTCCGGTAAACCTGACGGCTCTCTCTGCGCACATAAACGAACAAGATCCTGAAAGTTTTGTACAGTACATCAGAGAAAACAATTACGAAGTAAGTGAGATTTTTTCTCCAAATCCTGCAACTTATAAGAAGCTCATGCGCGTAAGTCGCCGCTTTGGCTCTATTAGCGTGAGTTTTGATGTAAACGACCTACGCACCGAAACCGTTTATTACGACCCAGACGTCGACTCCATTATAATCAAACGCCCTCCAGTAGAGCTTGTCAGGGATATGAAGAAAGCTCTTGGGGAATTAGATGATGCCGATGAGCAGGCTTGAAATATCAGCAGAATCATTTAGAACTCTCAACGATAGAGAAGTATCGCGCGGGCGAGTAAGTGGCACAGCAATAGGCCCTAGCTTCTCTAAAATCACTGGAGACCTGGAGCAAGCTGGACTACTGATTTCGTCAAACCCAGAAACTGGCAGGGTAGTTTTCAGCGCCCTCTCTGCGGCTAACGAGTACTTTGCACAATCACTGACTGATCTCCTTGCCGGCGCATCCAGAAAAAAGAAGTGCCCGCAAGAGTTCTTTATTGCGGATCTAAATTATCTATTTAGCCCGACGGACATAGATCGACCTCCGGTGATTCAAGCCTATCTGGACACGGTATTACTTGTAGAATCCCTAAGCAAACTCGCAGAACACGGCACAGAACCGACGTCAACAAAACTCATATTTTTTCACAAAGAAAAAATTGAGCTCCATATAAACTATGATGCAGACAAAATAAAGCCAATCCAAGGCTTGCAAGATTTCATTGAACGTTATGTAACCGATGAAATTCATGCCGATCAAAAGAAAACCATCATAAAATCTGTTCTCCTTGAACTATCCAAGGAGTTCGAAGGCTGCACTTTGGATATAGGGCTCCTAAATGAAAAATTCGAAGAGTTCAAGCGGCGTGTATCGTCTGGATACCAACTCTATGTTTCCGAGTTTTCGTTTCAAAAAATAAAAGCAGAAATTGAAAAAAGCAAGTTTGAGTTCATAACAAAAATAAACAAAGTATTTTCTGATATTCAAAACCAGCTGCTTACCGTGCCCGCCGCACTAATCATTGCAGGAAGCCAGTTCGAGTCATCCGACCATGTAACGCTGAAAAATTTCTTAATTTTGTCTGGTGCCTTGGCCTTCACGATATTCATGCTTCTACTAATAATGAATCAGCGTAATACTCTGCAATCAATATATAATGAGATTGACAATGAATGGGGGCTGATCAAGAAAAAGCATAACGCCATCAAAGAACAGTTCGAAACTCAGTATAAGTCTCTAGAAACAAGATACAAGCATCAATACCTATTGCTTGAAGTTGTTGCGCTAATAGTGATCATGGCATGCATGGCAACTGCTCTTCTATTCAATTACAACTCCGCAAGCCAAGGGGTTTCCGTAGAGCTTGCTATGTTATTAGGTTTTTTTCTGATTATGTACATGGCAAGCAGAGCTTACACCGTTTTTTCAAAGATACTATTTCCCAGTTAGGAGTACGCAGTAACGGCTGAGACGATAAAGACTTTGGTAAGTCCCACTCGCTCAAAATTTTCATGCGCCCTAACGAGGGATTAGCCACTATTGCATTGTGCGCAAAGTTCGCTATTATTTAAAAGCAGTCGCCTAAGGAATTCCATGAGTGAAAAATTGTTTCCAGAACAGTTAAGAGCGCAATCAGGTGTTTATATTTACTTCCTGTCTCTATATTTTGCAACAGTGGGCGTGCTCTATCTATGGGGATATTGGTCCCCATTTGGCGTTAATATTTTAGAATATGTAAGTCTCACGGATATAGTGAAATCAACGATATATCCCATTGCGTCGGCTTTCATATTTCTGGCACTTGGAGTAATTATGGGTCAGCTGGTGCGTATAGGGCCAACCCTTCCGCCTGGCGAAGGTAAACATACTGCAATAGCACGATTTTTAAGCAGGCATAAACGATTGTTGATTATTCTCTATATTGCCGTAATTTTAACGTTGTTGATTTATGGGCCAGTTGAGAAGTGGCAGGGGGCGTTGCCAGTTTTGCTCGGAGCTCCTATCGCCTTATATGCGAGCGCTCGCAATGTTTTAGCGCGTCAAATTCCAGCGGACGGGTCTCGCACTGTTTGCTTGTTCTTGCTTGCAGTACTTCCTTTTATTGCTTTTGGTCATGGTCAATTAAGAGCAGCCGCCGTCTTGGAGGGCAAAACATTCGACTATGTAATTGATAGTGTTATCGTAACGCCTGATGCACAGCCTCTTCAAAGTACCCGCTTCGTTGGCCATGCTGGTGATTTCTTTTTTTTCTTTGAACCAAAAAAATCGACATTGATAATCTCCAAATTTGAGACAGTAAAAACATTGAGGCTAGGGAGATTCGAGCGCGAGCGATAGTGAGTATCCCAGAATTTAGTCGCGCGAAGTGAGCATAACTGACCGGGAAAGTCCTCTTGGTAAAATGCCGCTTTTCGGTTTCTGGAAAAGGGGGCAGATTTATTTTGAAGGAATAAATCTGTCCCCATTTTTCGACCATCTCTAGCATCCGTTTTGGCGATTGTCAGTCAAGTTCGCGCCAGCGACACGCAGGAGGGTGCGTCCCGAACTTTGCTAACCTCGGGGGGGCGCTAGCTATTAACCCGGATCAACCAATGTCAGTTTAATCATCGCTTTATCAAGTCGCGCGGTCACCTCGCCTGTTTCAAAGCACCATTCACCGGGCATAGTCGTTTTTAAGCCAAGGTCGACGTCGAGCAACCTTGCTTCTTCTTTGGTGATATGGGCGATTTTTAGTGTTCGCTGAAGCATCAGAGCAACTGCTCCGACATCCTTGCCCTCCCAGAACATATTGAAAGCCTGGTCACGGATCAGTGCGCAAGGGACAAGGTGCTCTGTGTGCCCAGTCCCTTTTACAGAGGTCCCATAGATGAGGTGCCTTGAGTGGATAAGGGTATCGAATATCCTGGAGTGCACACGGGCCGCGCGAGGCAACAAATCCTTTTGCTCTTCCCAGTGATGTTGCAACACCCAAGCTGCTCGCTCGAATGCGCGTCGTTTCAGGTCTTCATGTGTATAGCTGGACACGTAGCGCTTCCATAGCTGGTGGGCGAAATGCTTTGCCGGGAAAGGTAACCGGTATTGCTCTGCGCGTGCAGTGGAGGCAAAACGACGAGGGCCGAACCCATCGACTTTGCGGACGCCAGAGTGCAGCCGCAGGGCAGATCAAAAAATCACCAACCCCCAGATGCAACAAAACCCGCACTTGGCGGGTTTTGTTTTGCTTCGGATTTGGTGGAGCCGGGGGGATTTGAACCCCCGTCCGCCAGTACTCCGCTGTCGGTACTACATGCGTAGCCGTTTCTATTAAGTTAACCCTCAGCGACCCGAAGGGCAGGGTGCTTTGGGCGAGTTGTGTAAGTTTTAGCCGCTTCGTCCACAACGTACTGCACGGCGATTCTGTTCTATATGACAATCACTTTGGGTTTACAGACATCCCCTGGTGATTGCTGGACCCGAAGGTACCAGAAGCTCAGGATCTAAAGCTGCTTACGCAGCGAGAGAGAATTCCTGGCCGTAGGTTTCGTCATTGGCAACTATAAGTAGTTGCAACAGTGGATTTACGAGTTCTGTTACCAACTCGGCATGCACCTAAAGTTTCGCAACCGGCGTCGAATCCTAAACGGCCCCGAGCCTGCTACTCGGTGAATCAAAGTGAGCAACAGGCCTGTGCAGTGTACGCCAACACGCTTCAGAAGGCCACCCGCAAGGTGGGCTTCGATTGATCATGGGTTGGTTCGTTGTTCAATTGGCCATCGCCAATGCCTGACTGGCCTCGGTGGCGCATTTTTTGTCATCTTTGGCGGCTTGTGATGCTTTGGCGCTGGCCAACAGTCTTTTGATCTCCGGCGCATTGGTGGCGGTCGCTGGCAGCGAATTCACTTTGGCTTCGAGCTCTTGCAGCTTGCTCGTACACAGGTTGTTGTCCGCAGCAAATACCGGAGAGGCCAACATTGCAGCGCAAATGAACAGACCAGCGAGTGCGGTACGTTTCATGGGTATCTCCTCGAGCGGATAGTCAGCCACGATTGATGGGCTTATCTAAAAGACTACGGCGCGGCACAGTAATTCGGTTTGTGCAAAAAAAGCTATGGAAAAACTGACTGATGGAAGCAATGGCGCTATAAGGGATTATCAAACCCCAAATGCACCAAAACCCGCAATTGGCGGGTTTTGGATGTGTATCGGTTAGCGCCAGCGTGCCAACCCGAAGGTCGGCCCAGAGCCGGGTTACTTCCCGCCTTTGTTCGCGTCCTTGATCATCTTGATGGTGTCATTGGTCTCGGCGATGCAATCGTCAGTACCTTCCTTGGTGCCTTTTGCATGGTCCGCTTGGGCTTGCTTGACGGAGTCCGCTACCTGGTCAGCCATCTCCGCAGGAATCTGTGCCTGTGCGTTTTCGATGGTTTGCAGATTGACCGCGCATAGATCTTTTTCGGCGGCAAACGAGGGGGAAGCCAGCAGTGAGGCAGTAACGAACAGACCAAACAGTACAGAACGTTTCATGTGTATCTCCTTGAACTGAGGCCAGTCATTCTGACCATCAGGACGGGCTGCCGAGTGTTGGGAAGGTCCCACTTTTGCGGGACTTGATCAGTGGACTGCGGCGGCACGTCAGGGTTCTAAATTTTTGCTGTACTGCTGTCGGTTCTGGCAAGAAACACTAAAAAAAGCGCTTGAATGCGCCTTCCTTGAGGTCTTGCTCAGGTCGCCCTAGCCTGGGTAACGCGGTCCACCAGATAGACTAGCCCGTGGTAATCAATGCCGCCATGTTGCGACAGCCCGATCTCACAGGTGCGGCTGGTGGAAATCCCCTCGCTGCACTGCTGCACCGCGTCCTTGAGCGTTCTTAGCGAATGAGCGTTCAGTTCCGGCGTGGTGAAACCCTTGTCACCGGCAAACCCGCAGCAGTGAATCCCTTCAGGAATGACCACGGTTTTGCTGCACTTGCGCGCCAGATCAATCAACGCCTGGCTCTCGCCAAGGTGCTGGGTACTGCACGTGACGTGTACGGCAATCGGCGCTTCCTGTGGTGTGAAATCCAGACGATCCATCAAATGCGTACGGATGAATCGCACCGGGTCGTACAGGTCCAGTCGAACGTCGCCCAGGTCCTGAACCAGCCGCAGCGTGCAGGGGCTGGTGTCGCAGTAAATCGGGTCGAGCCCGCCGCGACTGGCGTGCAGCAAGGCGCCGATCAGTTCCTGGCGTTTGTGTTCGGCCTGTTCGGCGTAACCTTTTGAGGCGAATGGCTGGCCACAGCAGAGGTTGTCCTGATTGTCCGGGAAGACCACTTGGTAACCGGCTTTTTCCAGCAGTCCACGGGTTTTGTCGTACAGCGACATCTGCTCTTTATCACCCGCCGCCGGGCCCATGACTCGCGACACACACGCCGCCAGGTACACCACCCGAGGGCGTTCGTCCGACACGGTCGGGCTGAAGCGAATGGCTTTTTCCGGCTGCGGCATGGCGTTGGTCCACTGCGGGACCTGCCCTTTGGACAGCTTCGTCAGCGTCGCCGACAGCTTCGCCAGGCGTGGCGCTCCCAGCAGCATCCGTGCGCCATTGGCAACGTGCAGGGTGAAACGCGCACCTTGCAGTGCCGTGGCGAAATTGCCTTCCAGCCAGTTGGCGGTTTTCGTACGCGTTGCGTTGCGGCTGCGGAGTTTTTTCACCAGCTCGCCGGTATTGATGCCGACAGGGCAGCGTTGCGCACAAAGACCGGTGGCCGCGCAGGTGTCGATGCCTTGATATTCGTAAGCGGCTTCGAGTTCGTTGGTATCAACGCCTGCGCGTTTTTTCGCCTGAATATCGCGCCAGATCACGATGCGCTGACGCGGGCTCAGGGTCAGGCCTTTCGACGGGCACACCGGCTCGCAGAAACCGCACTCGATGCACTTATCTACAATCTCATCGGCGGCCGGCAACGGTTTCAGGTGCTTGAGGTGGATCTGTGGATCTTCGCTGAGCACCACGTCCGGATTGAGAATGCCATTGGGGTCGAGCAGGCGTTTGAGCTGCCACATCAACTGGTAGGCATCGCTGCCCCATTCCAGTTCGACGAAGGGCGCCATGTTGCGCCCGGTGCCGTGTTCGGCCTTTAGCGAGCCACCGAATTCCACCGCCACCAACTGCGCCACGTCGTCCATGAACGCCTGATAGCGTGCGACTTCTTCCGGGTTGTTGAAGCCTTGGGTGAAGACGAAGTGCAGATTGCCTTCCAGTGCGTGTCCGAAAAGGATCGCTTCGTCGTAGTGATGTTTGTCGAACAGCTCAATCAGGCGATTGACGCCGATGGCCAGTTGTTCCACCGGGAAGGTCACGTCTTCGATGATCACCGTGGTGCCGGTTTTGCGCACGGCGCCGACGGCGGGGAAGGTGTCTTTGCGGATCGCCCAGAGGCGGGCGTTTTCCACCGGGTCTTCGGTGAAGTCGACCTGTTTTTCCATGGGGAACGAGGTCAGCGACGCCATGATCTGCGCCAGTTGTTCCTGCAGCAAAGTGGACGATGCGGCGCGGGATTCGATCAGCAGCGCGCAAGCATTGTTCGACAGCTGTTGTACGAAAGCGGGCATGCCGGGTTTGTCCTGTACCGAGCGCAGGCTGCGACGGTCCAGCAGTTCCACGGCCGACACCGGTTGGCTTTTCAGTACGGTCACGGCGTTGCAGCAGGTTTCCACGTCCGGGAACACGATCAGCGCCGAGGCTTTGTTCGGGTGATCGATCACCGTGTCGTAAGTCACCGCGCTGATAAAGCCGAGGGTGCCTTCGGAGCCCACCAGCAAGTGGCTCAAGATATCCACAGGCTCGTCGAAATCCACCAAGGCATTGAGTGACAGGCCGGTGGTATTTTTCAGACGGTATTTGTGGCGAATTCTTGCCGCCAGTTCGGCGTTGGCGCGCGTCTCGCGGCCCAACGTGGCCAGACGTTCAAGCAACGGGGCGTGGCTTTGTCGAAACGCCGCCACACTGGCCGCGTCTTCGGTATCGAGGCGGCTGCCATCGGCCAGCACCAGCCGAATGCCGGCCAGCGTGTGATAAGTATTCTGCGCCGTGCCGCAACACATGCCACTGGCATTGTTGGCGACGATGCCGCCAATTTTACAGGCGTTGATCGAGGCCGGGTCCGGGCCGATCTTGCGTCCGAACGGGGCCAGCCAGGCGTTGGCTTGTGCGCCGATCACGCCCGGTTGCAGGCGGATTTGCGTACCTTGGCCACGAATCTCGCGACCGTTCCAGTTATCCCCCAACACGATCAGCACCGAATCGCTGATAGCCTGGCCAGACAGGCTGGTGCCGGCGGCGCGGAAGGTCACCGGGACCTGATCCCGTTGCGCCAGTTTGAGCAGCGCCACCACTTCATCTTCGGACTCGACGCGAATTACCAGTTGCGGAATCAGCCGATAGAAACTGGCATCAGTGCCGAAGGCCAATGTCGACAGCGGGTCGTCGAAACGTCGCGCTTGGGGGATCAGTTGCTGTGCATCTCTAAGGAAAGCCGCCGGTAGACTCATTGGTCCTCCAGGATCAACACGACAAGGTCTTTCGGACCGTGCGCGCCGTAGGCGAGGATCTGTTCAATGTCGGCGGTTTTCGACGGGCCGGACACCAGCAAGGCGTTGGTCGGCATGCCGTGGGCCCAGTTGAATTCCTGCTGCACCTGATAGAAGTTGTCGCGAATTTCACTGGCCTTGAGCAGGGCGAAATGCACCGGTGGCACCAGGCTCATCAGGCGCGGCTCTTCCCGCGTCGGCCACAGAATCAGGCTACCGGTGGCCGCGATTGCGCCAAGGGTGCCGGTGAGGCTGGCCGGAGTCTCGTTGAACAACTCGGCTTTCCATTCTTCAATCGGGCGGTCGTAGGCTTTGAGCGCCGGCAGCCCCGGATTTTTCGCCCAATGCTGAGTGATGTGTTCCCCGTGAGGTGTAGTCGGCGCGATCAACAGGCTGGGCAACTGACGATCCTGTAACAACTGGGCCAGCAGCGAAGGCCAGCCTTTGCCCGATGTCAGGTGGATTTCGGTGTGCACCGCTTCCATCAATTTGCGCAGCTGCGGAATGCGTTGTTCAGCGGTGTAGGTGTAGGGCGCTGTCACCAGTTCGACGTCGAACTCGTCAGGCACCGGCGTAGTGCCGGTCAGACTTTTCCGTAACTTGGCGAGGATGTTTTGTCTGGCGCTCATCAACGGTCTCCCTGTTTGGCCAAATGCTCGCGGGCCATGTCGTGCAGTGAGCGGGCGGCGGGTTTGGGGGCGCTGTGGTTCTGCGTCCACGGGCCGATATGGTTCGGCGTGAGCGCGCGCAGCCGTGTGGCGAAGAAACCGAACAGCCGATACAACGTCGGCGAACTGTTGAGCTTCGCCCAGGCATTCCAGATGAACCGTTCTTTGCGCGAATACTTGCTGCCTTGGCCGCGCATGACTTGATGCGGGCTGTCCGGGGCTTTGACGTTCTCTTCCCGCAGGCGACGCAGCAATGCAGGGATCGGGATTTTTACCGGGCAGACTTCGCCGCACGCACCGCAAAGGGAGGAAGCGCTGGGGTGATCCGGGACTTTCGCCAGGCCGACCATGTGCGGCGTGATGATTTTTCCGATAGGCCCAGGGTAAACCTCCCCATAGGCGTGGCCGCCGATTCGGGTGTAGACCGGGCAATGATTCATACAGGCGCCGCAGCGGATGCAGTTCAGGGTCTGGCGCAGTTCGCTGTCGGCAAATGCCTGGCTGCGACCGTTGTCGAGCAAGACCAGGTGCACTTCCTGAGGACCGTCGAGTTCATGCGCCTTGCGCGGCCCGGAGATCATGTTGACGTAGGTGGTGATCGGAATGCCCAGCGCCGAACGGGTCAGCAGTGACAGCAGCGGCACCACGTCGCGCAGGTTTTCCACGACTTTTTCGATACCGGTCACGGCGATGTGCACCGGTGGCACCGACGTGGTCATGCGCCCGTTGCCTTCGTTTTCCACCAGCAACAGGGTGCCGGTTTCGGCCACGGCGAAGTTGACACCGGAGACGCCGATGTCCGCTTCGAAGAATTTCTGCCGCAAGACTCTGCGACCGATCTGAATGAGTTGGTCAACGTCCTTTGTGTATTCCACGCCAAGTTTGTCGTGGAACAAGGACGCGACCTGACCGGCATTCTTGTGGATCGCCGGCATAATAATGTGTGAAGGCTTCTCGTGGTCGAGCTGGACGATGTACTCGCCCATGTCCGATTCCAGGCATTCAATGCCCTGATCAGCGAGGAAATGATTCATCTCCATCTCTTCGCTGACCATCGATTTGCCCTTGATCACTTGCCGCCCCTCGTGAGCGCGGATGATCGAGAGGACGATGCCATTGGCTTCGTCCACCGTTTCCGCCCAGTGCACTGTCACACCGTTGCGGGTCAGGTTCTGTTCAAGCTGCTCGAGCAAGTCGGGCAACTTGGATAACGCACGGGCGCGGACAGCATTGCCCAGCGATCGCAAATGTTCTCTTTCGTGGGCATCGCTGAAGGACGCTGCCCGTTTTGTCATCAGTGAATCCATCGCAGTGCGAAAGTTGTTTCGCAGTTGCTTGTCGTCCAACGCCTTGTGAGCCCGGGCACGAAAATCTTCGTCGACGCTGACCGTCGGAATAATCGTGGAAGTGCTCATCGGGCACCTCCGGTTCGCTGCCAGAGGAAACTGGCCAGGTGCTGGCCGCGCAATGCTTCCTGCTGTTTCTCCAGCGAGCCGTTGATGTTCATCAGGCAACCGCAGTCGGCACTGAGTACCTTGTGCGCGCCAGATTCCTTCAACGACCGGGTCTTGTCCGCCACCATCGCGCCGGAAATGTCTGGCATACGGACGCTGAACGTCCCACCGAAGCCACAACATTCGCTTTCGTGGTCGTGATTGACCCGCTCCACGTTGCTCAATTGCGCCAATAACTCGCGACCGTGCAGGTGGGTGTTCATTTCCCGGCGTGCCGAGCACGACGTGTGCAACGCCACTTTGACCGGCTCACCGCTGTCCTTGAGCTGCACCTTGCAGACAAACAGCAGGAACTCGGCCAGTTCGTACGTCCGGGCGGCGAGCGCCTGGACTTGCTTCAACGTGTCCGGCTCGTCCTTGAACAAGTCGGCATAGTGTTCGCGCAACATCCCGGCACACGATCCCGACGGCACCACCACCGGAAAATCTCCGGCGAACAGCGCCAGTTGCGAACGCGCCACGGTCCTTGCCTGCTCGGTGTAACCCGAGGTGTAGGCGGGTTGTCCGCAGCAGCTTTGCCCTTGTGGGTACTCGACACGAATGCCTTCGCGTTCCAGCAAGTGGATCGCGTCCATCCCGGCTTCCGGGTAGAACAAGTCCACTACGCAAGTCCCGAACAGGTACACCCGTGACGGTTTCTCGCTGGGGTATTGCCGAGGCTCGGGCAGTGGCGGGGCGACGCGGGTCGCGTTCGGCACAGCGTTGTAAAAAAGCTCGCTCATCAGGCGTGTCTCCGGGTGAGTCCCGGTTATCCGTCCGCTGAGGCTGCTGAATATAGAGCGGGAAGCTTTCAGCAGCCTTGCAGACCGGGTTGTGAATTGCTGACGCCGGAATCGTGGTCCGGCGTCGGTTTTTGCGTTTTAACCTGTAGTACTTAATGCACCAGCATGCCGGTGAACCAATAGGCCTGAGCCAGGGTGATCAAGCCGACTATCGTTGCAAAGAATAGGCTGTGCTTGAGGGTGAAGCGGAACAGATCCGATTCCTTGCCCACCAAGCCGGTTGCGGCGCAGGCCACGGCGATCGATTGTGGCGAGATCATCTTGCCGGTCACGCCGCCGCTGGTGTTTGCCGCCACCAGCAACACATCGCTGACACCGATCTGGTGTGCGGTGGTCGCTTGCAACGAACTGAACAGGGCGTTGGACGAGGTGTCGGAGCCGGTCAGGAACACGCCCAGCCAGCCGAGGAACGGCGAGAAGAACGGGAACGCTGCGCCCGTCGCTGCCAACACCAGCGCCATGGTCGACGACATGCCGGAGTAGTTGGTGACGAAGGCGAACGCCAGCACCATGCCGATGGACAGGATCGGCCAGCGCAGTTCGTAGAAGGTCTCTTTAAAAGTGGTCAGACCAGTTTTGAAGTTGATCTTCAGCACCAGCATCGAGATCAGCGCAGAGAAGAAAATCGCCGTGCCGGTCGCGGAAATCGGGTCGAGCTTGAACACTGCCGGGATGGCCGTCGGGGCCGCCACGATCGGTGCCACCTTGATCACCATTTGATCCAGGTGCGGGATGGCGAAGTTGAACACCCAGCTGTACATCGAACCACCGGCCGCGAACATCGCCTTGAACGGCTTCAGGGTCCAGATGGTGACGAGTACGGTGAGGATCAGGAATGGCGACCAGGCTTTGAAGATTTCACCGAGGCTATACGGCGAGGCCACGGTGGTGCGCGGTTGACCGAAACCACCGACGCTGGCGGTCACCACGGACGCCGAGACGGCACCGGCAATGTGTTGGCCGGCGGCGCGTTTCGGCTGCCAGACTTTCAGGAACAGGGTCAGGGAAATCAGGCTGACCAGGGCCGAGGTGATGTCCGGCAGTTCCGGGCCAATGAAGTTGGATGTGAAGTATTGGGTGATGGCGAAGCTCAAGCCGGCCACCAGCGCGGCAGGCCAGGTTTCCTTCACGCCGCGCATGCCGTCCATCATGAACACCAGCCAGAACGGCACGAACAGCGACAGCAGCGGCAGCTGGCGACCGGTCATGGCGCCGATCTTGAACGCGTCGATACCGGTCACTTGCCCGGCCACGATGATCGGGATCCCCAAGGCGCCGAATGCGACGGGCGCAGTGTTGGCGATCAGGCACAGGCCGGCCGCGTACAGCGGATTGAAGCCCAGGCCGACGAGCAGGGCAGCGGTAATCGCCACCGGCGCACCGAAACCGGCAGCGCCTTCGAGGAATGCACCGAAGCAGAACCCGATCAGCAACACCTGCAAGCGCTGGTCGTCGGTGATCGACAGTACCGAGCTACGGATCACTTCGAACTGACCGCTCTTGACCGTCAGTTTGTACAGGAACACAGCCGCCACGATGATCCAGGCAATGGGCCACAGACCGTAGGCGAAGCCATAACCGGCGGCGGCGAACGCCATGTCGACCGGCATCTGGAAGGCAAAGATCGCCACGGCAATCGACAACGCCAAGGTGATGCTGCCGGCCACATGGCCTTTGAGGCGGAACACCGCCAACGCCAGGAAGAAAAATACGATGGGGATGACGGCCGCGAGGGCGGAGATGCCGAGACTGCCGAGCGGGGTGTAGAGCTGTTGCCAGGTTTGCATATGGGGTGGCCCCTAATTGTTGTTGGTCAGGCACTGGGCAGCGTTCTTGGTTAATTGGTAATACCAATTTACAATCGCTGTTGGCTAGGGTAAAAGCCTTCTGTGCGGTGTGTCAATTTGCCGCCCTAAAACTTTTGTCGAATACGCCGTGTGTAATGCCGCTGACCGGCCTGATCGAGCGTCTTCCTGGCAGGTGCTGACGCCGCGCCAATAGGCCAGAATAGAGAGCCCGGCGAGCGGTCGGGATCGTGGAGAAGTGAGTTATGGGGTTTGATCAGATACGTCAGCGCCGTTTGTCTGACGATATTGTCGAGCGGCTCGAGGGGATGATCCTTGAAGGCACGCTGAAGTCCGGTGAGCGCTTGCCGGCCGAACGTGCACTGGCCGAGCAGTTCGGCGTGTCGCGCCCTTCGTTGCGCGAGGCGATTCAGAAACTGGCAGCCAAGGGCTTGCTGGTCAGTCGTCAGGGCGGTGGCAATTATGTCGTCGATTCGCTGGGGTCGACCTTCAGCGATCCATTGCTGCATCTGCTGGAAAACAACCCCGAGGCGCAGCGCGATCTGCTGGAATTTCGTCATACCCTGGAAGCGTCATGCGCTTATTACGCGGCTTTGCGCGCCACCGATGTCGATCGCGAGCGGCTGACGGCAGCGTTTGAGGTGCTCCAGGACTGTTATTCGCGTCATGACGACGTGAGTCGGGCCGAAGAGGGCGCGGCGGACGCCAGTTTCCACCTGGCCATTGCGGAAGCCAGTCATAACGCGGTGCTGCTGCACACGATTCGCGGGTTGTTCGACCTGCTCAAGCGCAACGTGGTGACCAACATTGGTGGCATGTACAAGCAGCGCACGGAAACCCGCGACATGCTGATCACGCAGCATCGGGAGTTGTACATGGCGATTATCGAAGGGCGGGCGGAGCAGGCGCGGGAAGTTTCCAGTCGCCATATTTTGTATGTGCAGGAAGTGCTGGAAGAGGTGCGTCAGGAAGTGCAGCGCATGGCTCGGGCGGAGCGGCGCAAGGGGATGTAGTCAGCAAACGATCATTCCCACGCAGAGCGTGGGAATGATCAGGGTAGGAAGTTAATCTTCCTTGCCCTTGTTGCGCACCGCACGGGCCAGTTCACGACCGGCGTCGCGTTCGCGTTCGGTATCACGCTTGTCGTATTCCTTCTTGCCCTTGCCCAGTGCGATCTCGCACTTGACCATGTGCTTGCTCCAGTACCAGGACAGGCACACGCAGGCATAGCCTTTTTGCTGCACCGCGGCCGCCAGCTTTTCCAGCTCGCGGCGGTTGAGCAGCAATTTGCGGGTACGGGTCGGATCAGCGATGACGTGCGTGCTGGCCGTCATCAGCGGCGTGATGTGGCTGCCAAGCAGCCAGGCTTCGCCATCCTTGAGCAGCACGTAACTGTCGACCAGTTGCAGCTTGCTTGCCCGCAGACTTTTTACTTCCCAGCCGGCCAGGACCAGACCAGCCTCGAACTTATGCTCGATGAAGTAATCGTGTCGCGCCTTTTTGTTTTGCGCGATGGTCCCTGTTGGGTGTTTCTTCTGTTTAGCCATAGGGGCGGCATTATAGGGAGTTGCAAGCAAGTCGGCTACGGTATCGCTACGTGCTTGAGCAGGTTGATTGAATCCCGGACAATGCGGCCTCTTTTTTGAACGGTTGGGCGTGATAACGATGTCGACAGACAAGGTTTCTGTCCACGGCAGTTGGGCTAGCCGCTGGGTCTTCATACTCGCCGCGACCGGTTCGGCCGTGGGCCTGGGTAGTATCTGGAAATTCCCGTACATGGTTGGCGTCTACGGCGGCGGCGCTTTCGTGCTGATGTTCCTGGCCTGTATCGCGCTGATCGGCGTACCGGTCATGCTGGCCGAAACCCTGATCGGCCGTCGTGCCCGGCAAAGTCCGGCCAATGCCTTGAAGGTGCTGGCGCTGGAGGCGGGGCATTCGGGCAAGTGGTCCTGGGGCGCCTTCGCCGGGATGATCACGGCGTTGCTGATCCTGTCTTTCTATAGTGTGGTCGGCGGCTGGTCGCTGGATTACATCATCGACATGGGCCGTGGTGACTTCCAGGGTGTGACGCCTGACCAAGTCGGCGCGTACTTCGGCAATGTGATCGCCGACCCGTGGCGCCTGACACTTTGGCACACGATTTTCATGCTGCTGTCTGCCGTGGTGATCGCCAAAGGCGTGGTCGCCGGGCTTGAGCGCAGCTTGCGGATCATGATGCCGCTGCTGTTTGTGATGATCATCGTGCTGCTGGGTTACAGCATGACCACCGGGCATTTCATGGAGGGCGTGCATTTCATGTTCGACTTCCACCCGGAAAAAGTCCTCGACGGCTTGCTGCCCGCCATGGGCCATGCGTTCTTCTCGCTGAGCGTGGGCGTTGGTTCGATCATGATCTACGGCGCTTATATGCCGAAGAACTCGTCGATTTCCGGCACCGTGGTTGGCGTGGCACTGCTCGATACGTTCGTTTCGCTGGTGGCCGGTCTGGCATTGTTTCCGATTGTGTTCGCTGCGGGCCTGAACCCGAGCGAAGGCCCTGGTCTGATGTTCGTCAGCCTGCCTTTTGCCTTTGGTAACGTAGTGTTTGGCCAGTTGATGGGCGTAGTGTTCTTCGTGCTGGTCGCGGTTGCAGCCTGGAGTTCGGCGATTTCGCTGCTCGAGCCGATGGTCGCGTATCTGGTTGAACGCACCAAGGTCAGCCGCGCCTGGGTCACGTTCTGGCTGGCGTTTACCTGCTGGTTCGTTGGTCTGGGCACCGTGTTTTCCTTCAATATCTGGAAGCAAGCCAAGTTTTTCGTGAACGAAGGCGGGATGTTCCACCTCTACCAATGGGGCGCGGCCGGCGGCCTGGACTTCTTTGGTGTGATCGACTTTTTCACCTCGCGGATCATGTTGCCACTCGGCGGTTTGTGTTTCGTGGTGTTTGCAGGCTGGATCATGGGGCGTGAAGCGGTGCGCGACGAGTTGTCGATCCGCAGCCCGATACTGTTTGGCCTGTCCCTGTTCTTGATGCGCTATGTGGCGCCCATCGGCATTCTTGTAGTGTTTGCCGCCCAGCTGTGGAAGTGACGCTGACATGACGACGCATATTCAACGCTCGGCCCTGCTGCCGTACCCGGCGCAGGCGCTGTATGACCTGGTCAACGACGTAGCGCGTTATCCCGAGTTTTTGCCGTGGTGTTCGGCAGCCGAAGTCCTGGAAAGCTCGCCGGAGCACATGCGCGCCAGCGTCGGGGTGGCCAAAGGCGGTTTGAGCCAGCATTTCGTTACTCGGAACACGTTGGTGCCCGGGCAGTCGATCGAGATGAACCTTGAAGAGGGGCCTTTCACTCAGTTGCACGGTATCTGGGTGTTCAAGCCGCTGACGGATAAGGCCTGCAAAATCAGTCTGGATCTGTCGTTCGACTATGCCGGACCGATTGTTCGCGCGACGTTGGGGCCGTTGTTCAATCAGGCGGCCAACACGCTGGTGGACGCGTTCTGTCAGCGCGCCAAGCAGATTCATGGTTGAGTCGGTGATTGAGGTCGAAGTGGTGTATGCCGCGGCTGATCGTCAGGTATTGCTGACGGTCGCTGTGCCTGACGGCGCGTCGGTGCGCGAGGCGTTGCGCAAATCAGCGGTAGGTGCGCAGTTTCCGGAGCTGGATCTGGGCACTTGCCCGGTGGGTATATTCGGCAAGGTCATTGTCGACCCCGATGTGCATCCGGTTCATGCGGGTGATCGGATCGAGATTTACCGGCCATTGCTGGTGGATCCCAAGGAGGTTCGTCGCTTGCGTGCCGCCAAGGCAGCCGAGGCCAAAGCGCGGAATCAGTGATTCACTAAACGCCAGGCAATAAAAAACCCGGAGATTCCGGGTTTTTTATTGCGTCGCAAATTATTGCGGCGAAGTGTCCAGCGGTGTTGGCGTCGGGACTGGAACGGTTTCTACACCGTCGACGTCCTTCTGGATCTGGTCCAGCAACGAACCTGGCTTGACCGGTTTTTCCGGTTTTGGCTTCTCGGCGTTTTCTGCTGGTGCAGCGACTTGCGTGCCGCTGTCCTTGCCGAGAATGGCTTCGTCGCGGCTCACGCCTGGCATGAAATCACCAGAGAGGCTGACAAGCTGGTCATTTGGGTTGAAGATAACGCTGATGCGTTCCTGTTGGCGTTCACCGCCACCCGGTTGCAGGCTGTACAGATAATCCCAGCGATCGGCATGGAACGTGTCGGTCAGCAGAGGGTTACCCATGATAAACCGTACTTGCTTGCGGGTCATTCCCGGGCGTAACTGGTCTATCATGTCCTGCGTGACGACATTGCCCTGCTGGATGTCGATTTTGTAAACCCCGGGGAATGAACAACCGGCGAGTGCGAGCAGTCCCACAAAGGTGAAACTGGTTAGCAAGAGCTTGGTGTTTTGCATCGGTGGGCGACTTCCACTATCTTGGCTGGGACAACGTAAACGCCGATCATACCCGCATTAAGAGAAGCTGCGAAGCAGCATCGCGAGAAAGCTGACCATGGTTGAAAATAGCGAACTACGCAAAGCCGGCCTCAAAGTGACCCTTCCACGGGTCAAAATTCTGCAAATGCTCGATTCCGCCGAGCAGCGCCACATGAGTGCCGAAGATGTTTACAAGGCACTGATGGAGGCTGGTGAGGACGTCGGTCTGGCCACGGTTTACCGTGTACTGACTCAGTTCGAGGCGGCTGGCCTTGTGGTGCGGCACAACTTCGACGGAGGCCATGCGGTCTTCGAACTGGATGACGGCAAGCATCACGACCATATGGTCAACGTCGAGACCAGCGAAGTGATCGAATTCTTCGACGAAGAAATCGAGCGCCTTCAGAAAGCCATCGTCGACAAGTATGGTTTCGAGATGGTTGATCACAATCTGGTGCTGTACGTACGCAAGAAAAAGTAAGCATGTCGCGCGAATTTCACATTCGCGAAACGAACGAAGGCGACCCCAGGGTCGCCTTCGTGCTGTCTGCCGATCTTAAATCTTTGCGGTGACGACCATCTTTTTCGCGTGGGCCAGGGATTCCTTGGTCAGGTCGATGCCGCCCAGCATCCGCGCCACTTCTTCGACGCGATCATTTTTGCTCAGCTTGGAGACGGCGGTGTGGGTCGCCTCTTCGCCCCGTACCTTGTGCACGAATAAATGTTGGTGACCCTGAGCGGCTACTTGCGGCAAGTGAGTGACGGTCAGCACTTGCCCACGCTCTCCGAGGCGCCGTAACAACTGACCTACGATCTCGGCGGTCGGGCCGCCAATGCCCACGTCTACTTCGTCGAATACCAGTGTCGGGACACGAGAGGTCTGTGCGGTGATCACCTGAATCGCCAGGCTGATCCGCGACAGCTCACCGCCCGAAGCCACTTTGGCCAAGGCTTTCAATGGCTGGCCGGGGTTGGCGCTCACCAGCAGTTCGACCTGTTCGAGGCCATTGGGCAGCAGCTCATCACTGCTGTTGGGGCGCAACTCGATGGTGAAACGACCGCCGGGCATGCCCAGTCGCTGGATCTCTAGCTCAACGGCGCTGGCCAGGCTGCTCGACGCTTGATGGCGCAAGTCACTCAGCTCGCGCGCTTTCTCCTGATAATGACGGGCATAAGAGGCCAGTTCATCGCTCAGCCGTTCGATGGATTCATCGTTGGCATTCAGGGTTTCGATTTCATCCAGCAGTCGCTGCTGCATCTCCGCGACCTCAGTCGGCTGGATGCGGTGTTTGCGCGCCATGGTGTAGATCGCATCGAGGCGTTCTTCCAGGTATTGCAGGCGCGCCGGGTCGGCGTCGAAGTTGTCGAGGAAGCGGTTCAGTTCGCCTACCGCTTCTTCTACCTGAATCTGTGCGCTGGTCAGCAGGCTGCTGGCCTCGCCCAAGGCGCCGATCGAGTTGTTGACGCTTGAGAGGCGATTGAGGCTTGCGGTGAGGGCATTGAGGACATTGCCAGAATCACTTTCGCTGCACTGCTCGACCACTTGCCGGCAGATGCCCAGCAGGGTTTCGGCGTTGGTCAGGTTCTTGTGTTCCTGCTCAAGTTGTTCCAGCTCGTTTTCGCCGAGCCCAAGGTTCTCCAGCTCTTCAAGCTGATAGCTGAGCAATTGATGGCGGGCGCGTTGCTCGTCGCCGGAGTTGGAAAGGCGCTCCAGTTCCTGGCGGGTCTGGCGCCACCGTTGAGCGGCCAACTGCACTTGGCGTGCAAGGTCCGTGGCCCCGGCGTATTCATCGAGCAGTCGGCGATGGGTGTCGGTCTTGAGCAGCGATTGGTGCTCATGCTGGCTGTGGATATCGATCAGCAGCTCGCCCAGGGCCTTGAGGTCGCCGAGCGGGCAGGGCGTGCCGTTGATATAGCCACGGGAGCGGCCTTCGGCGGTGATCACCCGGCGCAGGATGCACGGGCCATCGCTTTCAAGGTCGCGCTCGGCGAGCCAGGCGCTGGCTTCCGGGATATCGACCAGGTCGAAGGTCGCCAGGATGTCGGCCTTGTCTGCGCCGGGGCGGACTACTCCACTGTCGGCGCGATCACCCAGGGTCAGGCCCAGGGCGTCGAGCATGATCGACTTGCCGGCACCGGTTTCCCCGGTGATCACGCTCATCCCGCGATCGAGTTCGAGATCGAGGTGTTCAACGATGGCGTAGTTATGTACGGACAGGTGCACCAGCATAAAGGCCGCTCCCAGGCTTTAGGTCTGGTTATTTATACAGTGTTTTATTTGCGCCTGACAATGCCCTCGCTTAGCTCGATTTGCTCGGTCTGACGAAATGCGTGGTGCGTCGGGTAATTGCAATGCAGCGCTTTTTGTAGGGTTAATCGCAACGAGCCCCTTGAAGCTGATTTTTGCGGCCCCATATACCGGGACAGAAGCGTGAGTTGAGCTCACGGACGATATTGAAAGGAGAAATCTATGGCTGACGAACAGACAGTGGATACGCAGAATCAAGACGCCAACCAGGGCTCCGCGGCTTCGGGTGATGACCTGGCGGCTCGTGTACAAGTGCTCGAAGAGCAACTGGCAGGCGCGCAGGATCAGGCTTTGCGTGTTGCCGCCGATCTGCAGAACGTCCGCCGTCGCGCAGAGCAGGATGTAGAAAAAGCGCACAAATTCGCCCTCGAAAAGTTTGCAGGCGATTTGCTGCCGATCATCGACAGCCTGGAGCGTGGTCTGGAGTTGTCCAACCCGGACGACGAAAGCATCCGCCCAATGCGCGAAGGCATCGAGCTGACCCTGAAAATGTTCCAGGACACCCTGAAACGCTATCAGCTGGAAGCGATCGATCCGCATGGCGAACCGTTCAACGCTGTTCAGCATCAGGCCATGGCCATGCAGGAAAGCGCTGATGTCGAGCCAAATAGCGTGCTCAAGGTGTTCCAGAAGGGCTATCAGCTCAATGGTCGCCTGCTGCGCCCGGCCATGGTCGTGGTCAGCAAAGCCCCGGCACCAGTTTCGCCTTCGATTGACGAGCAGGCTTGAAATTGGCCGCAAGGCCCCCATTTATAAGTCAAGCGTTTAAGTGCTACCGCAGTTAGCCACCACTGCTGCGGCATCCAAATCCAAAGTTTCGGGAGAGTGAACATGGGCAAAATTATCGGTATCGACCTGGGGACTACCAACTCCTGCGTCTCCGTGCTGGAAAACGGCGTAGCCAAAGTTATTGAAAACGCTGAAGGCGCGCGTACTACGCCGTCGATCATCGCTTACGCCAACGATGGCGAAATTCTGGTTGGCCAATCGGCCAAGCGTCAGGCTGTGACCAATCCGCATAACACCCTGTATGCGGTGAAGCGTCTGATCGGTCGTAAGTTCGACGAAGAAGTCGTACAGAAAGACATTAAGATGGTCCCGTACAAAATCGCCAAGGCCGACAACGGCGACGCGTGGGTAGAAGTGAACGGCCAGAAAATGTCGCCGCCACAAATCTCGGCTGAAATTCTGAAGAAAATGAAGAAGACCGCCGAAGACTACCTCGGCGAGCCAGTGACTGAAGCGGTGATCACCGTTCCGGCCTACTTCAACGACAGCCAGCGTCAAGCCACCAAAGACGCCGGCCGCATCGCGGGCCTGGACGTAAAACGTATCATCAACGAACCCACCGCAGCCGCTCTGGCTTACGGTATGGACAAGGCGAAAGGCGATCACACCGTGATCGTTTACGACTTGGGCGGCGGTACTTTCGACGTTTCCGTGATCGAGATCGCTGAAGTTGATGGCGAGCACCAGTTCGAAGTATTGGCCACCAACGGCGACACGTTCCTGGGTGGTGAAGACTTTGACATTCGTCTGATCGACTACCTCGTCGACGAATTCAAGAAAGAAAGCGGCATGAACCTCAAAGGTGACCCGCTGGCGATGCAGCGCCTGAAAGAAGCCGCTGAAAAAGCCAAGATCGAGCTGTCCTCCGCGCTGTCGACCGACGTGAACCTGCCGTACATCACTGCAGACGCCACCGGTCCGAAGCACTTGAACGTGAAGATTTCTCGCGCCAAGTTGGAAGCACTGGTTGAAGACCTGGTTCAGCGCACCATCGAACCTTGCCGCATCGCGCTGAAAGACTCCGGTATTGACGTTGGCGCGATCAACGACGTGATCCTGGTCGGCGGTCAGACCCGTATGCCACTGGTTCAGAAGCTGGTAACCGAGTTCTTCGGTAAAGAAGCTCGTAAAGACGTGAACCCGGACGAAGCGGTGGCCATGGGTGCTGCTATCCAGGGCGCGGTATTGGCTGGCGACGTTAAAGACGTTCTGCTGCTGGACGTTAGCCCGCTGACCCTGGGTATCGAAACCATGGGTGGCGTGATGACCGCGCTGATCGAGAAAAACACCACGATTCCTACCAAGAAATCGCAAGTATTCTCGACTGCCGATGACAACCAGGGCGCTGTGACCATTCACGTGCTGCAAGGTGAGCGTAAGCAAGCGGCCCAGAACAAGTCCTTGGGCAAGTTCGACCTGGCCGAGATTCCGCCAGCACCACGTGGCGTGCCACAAATTGAAGTGACCTTCGACATCGACGCCAACGGCATTCTGCACGTAGGCGCCAAAGACAAGGCCACCGGCAAGACTCAGTCGATCGTGATCAAGGCCAACTCCGGTCTGTCCGAGGAAGAAATTCAGCAGATGATTCGCGATGCTGAAACCAACGCCGACGCAGACCGTCAGTTCGAAGAGCTGGCGACCGCTCGCAACCAGGGCGATGCACTGGTTCACTCGACGCGCAAAATGGTCGCTGACGCTGGCGATAAAGTGACTGCCGAAGAGAAGACTGCAATCGAAGCCGCTGTTGTTGCTCTGGAAGCCGCCGTCAAAGGCGACGACAAAGCTGCAATTGAAGCCAAAGTTGAAGAGCTGTCGAAAGTCTCTGCTCCAGTGGCGCAGAAGATGTACGCCGAACAGGCCCAGCCTGCTGAAGGCGCGGCACCGCAAGACGAAAAAGCTGAAAAGGCTGACGACGTTGTCGATGCCGAGTTCGAAGAAGTCAAAGACCACAAGTAAGTTGTTGGTCGCCCGGTTGACTGCCTTTAGGCGGTGACTGGTAGGATGTCGCCGCGCGGGAGCTTGCTCCCGCGTTGGCGTGTCTGGAATACGCGAATTTTTACAGCATGCGACAACGCTCGTGTGTTGTTGGTATGGCCGGGAATGCTCCTGCTTTTCGAGCCGAAAGTACCGCAATGAATCAAAGACCAGGATCGTTGAATTGACGTGAGTTGGGTCCGGGCCTGTATTGGGGCTCAACGAGTTTGGCAAGGCTCAGGAGAGGTTTGCCGAACGTCCTCAAGAGTGCAAAGACATATGGCAAAGCGTGACTATTACGAAGTATTGGGTGTTGAGCGTGGCTCAAGCGAAGCAGACCTGAAGAAGGCCTACCGCCGCCTGGCGATGAAGCATCACCCGGACCGTAATCCCGATGACAAAACGTCGGAAGAGATGTTCAAGGAGGCCAACGAGGCCTACGAAGTACTGTCCGACTCCAGCAAGCGCGCGGCCTACGACCAATACGGTCATGCCGGTGTCGACCCAAGCATGGGCGGCGGCGGTGCCGGTTTTGGCGGTCAGAACTTCTCCGACATCTTTGGCGATGTCTTCAGTGACTTCTTCGGTGGTGGTCGCGGCGGTTCCCGTGGCGGCGCCCAGCGCGGCAGCGACCTGCGTTACACCCTGGAACTGAACCTGGAAGAAGCGGTGCGCGGTACCACCGTGAATATCCGTGTTCCGACGCTGGTTAACTGCAAGCCGTGCGAGGGTTCGGGTGCCAAGAAAGGCTCCTCGCCAGTCACTTGCCCGACGTGCGGCGGTATCGGCCAGGTCCGTATGCAGCAAGGCTTCTTCTCGGTGCAGCAAACCTGCCCGCGTTGCCATGGCCAAGGCAAGATCATTTCCGACCCGTGCAACTCCTGCAACGGCGAAGGCCGCGTCGAAGAGTACAAAACCCTTTCCGTCAAAGTGCCGGCCGGTGTCGATACCGGTGACCGCATTCGCCTGTCCGGCGAAGGCGAGGCGGGCGCTCAGGGTGGCCCGACGGGCGACCTGTACGTGGTGATCAATGTGCGCGAGCACGCGATCTTCCAGCGTGACGGCAAGCACCTGTTCTGCGAAGTGCCGATCAGTTTTGTCGATGCGGCGTTGGGCGGCGAGCTGGAGATTCCGACCCTTGATGGTCGAGTCAAACTGAAAATCCCTGAGGGGACCCAGACCGGCAAGCAGTTCCGCGTTCGCGGCAAAGGCGTTGCGCCAGTGCGTGGCGGCGGTGCCGGTGACCTGATGTGCCGCGTGGCGGTTGAAACCCCGGTCAACCTGGGTCGTCGTCAGCGTGAACTGCTGGAAGAATTCCGCAGCTCTTTGGCGGACGACAACAGCCATTCGCCGAAAACCACCGGTTGGTTTGAAGGCGTGAAGCGCTTCTTCGGCGATTTGTAAGGAGTCGGCATGCGACGTATAGCTGTGATGGGCGCTGCCGGGCGCATGGGCAAGATTCTGGTCGAGGCCGTGCAGCAGCGCGCGCCGCTGACCGGTCTGACGGCGGCCATCGTGCGCCCCGGCAGCACACTGATTGGTGTGGATGCCGGCGAGCTGGCCTCGCTGGGCCGCATCGGCGTGCCGTTGTCCGGCAATCTGGAGTCGGTCGCTGATGAGTTCGATGTGTTGATCGACTTTACGCTGCCGGAAGTCATGCTGAAAAACCTCGCGTTCTGCCGCAAGGCCGGCAAAGCCATGGTCATCGGCACGACGGGGCTGGAGGCTGCGCAGAAGCAGTTGCTGGCCGAAGCGGGCAAAGACATTCCTATCGTGTTCGCGGCCAATTTCAGTGTCGGTGTCAACCTGTCGCTGAAGTTGCTCGACATGGCGGCGCGCGTGCTGGGTGATGACGCGGACATCGAAATCATCGAAGCGCATCACCGGCACAAGATTGATGCGCCTTCAGGCACCGCGTTGCGCATGGGTGAAGTGATTGCCAGTGCCCTGGATCGTGATCTGCAGAAGGTTGCGGTCTATGGTCGCGAAGGGCATACCGGCGCGCGTGAGCGTGAAACGATCGGCTTTGCCACGGTTCGTGGCGGTGATGTGGTCGGTGATCACACGGTGCTGTTCGCCTGCGAAGGTGAGCGTCTGGAAATCACCCATAAAGCGTCCAGCCGCATGACCTTCGCCAAGGGGGCGGTGCGGGCTGCGTTGTGGCTCGATGGTCGTGAGCCGGGTCTTTACGACATGCAAGACGTGCTTGATTTGCGTTAAGATGCACCCGAAATCGGGCTCAGACCCAGCGTTTGAGCCCGGTTTTACACTGCCAAGCGACGTCCTGTCGCATTCTCCAGCCTTTCGGGCTCATTGGCGGTAGACCAAAAAGGCCTTTTTCTGTAAGCTACAGCTTTAGTGTGTCCACTAAAAGCGCGCAGAATTATTCGGTGAAGAAGCGGGGTGACGTGTCCATACGTCACTCCGCTTTTTTACAACCTGCGATCGCCCTTTCAGGCTTTATTTACGGGAGGTCTTCTTGACTAAGCCAGCCATACTCGCCCTTGCTGATGGCAGCATTTTTCGCGGCGAAGCCATTGGAGCCGACGGTCAAACCGTTGGTGAGGTGGTGTTTAACACCGCAATGACCGGCTATCAGGAAATCCTTACCGATCCTTCCTACGCCCAACAGATCGTTACCCTGACCTACCCGCACATCGGCAACACCGGCACCACGCCGGAAGATGCCGAGTCTGACCGCGTCTGGTCTGCTGGCCTGGTCATTCGTGACCTGCCACTGGTTGCGAGCAACTGGCGTAACACGATGTCCCTGTCTGACTACCTGAAAGCCAACAACGTTGTGGCTATCGCCGGTATCGACACCCGCCGTCTGACGCGCATTCTGCGTGAGAAAGGCGCACAGAACGGCTGCATCATGGCCGGTGACAACATTTCTGAAGCCGCCGCCATCGCCGCCGCACAGGGTTTCCCTGGCCTGAAAGGCATGGACCTGGCAAAAGTCGTCAGCACCAAAGAGCAGTACGAATGGCGCTCGACTGTCTGGGATCTGAAAACCGACAGCCACGCAACCATCGACGCTGCCGAGCTGCCGTACCACGTGGTCGCCTACGACTACGGCGTCAAGCTGAACATCCTGCGCATGCTGGTCGCGCGCGGTTGCCGCGTGACCGTGGTACCTGCACAAACGCCTGCTGCCGATGTGCTGGCAATGAAGCCGGACGGCGTGTTCCTGTCCAACGGCCCTGGTGATCCGGAGCCATGCGACTACGCGATCCAGGCGATCAAGGACGTGCTCGAAACCGAGATCCCGGTGTTCGGCATCTGCCTCGGTCACCAACTGCTGGCTCTGGCCTCCGGCGCCAAGACCCTGAAAATGGGCCATGGCCACCACGGTGCCAACCACCCGGTCCAGGATCTGGACAGCGGTGTGGTGATGATCACCAGCCAGAACCACGGTTTTGCCGTAGACGAAGCGACCCTGCCGGCCAACGTTCGCGCGACCCACAAATCGCTGTTCGACGGCACCCTGCAAGGCATCGAGCGTACTGACAAGAGCGCCTTCAGCTTCCAGGGTCACCCGGAAGCCAGCCCTGGCCCGAACGACGTAGCGCCATTGTTCGATCGCTTCATCAACGAGATGGCCAAGCGACGCTGATCGCTCGCCTTGATGGTGCAAGGTTTGAGGGCGGTCCCGACACCGGCGGCCCCCTCAAGGCTTCAAAGATTGAACAAGACGGCTTGCCGACTGACCTGCGGATTTGAGTGACAAACCCATGCCAAAACGTACAGACATTAAAAGCATCCTGATTCTCGGCGCTGGCCCGATCGTTATCGGCCAGGCCTGCGAATTCGACTACTCCGGCGCCCAGGCCTGTAAAGCCCTGCGCGAAGAGGGTTACCGCGTCATCCTGGTGAACTCCAACCCGGCGACCATCATGACCGACCCGGACATGGCCGACGCCACCTACATCGAGCCGATCAAATGGCAGACCGTTGCCAAGATCATCGAGAAAGAGCGTCCGGACGCGCTGCTGCCAACCATGGGTGGCCAGACCGCTCTGAACTGTGCACTGGACCTGGAGCGCGAAGGCGTTCTGGAGAAGTTCGGCGTAGAGATGATCGGCGCCAATGCGGACACCATCGACAAGGCTGAAGACCGTTCGCGCTTCGACAAGGCGATGAAATCCATCGGCCTGGACTGCCCGCGTTCGGGTATCGCCCACAGCATGGAAGAAGCCAACGCCGTTCTCGAACGCCTGGGCTTCCCGTGCATCATCCGTCCGTCCTTCACCATGGGTGGCACCGGTGGCGGTATTGCTTACAACCGTGAAGAATTCGAAGAAATCTGCGCCCGTGGTCTGGACCTGTCGCCAACCAAAGAGCTGCTGATCGACGAATCCCTGATCGGCTGGAAAGAGTACGAGATGGAGGTTGTCCGCGATAAGAAGGACAACTGCATCATCGTCTGCTCCATCGAAAACTTTGACCCGATGGGCGTGCACACTGGTGACTCGATCACTGTTGCGCCAGCACAGACCTTGACGGACAAGGAATACCAGATCATGCGTAACGCCTCGTTGGCGGTACTGCGTGAGATCGGCGTGGAAACCGGCGGCTCTAACGTTCAGTTCGGCATCTGCCCGGACACTGGCCGTATGGTCGTGATCGAGATGAACCCGCGTGTTTCCCGCTCTTCAGCGCTGGCCTCGAAAGCCACTGGTTTCCCGATTGCGCGTATCGCTGCCAAGCTGGCGATCGGCTACACCCTCGACGAACTGTCGAACGAAATCACCGGCGGCGCTACGCCTGCGTCCTTCGAGCCGTCCATCGACTACGTTGTGACCAAGCTGCCACGTTTCGCCTTCGAGAAATTCCCGAAAGCCGACGCACGCCTGACCACTCAAATGAAGTCGGTCGGTGAAGTCATGGCCATCGGCCGGACCTTCCAGGAATCCCTGCAGAAAGCCCTTCGCGGTCTGGAAGTGGGCGTTTGCGGCCTGGACGAGAAGCTCGACCTGAGCAACCCGGAAAGCATGAGCGTGCTCAAGCGCGAACTGACCGTGCCGGGCGCCGAGCGTATCTGGTACGTGGCTGATGCCTTCCGCGCCGGTCTGTCGGTCGAAGACATCTTCGGCATGAACATGATCGACCCGTGGTTCCTGGTGCAGATCGAAGATCTGATCAAGGAAGAAGAGAAGGTCAAGACCCTGGGTCTGGCCAGCATCGACCGCGACGTGATGTTCCGCCTCAAGCGCAAAGGCTTCTCCGACATGCGTCTGGCCAAGCTGCTGGGCGTGACCGAGAAGGCGTTGCGTCGCCACCGTCACAAGCTCGAGGTTTACCCGGTCTACAAGCGCGTTGACACCTGCGCGGCCGAGTTCGCCACCGACACCGCCTACATGTACTCGACTTACGAGGAAGAGTGCGAAGCCGCGCCATCGGGCCGCGACAAGATCATGATCCTCGGCGGCGGTCCAAACCGTATCGGCCAGGGTATCGAGTTCGACTACTGCTGCGTACACGCGGCATTGGCTCTGCGCGAAGACGGTTACGAGACCATCATGGTCAACTGCAACCCGGAAACCGTATCCACTGATTACGACACCTCCGATCGCCTGTACTTCGAGCCAGTGACCCTGGAAGACGTGCTGGAAATCTGCCGAGTCGAGAAGCCCAAAGGCGTGATCGTCCAATACGGCGGCCAGACTCCGTTGAAACTGGCTCGCGCTCTGGAAGAAGCCGGCGTGCCAATCATCGGCACCAGCCCTGACGCCATCGACCGTGCCGAAGATCGTGAGCGTTTCCAGCAAATGGTCGAGCGCCTGAACCTGCGTCAGCCGCCAAACGCCACCGTGCGCAGCGAAGACGAAGCGATTCGTGCTGCTGCCAAGATCGGCTATCCGCTGGTGGTTCGTCCGTCCTATGTACTGGGCGGTCGTGCGATGGAAATCGTTTACGAAGAAGAAGAGCTGAAGCGTTACCTGCGTGACGCGGTGAAAGTGTCGAACGACAGCCCTGTGCTGCTCGACCACTTCCTCAACTGCGCCATCGAAATGGACGTGGATGCGGTCTGCGACGGCACTGACGTGGTGATCGGCGCGATCATGCAACACATCGAGCAGGCAGGCGTTCACTCCGGTGACTCCGCGTGCTCCCTGCCGCCGTACTCGCTGCCTGGCCACATCCAGGACGAGATGCGCGAACAGGTCAAGAAAATGGCCCTGGAACTGGGCGTGGTCGGCCTGATGAACGTTCAGTTGGCGCTGCAAGGCGAAGACATCTACGTCATCGAAGTCAACCCGCGTGCTTCCCGTACCGTACCGTTCGTATCGAAGTGCATTGGTGTTTCCCTGGCAATGATCGCGGCTCGCGTCATGGCCGGTAAAACCCTGAAGGAAATCGGTTTCACCAAAGAAATCATCCCGAACTTCTACAGCGTGAAAGAGGCGGTATTCCCATTCGCCAAATTCCCTGGTGTGGACCCGATCCTGGGCCCAGAGATGAAGTCCACTGGTGAAGTGATGGGCGTGGGCGACACCTTCGGTGAAGCATTCGCCAAGGCCCAGATGGGCGCCAGCGAAGTGCTGCCGACTGGCGGTACCGCGTTCATCAGCGTTCGCGACGACGACAAGCCACTGGTTGCAGGCGTCGCTCGTGATCTGATCAACTTGGGTTTCGAAGTGGTCGCCACTGCCGGTACTGCCAAGCTGATCGAAGCCGCAGGCCTGAAAGTGCGCCGTGTGAACAAGGTGACCGAAGGTCGTCCGCACGTGGTCGACATGATCAAGAATGACGAAGTCACCCTGATCATCAACACCACCGAGGGTCGCCAGTCGATTGCCGACTCGTACTCCATTCGTCGTAATGCCCTGCAGCACAAGATCTACTGCACCACGACTATTGCTGCTGGCGAAGCCATTTGCGAAGCGCTGAAGTTCGGTCCCGAGAAGACCGTGCGCCGCTTGCAGGATCTACACGCAGGATTGAAGGCATGATCAAATACCCAATGACCGTCCAGGGCGCGAAAGCCCTGGAAGAAGAACACGCTCACCTGACCAAGGTCGTTCGTCCGAAGCTCAGCCAGGACATCGGCACGGCCCGCGAGTTGGGTGACTTGAAGGAAAACGCCGAATACCACGCTGCTCGTGAGCAGCAAGGGATGGTTGAGGCGCGGATTCGTGACATCGAAGGCCGGATTCAGAATCAGGTCATCATTGACGTCACGACCATTCCTCACACTGGCAAAGTGATTTTCGGCACGACCGTTGAAATCGCCAACGTCGAGACTGATGAAAGCGTCACCTACCACATCGTGGGTGAGGACGAGGCTGATTTCAAACTCGGCAAGATTTCCGTCGGTTCACCGCTGGCCCGCGCCTTGATTGCCAAGGAAGAGGGGGATGTGGTTGCCGTGAAAACGCCGAGTGGCGTGATCGAGTACGAGATTGTCGAAGTCCGCCACATCTAAAAGCCTGCGTCCGCTGCGTGCGGGCGCCATGGTTTGGCAGCTGACTCAGATGTTGTGGGTTGGCGGCTTGTGGCTGTTACACATCGGTCTGGTGCCGGCGCTGGGCCAAATAGGTCTGGCGCCGCTGCTGATCGACGAAATTGCAGGCATGCTGAATGCGCTGGTGGTGGGATTTGCCGCAGCGTGTGTGATTTTTCAGGCTTTGGTGCTGGTACAGGCCGATGGCCTTGCCAGTCTGTGGCGCGATATTCGTGGGCAACTGCTGCTGATGGCGCTGTATGCGTGCGCGATGTTTTTCGTGGTGCGCTTTGGTTGGCCGGAGGCGGTGCGTTGGCAGGTGTTCAGCTATCTGGTTCTGGGGTTTTCAGGGCTGGTGCTGGTGTTGCAGCCGGTGCCGGGATGGAGTGGCAGGGTGCGCGAAGCACACCCTTGACCCTTGCCATCACTTGAAGCGATGGACGTTCGACAGCTGCTTGTTGACGCTGAAGTTCTTGCGGTAAATCAGTGCCATCTTGCCGATGACCTGAACCAGATCCGCTTTGCCGACCTTGCAGAGTTCTGCAATGGACGCCAGGCGCGATTCGCGATCGAGGATGTTGAGCTTGATTTTAATCAGCTCGTGATCCGCCAAAGCGCGTTCAAGTTCGGCTAACACACCTTCAGTCAAACCGTTGTCAGCCACAATCAAAACTGGTTTCAGATGGTGGCCAATGGATTTGTACTGTTTCTTCTGCTCTTGAGTGAGCGGCATAATCTGACCCTTTCGTCTGGATTCTGTAAAATGGCGGCCATTTTACCCGAGGGCTCGTGGATCCGCCCAACTAATCACGACCCTTATCATCGAGGTGCCCAATGGCGCGTTCCAAGACAAGCCTTGGTTGGCTGAAAAGACATGTCAACGATCCCTATGTGAAGCAGGCGCAGAAGGATGGCTACCGCTCGCGTGCGAGTTACAAACTTCTGGAGGTCCAGGAGAAATACAAGCTGATCCGTCCCGGCATGAGCGTGGTCGACCTGGGTGCAGCGCCCGGGGGGTGGTCGCAGGTGACTAGCCGTCTGATCGGTGGTGAGGGGCGTCTGATCGCCTCGGACATTCTGGAGATGGACAGCATTCCGGACGTGACTTTCATCCAGGGTGACTTCACCGAGGACGAAGTGCTCGCGCGGATCCTTGAAGCCGTGGGTAATTCGCAGGTGGACCTTGTGATTTCCGATATGGCCCCCAATATGAGTGGTACGCCTGAAGTGGACATGCCAAAAGCCATGTTCCTTTGCGAGCTGGCGCTTGATTTGGCGGAACGGATACTCAAGCCGGGTGGTAATTTCGTGATCAAGATTTTTCAAGGCGAAGGGTTTGATGTTTACCTGAAGGATACTCGTCGGAAATTCGACAAGATCCAGATGATCAAGCCAGACTCGTCTCGAGGCAGTTCCCGCGAGCAATACATGCTGGCTTGGGGTTACCGCGGGCGGAGTGAGTAAAACGAGGTTTTTTGGCGGGGCGATAGGTTTTTCGTATTTCGCCCCGTGAGCATTAGCGAATATTGTGTAGAAAGTGTTTCACAAAGGGTTACAGACGGCGCCTGCCAGAGCCGTAGGTAATGTAGTAAGTTAGGCCGGTGAATATCATGCGAAGCGCGCGCCATTAGCGGAGCTTGCTTCAGAGGGTAGTTAATTGAACGATATGGCAAAGAATCTGATCCTGTGGTTGATCATCGCGGCTGTCCTGGTGACGGTGATGAACAACTTCTCCAGCCCTAACGAGCCGCAGACCCTCAACTATTCCGACTTCATCCAGCAGGTCAAGGATGGCAAGGTCGAGCGCGTAGCGGTTGACGGCTACGTGATTACCGGTAAGCGCAACGATGGCGACAGCTTCAAGACCATTCGTCCGGCTATCCAGGACAACGGTCTGATCGGCGACCTCGTGGACAACCACGTCGTGGTCGAAGGCAAGCAGCCTGAGCAGCAAAGCATCTGGACTCAACTCCTGGTCGCAAGCTTCCCGATCCTCGTGATCATCGCCGTGTTCATGTTCTTCATGCGGCAGATGCAGGGCGGTGCAGGCGGCAAGGGCGGGCCGATGAGCTTCGGCAAGAGCAAGGCGCGCCTGCTCTCCGAAGACCAGGTGAAAACCACATTGGCTGACGTTGCCGGTTGCGACGAAGCCAAGGAAGAAGTCGGCGAACTGGTCGAGTTCCTCCGTGATCCGGGCAAGTTCCAGCGCCTTGGGGGGCGTATTCCTCGCGGCGTGCTGATGGTCGGTCCTCCGGGTACCGGTAAAACCTTGCTGGCCAAGGCGATTGCCGGCGAAGCGAAAGTGCCGTTCTTCACTATCTCCGGTTCCGATTTCGTTGAGATGTTCGTCGGTGTCGGTGCCAGCCGTGTTCGCGATATGTTCGAACAGGCCAAGAAGCACGCGCCGTGCATCATCTTCATCGATGAAATCGACGCCGTTGGTCGCCACCGTGGCGCTGGCATGGGCGGTGGTCACGATGAACGCGAGCAGACTCTCAACCAGTTGCTGGTAGAGATGGACGGCTTCGAAATGAACGACGGCATCATCGTTATCGCTGCAACCAACCGTCCGGACGTCTTGGACCCTGCGTTGCTGCGTCCAGGCCGTTTTGACCGTCAGGTTGTGGTCGGTCTGCCAGACATTCGTGGTCGCGAACAGATTCTTAAAGTTCACATGCGCAAAGTGCCAATGGGCGACGATGTTGCTCCAGCGGTGATCGCTCGCGGCACGCCTGGTTTCTCCGGTGCTGACCTGGCCAACCTGGTGAACGAAGCTTCCTTGTTCGCCGCACGTGCTGGCAAGCGCATCGTCGAAATGAAAGAGTTCGAACTGGCGAAAGACAAGATCATGATGGGCGCCGAGCGCAAATCGATGGTCATGTCCGAGAAGGAAAAGCAGAACACTGCTTATCACGAAGCCGGCCACGCTATCGTGGGGCGCGTCGTGCCAGAGCATGATCCGGTCTACAAGGTCTCGATCATTCCGCGCGGTCGTGCGCTGGGTGTGACCATGTTCCTGCCGGAAGAAGATCGTTACAGCCTGTCCAAGCGTGCACTGATCAGCCAGATCTGCTCGCTCTATGGTGGCCGTATCGCTGAAGAAATGACCTTGGGCTTCGATGGCGTCACCACCGGTGCGTCCAACGACATCATGCGTGCCAGTCAGATTGCGCGGAACATGGTGACCAAGTGGGGCCTGTCGGAAAAACTCGGTCCGTTGATGTATGCCGAAGAAGAGGGCGAAGTGTTCCTCGGTCGCGGCGGCGGTGGTCAGAGTGCGAGCTTCTCTGGTGAGACAGCCAAGCTGATCGACTCCGAAGTGCGCAGCATCATTGATCAGTGCTACGGCACGGCCAAGCAGATCCTCACGGACAACCGCGACAAGCTTGATGCCATGGCGGATGCCCTGATGAAGTACGAGACGATCGATGCTGATCAGATCGATGACATCATGGCCGGTCGTGCACCTCGCGAGCCTCGTGACTGGTCAGGTGGTACCGGTACTTCCGGGACACCTCCGGTGGTGCAGGACGAGCGTCCGGAAACACCGATCGGCGGTCCGGCTGCTGACGTATAAGGTTTGAAATGACTTCTGTTCAGTCCTCGACCCGGTTGCCTTGCGGCAACCGGGTTCTTGATTTGGCCCAGACGCATGTCATGGGTATTCTCAATGTCACTCCTGATTCCTTTTCCGACGGCGGCCGATACCGCCAGCTCGATGCGGCCCTGCGCCACGCCGAGTCGATGGTATTGGCGGGTGCGACACTGATTGATGTTGGTGGCGAATCAACCCGCCCAGGCGCCCGGGCGGTTTCGCCGCTTGAGGAGTTGGAGCGAGTAGCGCCTATCGTTGAGCGCATTCATCGCGAACTGGATGTGATCATTTCCGTCGATACCTCCACTCCAGCGGTCATGCGCGAGACTGCGCGGTTGGGGGCGGGGTTGATCAACGATGTTCGCTCGCTGCGTCGAGACGGTGCCCTGGATGCGGCCGCAGCCACCGGATTGCCCGTGTGTCTGATGCATATGCTCGGTGAGCCGGGCGACATGCAGGACAATCCGCACTACGAGGACGTCACCAGGGAAGTCGGCGATTTTCTCGCCGAGCGAATGGCTCAATGCGCGTTGGCGGGCATTCCGCCGGAGCGGATTATTCTTGATCCGGGTTTTGGCTTCGCGAAAACCTTGCAGCACAATCTAAGCTTGTTTAAGCATATGGAAGCCTTGCATGCCTTGGGGCGGCCCCTGTTGGTCGGGGTTTCGCGAAAGAGCATGATTGGTCAGGCCTTGAAGCGGCCGGTTGGTGAGCGACTTTATGGTGGTCTTGCACTCGCAGCGCTGGCTTCAGCCAACGGGGCGCGTATATTGCGCGTCCATGATGTAGCTGAAACAGTGGACGTAGTGCGGATGATCGCCGCGGTGGAATCAGCCGAATAAGAATGATGGAGCACTTATGAGCAAAAAATACTTTGGTACCGACGGTATTCGTGGTCGTGTCGGTGAATACCCGATTACTCCTGACTTCATGCTCAAGCTCGGCTGGGCAGCGGGTATGGCGTTCCGCAAAATGGGCGCTTGCAAGGTATTGGTCGGCAAGGACACCCGGATCTCGGGCTACATGTTTGAATCTGCACTCGAGGCCGGGCTGACGTCGGCAGGTGCTGATGTCATGCTTCTGGGGCCGATGCCAACCCCGGCGATCGCCTACCTGACGCGTACCTTTCACGCTGAAGCCGGTATCGTGATCAGTGCCTCGCACAATCCTCACGATGACAATGGCATCAAGTTCTTCTCCGGAAAGGGTACCAAGCTGCCGGATGAAGTCGAGCTGATGATTGAAGAGTTGCTCGACACCCCGATGACCGTGGTTGAGTCGAGCAAGATCGGCAAAGTCTCGCGCATCAATGACGCTTCTGGTCGTTACATCGAATTTTGCAAAAGCAGCGTCCCGACCGGCACCAGTTTCGCGGGCCTGAAGATCGTGATCGACTGCGCTCACGGTGCGACCTACAAGGTTGCCCCAAGCGTATTCCGTGAGTTGGGTGCTGACGTTGTGGTGCTGTCCGCGCAGCCGAACGGTCTGAACATCAACGACAATTGTGGTTCTACCCATATGGGTCAGTTGCAGGCTGCCGTATTGGCCGAACATGCCGACCTGGGTATCGCGTTCGATGGTGACGGTGATCGTGTCCTGATGGTCGATCACACCGGCGCCATTGTTGATGGCGACGAGCTGCTTTACATCATCGCCCGCGATCTGCATGAGCGCGACAAGCTGCAAGGCGGTGTGGTCGGCACGTTGATGAGTAACCTGGGGCTGGAATTGGCCCTGGCGGATCTGTCTATTCCATTTGTGCGTGCCAACGTTGGCGATCGCTATGTCATCGCTGACTTGCTTGAGCGTAACTGGCTGGTGGGCGGTGAGAACTCGGGGCATATCGTTTGCTTCAATCACACCACGACCGGTGATGCGATCATTGCTGCACTGCAGGTGCTGATGGCGTTGAAGACTCGCTCCGAAGGGCTGGCTCAGGCCCGTCAAGCGCTGCGAAAGTGCCCTCAAGTGCTGATCAATGTCCGTTTTGGCGGTGGTGCGAGTCCGCTCGATCATCCTGCGGTCAAGGAAGCCAGTGACCGTGTTACCACGGCGATGGCGGGTCGTGGTCGGGTGCTGTTGCGCAAGTCCGGGACAGAGCCGTTGGTGCGTGTCATGGTCGAAGGCGAGGACGAAACACAGGTTCGCGGTTACGCCGAAGAGCTGGCAAAACTCGTTACTGAAGTTTCTGCCTGAATTCGGCTTGCCAGCCTTGATTGTGTTGGGTAACATCTGCGCCCACTTTGACCGACGAGGTACAGCATGCGTCGCCCTATGGTAGCTGGTAACTGGAAGATGCACGGTACCCGCGCCAGCGTCGCTGAGCTGATTAACGGCCTTAGTCATCTGGCCTTGCCGAGCGGTGTTGATGTAGCGGTATTCCCGCCTAGCTTGTTCATCAATCAAGTGATTGATGGCGTGAAGGGCAAGTCGATTTCGGTCGGCGCGCAGAATTCTGCGGTGGAAGCCATGCAAGGCGCATTGACCGGTGAAATTGCGCCGAGTCAGTTGGTGGATGCAGGTTGTACCCTGGTACTTGTCGGGCACTCCGAACGCCGCCAGATATTGGGTGAGCAGGACGCAGTGCTGATCCGCAAGTTCGCAGCGGCACAGGCATCTGGCTTGATCCCGGTGTTGTGTATAGGGGAGACCCTTGAGCAGCGCGAAGCCGGGAAAACGATTGAAGTTGTCTCGGCTCAGCTGGACAGCATCATCGATGAGCTGGGTGTCGGTGTATTTGCAAAAGCAGTGATCGCTTACGAGCCGGTTTGGGCCATTGGCACCGGGCTGACTGCTTCGCCGCAACAGGCGCAGGATGTGCATGCAGCCATTCGCGCGCAGTTGGCGGCAAAGAATTCTGAAGTCGCACAAGGTGTGCGGCTTCTATACGGCGGCAGCGTGAAGGCGGCCAATGCGGTCGAACTGTTCGGCATGCCGGATATCGATGGGGGCCTGATTGGTGGGGCTTCCCTGAATGCAGATGAGTTCGGTGCGATCTGTCGCGCCGCGGGAAACTGAAAAAATGCTGGAAACAGTCGTAGTCGTTTTTCATCTGCTGGGTGCATTGGGCGTAGTTGCTCTCGTATTGCTGCAGCAGGGTAAAGGTGCGGATGCTGGCGCGTCTTTCGGAGCAGGTGCTTCAAATACTGTGTTCGGAAGCCAAGGTTCCTCTACCTTTCTTAGTAAGTTTACTGCTATACTTGCCGCAGGTTTCTTCATAACCAGCTTAGGGTTAGGTTACTTTGCTAAAGAGAAAGCTCACCAGCTGACTCAAGTAGGTTTGCCAAACCCAGCGGTGTTGGAAGTTCCAAAGCAACAACCGGCTTCTGATGATGTACCGGTGCTTCAAGAGCAAAAGTCGGCTACTCCAGCGACTGACGTACCTCCAGCTCAAGAGCAAAAGTAAGAAGGGTTTCAAACGTAGTATTGCCGAGGTGGTGGAATTGGTAGACACGCAACCTTGAGGTGGTTGTGCCCATAGGGTGTAGGGGTTCGAGTCCCCTTCTCGGTACCAATTATCAGGAGAGCCCGCTGTTGCGGGCTTTCTTGTAGGTGGAAGGTTACATTGACCCTGTTCGGGATCGGTCGTATACTTCCGCCCCAGCTTTGTCGCGGGGTGGAGCAGTCTGGTAGCTCGTCGGGCTCATAACCCGAAGGTCGTCGGTTCAAATCCGGCCCCCGCAACCAGTTTAAGGAGCCCCTTTTAAGGGGCTTTTTGTTAGCTGGACACTTTCTACGCCGCTGTTCGACGGCGTTTCAAGGATGGGCGTTTCGCCCATTTTTTTATTTTGCATAGCATGCACATACATGCACGAGGGGGTTCAGGTGTCGAGCAAGCTAGAAGAGTTGCAGGCCTTGTTGGCCCCGGTGGTCGTGGCCCTGGGCTATGAATGCTGGGGTATTGAGTTTTCGGCTCAAGGTCGTCACTCGATGTTGCGCGTTTATATCGATAAAGAGGGCGGTGTGCTGGTGGACGATTGCGCCATTGTCAGCCGTCAGATCAGCGGTGTCCTGGATGTTGAAGATCCGATCGCCGTTGAATACACCCTTGAAGTTTCCTCGCCTGGCATGGAACGCCCGCTGTTCACTATTGAGCAGTTTGCAAAATTTGCCGGTGAACAAGTGAAGATCAAGCTGCGCTCGCCTTTTGAAGGACGACGCAACTTTCAGGGCCTTCTGCGCGGTGTAGAAGAGCAGGACGTCGTGGTGCAGGTAGAAGACCATGAGTTCCTGTTGCCGATCGATATGATCGACAAGGCCAACATTATTCCCAGTTTTGACTGAGACGCGGATCCCGCGGATCCAATGGCTTGCGAAAGGCGAGGCGTACGATGAGCAAAGAAGTACTGCTGGTTGTTGAGTCGGTATCCAATGAAAAGGGCGTACCGGCAAACGTAATTTTTGAAGCGCTGGAGCTGGCCCTGGCCACTGCTACCAAAAAGCGTTTTGAGGACGAAGTCGATCTGCGTGTGGAAATCAATCGCCACACCGGTGCTTACGAGACATTCCGTCGCTGGACGGTCGTCGAAGAAGCAGACCTGGACGATCCGGCCATTGAAACCTGGCCGAGCAAGGTTGCCGAAACGCATCCTGGTGCCAAGGTTGGCGATGTAGTCGAAGAAAAAATCGAATCCATCGAGTTCGGCCGTATCGCTGCACAGACTGCCAAGCAAGTCATCGTGCAGAAAGTTCGTGAAGCCGAGCGCGCTCAAGTCGTTGACGCCTATCGCGAGCGCCTGGGGGAAATCATCTCCGGCACCGTGAAGAAAGTGACCCGCGACAACGTGATCGTCGACCTGGGCAACAACGCTGAAGCGTTGCTGGCTCGTGAAGACATCATCTCTCGCGAAACCTTCCGTGTCGGCGTGCGTCTGCGTGCGCTGCTCAAGGAAATCCGCACCGAGAACCGCGGCCCGCAGCTGATCCTGTCGCGTACCGCGCCGGAAATGCTGATCGAGTTGTTCCGCATCGAAGTGCCGGAAATCGCTGAAGGCCTGATCGAAGTAATGGCTGCGTCCCGTGATCCGGGTTCGCGCGCCAAGATCGCGGTCCGCTCCAAGGACAAACGCATCGACCCGCAGGGCGCTTGCATCGGTATGCGCGGTTCGCGCGTCCAGGCAGTGTCGGGTGAGTTGGGCGGTGAGCGTGTGGACATCGTCCTGTGGGACGACAACCCGGCTCAGTTCGTGATCAATGCCATGTCCCCGGCAGAGGTTGCAGCAATTATCGTTGACGAAGATGCCCATGCAATGGACATCGCCGTTGGCGCAGACAATCTGGCTCAGGCCATCGGTCGTGGTGGTCAGAACGTGCGTCTGGCTAGCCAATTGACTGGCTGGACCCTGAACGTGATGACCGAATCGGACATCCAGGCTAAGCAGCAAGCAGAAACCGGCGACATCCTGCGCAACTTCATCGACGAGCTGGAAGTCGACGAAGACCTGGCACAGGTGCTGGTAGATGAAGGCTTCACCAGCCTGGAAGAGATTGCCTACGTACCGTTGGAAGAAATGCTCAACATCGACGGCTTTGACGAAGAAACCGTCAACGAGCTTCGCGCTCGTGCCAAGGATCGTTTGTTGACCAAAGCCATCGCTACTGAGGAAAAGCTGGCAGACGCCCATCCGGCCGAAGACCTGCTCTCGCTTGAGGGTATGGACAAGGATTTGGCGATGGAACTGGCGGTGCGCGGCGTAATTACCCGCGAAGACCTGGCCGAGCAGTCTATTGACGACCTGCTCGACATCGACGGCATTGACGATGATCGTGCCGGCAAGTTGATCATGGCCGCCCGAGCCCACTGGTTCGAGTAATTAGGCGCGGCCTGAGGAGAGAAGTGCATGACGCAAGTCACGGTGAAACAACTGGCCGATGAGGTCAAAACACCGGTAGAGCGCCTGTTGCAGCAGATGCGTGAGGCAGGTCTGCCGCACACCGCCGCCGAAGAAAGTGTGACTGACAGTGAGAAGCAATCGTTGCTGACTCACTTGAAAAGCAGTCACAAGGCGAAAGTGGAAGAACCACGCAAGATCACGCTGCAGCGTAAAACCACCAGCACCCTGCGTGTTGCTGGCAGCAAAAGCATCAGCGTTGAAGTCCGCAAAAAGAAAGTTTTCGTACAGCGCAGCCCGGAAGAAATCGAAGCCGAGCGCAAACGCGAACTGGAAGAACGTCGCGCAGTAGAAAACGCTGCCCGTCAGAAGGCTGAAGAAGAAGCCAAGCGTCGCGCCGAAGAAGAAGCGCGTCGCCAGCCTGCTGCTGCGCAAAACGCTACGACCGACGCTGTTGCAGCGCCTGCTGCAGTTGCCGAACCCGTGCGTGAAAGCGCGCCGGTTGTGGCGGCTGCACCAGCACCGTCTGCTGACGTTCGCAATAAGCAGAACGAACAGCGCCGTCCGGACAAACCACGTGCCGACGATAACAATCGTCGTGGCAGTGGCGATGGCGAGCGCAAAAACGCTCCGCATCGTGCTTCGGTCAAAGAGAAAGCGCCTGCTCCACGTGTTGCGCCACGTACTACCGACGAAGAAAGCGATGGCTTCCGTCGTGGTGGTCGCGGCAAGGCCAAGCTGAAGAAACGCAACGCCCACGGTTTCCAGAGCCCAACCGGCCCTGTTGTGCGCGAAGTGAAGATCGGCGAGACCATCACTGTTGGCGATCTCGCCCAGCAGATGTCGGTCAAGGCTGCTGAAATCATCAAGTTCATGTTCAAACTGGGTACTCCAGCGACCATCAACCAGGTACTGGATCAGGAAACTGCCCAACTGGTTGCTGAAGAGCTGGGCCACAAAGTGACCCTGGTCAGCGACACAGCCCTGGAAGATTCCCTGGCCGAGTCCCTGAAGTTTGAAGGTGAAGCGTTCTCCCGTGCACCAGTCGTGACTGTCATGGGCCACGTTGACCACGGCAAGACCTCGCTGCTCGACTACATCCGTCGTGCCAAGGTAGCTGCAGGCGAAGCCGGCGGTATCACCCAGCACATCGGTGCATACCACGTTGAAACCGAACGCGGCATGGTCACCTTCCTCGACACCCCGGGTCACGCCGCGTTTACCGCAATGCGTGCTCGTGGTGCCAAGGCGACCGACATCGTGATCCTGGTGGTTGCAGCGGACGACGGCGTTATGCCGCAGACCGTTGAAGCCGTTCAGCACGCCAAGGCTGCCGGTGTTCCGCTGGTTGTTGCAGTGAACAAAATCGACAAGCCGGGCGCCGATCTCGATCGCATCCGTAGCGAACTGTCGGTTCACGGCGTGACCTCGGAAGAGTGGGGCGGCGACACCCCGTTCGTGTCGGTTTCGGCGAAAGTCGGTACTGGCGTGGACGAGTTGCTCGAAGCTGTTCTGCTGCAAGCCGAAGTGCTGGAATTGAAAGCAACTCCGTCGGCTCCTGGCCGTGGCGTTGTGGTTGAATCGCGTCTCGACAAAGGTCGTGGCCCGGTTGCAACCGTTCTGGTTCAAGACGGTACCCTGCGTCAAGGCGACATGGTGCTGGTCGGTTCGAACTATGGCCGTGTACGTGCCATGCTCGACGAGAACGGCAAGCCGATCAAGGAAGCCGGTCCTTCCATCCCTGTCGAGATCCTCGGCCTGGACGGTACCCCGGACGCTGGCGACGAGATGAGCGTGGTTGCCGACGAGAAGAAAGCCCGTGAAGTGGCTCTGTTCCGTCAAGGCAAGTTCCGCGAAGTCAAACTGGCCCGTGCTCACGCCGGCAAGCTTGAAAACATCTTCGAGAACATGGGTCAGGAAGAGAAGAAGACGCTCAACATCGTCCTCAAATCCGACGTCCGTGGTTCGCTGGAAGCGTTGAACGGTGCCTTGAACGGCCTGGGTAACGACGAAGTGCAAGTGCGTGTTGTGGGCGGCGGCGTGGGTGGTATCACCGAGTCCGACGCCAACCTGGCACTGGCTTCCAACGCTGTACTGTTCGGCTTCAACGTGCGTGCCGATGCCGGCGCTCGCAAGATCGTCGAGCAGGAAGGTCTGGATATGCGTTACTACAACGTGATCTACGACATCATCGAAGACGTCAAGAAAGCCCTGACCGGTATGCTGGGCAGCGATGTTCGCGAGAACATCCTGGGTACCGCTGAAGTGCGTGACGTGTTCCGTTCGCCGAAGTTTGGCGCGATCGCCGGTTGCATGGTTATCGAAGGTGTTGTTCACCGTAACCGTCCAATCCGTGTACTGCGTGAAGACATCGTTATCTTCGAAGGCGAGCTGGAATCCCTGCGCCGCTTCAAGGATGACGCTTCCGAAGTACGTGCCGGCATGGAATGCGGTATCGGCGTGAAGAGCTACAACGACGTTAAAGTTGGTGACAAGATCGAAGTCTTCGAGAAGGTTCAGGTTGCTCGCAGCCTCTAACTCGCGCACTTCAAGGGCCACGCCAAGCCGCCGCATGCAAATGCGCGGCACCGCGTCAGGACTCTAAACGCAACGCCCGGTCTGGCTTTTGTCAGGCCGGGCGTTTGCCGCTTTCAGACCCCTCGGGTTTCACCGTGGGGCAGTAACAGGTAACAAGACATGGCAAAAGAATACAGCCGTACCCAACGTATCGGCGATCAGATGCAGCGTGAGCTGGCACAGCTGATCCGTCGTGAAGTCAAAGACCCGCGCGTCGGCCTGGTCACCATTACTGCTGTTGAAGTCAGCCGTGACGTCGGTCACGCCAAGATCTTCATCACCGTGATGGGGCAGGACAATGCCGAAGACATCGCACAAAGCATCAAGGTGCTCAACTCCGCCGCCGGTTTCCTGCGTATGCAGTTGGCTCGCGAAATGAAGTTGCGCAGCGTTCCTCAGTTGCACTTCCACTACGACGAAAGCGTCGTGCGTGGCGCGCACCTGTCGGCCCTGATCGAGCGTGCGGTGGCTGAAGACAATCAGCACCCTGTAGCGGCTGAACCCGAAGACGCCAAGGAGTAATCGGTGGCTCAGGTCAAACGTATCCGTCGTAACGTCAGCGGCATTATCCTGCTCGACAAGCCGCTGGGGTTCACCTCCAACGCCGCGTTGCAGAAGGTTCGCTGGTTGCTGAACGCCGAGAAGGCCGGGCACACCGGCAGTCTTGATCCGCTGGCCACCGGCGTGTTGCCGTTGTGCTTCGGTGAGGCGACCAAGTTCTCGCAGTACCTGCTCGACTCCGACAAGGGTTACGAAACCCTGGCGCAATTGGGCAAAACCACCACCACGGCCGATGCCGAGGGGGAAGTTTTGCAGGAGCGCCCGGTGACCGTTGGTCGCGCCGATGTCGAAGCTGTTTTGCCCGGTTTTCGCGGACAAATCAGTCAGATACCGCCGATGTACTCGGCGCTCAAGCGTGACGGGCAGCCGCTGTACAAGCTGGCCCGTGCTGGCGAAGTAGTGGAGCGCGAACCGCGTTCTGTTACTATTGCGCGCTTGGAATTGCTGGCCTTCGAAGGTGATACTGCGCGGCTTGCAGTGGATTGCAGCAAAGGCACCTATATCCGCACCCTGGTGGAGGATATCGGTGAGAAACTCGGTTGTGGCGCTTACGTTGCTGAATTGCGACGTACCCAGGCCGGGCCTTTCACGCTGGCGCAGACGGTCACGCTGGAAGAGTTGGAAGCGGTACATGCCGAAGGCGGCAATGAAGCGGTTGATCGCTTCCTGATGCCATCGGACAGCGGTCTGCTGGATTGGCCGCTGTTGCAGTTCTCGGAGCACAGCTCGTTCTACTGGCTTAACGGCCAGCCGGTACGAGCCCCGGATGCACCGAAGTTCGGCATGGTACGGGTACAGGATCACAATGGTCGCTTCATCGGTATCGGTGAAGTGAGCGAAGACGGGCGCATCGCGCCGCGTCGACTGATTCGGTCAGAATGACCGGACGAGGGTGGCTGTCAACAGGCACGGTCACTACTCATTTTTAGATACAGGGATTTGTCCCTGGCCTGTTGAAGCTGTTTCTTTGAAACAGTTTCCTGATAAAAGGATTGCCTCATGGCTCTCGACGTTCAAGAAAAAGCTCAAATCGTAGCTGACTACCAGCAAGCTGTTGGTGACACTGGTTCGCCAGAAGTGCAAGTTGCACTGCTGACCCACAACATCAACAAGCTGCAAGGTCACTTCAAGGCCAACGGTAAAGATCACCACTCCCGTCGTGGTCTGATCCGCATGGTAAACCAGCGTCGTAAGCTGCTGGACTACCTGAAAGGCAAGGATCTGGGTCGTTATCAGGCTCTGATCGGTCGCCTGGGTCTGCGTCGCTAATAAGCGATTGCGCTAGAGGTTGGTTGTCTGTCGTACGTCAGCGGGTTTCCCGCTGGCGCATGGCAGGCTCCCAGCCTCAAGTTTTATCTGGACACACGTTTTACCCTGGACAGGCGTTGGGCCGATTCCCGACATTGCCCAAGAATTTCGCAAGAAGACAAGTTCCCCAAGAGCCACAAAAGAAGGTAGGACACCGTGAACCCGGTAATCAAAAAATTCCAGTTCGGTCAGTCGACCGTTACCCTCGAGACTGGCCGTATCGCCCGTCAGGCCTCCGGCGCAGTATTGGTCACCGTTGACGACGACGTCAGCGTATTGGTGACCGTAGTCGGTGCCAAGCAAGCCGATCCAGGCAAGGGCTTCTTCCCTCTGTCCGTTCACTACCAGGAAAAGACTTACGCTGCCGGTAAGATCCCTGGCGGTTTCTTCAAGCGCGAAGGCCGTCCTTCCGAGAAAGAAACCCTGACTTCCCGACTGATCGACCGTCCGATCCGTCCGCTGTTCCCAGAAGGCTTCATGAACGAAGTGCAGGTTGTCTGCACCGTCGTTTCCACCAGCAAGAAGACCGATCCGGACATCGCAGCGATGATCGGTACCTCGGCTGCGCTGGCCATCTCCGGCATTCCTTTCGATGGCCCGATCGGCGCTGCCCGCGTTGCGTTCCACGAAAGCACCGGTTACCTGCTGAACCCGACTTACGAACAACAGAAAGCTTCGAGCCTGGACATGGTCGTTGCCGGTACTTCGGAAGCCGTGTTGATGGTTGAATCGGAAGCCAAAGAGCTGACCGAAGACCAGATGTTGGGCGCGGTACTGTTTGCTCACGACGAGTTCCAGGTTGTGATCCAAGCCGTTAAAGAACTGGCCGCTGAAGCTGCCAAGCCGACCTGGACCTGGGCTCCGCAGCCAGAAGCCACCGCTCTGCTGGGCGCTATCCGTGCCGAGTTCGGCGACGCGATCTCCCAGGCTTACACCATCACTATCAAGGCCGACCGTTACGCTCGCCTGGGCGAACTGAAAGACCAGGTGGTTGCCAAGCTGTCCGGTGAAGAAGGCCAGCCTTCTTCCAGCGAAGTCAAAGCAGCATTCGGCGAAATCGAATACCGCACCGTTCGCGAGAACATCGTAAACGGCAAGCCACGTATCGACGGTCGCGACACCAAGACCGTACGTCCGTTGAACATCGAAGTCGGTGTTCTGCCTAAGACCCACGGTTCGGCTCTGTTCACCCGTGGCGAGACCCAGGCTCTGGTCGTTGCAACACTGGGCACCGCCCGTGACGCACAACTGCTGGATACCCTGGAAGGCGAGAAAAAAGACCCGTTCATGCTGCACTACAACTTCCCTCCGTTCTCGGTAGGTGAGTGTGGTCGCATGGGTGGCGCTGGTCGTCGCGAAATCGGTCACGGCCGTCTGGCCCGTCGTTCGATTGCAGCCATGCTGCCTGCTGCCGACGTGTTCCCGTACACCATCCGTGTTGTGTCGGAAATCACCGAGTCCAACGGTTCGAGCTCCATGGCTTCGGTCTGCGGCGCTTCCCTGGCCTTGATGGACGCTGGCGTTCCAATGAAGGCACCGGTTGCCGGTATCGCCATGGGTCTGGTTAAAGAAGGCGAGAAGTTCGCCGTCCTGACCGACATCCTGGGTGACGAAGACCACCTCGGCGACATGGACTTCAAAGTAGCGGGTACCGCCAAAGGTGTTACCGCGCTGCAGATGGACATCAAGATCAAAGGCATCACCGAAGAAATCATGGAGATCGCTCTGGGCCAAGCCCTGGAAGCGCGCCTGAACATCCTCGGTCAGATGAACCAGATCATTGGCCAGTCGCGTACCGAACTGTCGGAAAACGCTCCGACCATGATCGCGATGAAAATCGACACTGACAAAATCCGTGATGTCATCGGTAAAGGTGGCGCGACCATCCGTGCGATCTGTGAAGAGACCAAGGCTTCGATCGACATCGAAGACGACGGCTCGATCAAGATCTTCGGCGAAACCAAAGAAGCGGCTGAAGCAGCACGTCAGCGCGTTCTGGGCATCACCGCAGAAGCTGAAATCGGCAAGATCTACGTGGGTAAGGTTGAGCGCATCGTCGACTTCGGCGCATTCGTCAACATCCTGCCTGGCAAGGACGGTCTGGTTCACATCTCCATGTTGAGCGACGCTCGCGTTGAGAAAGTGACCGACATCCTGAAAGAAGGCCAGGAAGTGGAAGTACTGGTACTGGACGTGGACAACCGCGGCCGTATCAAGCTGTCCATCAAAGACGTAGCAGCCGCCAAGGCTTCGGGCGTTTAATCACTCCCCACGCCTGACCGCTTCAACGTTATAAAAAATGCCCCGCAGTGAACACTGCGGGGCATTTTTTTGTCTGCGAAACAGGGTGTGAAGTTGCTGGCCCTCGAACCCGGTGCTAGGTTTAGCCCACTGCCCGTGTAGCTCAGTTGGTAGAGCAGCGCACTCGTAACGCGAAGGTCGCAGGTTCGACTCCTGTCTCGGGCACCATCCCCGCTGTTATTTCACCTTTCTACTCAGGTCATCCACGGTACGTTTGAGCTGATCCAGCTGATTGTCCTGATCGCTGACTTCGCGCTTCAGGCTGGACAGATCACTGGAGCTTGAACTGGAACTCGATCCGGCACTGCGCTTGAGGTCTTCCACCTGGCTGGCGAGCCTTTTCAGCTCGCTGTCTTGTGCACTGACCGTACGCTTGAGATCGCTCACTTCGCTGGAGCTGGAACTTGAGCCTGAATTCGAACTGCTACTGCGTTTGAGTTCGTCCATTTGACTGGCGAGCTTTTTCAGGGCGTTGTCCTGTTCGCTGACGGTGCGCTTGAGGTTAGCCGTTTCGCTGGCACTCGAGCTTGAACTGGACCCGGCGTTCTTTTTGAGTTCTTCGATGAGTCTGGTTTGCTCCTTGACGGTTTTCTCAAGGTTTTCGATGTCAGTCGTGTTGGTTTTAGCGGTGCTCTGTAATTGCGTCACCATGTCGATACTGATATCGCTCCTCGTCATCACATCTTTGCCGTACAAATTGTGAAAGGTGAGGAATTTGTCGCTGGAGCTGGAACTGTTGGTGCTGAACTCCAAACCGGCGTGAGCGGTACTGGACAGTGCCAGGCTGCCGAGAAGAAGGGCCGCCGTGCTGGTTGCGAGAAGGGCAGATGAACGCTTTGCAAGACTGGACATCACTAGGCTTCCTTGTGAAGTGCCTATATGGCACATCGCTATGACTTTGCCGTTATAGCGTTGTTCCGGCGACGCGAGACAATATTTTCAAAAAGGCCCCTTCAGCGTTTTTTTGTAGATTTGATGTAAAAGTCCATATAAATCGCCAACCAAACGTCCTATATTCGGAGCCTGCACACGCATCACCTTGCAGTTTTCAGATGATCCCCGAATGGTTCTGAAGGCCAGACAAACCGGGCTTCACACGGTTTTTTGCGTCAGAGAGATCCTTGATGATCCAGATCCATCTTCCATTCCTCCGATCAGCGAGAACGACATGACCGTTAAAGAATTGACCCAAGAAGCCAGACACGAAGAAGCGCTCAAAAAGTACTTGCTGGATTCGTCCCAGCTCGCCGAAGAGATCAAGGACCTGCCGGCCGACGATCAGAAAGACCAGATTCAATGGGCGTTCGAGGATGAGGCAGAGTCACAGGGCTTGCAGCCGTGGGAATTGACGCTCAAGTACACCTCGACCCCGGAAGAGTTCGAGGCTGCGCGCCTGGCGCTGCACAAGGAGGCAGCCGAGGTGCTGGGCGTTGAGTGGGAAGAGTACTGCGAGATGAATAATCTGGTGGTCTGAGAGCAGCTTCAGGTTTCAAGCGGTAAGCTGCAAGTAAAAGCAAAACCGCTTGAAACTTGGAGCTTGCCGCTCGTAGCTGCTTTTTAGAGGCTGAGGCGCATCGACAGGTCCACAGCCCTCACGTCTTTGGTCATCGCGCCAATCGAAATGTAATCCACCCCGGTTTCCGCGATCGGCAGCAGCGTACTTTCGTTGATCCCGCCGCTGGCCTCCAGTTTTGCCTTGCCCGCGTTCAGGCGCACCGCTTCACGCATGTCATCCAGGCTCAACTCATCGAGCATGATGATGTCGGCACCCGCCGCCAGCGCTTCCTTGAGTTCCTTGAGACTTTCCACTTCGATCTCCACCGGTTTGCCCGGGGCAATCTTGTGCGCGGCATTAATGGCTTCAGGGATGCCACCACTGGCGGCGATGTGGTTTTCCTTGATCAGGAAGGCGTCGTAGAGGCCGATGCGGTGGTTGTGGCAGCCGCCGCACGTCACGGCGTATTTTTGCGCCAGACGCAGCCCCGGCAGGGTTTTTCGGGTGTCGAGCAACTTGACCTGGGTGCTGGCGACGAAGTCCGCCAGATGCTGCGCACGCGTGGCCACGCCCGACAGCAATTGCAGGAAGTTCAGCGCACTGCGTTCGCCCGTGAGCAGCGAGCGCGCCGGACCTTCGAGGTGAAACAGCGCCTGATTGGGTTGAACCCGTTCGCCATCACGCACCTGCCAATGCACCGCGACCCGTGGGTCCAGTTGCCGGAACACTGCATCGACCCACGCCGTGCCGGCAATGACGGCGGCATCACGCGTGATGATGGTGGCTTTTGCCAGGCGTTCAGCCGGGATCAACTGTGCGGTGATATCGCCGCTGCCGATGTCTTCGAGCAACGCACGGCGTACGTTGGCTTCGATTTCGGCGTTCAAGTCGGCGAGACGTAGGTTCGGCATAACGGACTCCACAAACAAAGTGGTCCGATTATAGGGGTATGGCATGAGCCAACCCAAGGAGTCAGAGGCTTTCCGTTTGTGCTGAAGCCTGCATTTGGTCGATTTATCGCCTGAGTCGGCGCCCGACCGCTGCGTCTATTTGAAGGGGATGAAGAGTCTGCTGGCACAGCAGGTGCTTTTTGCAAGATAATCCGCCTTGCTTTTGACGTCATGGCTTTGACGTGTTTTCGGATTGTTTTACATCCGAAACATCACCCTTTCAGGAGGCTTGGATGCACAACGACGGGAACGTAGTGCCTTTGCACAAAGGCGCTACTGATCAGGCGACTCACTCGCCGCTCGCCCGCTTGCCTGTGATTCTGCTTCAGGTTCGCGACAAGGCTGCATTGCAGCTTCGGCAGGGGTTGCAGGATCTGTTCGATAATGCCGACGACACCTTGTTCGAAATGGCCGATCGGGCCCGCAATGACGTCGAGCAGAACCTCTATTTTGAAGCCATGCGCGATTTGCGCCTCAAGCGTAAAAGCATCGAGCGTGGGTTCCTCGAGCACTTCTTCGAGGCGTTTGTCAGCCTCACTCAATACAACACCGCTCAGGCTGCCTTGCCCCTTGGCACCTCGACACAACGCCCCGACGACATGGAGCGCAGCGTCGCGGTGGAGGCGATGGTCAATAAAGTGCTGAACCGTGAAGGTGTTGCCCTTGGTCAGCTCAGCGCGCGGCTCGGTGTGTTGCTCGGTAAACCGCTGGACGGTCAGCGCAATCCCATGGGGCCGGCGATGTTGTGCGAGTATTTCTTGCAGGCCGGGCGCAACCTGGGGGTGGAAATCAAGGTCAAGCTGATCATCCTCAAGTTGTTCGAGCGCTATGTGCTCAGTAGCGCCGATCAGCTCTACGCTCAATCCAATCAATTACTGGCCGCCACCGGCGTATTGCCCGAGCTCAAGCCAGCTCCCACGCGGCGTGCGGCAGATCGCACGATGTCCCGGGCGGATGACCAGCCTTCTCAGGCGAACAGCCACTCGGACACGGCACAGATCGACGAGGTTTTTGCTGCCTTGCAGGAACTGTTGCTGCCTGTGCGCGGCAGTGTCGCGCCGACCCTTGAGGCCAGCGCCGAGACACGACCCATTTCCACGCAGGACTTGTTGCGCATGCTCTCGCACCTGCAGCAACACGTGCCGGCCCTGACGGCTCAGGACGATTTCGATCTGCGTAACCAGCTCGAACAACTGCTGACACGGGGCAGCGTCAAAAGCGGCACGTCGCGCGTGGTCGGGGTCTCTGATGAGGACGTGATCAACCTGATCGCCATGCTGTTTGAATGCATGCTCGATGACCGCAACCTGCCGGATTCACTCAAGGCGCTGATCGGTCGCCTGCAGATCCCGATGCTGAAAGTGGCGGTGCTCGACAAGAGTTTCTTCAGCCGAAGCAGCCATCCGGCCCGACGCTTGCTCAACGAAATCGCCGCCGCGGCCATGGGCTGGGGTGAGTGCGATGACCATGAGCGCGACAGCCTGTACCTGCGCATCGAACAGGTGGTGCAGCATCTGTTGAACGACTTTGCTGACGACCCGGCGATTTTTTCCGAGCTGCTGGCGGATTTTCTCGCCTTCACCAGTGATGAGCGCCGTCGCAGTGAATTACTGGAGCAGCGCACCCGTGACGCCGAGGAGGGCCGTGCCAGGACCGAAATGGCTCGCCAGCGTGTCGAGCAGGCGCTGAATCAGGCATTGTTGGGCAAAGTGCTGCCGCAAGCGGTGGTGGTGTTTGTCCAGGAGGCCTGGAGCCAAGTGCTGCTGCTGACTTGCCTCAAACACAGTGATCAGTCGGCTGAATGGCGTGCGGACGTCCACACCATGGAGCAACTGATCTGGAGTGTGCAGCGTCACGACGAGCCCGAAGCGAGCCAGCGTCTGCTGGCGCTGGTGCCTGGGCTACTGAAGTCATTGCGTGACGGGCTGAGCAGTTCGGCATTCGATCCTTTCGCCACCAGCGAGTTTTTCAGCGAACTGGAAACCTTGCACGTTCAACTGTTCACGTATCCGGGGCAGGCAAACGACGTGTCTTTCGAGGCGCCGGTGATGGTCCGGATGACGCAGGAAATCGTCCTGAAAACCGCAGACGAAGGACCGGTCGAGACGTCATTCGCCCGTTTGCCGGCGGATGACGCCAGCCTGCTGCAAGTGGATCAACTGCATCCCGGCTGCTGGGTGGAGTTTCAGGAGGACGACGAAAACACCCTGCGCTGCAAACTGGCCGCGATCATTGAAGCCACCGGCAACTACATCTTCGTCAATCGCACCGGCCTGAAAGTGTTGGAGCGCAGCCGTGCGGGCCTGGCTCTGGAATTTCGTCGCGGCGCGGTGCGGGCGTTGGACAATACGTTGCTGTTTGACCGGGCGCTGGCCTCGGTGCTCGGTAACCTGCGCCGGCTCAATCGCGGCAAGTGATCGCGTCCCGGTGGGCTATCGCGGCATACTGGGGGCCAACACAGTCGTCGCTGAAGGAACCTGTATGCAGTTGGACCCCGCGAGCGGTTGGTGCCAGGACGTGCGTTTATGCCCCTCACCCAACTTCAATGCGCGCCCCTCGGGCGAAATTTCCCTGCTGGTGATCCACAACATCAGCTTGCCGCCAGCGCAGTTCGCGACCGGCAAAGTGCAGGAATTCTTCCAGAATCGTCTGGATGTCACGGAGCATCCTTATTTTGAAGGTATTGCTGACTTGCGGGTGTCAGCGCACTTTCTGATTGAGCGTGACGGCACTGTCACTCAGTTTGTCTCTTGTCTTGAGCGCGCCTGGCACGCCGGCATCTCGAATTTCGAGGGCCGGGAAACCTGTAACGATTTTTCCGTGGGCATCGAGCTTGAAGGCACGGATGATCTGCCGTTCACCGATGCTCAGTATCACGCGCTGACGGCCTTGACCCGACAGCTGCAAAACGCCTACACCGACATCACTGCACAGCGCATTTGCGGGCACAGCGACATTGCCCCGGGGCGCAAGACCGATCCAGGACCGGCGTTCGACTGGGCACGCTATCGCGCGGCCCTGGCAAAAGAGGAAGGACAATGAGTTTTCTGGTGTTGCTGTTGGCGGTATGGATCGAGAAGTTCTCGGCATTGCGCCATCGGGTACAGCGTGATGGCGGTTGGGTGCGCGAGCTGAACAAGCTTGAGGTCATGCCACGCCTGATCGACCGGCCATGGTTGATTTTGGTCATTATGGTGTTGTTGCCGGTCGCGCTGCTGGGGTTGCTGCTGGTGGTGCTGGAGCCGGTGGCCTACGGTCTGCTGGCATTGCCGGTGCATTTGCTGGTGGTGATTTACAGCCTCGGACGCGGCGATCTGCTGGCCGGGCTGGGGCCGTTTCGCGATGCCTGGCGCCGGGAAGACCTGCAAGCCGCCGCGCATGTGGCCAAGCGAGACCTGGATATTTGCGCCGAAAGCGGCGAACAATTGCTGGAGCGGGTCGAAGCGCACCTCCTCTGGGAGGCTTACCAGAGTTTCTTTGCGGTCATTTTCTGGTACTTCCTGCTGGGTCCGGTGGCCGCCCTAAGCTATCGCTTGCTGGCGCTGGCCGAAGAGCATGGACAGAACCCGGCCGTGGTCGAGCGCGCGGCACAATTGCGTCACGCCTTTGATTGGGTGCCCGTGCGGTTGCTGGCGGCAAGTTTTGCCCTGGTCGGCAACTTTGTGGCGGTCGGTCGGGTGATGTTGCATGAGTTGCTGAACTGGAACATCAGTGCCGCTCAACTGATCGAGAAGGTCGGCATGGTGGCCGGTGAAATCCCGGCACCGGTCGTCGGACCGGATGGCATCAACAGCCTGGACCGGATCTGGGAGCTACTGTTGCGCGCGGCAGTGCTTTGGTACGCCGGTTTTGCGCTGTGGACCGTCCTCCCTTAACCCACCGATCCCTGTAGCAGCTGGCGCAGCCTGCGTCCGGCTGCGCAGCAGTCGCCAATCCAAATGGCGCAATGACACCTGTCACGCCTCAGTGTCTTCATGACGACTGTTTCGCAGCCGGACGCAGGCTGCGCCAGCGGCTACGGGTCCGCGCTTCCCCTCGTTAACCTTAAGTTACAAAACCCCCTGCCGATTTAAGATATACAGGGATAGCGCTGAATAGTGGCTATCTGCCGCTGAGCCGCGCCTGCCAAATAAAAATAAGAATGCAATGGGAGACTTCCAGTGAAGAGCTTGCTCTATCCCGCCGTCGCACTGATGAACCGCCTGAGCTTCGGCATGAAGTTCAGCTTGATCAGCGTGCTGTTCCTTGTGCCCATGCTGGTCACCAACTTTTATCTGGTGCGCGACTCCTATCGCGAATTTCAGGGCACGCAAGTCGAGCTGCAAAGCCTCGACCTGCTGGGCAGCGGCATGACGTTGCGGCGTGACCTGGAGACCCTGAACAATCTGGTACAGATCAACGTCACGCTCGGCCAGTCCGGCAAAGCCGGCAACGTCGAGTCGAAGATCGGCACCTTGGAGCAGAGCATTCTGGCGCGCCTGCAAGGGCTGACCGCGATGACCACTGATCCTGAGCAGATCACGGTTTTCGACGGTAAACGCGATGAAATGATCGCCGCGTTCAAGGCCCAGCAAACGGAAACCTCCCTGCAAAGTAAAAGCGGAATGATCGGCAAACTGCTGGGCAACGCGCAGATTTTCAGCCAGATCATCGCCACCCAGGCCGGCCTCAGTCGCGACAGCCAAAGCGACATGCGCCAACTGAGCGAACTGATTACCAACGTCACCCCACCGGTGACCCAACTGCTGGGCGAAGGCCGGGCGATGGGTTCCTTTTCCCTCGGCCAAGGCTTTCTCAACTCGGCGTCGAGCACTCGATTCGATGAGCTGTTGGCGCAGATCGAAAAGCTCCAGGGCGAGTACGGCCTGAAGTTGCAGGACGCACTGGGTTCCAGCAAAGCGGCGCGTGAAACCCTGGCCGCTCAAGCTGACAGCAGCAAGGCCTCGCTGAAAAAAGCCAGTGAGCTGTTCGAAGAACAAGTGGTGATGGCCGACACCCTCGATGCACCCTGGCAGGGCTTTTACGATCAGGTCACCGGCCTGATGGACCAGACTTACCAACTCAACGAAGCCACCCTGAAGTTCCTCGGTACTCAGTTGCAGCAGCGACTGGAGCAGAACCGCACCCATATGGTCTTGCAGGCTGTGGCGTTGTCGGTGGTGTTTGTGTTGATTTTCTACCTTTACGGCGGCTTTTATGCGTCGACCCGCACCACCCTCAAGCGTCTTGGCGCCATGATGGACACGGTTGCTGCGGGCGACATGACGGTGACCTTCCGCGCAGAAAGTCGCGATGAGCTCGGCGAGTTGGGCGAGGTGTTCAACGGCACGGTGAAGAAAATTCATGACCTGATCGAACGCGTCGGCAAAACCGTCAATGAGGTCGAGCGCCAGGCCGGGCAGGTGCAAAGCGTTTCTACCCAGAGCAACCAGGCGGTGGCCGGGCAACGTTCGCAGATCGAGCAGGTCGCCACGGCCATGAACCAGATGTCGGCCACATCCCTTGAGGTGGCGCGCAGTGCCGCTGCCGCAGTCAGCAGCGCCCACAGCGTCAACGACGAGACCATCAGCGGTCGCGGTCTGGTGGCGTCCCAACAAGGCAGCATCGCGCAATTGGCCAGTGAGATCGATCAGTCAGTGATCGTGATCAATCAACTGGCCAGCGACAGCCAGTCCATCAGCCGCGTGCTGGAAGTGATCAAGAGCATCGCCGAACAGACCAATCTCCTGGCCCTCAATGCGGCCATTGAAGCCGCTCGGGCCGGTGAGCAGGGGCGCGGGTTTGCGGTGGTGGCCGATGAGGTCCGCACGCTGGCCAAGCGCACTCAGCAATCGACCGAAGAAATCGAGCAGATGATCAGCAAACTTCACAGCGGCGTCGGCGCGGCGGTGAAGGCCATGGGCATCAGCCATCAGGTAGCCGATGGCACGGTCGGTCAGTCGGAAAAGGTCCAGCAGGCACTGGAAAACATCCTCGGCGCCGTCGGCATGATCGTGGACCAGAACCAGCAGATTGCTGCAGCGGTCGAGCAGCAGACCGCCGTCGCCCACGACATCGATCAGAACATCGTCGAGATCAATCGCGCAGGCGAGCGTACCGCCGAAGGGGCGCACCAGACCGAGGATGCCAGCCGCGCGTTGTCGGCCCAGGTGGTGGAACTCAAGCACCTGATCAGCGCCTTCCGGGTGTAAAGCCCCTTGTAGGAGTGAGCCTGCTCGCGATAACGGTCAAACATTCAGCAAATTAGTTGACTGTCACACCGCTATCGCAAGCAGGCTCACTCCTACAGGTTCTGCGAACAATCTGTAATATTTGTTTCCATTGCGGATGAGATTTGTCCTCTTTTCCTCCGTGCTCTGATTTTTCGTCTTCAATGAAGGAAGATCATTCACTCTGGCCAGCCCTGAGGAGGCGCGGTAATGTCTGTTGCAACACTGGGAATTCAGGGGCACTGCGCTCACTGCGGGAGCACCCTGCGGCTGGAAGCCTGGCAACTCAACGCGATTGCGATCAACGAATCATTCGCCTGTACGCACTGCCACAAAGCCTTGCAATTGAGCGACCCGAAACAGATCAAACGCTTCAAATCGCTCGATTCACTGGGCTTGCTGCGGGCGAGCACGCTGGTGATGGTGTGCACCGCGATCCTGGTGGCGTTGGTCATGGAATGGATTGGCATGCTCAGTGTCGTCGAGCAGCTGAATTTTTCGCTGGCCGCCATTTTGTTCTACTTCGTCGTCATACAGTTCGCCCATCACCGGCAACACATCACGCTGATTCTGGAAGCCGCCAAGGCCCACGCCGACTGATTACCAGTTGAACAGCTCGCAGGCATTGGCCGTGCTGGCGCTGGCCAATTGCTCAGGGCTGATCGCCATGATTTGCGCCAGCGCCGAGCAGATCGCCGGCAGGTGCGCCGGGCTGTTGCGTTGACCGGGAAACATGGCCGGGGCCATGTCCGGTGAGTCGGTTTCCAGTACCACGGATTCCAGTGGCAATTCGGCAAGCACACGGTGCATGCGCAGCGCCTGCGGCCAGGTCGCGGCGCCGCCCAGACCCAGTTTGAAACCGAGCTTGATGTATTCCCGCGCCTCTTCTTTGCTGCCCGCGAAGGCGTGGATGATTCCGGCGCGTTTCAATCGAAAGCGTTTCAGCGTGGCAATCACCGCCGCATGGCTGCGCCGCACGTGGATCAGCGCCGGCAGATTGAAGTCCGCCGCCAGTTGCAGTTGCGCCGCGAACAGCGCCTGCTGGCGCTCGCGGTCCAGGGTTTCGATGAAGTAATCCAGACCGATCTCGCCCACGGCGCACAACTGCCGATGACCGGCCAGGCGCGACAGCCAGTCACCGAGTGCCTGTAGATCTTCAGGTCGATGGTCCTCCAGATACACCGGGTGCAAACCGAATGCAGCATGCAAGTCGGGATCGCTTTGCACCAGGTCCCAGACTCGCTGCCAATTCGCCTGATACACCCCCAACACCACCATTCTACGCACGCCCAAGGCGCGGCTTTCGGCCAGCAACGCCTGACGATCCGCGTCGAAATCCGGAAAATCCAGATGAGTGTGGGTGTCGATCAGCTCCACGGTTCAGTCCCGGTGAATACGCTGCTTGAAGGTCCGCGCGATGGCCTGCACGCCGGGTTGGTAATCGGACTGCTCGATGGCGGCCAGTGCCAGCGCCAGGGCTTTATCGGCGATCAACTGATGCTGCTGGGCCATGGCGTTGACCGGCAGCGGCAGGAAGTCCAGCAGCTGGGTGTCACCGAATGTCCCCAGGCGCAACGGACGGGTTTTCAGCGGGAAGTCATGCAAGGCATCGAACACCCCCTGAAGCAACACGTAGGAGGTGGTCACCAGGGCGTCTGGCAAATGCCCCAGACGCTGGAGCATTTCTTCCATCAATTGCTTGCCGCACTCGCGGCTGAACGATTCGCCGTGCTCGATCAGCACCTGGCCTTCGAACCCGTGCAGCGCTTCTTTGAAGCCGGCAGCGCGTTCCTGGCTGATGCTCAACTCGGGGCGCGCGCCGATCAAGGCGATCTGCTTGGGCAGCGGGTCCAGTAGACTGCGGGTCAATTGCAGGCTGGCCTCGCGGTCGTCACTGATGACCGAGCAAAAGTGCTCGGGCTCCATGACCCGGTCGATGGCGATGATCGGCATGCCTTTGGCCTGCAACTGGCGATAGCTGTCGTCATCAGTCGGCAGGCAACTGGCGACGATCAGCGCATCGCAGCGCCGGGCGCGGAACAGTTTGAGCAATTGCCGCTCGCTGTCGGGCGCATCGTCGGAGCTGGCGATCAGCAATTGATAGCCGCGCGCCCGGGCGCCTTGTTCCAGCAGTTTGGCGATTCGTGCGTAACTGGGGTTTTCCAGGTCCGGCAGAATAAAACCCAAGGTGCGCGTGTGCCGGCTGCGCAACCCGGCCGCTTGAGGATTGGGTGTAAAACCATGCTGTTCGACGACCGCGCGCACGCGCTCGACGGTGGCACTGCTGATGCGTTGCTGTTCGGCTTTGCCATTAATGACATAACTGGCGGTGGTTACGGACACACCGGCCAACTGTGCGATATCACTGAGTTTCAACGCGGGTTTCCTTGTTTTTCGGCCGACATTTCCGCCAATCCTACCCGAATCCGGCAGGCGACTAGTGTCCACGCACATCCGACAAGTTGGGCTTCAAGGATGAGGCATTATCGAGTAACGTGCCAAGTGTTCTAGATTAAACGTTTCAGCAAGCGTATTTTCAGGGTTGTAAGCACCCTTGGCCGGTTCTGCCGTGAAACCGCCAAAAGTGACGGTTAAGCGCTTAAGCTGATTCATTCAAAACAATACCTGGCGCCCTCAGACGCCAAAAAGGAGAAAGCATGCTCGAGCTCACTCTAGAGCAGATATCCATGGGCCAGTCGGCTGTGGATAAATCCGCTGCGTTGCAGCTACTGGCCGAGCATCTGGTTGCCGATGGCCTGGTCGCCGACGGGTACCTGGCCGGGTTGCAGGCGCGTGAGGCTCAGGGCTCGACTTTTCTCGGTCAAGGTATTGCCATCCCTCACGGTACACCGCAAACCCGCGACCTGGTGTTTTCCACTGGCGTGCGGCTGATGCAGTTTCCCGAAGGCGTGGATTGGGGCGACGGCCAGATCGTGTACCTGGCGATCGGCATCGCGGCCAAGTCCGACGAACATTTACGCTTGCTGCAACTGTTGACCCGCGCCCTCGGCGAAACCGACCTGGGCCAGGCCTTGCGTCGCGCAAGCTCCGCCGAGGCCTTGTTGAAACTGCTGCAAGGCGCGCCGCAGGAATTGGCGCTGGATGCGCAGATGATCGGCTTGGGTGTGTCGGCCGATGACTTCGAAGAACTGGTCTGGCGTGGCGCGCGGTTGCTGCGTCAGGCTGATTGTGTGAGCAACGGTTTCTCCGCCGTGTTGCAACAGGTCGAAGCGTTGCCCCTGGGCGATGGCTTGTGGTGGTTACACAGCGAACAAACGGTCAAGCGCCCGGGTCTGGCCTTCGTCACCCCGGACAAACCGATTCGCTACCTTGGCCAGCCGCTCAGCGGTCTGTTCTGCCTGGCCAGCCTCGGTGAAGCCCATCAGGCCTTGCTCGAACGTCTGTGTGCGTTGCTGATTGAAGGCCGTGGCCACGAACTGGGCCGCGCCACCAGCAGCCGCAAAGTGCTCGAAGTCCTTGGCGGTGAATTGCCGGCGGACTGGCCGAGCGCGCGCATCGCACTGGCCAACGCCCACGGCTTGCACGCGCGCCCGGCGAAGATCCTCGCCCAGCTAGCGAAAAGTTTTGAAGGCGAAATTCGCGTGCGCATCGTCGACGGCCAGGACAGCGCGGTGTCAGTGAAGAGCTTGAGCAAACTGCTCAGCCTCGGCGCCCGTCGGGGTCAGGTGCTGGAATTCATTGCCGAGCCGAGCATCGCCGCCGATGCCTTGCCGGCCTTGTTGGGCGCCATCGAAGAAGGCCTCGGCGAAGAAATCGAGCCGTTGCCAGCCGTGAGTCAACAACGCGAAGAAATCGCCGAGATAGCCGAAGTGCTGCTCGCCCCGGCGTCCGGCAGCCTGATTCAAGCCATCGCCGCAGCGCCGGGCATTGCCATCGGCCCGGCGCATGTTCAAGTGTTGCAAACCATCGAATACCCGCTGCGCGGTGAGTCGGCCGCCGTCGAGCGCGAGCGTCTCAAACAGGCGCTGGCGCAGGTGCGTCGCGACATCGAAGGCCTGATCGAGCGCAGCACCTCCAAGGCGATCCGCGAGATTTTCATCACTCATCAGGAAATGCTCGACGACCCGGAACTGACCGATGAAGTCGACACCCGCCTCAAGCAAGGCGAAAGCGCCGAAGCGGCGTGGATGGCGGTGATCGAAGCGGCGGCAAGACAGCAGGAATCGTTGCAGGATGCGTTGCTCGCCGAACGTGCGGCGGACTTGCGCGACATCGGCCGGCGCGTGCTGGCGCAACTGAGCGGCGTCGAAACGCCAAGCGAGCCGGACCAGCCTTACATTCTGGTGATGGACGAAGTCGGTCCGTCCGACGTCGCGCGTCTCGATCCGGCCCGTGTCGCCGGCATTCTCACGGCTCGCGGCGGCGCCACGGCGCACAGCGCCATTGTCGCCCGGGCGCTGGGTATTCCGGCGCTGGTCGGTGCTGGCGCGGCGGTGTTGCTGTTGGCGCCGGGCACGCCGTTGCTGATTGACGGCCAGCGCGGGCGCCTGCATGTGGACGCCGATGCACTGACCTTGCAACGCGCCATCGAGGAACGCGACACCCGTGAACAGCGCCTGAAAGTGGCCGCTGAACAACGTCATCAACCGGCGCTGACCACCGATGGCCACGCGGTCGAAGTGTTCGCCAACATTGGCGAGAGCGCCGGTGTAGTCAGTGCGGTAGAGCAGGGTGCCGAAGGCATTGGCTTGATGCGCACCGAGCTGATTTTCATGGCCCATACGCAAGCGCCGGATGAGGCCACTCAGGAAGTCGAATACCGTCGCGTCCTCGACGGTCTGGCCGGTCGGCCGCTGGTGGTGCGCACCCTCGACGTCGGTGGCGACAAACCGCTGCCGTATTGGCCGATCGCCAAAGAAGAAAACCCGTTCCTCGGCGTACGCGGTATTCGCCTGACCCTGCAGCGCCCGAAAATCATGGAAGCGCAATTGCGCGCCCTGCTGCGGGCCGCCGACAACCGCCCGCTGCGGATCATGTTTCCAATGGTCGGCAGCGTTGATGAATGGCGTCAGGCGCGGGACATGACCGAGCGCTTGCGCCTGGAAATCCCGGTCGCCGACCTGCAACTGGGGATCATGATCGAAGTGCCGTCGGCGGCATTGCTGGCACCGGTGCTGGCCAAAGAGGTCGACTTCTTCAGCGTCGGCACCAACGACCTGACCCAATACACCCTGGCCATCGACCGTGGCCATCCGACCTTGTCCGCACAGGCCGACGGCTTGCACCCGGCGGTGCTGCAACTGATCGACATCACCGTGCGTGCGGCGCATGCCCATGGCAAATGGGTCGGCGTCTGCGGCGAGTTGGCGGCCGATCCGCTGGCGGTGTCGGTGCTGGTCGGTCTGGGGGTGGACGAACTCAGCGTGTCGGGGCGCAGCATTGCCGAGGTCAAGGCGCGCATTCGCGAACTCAGCCTCGCCCAGACGCAAATTCTCGCCCGACAGGCCCTGGCCGTGGGCAGCGCCAATGAAGTGCGCGCATTAGTGGAGGCTCTGTAATGGCCCGGATTTTAACCCTGACCCTCAACCCGGCGCTGGACTTGACCGTTCAGTTGCCGCGCCTTGAACCCGGTCAGGTCAACCGCAGCGACGCCATGCACACCCACGCCGCCGGCAAAGGCATAAACGTGGCGCAAGTGCTGGCGGACCTGGGTCATCAGCTCACCGTCAGCGGTTTTCTTGGGGAAGACAATCTACAGGCGTTCGAAACCCTGTTTGCCAAACGTGGTTTTGTCGACGCGTTCATCCGCGTTCCCGGCGAGATTCGCAGCAACATCAAACTGGCGGAAAGCGACGGGCGCATCACCGACGTCAACGGTCCGGGGCCGCGAGTGAGTGAAGCGGCGCAGCAGGCGTTGCTCGATCGTCTTGAGCAGATCGCACCGGGCCATGATGCTGTGGTCGTCGCCGGAAGCTTGCCGCTGGGCGTCAGTGCGCATTGGTTGCAGGCGTTGATCGTGCGCTTGAAAAAACTCGGGTTGAACGTCGCCCTCGACACCAGCGGTGAAGCGTTGCGTTCTGCACTCAAGGCCGGCCCATGGCTGATCAAACCGAACACTGAAGAGCTGGCCGATGCGCTCGGCTGTGAGGTTGTTTCGGTCGCGGCACAAGCCGAAGCCGCGAGTCGCTTGCACGTTCAAGGCATTGAGCATGTGGTGATATCCCACGGTGCCGATGGCGTGAACTGGTTCAGCGTCGGTTCGGCGCTGCATGCCACGCCGCCCAAGGTCAGCGTCGCCAGCACGGTGGGCGCGGGCGATTCGTTACTGGCCGGCATGCTCCATGGTTTGCTCAGCGCCGACACGCCTGAACAGACCCTGCGCACCGCCACGGCGATTGCCGCGATGGCGGTCACCCAGATCGGTTTCGGCATCGGCGATGCCGCGCAATTGGCGCAGCTCGAACAGGGCGTGCGCGTGCGCCCCCTGACAGAACAATAAGAGGGATTGTGATGAAGTTAGCCATTGTTACGGCCTGTCCGAACGGCATGGTCACCAGTGTGCTGTGCGCCCGTTTGCTCGATGCGGCGGCTCAGCGTCAGGGCTGGATGACGTGCGTTGAAGTGGTGGATGCGACGCATCCGGAGCGTCAGCTGTCGGCGGCCACGATCGAGGGTGCGGAGTGGGTGTTGCTGGTGACCAGCGTGCCGGTTGACATGACGCGATTCGTCGGCAAACGCGTGTTCCAGTGCACTCCGGCGCAAGCCCTGCAAGATGTTGAAGCGGTGCTGCGGCGCGGTGCTCAAGAAGCTCAGGTGTACGTTGCCCCTGACGCGGTCGCCGAGTCCGCCGTCCTCACTAAGAACGCGCCTCGACTGGTCGCGATCACCGCGTGCCCGACCGGCGTCGCGCACACGTTCATGGCCGCCGAAGCCCTGCAACAAGCCGCCAAGCGTCTGGGTTACGACCTGCAAGTGGAAACCCAGGGCTCGGTCGGTGCGCGCAATCCGTTGAGCGCGGCGGCGATTGCAGATGCCGACGTGGTGCTACTGGCCTGTGATATCGAAGTCGCCACCGAGCGTTTCGCTGGCAAGAAAATTTACCGCTGCGGCACCGGCATTGCGCTGAAACAGGCCGAGGCGACGCTGAATAAAGCGCTGGCCGAAGGTCGGCAGGAAAGCGCTGCCAGCGGCGCCAACGGCCCGGTCAAGCAAGAGAAAACCGGCGTCTATAAACACCTGTTGACCGGTGTGTCGTTCATGCTGCCGATGGTGGTGGCGGGTGGCTTGATGATCGCGCTGTCCTTTGTGTTCGGTATCACCGCGTTCAAGGAGCAGGGCACGTTGGCGGCGGCGCTGATGCAGATCGGCGGCGAGACCGCGTTCAAGTTGATGGTGCCGCTGCTGGCGGGTTACATCGCCTACTCGATTGCCGACCGGCCGGGCCTGGCGCCCGGGATGATTGGCGGTCTACTGGCGAGTACCCTCGGGGCCGGTTTTATCGGCGGGATCATTGCCGGTTTCATCGCCGGTTATGCGGCGCAGGCGATCAACCGCTACGCGCGTTTGCCGCAGAGTCTCGAGGCGCTGAAACCGATCCTGATCATCCCGTTGCTGGCGAGTCTGTTCACCGGCCTGGTGATGATTTACGTGGTCGGCAAACCGGTGGCCGGGATGCTCGAAGGGCTGACCCACTTCCTCGATAGCATGGGCACCACCAACGCGATTCTGCTCGGTGTGTTGCTGGGCGGCATGATGTGCGTGGACCTTGGCGGGCCGATCAACAAGGCGGCTTACGCGTTCTCGGTGGGCCTGTTGGCGTCACAGAGCTATGCACCGATGGCCGCGACCATGGCCGCCGGCATGGTGCCGCCGATTGGCCTGGGCATCGCCACGTTCATCGCACGGCGCAAGTTTGCCCAGACCGAGCGCGAAGCCGGTAAAGCGGCGTTGGTGCTGGGGTTGTGCTTCATCTCTGAAGGCGCGATTCCGTTTGCGGCGAAAGACCCGCTGCGGGTCATCCCGGCGAGCATTGCCGGTGGTGCACTGACCGGGGCGTTGTCGATGTATTTCGGCTGCAAGCTGATGGCGCCGCACGGTGGTTTGTTTGTGCTGGCGATCCCCAATGCGATCAATCATGCGCTGTTGTACCTGCTGGCGATTGTCGCCGGGAGCCTGCTGACGGCGGTGGCGTATGCGCTGCTCAAACGGCCTGAAACGGTGGAGCAGGCACTGGAACCCGCCAACGCCTGATACCAATCCCTGTGGGAGCGGGCAAGCCCGCTCCCACAGGGATTGCCTTTCACACCAGCGTCATGGGTATGTGCTTTAGTTTTCCTTTTCAGGGAGAACACCATGAGCGAATTCGACCTCGGTCGCCGTCGGGTCATGCAAGCGGTGGGCGCCGGGCTGTTGTTGCCAGGGCTGGCGCCGGCTGTGATCGCTTCGGTCAAGGATCGTCCGCAACTCACTGACGGCGTGCAGTCCGGCGACCTGCTGGGCGACCGGGCGATGGTCTGGAGCCGCAGCGACCGCCCCGCGCGAATGGTCGTGGAATGGGACACCCGCAGCCTGTTCAGCAACCCGCGCCGGTTTGTCTCGCCACTGGCGGATGCGCGCACCGATTTCACTGCGCGGGTCGAACTCACCGGCCTGCCTGCCGATCAGGCGATTTTCTATCGCGTGACCTTCGAAGATGCCCAAAGCGGTGTCGCCAGCGAACCCTGGTTTGGCCATTTGCGCAGCGTGCCGCAAACCCGCCGCGACATTCGTTTTGTCTGGAGTGGCGACACCGTCGGCCAGGGCTTCGGCATCAACCCGGACATCGGCGGCATGCGCATCTACGAAGCCATGCGATTGCGCCTGCCGGACTTCTTTATCCACAGCGGCGACACCATCTACGCCGACGGCCCGGTGCCCGCGCAACTGCCCACTGAAAGTGGTCGGGTGTGGCGCAACATCACTACCGAAGCCAAGAGCAAGGTCGCGCAAAACCTCGACGATTTTCGTGGTAACTACCGCTACAACCTGATGGACGAAAATATCCGTCGCTTCAACGCCGAGGTTCCGCAGATCTGGCAATGGGACGACCATGAAGTGGTGAACAACTGGTCGCCGGGCAAGCAACTCGACGCGCGCTATCAGGAGAAAGATATCCACAACCTGGTCGGCCGCGCACGACAGGCCTGGCTCGAATACGCTCCGATGCGTTTGCAGAGCGCCGATCACGGCGGGCGGATTTATCGCAAGCTCAGCTATGGGCCCCTGCTCGATGTGTTTGTGCTCGACATGCGCAGTTACCGCGGCGCCAACGACGACAACCTCGGTGCGGCAAAACCCTTTCTCGGGCGCGAGCAACTGGACTGGCTCAAGCAGGCATTGAAAGGCTCGCAAGCCCAATGGAAAGTCATCGCTGCCGACATGCCGATTGGTTTGGGCGTGCCCGACGGTGAAGTCAGCCCGGGTGTGGCGCGCTGGGAAGCGGTCGCCAATGGCGACCCGGGACCGGCCCAGGGGCGTGAACTGGAAATCGCTGAGTTGCTGGGTTTCCTGCGGGCGCAGCAGGTACGTAACTTCGTGTTTTTGACGGCGGACGTGCATTACTGCGCAGCGCATCACTACCACCCGGATCGTGCCGCGTTTCAGGACTTTGAACCGTTCTGGGAGTTTGTCGCCGGGCCGCTGAACGCCGGGAGTTTTGGGCCGAATCCGCTGGATAAGACGTTCGGCCCGGAGGTGGTATTCGAGAAGGCACCGCCGGCGCAGAACACTTCACCGTTTGCCGGGTTTCAGTTTTTTGGCGAGGTGAATATTGATGGGCAGACGGGGGAGATGAGCGTGGTGTTGCGGGATCTGGATGGGGTCAGTGTGTTTGAACAGAAGGTGCAACCGGTCTAATGGTTGCACGCCTGCCCCCCCTGTAGGAGTGAGCCTGCTCGCGATTGCGGTACAACAGCCAACAGATATGTTGAATGTTAAACCTAAACCGTCATCGCCGGCAGGCTCACTCTTACAGGAGATTAGTGGTGTCAGTAGACGTCGCGACGGTAGCGGCCTTGTTCGATCAGGCGATCGACTTCAGCAATCCCGAGCACTTCATTGAGCACGTGATCCACACCCGACGCCATCCCTTGCAAGCTGCCGCAGATGTAGATGACGGCACCATCAGCCAACCATTGCTTCAACTCATCCGCCGACTCGCGCAGGCGATCCTGAACATAAATCTTCTCGGCCTGATCTCGCGAGAACGCCAGGTCCAGTCGCTCCAGGTCGCCTGAAGTCAACCACTCCTCCAACTCATCGCGGCACAGGTAATCGTGTTCCCGATTGCGCTCGCCAAACAGCAGCCAGTGCCGTTGTTGCCCGTCGGCAATGCGCGCCTTGAGCAAACTGCGCAGCCCGGCCAGACCGGTGCCGTTGCCCAGCAGGATCATCGGCACCGGCTCGGCCGGCAGATGGAACCCGCTGTTGCGCCGCACTCGCAGGCTGAGGGTGCCCCCCACGGGAGCGTGTTCGGTCAGCCAGCCGGAGCCGATGCCCAGGCTGCCATCGGCGTGCATTTCCTGGCGCACGATCAGTTCCAGAAGGCCGTCAGCCGCAATCGAAGCAATGGAGTATTCGCGCATGGCCAACGGCACCAGCGCATCGACCAGTGCCTGAGCGTGCAGGCCGACCAGATGGGCTCGGTTCTCCGGCAGCTGACGCGTGGCGAGGGCTTGCTCCAGCGGTTGTGACAAGCCATCCAATGCAACCGCAGCGCGCCCGTCGATGCCCAGGCCATCAAGGAAGTGCTCAATGGCCCACGGGCAGTTACGAGGCAACACTTCCACCAGATCACCCGCCAGCCAACTGCTGGTGGACGGGGCGGCGAGGCCCAGCAAGTACACCGGCGAGCCAATGCTGTCCGGGTTCATCAATTCGCGGCGGGTCAGCGTCCAATTGTCGTAGCTCAGTGCCTGCCAGGTGTCGACCGGTGCTTGCCCGGTCAACAGGCCCAGTTGTTGTTGCCAGTGGCGCAAGGCGTACGGATCGCCGCTGTCGACTTCCACCGGGGAGAACAAGGTTTTTCCGCCGTGCTCGCCCAGCCAGGTGTGCAAGCGTCGGGCGAAACCGCAGAAGTGTTGATACTGGCGATCACCCAGGCCGAGCACCGCGTAGTTCAAACGCTCAAGGTTTGATGCCCGCCCCAGCACCTTGCGTTCGAACCCGCGCGCACTGTCCGGTGCTTCACCGTCGCCGAAGGTACTGACCACGAACAGCGCGTTAGTGGCATTCAACAGATCCTGTTCACTGACACTCGCCAGCGGCTGCACGTTTACCGGCACGCCGGCGGCCTGCAATTGGCCGGCGGTCTGCCACGCCAATTGCTCTGCAAATCCACTCTGGCTGGCGAACCCGATCAGCCATGCCGGTGCATCGCTACCCGGTTGTTCGAGACCTTTGCGCGCGTCCTTGATCTGCTTTTTCTTGCGGCGACGATCGAGGTACAGCATCCAGCCGGTGACGAAAAACAACGGCATGGTCAGTGCGGTAATCGTCAGGATGATGCGCCCGACAATGCCGAAGTAGCTGCCGACATGCAGTGCATAAATGCTGGTCAGCAATTGCGCCTTGAGGCTCTTGTCGCTGTAGCGATCATGCTGCTTGACGATGCCGGTCGCCGGATCGAGGGTGATCTGGTTCAGGGCGCGGTCGTGGGGCGAGGTTTTCAGCAGGTAGAACACCGTCGCCGGCTGGCCGGCCACGGGCGGCATACGGATGTTGTAGGCGCTGAGTGCCGGGCCCGCGGCGCTGTAGATGCTGCTCCAGATGGCCGCGTAGTCGGCGGTGGGCGCCGGACCGCTTGGCACCGGGCCACGACCACCGCGCACGCGCTCGTTTTGCGGGGCGTCGGAGAGCAATCGGGTCAGGCCTTTGTTGTACCACTCATACGACCAGGACAACCCGGTCAGCGCCGCCAAGAGGTAAAACACCAGGCACCAGGTGCCGGCTACCGAGTGCAAATCCCAGTTGAAGCTGCGGCCTTTTTTCTTCCAGTCCAGGGTCAGCCAGGCCCGCCATTTGTTCCACTGGCGCGGCCAGCGCAGGTACAGGCCGGACAGGCAGAAGAACACCAGGATCAGCGTGCACGCGCCAGTGATGTTGCGACCGGTGTCGCCGATGGCCAGGAAGCGGTGCAATTGCAGCACGAAGCCGAAGAAGTCCTGGCCGGTGGCATCGCCCATGAGCTCGGCGGTATACGGGTCGACGTAGCGCATTTCGCCGCGGCGCTGGCCCGGTGGCGGGGTGAAAAACACCTTGGCCGCATGGCCGCTGTCGGTCTCGACGGAAAGCATCGAGACTTTTTTGCCGGACGCGGCTTCGATGCGCTCGACCAGTTCGACGGGCGGCAGGACGCCGGCGACCTGCTTCTCGACCTGCAACACGGAGGGGTTGAGCACGTTCAGGATTTCATCCTGAAACGACACCGTCGCCCCGGTGATGCCCATCAGGGCCAGGACCAGCCCGGCGCTGATGCCGAAAAACCAGTGCAACTGGAACAGGGTTTTCTTCAACACGTCACTCGCCTTGTTCGTTCAAAAAATTATCATCACGGCGCGCATTATGCCGTGGGTTGTCGAGAAACATTCTTTTTTACGCACAAAAGCCCCGTTCATGGAGATGAACGGGGCCTCACCCTGATTTCAGTCTTCACCCCCATTCCTGCAGGCGCGAGCCTGCTCGCGATGGCGGCGTATCAGCCAACATCAATGTTGAATGTGGCTCCGTCGTCGCGAGCAGGCTCACTCCTACAGGTGTTGTAGTGACTGCAATCAGAAGTGGAAGTTGGTGCTCAGCAATGCCGTACGGCCCGCCGCCTGGTTGGCGAAGTGGGTCGAGAAGGCCTTGTCGTAGTACGTTTCGTCGGTCAGGTTCTGTACGTTCAGTTGCAGATCGACGTTTTTGCTCAGCTTGTAGGCCGCCATCGCGTCGTAACGAACGTAGGAATCAACCATGGTGGTGTTGGCCACGCTGCCGAAGACATCGTCGACATAGAACGCACCGCCACCGATGGTCAGCTTCGGTGTGACCTGATAGGTCGTCCACAGGCTGGCGCTGTTTTTCGGTGTGTTAGGCAGTTCGTTGCCATCGTTGGCGGCGCCCAGCGGGCCGCCGTCGACTTGCTCGCTGTCCATGTAGGCGTAACCGGCGAACACTTGCCATTTGTCGGTGAGCTTGCCGGTGGCCGACAGTTCGACACCTTGCACGCGGGTTTTGCCGGCGTTTTCATAGCTTGTGGTGTCGACCTGAACGCGGGCGTTGTCTTTCTCGGTGCGGAAGATGTCGGCGGTCAGGGACAGGCGATCATTCATCAAGTCCCACTTGGTACCGATTTCGTAGTTCTTGGTGGTTTCCGGTTCCAGGTCGCTTTTCAGCAGGTTGCCGTTGCGATCCGGCGTGCCGCCCAGCGGGTTGCCTTCCGAACCTTCGCCCAGGGTGTTGCCCGGTGGCGTGGCCGACGTCGCGAAGGACGCATAGATGCTGCCATTTTCCGCCGGTTTGTACACCACACCGAACTGACCGGTGACGAACTCGCTGGTGTCATCGCCCTTGGACGTGGTCACGCTGGAACTGTTGAAGGTTTTGTAGTCGGTGTCGAAATGGTCGTAACGCAGCCCCATGTTCACCAGCCACTGCTGGGACAATTCCAGGGTGTCGAACACATACAGCGCATAGGTGTTGGCCTTGGTGTCGGTGCCGGCGTAGTTACGCGAGATCGCACCGTTCCAAGGATCTTTCGGGTTCGGGTTGGACAGCGAGGTGCAGTTGTAACCACTTGGCGCGCCGATCAATGCCGGGGAGCAGTTGGTGGTGGCTGCGGCTGTTCGCGGGGTGGTGTCGGTGTTGACGTTGTACGAGGACTTCTGGTTTTCCTCGTGGGTGAACTCGATACCGGTGGCGAAGCTGTTCTTGAACCCGGCGATGTACAGGTCACCAAACAGATCGGTCTGGTTGGTCGTGGTCTCGGTGTTGCTGACACGGGTGTTGGCCCGACGCCAGACGCTGCCATTGTTGACGTTGCCCTTGCTGTCGTCCGGCTGGGTGAGGATGTAATCCTGCATGCTGGTGCCGTGACGCAGGGTGTTCTTGACGGTCAGCGCGTCGTTCAGGTCGTGTTCGATGGCGAAGGTCGCGGTGTCGGTGCGGCCCTTGCGGAAGTCACGGTCGTTCAGGCCGTAGAAGTTTGAGCTGTCGCCGCCATCGTTCGGTTTGTCCGGATTGGACTTGGTGCGCGCAGCCGAACCGGCCACCGGGATGGTGTACGGAATGCCCGAGTCCGGGGTGTCGTTACTTTCCAGATGGTAATAGTCGAGGTTCACGCGGGTGTCGGTGCCCAGGCCGAAGGCCAGCGACGGCGCGATGCCCCAGCGGTCGTAGTCGACGCTGTCACGGCCAGCGACGTTGCTCTCGTGGCTCATCAGGTTCAGACGGCCGGCGGCGGTGTCGGTGAACTGGTAGTTGCTGTCCAGGGTGAAACGCTGGGTCTGGTCCGAACCCCAGGTAAAACCCGCGTCATTCGAGTCGCCCAAGTGGGCTTTTTTGCTCACCAGGTTGATGCTGCCGCCGGCAGCGCCACGGCCGCCAATGGCCGAGTTCGGGCCTTTGCTGACTTCAATCGATTCGACGGCGAAGATCTCGCGGCTCTGCGAACCGGTGTCGCGCACGCCGTCCAGGTAAGTGTCGCCCTGGGCGTCGAAGCCACGAATGAACGGACGGTCGCCCTGCGGGTTGCCGCCTTCACCGGCACCGAAGGTGATGCCCGGCACGGTGCGCAGCGCGTCCTGCATGTTGAGGGCGCCGGTGTCCTTGAGGACTTGTTGCGGAATGACAGTGATCGAGCGCGGGGTGTCTACCAGCGGCGCGGTGTACTTGGGCGAGGAGGCTTTTTCGACGTTGTAGGAAGTCTCGTCCTGGGCCTCGCCAGTGATGGCGGTCGCGCCCAGCGAAATCACATTACCCGGTGCTTTTTCGTCGGCTTTTTCCGCCGCGAAAACCATATGGCCCGCGGAGCCGGCAGTAATCGCCATGCCAATGGCCGATGCGAGCAAACGTGGTGAACTGACCGGTACGTGTGGTTGTTGACGTGACATTTGAATTCCCCTCCCCAAGGATTTGAGGACGCGGAATATAGGGTAGACGCGTATTTGTATCAATTGCGAAACGTTATTATTCGCGAAGAATTTACATTCTTTACAATTTAACCTTACGGTTTTTGCTGTTTCGTCCGTCGTTAAGGTTTTACATGGGCAATAAGAATCAATACCATTAGCACCCCTTTGGTCCCAGGTGCCTTTGCCATGCTGCTGCACATTCCCGGCTTGTTCGCGAAAGAAGAAGTGCAGCGCATCCGCGAGGCTCTGGCCCAGGCCGATTGGGCGGACGGCAAGATCACCGCCGGCTATCAGTCGGCCAAGGCCAAGCACAATTTGCAGCTGCCTGAAGGCCATCCGCTGGCCATGGAAGTCGGCGCGGCGATGTTGGAACGGCTGTGGAAAAATCCGCTGTTTATGTCAGCGGCGTTACCGCACAAGGTTTTTCCTCCGTTACTGAACTGTTACACGGCCGGCGGCAGTTTCGATTTCCATATCGATAACGCGGTGCGCCAGCCCAAAAACAGCATCGAGCGCGTGCGCACTGATCTGTCGGCAACGCTGTTTTTCAGCGAGCCTGAGGACTACGACGGCGGTGAGCTGGAAATCCAGGACACCTTCGGCACGCAACGGGTGAAGCTGCCCGCCGGCGATATGGTTTTGTATCCTGGTACCAGTCTGCACAAGGTCAACGCGGTCACCCGTGGCACGCGTTACGCCTCTTTTTTCTGGACGCAAAGCCTGGTGCGCGAAGACAGTCAGCGCGCCTTGCTGTTCGAGATGGACGGCGCGATCCAGCAGCTGACCCAGGACATGCCCGATCACCCCTCGCTGATCCGCCTCACCGGCACGTATCACAACCTGTTGCGTCGTTGGGTCGAGGTATGACTTATCAACTGCGCAGGGAGGAAGTTCTCAACGGTGATTCGCTCAAGGCCATGCTGGCGCAAAGTCCGGCGCGCGCGGCCCAGGCAATTTTGATCGCGGCTCGCGAAGGCGTACTCGATGCTCAGGCGCTGCTCGGGCAAATCCTGCTGGACGGCAACGGCATCGCGCAGGATCAGCCGTTGGCATTGCGCTGGTTCGAAATCGCCGCCCGTGGCGGGCACCTGATGGCGCGCAACATGCTTGGCCGTTGTCACGAACACGGCTGGGGGCGCGCGGCGGATGCCTCGGTTGCCGCGCGGCATTACCGAATCGCTGCCGAAGCCGGGCTGGATTGGGCGATGTACAACTACGCCAATCTGCTGGCGACTGGGCGCGGCGTCGCCGAAGATCAGGCGCAAGCATTGGCGTTGTATCGCCGAGCCGCCGAGTTGGGCCACGCCAAATCCATGAACCTGTTGGGGCGCTATCTGGAAGACGGCGAGGCATGCATCGCCGATACACTCGCGGCGCGAATCTGGTATCGACGATCTGCCGAAGGCGGAGATTTTCGGGGGCAGTTCAGTTATGCGGCCCTGCTGGCCGATGACGGGCATGTTGACGAATCGTTGTCCTGGCTACGTCGGGCATTGGCCGCCGGTAACCAGAACTTTTTGCGGGTGAGTGGGGAGGCGCTGAGCAACGCCCTACACCCCAGGATTCGAGCGATGGCTCAGGAATATCACCAACGAGCGTCCCAACTCGCTCAGCCAATGGGTTAACCGCGCAGCCACTGGCCTTTAAGGTTTTCCAGGTAGCGCTTGAAAGGCTTGGCTTGCGCTATCAGCTTCCGGCCCTTTTTGACGACATCGCTCTGGGCATCCTCGGTGATAGCCTCAAGAAACAGCCTCAACGCTTCGACAATGTTGCTCGTTTCATCCGCATATGTATTGCGGGGTTCGATCACCTTTGTCGTATCGGTCAGCTGTTTGACTTTCTTGTCGTTGTCGCTCATTTGGGTGACTAGCGAGTCCAGGCGACCTTGCCGATCTTTTAGACGAACACGAAGCGTAGTTCGAGCTTTAATCAAACCCTGGTATTTGATCAGTTCGTTTGCCTCATCAAGAAACTTGTTCGCCACCACCAGACCGGCCTTCAATGCAGCGGCTTGAGGTGTTTCAGGTCGATTACCGATCATCCCGGTCAATTGCTCAAAAAGAGGTTTCAGGCGGTCAATGAAGCTGAGGCTTTCAAACAGGCGGATTGCTTCATTCAAGACCCTTTCATCTTCGAGAAGCGAATCCACAGGGGGTTTTTCTTTTTCCAGTTCTGCAGCCAGCACTTCGCGAGCTTCCACCAGTTCGGCAATCCTGAACCGGTTATTACTGATGGAGGAGTACCTGACACTGTAGATGGCGTGGCTAAGTTCTGCTTGAACCTCATCCAGCTTGTCAGTGCACAGGGAGATTAACTTTCTGGCTATTTCGGTATAGGACTCAATGGCGATTCTGGTGGGCGGGTTTTTTTCGCCTGCTGACAGTATGTCCAGCGCTTCCAGCGTCTCATTGAGCGCCGTGGTTTCAAGGCTGATAATCGCAGAAGTTAATGTTTTGGACGCGGCCAGGTCCGTAGCAGTGATTTTGGCATTCAGCTGTATCAGTTCATTTCGCAGTGATTCAATATACAAGTCAGCAGAGCCGATAATGGCTTGGTAACGAATGGTTTCTCGGCTGTCGCGAATAAGCGACATAGCTGGCGCAATATACGATGGCGTTGTCATAAATATCCTTATTTATAATGATTTAGGTCGGCTTTAGTGTCAGTCGAATGCTTGGGTGAGTGTTTTGGCGTTGGATTCGATTTTTTTCCAGTTGTTGAGTACGGTGTCCAGGCTCGAAACAAAAGTTCTGAGCGTGAGGAATTCATGAATGCCATCAATTTTGTTTTTTGAAGAGTCGATGAATTCCGAAATTGTGATCCACAGGGTTTCCAGTAGGGCGGTACTCTCCGTAGCTCCGATGATGTAAGAGTCGACGCTTTGCAAACGGTTGTGAAGGATCAATAAGGTGCCCGTCAGAACGTTTTTCTTGCGGACTTGCTCGGTGAGTTCATCCCGACGTCGGATCAATGGCGCTACACGGGCGTCCCGCATCATTGCTTTGACTTTTAGATACTGGGAGCCAAGCGGATCGGTAAAAGCCATAAAGTACTCGAAGAAGTTGGGCTCATTTTCCCTGGTTTTTTCATCGACCAGACGCTGAGCCTCATCAATCTCAGCATTGAGTCGAGTGATCTCGGCATTCAATTCGTGGTTGCCGGCCTGCTTCAGCTTTTCTCCAATCAACACCGCAACCACATCCGTCAGCTCGGTTTTGAAATGTTTCAGGCGGAGTTGGATGTCAGTGCTACTGGTTTTTTTTTGTTCGATGGAACTGGCAATGAAATGGAGAGATTCTTTGATGGACGGAAATCTGTTTGTCTCATCTCGTCCAATTTTAAGCTCGGGAAGTTTGGCAATTTCCTCATCGGTCATACTTTCGATTGTGCCAATGTAATTTATGTAGCCGGGCATTGTTTTAATGGTCGTGATAATGTCCTCTCCGAAATGCCGCAGGTCTTCGGAGAATGCCTGGAGGCTCCCGCCGACTCGTTTCATCGACAGTTCGATGTCGTTCCAGCGATTGGCATTGGTGACGATTTTTGCATAGGTATTTGCAATATCATAAGGCTCCAGTCCTGCAATGCCGGTGTTTTCGCTTTTCAACAGCTTTTTAATATCGTCGATGTCGACCGGAAGTTTCTTTGCTTCGGAAATGTATTTTTTAATTCGTGTGATATCCCCTTTGGTCACAATCGGCGGAGATGCATTAAAGGCGTCACTTTTGTTGTTGGGGGCGGTATCGAATAGTATTGGTTGATTAAGCTGCATGTTTGAAATCCTTTTCAAATGGGTGAGCGTGCAGCATAACTTCAATTAAATGGTCTGTGATTATTTGGTCTGTAACTATTTATGGTGTTGGAAATGGTATGTTTTAGTTTGCGCAGAAATAAAAAAACCCGTGAAGAGTCACGGGTTTTTTTGTGGGTCTTTACTAATTAGACGTAAAACGACTTCAGCGGCGGAAAGCCATTGAATTCAACGGCGCTGTAACTGGTGGTGTACGCACCGGTCGACAACCAGTACAAACGATCACCGATGGCCAGGTTCAGCGGCAAACCGTACTTGTAGTTTTCGTACATGATGTCGGCGCTGTCGCAGGTCGGGCCGGCGATGACCACTTCTTCCATCTCGCCTTTCTTCTCGGTCCAGATCGGGAACTTGATGGCTTCGTCCATGGTTTCGATCAGGCCGGAGAACTTGCCCACATCCGTGTACACCCAGCGTTCTACCGCCGTGCGGGATTTACGCGCGACCAGTACCACTTCGCTGACCAGGATGCCGGCGTTGGCGATCAGCGAACGGCCCGGCTCGAGGATAATTTCCGGCAGGTCATCACCGAAGTCTTCCTTGAGGAAACGGATGATTTCTTCAGCGTAGGTTTCCAGGCTGTTGGTGCGGGTGATGTAGTTGGCCGGGAAGCCACCGCCCATGTTGATCAGCTTGAGGTGAATGCCGTCTTCTTCCTTCAGGCGTTCGAAGATCACTTTGACCTTGGCGATCGCCGCGTCCCAGACGCTGATGTCGCGCTGTTGCGAGCCGACGTGGAACGAGATGCCGTACGGCACCAGGCCCAGGTCACGGGCGAGGATCAGCAGGTCCATGGCCATGTCGGTCTGGCAGCCGAATTTGCGCGACAAAGGCCAGTCAGCCGTGGTCGAGCCTTCGGTGAGGATGCGCACGTAGACTTTCGAACCCGGTGCAGCCTTGGCGATGTTGCGCAGGTCGGCTTCGGAGTCGGTGGCATACAGACGCACGCCCTTCTCGTAGAAGTAGCGAATGTCCTTGGATTTCTTGATGGTGTTGCCGTAGCTGATGCGATCCGGGCCAACGCCCTGGTTCATCACTTTGTCGAGCTCGTAGATCGACGCGATGTCGAAGTTCGAACCTTTTTCTTTGAGCAGGTCGATGATTTCGACGGCCGGGTTGGCCTTGACGGCGTAGTAGACCTTGGCGAATTCGAAACCGGCGCGCAGGTCGTCATAGGCCTGGCTGATCATCGCGGTGTCGATCACCACGAACGGGGTTTCTTGTTTGTCGGCGAAGGCCTTCATTTTGTTGAAGGTATCGCGCGCGAAATAGTCTTCGACGTTGATCGACATGCTGGGAACTCCTACTGGCAAACTAGATTAATCAATGGGTGCGAGGGTGTGTCATCAATGAGTTCGCGAGTGCGTTGTCGCCTGAGCGCGTGCCAGGCAAGGCGCAGGCCGCCGCTAATGGTCATTCCCTTCGCAAGGCCTGCAACGCAGCATGGCGCGCGCTCAGGCACAACCCGAAGGGCCGGGCCTGCTTTTGCGCAGGGCTGCGTTACTCGTCCCTTATTTGGAACAACCAAACTTCGGTCCTCGCGCCTTGCCCTGCGCAAAAGCAGACTCCGGCGCACTCGTGAACTCATTGATGACACACCCTCCTGAACGTCCTCCGTATCCCCACTTTGGTTCGCCTACTTCCCAAGGCATGTCGCCGAAAGCAAAAAGGCCATGGGAAGCGGTGCGTTCCCTTGGCCTTGCTGTCTCGTCGTCAGTACTTGAGCCGGATGGATCGTTTCCAGCATGGACGTTCGGCGCGAACTTTAGGGCGTGAGGGGCTTGAGATCAACAAAAAATGTCGCGTTTTTGCACGCTTCCGTCGTGCGGTCCTGGATAGCTACTGATGTAACCGACCTGCATGACAGTGTGATGTTCCCTGTGGAGGGATATTTGAGGGGATTCAGCGGGTATTTGTGGTGCCCCCAATCGCGGACAAGCCCGCTCCCACAGTGATTTCTGTCGTACACAAATCTTGTGTACGCCAAGAACCCCGTGGGAGCGGGCTTGCCCGCGAGGCGTCAGATCAGGCGACAGCAGTCTCGGCCGGCGAAACAATGCTGGTCTTGCCCCCACGGGACTTGCCTGAGCTCAAGTACTCGGCAATCGATTCCTGAGTCACTTCACCCAGGAACACCCGCTCCGCATCCATCACTGGCAACCACGAGCGGTTGAACTCGTACATGCGCGACAGCAGGATGCGCAAATGCTCGTCAAACGCCGCCGTGGCGTTGAACTCACGCAAGTACTGCGCGCAAGTCCCGGTTTGACGGTGCAGATCGCGACGACGCACGTAGCCCAGAGCCTTGTTATCGGCGCAGGTGACCACGACATAGCGACGGTCGAGTTCATCCATCAACTCCAGCGCTTCAGCCACCGGTGTTTCCGGGCTCACCGACGGCGCGTTGTCCGCCGCGTCCTCGGCTTTCACCAGCAACAGACGCTTGAGCGTGCTGTCCTGGCCGACGAAGTTGCTGACGAAATCATCCGCCGGGTGCGCCAGCAGCGTGTCCGGGTGATCGATCTGCAGGAGTTTGCCGGCGCGGAAAATTGCAATCTTGTCGCCCAGCTTGATGGCTTCGTCGATGTCGTGGCTGACCATGATCACGGTCTTGTTCAGCGCGCGCTGCATCTCGAAGAACTCGTTCTGGATCATCTCGCGGTTGATCGGGTCGACCGCGCCGAAGGGTTCGTCCATCAGCAACAATGGCGCATCCGCCGCCAGTGCCCGAATCACACCGATCCGCTGCTGCTGACCGCCGGACAACTCGCGCGGATAGCGATTCAGGTATTGCTTGGGTTCCAGCTTGATCATGCTCATCAACTCGCGGGCACGGTCGTGGCATTTCTGTTTGTCCCAGCCCAGCAGGCGCGGAACGATGGTGATGTTTTCCTCGATGGTCATGTTCGGGAACAAACCAATCTGCTGGATCACATAACCGATGTTGCGGCGCAGGGTCACTGCGTCGAGGTCGGTGGTGTCTTCGCCGTTGATCAGGATCTTGCCCGAGGTCGGCTTGATCAAGCGGTTGATCATCTTCAGCGTGGTGCTTTTGCCGCAGCCCGATGGTCCGAGGAACACACAGATCTCGCCTTCATTGACGGTCAGGCTTACCGAGTCCACGGCTTTCACATCTTTGCCGTTGCTTTGGAAGGTCTTGCTGAGGTTTTGAAGTTCGATCATTTGAGCAGTCCTTTTGGAGTCAGCGTGCGTTGCAGCCATTGCAGAAGCAGGTCGGCGAAGATGGCCAGGAGACTGACCAGCACGGCGCCGACGATCAGCATCGACATGTCGCTGCGGCTGATGGAAGCGAGAATGAGTACACCGAGGCCACCGGCGCCGATGGTCGCGGCGATGGTCATGACACCGATGTTCATGACCACGGCAGTGCGTACGCCGGCGAGGATCACCGGCACTGCGATGGGCAGTTCGACCATGCGCAGGCGCTGGCCGAAGGTCATGCCGATGCCGCGGGCGGCTTCGCGAATGCCCGGTTCGACGCCGGTCAGCGCCAAGTAGGTGTTACGCATGATCGGCAGCAGCGAGTACAGAAACACGGCCGTGATCGCCGGCATCGGACCGAGGCCCTGGCCGAATTTGGAGTAAAACGGCAGCAGCAGGCCGAACAGCGCAATCGACGGCACGGTCAGCAGCACCGTGGCACTGGCTTGCAGCGGGCCGGCGAGCGTCGGAAAGCGCGTCATCAGAATGCCCAGCGGCACGCCGACCAGAATCGCCAGGGTCACGGCGATGCCGACCAGGGTGATGTGCTGCCAGGTCAGGTGCAGCACCAATGGCCAGTCGAGATGGGAAAAGGCGTTCAGAAATTCCATGTCTTTTCCTCCTTATTTGATGGGATGTTGGCGCAGGAAATCGGCGGCAACGGATGACGGGCTTTCGTGATCGACATCGACCCGCGCGTTGAGCTGGCGCATGGTTTCGTCGTCGAACAGTTCAGCCAGCGGCTTGAGTTCTTCGGCGAGTTTCGGATGGGCGTCGAGGTACACCTGACGTACCACCGGCGCGGCGGTGTAGTCCGGGAAGTAGTGCTTGTCGTCTTCGAGCAGTTTCAGCTTGAAGGCGTTAAGACGACCGTCGGTGGTGTAGACCAGACCGGCAAATACCTGGCCATTGCGCAGGGCGGTGTAGACCAAACCAGCATCCATCTGCCGGATGTTTTTGCGCGTCAGGTTCATGCCGTAGAGGTCGACCATGCCGTTCAGCCCGTCGGAACGGTTGGCGAACTCGGTGTCCAGCGCGACCAGATGATTGTCCTTTTGCTCAGCTTGCAGCACCGTGTTCAGCTCGCTGATGGTGTTGATCTGCGGGTAAGCCTTCGCGGTGGTTTCCGGCAGGGCCAGGGCATAGGTGTTGCTGAATTTCGACGGGGTCAGCCAGACGAGGCCTTTTTTCACGTCGAGTTCTTTCACCTTGGCGTAGGACTGGGCGCTGTCGAGTTTTTCCGTGATGTGGTTGTAAGCCACCAGCGACACGCCGGTGTATTCCCACATCAAATCCAGCTGGCCACTTTCGTGGGCGCTGCGAGCGAGGTTGCTGCCCAGGCCGCCGGTCACCTGGGTGTCGTAACCCTTGGTGCGCAGGTATTGGGAGGTGATTTCCGCGAGCAGGGTTTGTTCGGTGAACACCCGGGCGCCGATGCGGATGACCGGTTTTTCAGCGGCGTGGGCAAATCCTGCGAACAGCAGGGCGCAGCCTAGAAATAAGCATACTTTTTTCATATTGATTCCTTTGCCGAGGCTTAAGACGGGCGTAGGCCGCGTTCGAGCCAGAGGCGGCTGGCGAGTGTCACCAGACCGTCGAGCAGCAAGGCCAGCAGGGCGGTGCAGGCCGCGCCGAGCAGCAGTTGCGGCTGATTGTTCAGGGCGATGCCGGGGAAAATCAGGCTGCCCAGGCTGTTGGCGCCGATCAGGAACGCCAGCGGAGCCGTCCCGACGTTGATCGCCAGGGCCACGCGAACGCCACCAACGATGATCGGCACGGCGTTTGGCAGTTCGACCCGCCACAGCACTTGGGTCGGGGTCATGCCGATGCCGACAGCGGCTTCTTTCAGTGAACCTTGAACGTTTTTCAGGCCTTCATAAGTGTTGCGCACAATCGGCAACAGCGAGGCGAGGAACAGGGCGAAGATCGCGGGGCCGCTGCCGATGCCCAGAATCCCCAGGGCGATGGCCAGTACGGCGAGCGGCGGCACGGTATTGCCGATGTTGAAGAGCTGCATGAAGCGCTCAGCTCGGTCCACCATGGACGGACGGCTGAGGAAGATACCGGCGGGAATGCCCACAACGAGGGCGGCCAGCATGGAAACAAGGACGAGAATCAGATGAGCTTGCAGGTAAAACAACAAATCGTCGCGGTAATGTTCGATCGTGTTGATGCCAATCCAATGGACCAGCAGGGCCAGAAGGGCGACGACAACCGCACCTCCTATCAGCCCTTTGCCATAGCGAATAGCCACAGGCGGACTCCTTTTTTCTTTTGTCGGCGAACGCAGTCCCGAGTGGCAATGCCATTGCTGGCTGCCGGGTCATCAACGTTCGCGAGAAGCAGCTCTTCATGCTGATGGAACCGCATGAGATCGAGCCATAAGCGCAGCCTCGTCAGGCTAACTTGCAGGTTTTTCGAACCCTGCTACGAGAGCTGTAACAGGGGAGTGGACGCCTCCACCTTTTAAAAGGTTCCATATTTAGCAGCAATTAGCCACCCCGCATCTTGTATTACCCCTGTAGCCGCTGCCGAGCCCGCGAGGCTGCGTCTGGCGACGAAGTCGTCGTCGATTCACCTGTCGCGGTGTGTCTGATCCACCGCAGCGTCCGGTTTTACGACGGCTGCGCCGCCGGACGCAGCCTCGCGGGCTCGGCAGCGGCTACAGGTGAACGGTGGTCCATAGGTTACTTTTTAAGCTATACTCGCCGCCCTTTTTTGAATCACCTGCCAGGCGATTTCCCATGACCAAACAGGCCGCCGAAGTCGCGAAACGCCGCACTTTCGCCATTATTTCCCACCCCGATGCCGGTAAAACCACCATTACCGAGAAGCTCTTGCTGATGGGCAAGGCGATTGCGATTGCGGGCACGGTGAAGTCTCGCAAGTCCGACCGCCATGCCACCTCCGACTGGATGGAAATGGAAAAACAACGGGGTATTTCCATTACCACGTCGGTCATGCAGTTCCCGTATCGCGACCACATGATCAACCTGCTCGACACCCCGGGCCACGAAGACTTCTCCGAAGACACCTACCGCACCCTGACGGCGGTGGACTCGGCCTTGATGGTTCTCGACGGCGGTAAGGGTGTAGAGCCACGGACCATCGCGCTGATGGACGTTTGCCGTCTGCGTGACACGCCGATCGTCAGCTTCATCAACAAACTCGACCGTGACATCCGCGACCCGATTGAACTGCTCGATGAGATCGAAGCGGTCCTGAAGATCAAGGCCGCGCCGATCACCTGGCCGATCGGTTGCTACCGCGATTTCAAGGGCGTGTATCACCTCGCCGACGACTACATCATCGTGTACACCGCCGGTCACGGCCACGAGCGTACCGATGTGAAAATCATCGAGAAGCTCGATTCCGATGAAGCGCGCGCGCATTTGGGCGACGAGTACGATCGCTTCGTCGATCAGCTGGAGCTGGTGCAGGGCGCCTGCCACGAGTTCAACCAGCAGGAATTCCTCGACGGCCAACTGACGCCGGTGTTCTTCGGTACTGCACTGGGCAACTTCGGTGTCGATCACGTGCTCGACGCCGTGGTCAACTGGGCGCCGAAGCCATTGGCCCGTGTCGCCAACGAGCGCACCGTCGAGCCGGTTGAAGAGAAGTTCACCGGTTTCGTGTTCAAGATCCAGGCGAACATGGACCCGAAACACCGCGACCGTATCGCCTTCATGCGCATTTGCTCCGGCAAGTACGAAAAAGGCATGAAGATGCGCCACGTACGCACCGGCAAGGATGTGCGGATCGGTGACGCGCTGACCTTCTTCTCCTCCGAGCGTGAGCAGCTGGAAGAAGCGTTTGCCGGCGACATCATCGGTTTGCACAACCACGGCACCATCCAGATCGGCGACACCTTCACCGAAGGCGAAACCCTGGGCTTCACCGGTATCCCGCACTTCGCCCCGGAACTGTTCCGTCGCGTACGCCTGCGTGATCCGTTGAAATCCAAGCAGCTGCGTCAAGGCTTGCAGCAGTTGGCGGAAGAGGGCGCGACCCAGGTGTTCTTCCCCGAGCGCAGCAACGACATCATCCTCGGCGCCGTCGGTGTGCTGCAGTTCGATGTGGTCGCCAGCCGCTTGAAAGAGGAATACAAGGTTGAGTGCTCTTACGAGCCGATCACCGTTTATTCCGCGCGCTGGATCGATTGCAGCGACAAGAAGAAGCTTGAGGAATTCTCCAACAAGGCGGTGGAAAACCTCGCGATCGACGGCGGTGGTCACCTGACCTACCTGGCCCCGACCCGGGTCAACCTGGCACTGATGGAAGAGCGCTGGCCGGACGTGAAATTCCGTGCGACGCGCGAGCATCACTAAGCGCTGAGTCGAAACCCACAGAACCCCGTTGCGAAAGCAGCGGGGTTTTTTATTGCCTGACGCAAATCCCCTTGTGGGGGCGAGCAATAACGATTCGAGATAACTGTTATTCAAAACCAATCTGCCGATCACGGGCATTTCCAGCCCGTCGTTAGCGTCCTGTCTGGTGAACCACACTGATCGGAACTAGATTTCATTCAGCGCCAGTCAGGCACCCAAGCTTCACCCCAAAAAGGATGGATTCGGCTATGAGCATTGTTCAACGTATTGTGCTGTTGCTTAAGGTTTTAGTGATGTTGTCCGTGGGCATGTCGGCGGCGTGGGCGGAGTGCCCGGAGCATGGCGAACAGGTGTCGAGCGGGCAGGTGATACATGCCGGGATGATGATTGCCAAATCTGACTCCGAGGCTGGGGACAAAGATCAGGGCGGTAGTGAGGGCGATGACGACTCGACCACTGAAGAGCCCGACACCGACGAGGATGAAGGCGACAGCCAGTCTTAAACGGCAGGCAAAAGAAAACCCCTTCTACTCCAACTGATGCGCAGTCGTTATAGAAGAGGTCCGGTATTGCTGTGGGAGCAAAACTGCTCCCACATTTTTATGCCGCGCCGTCGAGGAATTGCTCGGCGTAGTGGCAAGCCACCTGGCGGTTATCGAGAGTGCGCAGGGCTGGCTCTTCGGTGCTGCAGCGCTCGGTGGCGTATGGGCAGCGCTTGTGGAAAGCGCAACCCGATGGCGGGTTCAACGGGTTAGGCAACTCGCCGACGATCTTGATTTTCGGCTTGTTCGGGTCCGGGTGAATGGTCGGTGTGGCCGACAACAGCGCCTGGGTGTAAGGGTGCAGCGGACGCTCGTAGATGTCGTTCTTCGGACCCATTTCCACCGGGCGACCGAGGTACATCACCATCACGTCATCGGCAACGTGTTGCACCACGGCCAGGTTGTGGGAGATGAACACGTAGGCGGTGTTGAACTCTTGCTGCAAATCCATGAACAGGTTCAGCACCTGCGCCTGAATCGACACGTCCAGCGCCGAGGTCGGTTCGTCCGCTACCAGCACTTTAGGCTGCAGCATCATCGCGCGGGCCAAGGCGATCCGCTGGCGCTGACCGCCGGAGAACATGTGCGGATAACGCTGGTAGTGCTCGGGACGCAAGCCCACCTGCTTCATCATGGCCTGGACTTTTTCGCGACGTTCGGCCGCCGACAGGTTGGTGTTGATCAGCAGCGGTTCGCCGAGCTGGTCACCGACTTTCTGCCGTGGGTTGAGCGAGGCGTACGGGCTCTGGAACACCATCTGCACGTCTTTGCGCAGTTGCTTGCGCTGGGCCTTGTCGGCACCGGCGACTTCCTGGCCGGCGATTTTCAAGGAGCCGGAGGACGGCTCTTCGATCAGTGTCAACGCACGGGCCAGGGTGGATTTGCCGCAGCCCGATTCACCAACCACGGCGAGGGTCTTGCCGGCGTGCAGTTCAAACGACACGCCGTTGAGGGCGCGCACGGTCGCATGGCCCTTGAACAGGCCGCGGGACACTTCGTAGTGACGGGTCAGGTCGCGGGCGGTAAGTACGACGGCCATTACGCCACCTCCTGATTAAGCGGGTAGAAGCAGCGGGCGAGGCTGTGGCTTTTCGGGTCCAGGGCCGGGCGCGTGGCGCGGCAGCTGTCTTGCACATACGGGCAACGCGGCGACAGCAGGCAACCCTGCGGACGGTCGTAGCGCCCGGGAACGATGCCCGGCAGGGTCGACAGGCGTGTAGCGCCGAGGCTGTGTTCCGGAATCGCCTTGAGCAACGCTTCGCTGTACGGGTGCGCCGGAATGTCGAACAGCTGCGGCACCTGACCGACCTCAACCGCCTGGCCGGCGTACATCACGCACACACGCTGGGCGGTTTCAGCCACGACCGCGAGGTCGTGAGTGATCAGCACCAGGCCCATGTTCTGCTCTTTCTGCAACGCCAGCAGCAGGTCCATGATCTGCGCCTGAATCGTGACGTCGAGTGCCGTGGTCGGTTCGTCAGCGATCAGCAGTTTCGGTTCGCCGGCAATCGCCATGGCGATCGCAACACGCTGGCTCATACCGCCGGACAGTTGGTGCGGGTAGGCGTCCATACGACTGGCAGCGCCCGGGATTTCCACTTTTTCCAATAGTTCGATGGCACGCTTGCGCGCTTGCTTGCCGGACATTTTCAGGTGCAGGCGCAGCACTTCCTCGATCTGGAAACCGACGGTGTAGCTCGGGTTCAGCGCGGTCATCGGGTCCTGGAAGACCATGGCCAGGTCTTTGCCGACGATTTGTCGACGCTGACGGTTGCTGAGCTTGAGCATGTTCTTGCCGTCGAAATTCAGGGCGTCGGCAGTGACGATCCCTGGATGCTCGATCAGGCCCATCAGCGCCATCATGGTCACGGATTTACCCGAACCCGACTCGCCAACGATGGCCAGGACTTCGCCTTTTTCCACGGTGATGTCGAGCCCGTCGACCACCGGAACGGCGTTCTTGTCGCCGAAACGAACGTTGAGATTCTTGATTTCTAACAGTGACATTTGAATCTCCTCAGGCGGCGTTCTTGAGTTTCGGGTCCAGCGCATCGCGCAGGCCGTCGCCCATCAAGTTGATTGCCAGCACGCTGAGCAAAATGGTCAAGCCAGGCAGGCTGACTACCCACCAGGCGCGTTCGATGTAGTCGCGAGCCGAAGCCAGCATGGTGCCCCACTCAGGGGTTGGCGGTTGTACGCCAAGGCCGAGGAAGCCCAGTGCGGCGGCATCGAGAATCGCCGAGGAGAAGCTCAAGGTCGCCTGAACGATCAGCGGCGCCATGCAGTTAGGCAGCACGGTGATGAACATCAGGCGGGGCAGCGTGGCACCGGCCAGGCGCGCAGCGGTCACGTAGTCGCGGTTCAGTTCGCCCATCACCGCAGCGCGGGTCAGACGAACATAGGACGGCAGGGACACCACGGCGATGGCGATCACGGTGTTGATCAGGCCAGGGCCGAGGATGGCGACAATCGCCACGGCCAGCAGCAGGGACGGCAGGGCCAGCATGATGTCCATCAGACGCATGATGGTCGGGCCGAGCAAGCGCGGGAAGAAACCGGCGAACAGACCCAGCAGGATCCCCGGAATCAGCGACATCACCACCGACGACAAACCGATCATCAACGACAGACGCGAACCGGTGATCAGGCGCGACAGCAGGTCGCGACCCAGTTCATCGGTGCCGAGCAGGAACTGGATCTGCCCACCTTCCAGCCAGGCTGGCGGGGTCAGCAGGAAGTCACGGTATTGCTCGCTCGGGTTATGCGGGGCAACCCACGGCGCGAAGATCGCGCAGAAAATCACCAGGATCATGAACATCAGGCCGGCGACGGCGCCCTTGTTGCGGGAAAACGCGTGCCAGAATTCTTTGTACGGGGACGGATACAACAGGCTTTGATCGACTGTTACCGCTTGATTTGGCGTTGTAGCTGGAGTGGTCATGGTCATGATCTCAGCGCTGGTGACGGATGCGTGGGTTGGCAAAGCCGTAGAGGATGTCCACCACGAAGTTGACCAGAATCACCAGGCAGGCGATTAACAGGATGCCGTTTTGCACGACTGGATAGTCTCGGGCGCCAATGGCTTCGATCAGCCATTTACCGATGCCGGGCCACGAGAAGATGGTTTCGGTCAGGACCGCACCGGCCAGCAACGTGCCGACTTGCAGGCCGACCACGGTCAGGACCGGAATCAGCGCGTTGCGCAGGCCGTGCACGAACACCACGCGAGAAGGCGACAGGCCTTTGGCGCGGGCGGTACGGATGTAGTCTTCACGCAGTACTTCGAGCATCGAAGAACGGGTCATCCGCGCAATAACGGCCAGCGGGATGGTACCCAGCACGATGGCCGGCAGGATCAGGTGATGCAGGGCATCGAAGAACGCACCGACGTCATCGGCCAGCAGCGTGTCGATGAGCATGAAGCCGGTGCGCGGCTCGATGTCATAGAGCAAGTCGATCCGCCCGGACACCGGGGTCCAGCCCAGGCTCACCGAGAAGAACATGATCAGGATCAGGCCCCACCAGAAGATCGGCATCGAATATCCCGCCAGGGAGATGCCCATCACCCCATGGTCGAACAGGGATCCTCGCTTGAGTGCCGCGATCACCCCGGCCAGGAGGCCCAGGATGCCGGCGAACAGCAGGGCGGCCATGGACAGTTCCAGGGTCGCTGGGAATAGAGAGGTGAACTCGCTCCACACGCTTTCACGGGTACGCAGCGATTCGCCGAGGTCGCCGTGAGCCAGTTTGCCGACGTAGTCCAGGTATTGGGCATACAGCGGTTTGTTCAGACCAAGGCGTTCCATTGCCTGAGCATGCATTTCGGGGTCGACTCGGCGTTCGCCCATCATTACTTCCACGGGGTCGCCTGGAATCATGCGAATCAACGCGAAAGTCAGCAAGGTGATGCCGAAGAACGTGGGGATCAATAACCCCAATCGGCGGGCAATAAAACTAAACATCTTGTGGTGTACCTCATCAGCCGGTTAGGCGTGCCTGGTGTCCCTGGAGTCAGGGACACCGGGAGTTTTCTTATTTACTTCACCTGGGTGGTGGCGAAGTTATTCGTGGTAAGCGGGCTAATGTGATAGCCCTCTACGTTGTTGCGCATTGCAGTAAACATACGGGTGTGCGCCATGCTGATCCATGGCTGGTCCTGATTGAAAACCTCCTGGGCTTGCTCGTAGAGCGCCGCACGTTCCGTCGGGTTCACTTTAGCTCGGGCTTCATCGATCAGCGTCTGGAATTTCTCGTTGCACCAGCGCGCGTAGTTTTCGCCGTTCTTGGCTGCTTCGCAACTCAGCATAGGCGTCAGGAAGTTATCCGGATCGCCGTTATCACCCGCCCATCCGGCGGAAACCATGTCGTGCTCGCCGTTTTTCGCACGTTTGAGCATTTCGCCCCATTCCATGACGCGAATGTCGATCTTGATGCCGACCTTGGCCAGGTCAGCCTGCATCATCTGCGCGCCCAGCATCGGGTTCGGGTTGGTCGGCCCGCCGCCGTTACGGGTGAACAGTGTAAACGTTGTGCCTTCCGGTACGCCTGCTTCCTTGAGCAAGGCGCGGGCCTTGTCCAAGTCTCGCGGCGGGTTGGTCAGCTTGTGGTTGTAGCCCAGCAGAGTGTCCGGGTACGGGTTGACCGCGACAGTCGCATTGCCTTTGCCGAACAGCGCGTTGACATAGGCCGCCTTGTCGAACGCGATGTCGATGGCTTTGCGCACGCGCACATCGCTCATGTATTTGTGCGAGGTGTTCATGGCGATGTACGAAACGGTCATCGCGTTCATCTCATCAACCTTGAGGTTGGTGTCTTTCTTGATGCTCGGGATGTCATCCGGTTTCGGATACAGCGCGATCTGGCACTCGTTGGCCTTGAGCTTTTGCAGGCGCACGTTGTTGTCGGTGGCAATTGCCAGAATCAACGCGTCAGCCGGTGGCTTGCCACGGAAGTACTCCGGGTTGGCCTTGAAGCGAACCTGAGCGTCCTTGTTGTAGCGCTGGAACACGAATGGACCGGTGCCAATTGGCTTGTTGTTCAAGTCGCCGGCCTTGTTCGCCTTGAGCAACTGGTCGGCGTATTCGGCGGAGTAGATCGAGGAGAAGGCCATGGCGATGTCGGCCAGGAACGGCGCTTCACGACGGGTCAGGGTGAACTTGACCGTGTTGTCGTCGACTTTCTCGACGCTTTTGAGCAGTTCCTTGAAGCCCATGCTTTCAAAGTACGGGAAGCCCACGCTCGACAGTTTGTGCCATGGGTGGTTCGGGTCCAGCTGACGCTGGAAACTCCAGACCACGTCGTCGGCGTTCATGTCGCGCGTCGGCTTGAAGTAATCGGTGGTGTGAAACTTGACGCCTTTGCGCAGGTGGAACGTGTAGCTCAGACCGTCTTCGCTGATGTCCCAGGAATCGGCCAGTGCCGGAATCACTTCAGTGGTGCCCGGCTTGAAGTCCGCCAGACGGTTGAAGATGGTTTCAGCCACGGCGTCGGCTGTGACTGCAGTCGTGTACTGGACCATATCGAAGCCTTCCGGACTGGCTTCGGTGCAGACCACCAGGGGTGTGGCAGCGACGCCAACAGCGACACTCAGCAACGCGGCAGCGATGGCCGCACGTAGGGGAAGCATTTTCATCAAGAACCCTCTGCAATCAGTTAAAGGACTAATGCCTAACAGCTGATTCGTCACTGAATCAGCTGATAGGCAGGTGCATTACAGGATGTTGAACGGAATGGTGGTCACGAGACGGAACTCGTTGATGCTGCCATCGCCCTGGTTTTCACTGGCGCGGTGAGCGGTGTAGGTCGCGCGAACAGTGGTGGCCTTGAGTGGGCCGCTCTGAATGGCGTACGTCGAACCGATGCCGTATTCGTAGTGGGTTTCGCCGTCCATGTTTTTCACGTCATAGGCGGTACCGGTGTAGTGAGTACCGTCGATGCCCCAGCCACGCGCCTGGTAGATGTTGAACTTCAGACCTGGCACGCCGTATTCAGCCATGTTCAGGCCGTAGGCGATCTGGAAGGATTTCTCGTTCGGGCCGTTGAAGTCCGACAGCAGGGAGTTGGCCAGGTAGATGCCGTTGGTTTCGTGCAGGTAGTCGAAGTACTCGTTACCGTTAATTTCCTGGTACGAGAAGGTCAGGGTGTGAGCCTGGTGAGTCAGGCCAAACGACAGGGAGCCGGCCTGGTTGTCGATTTCGCCCAGCAGTCTCTTACCTTCATCGACGGTCTTGTAGTAGTTCAGGCCGGTGGTCAGGCTCAGTACCGAACTGTCACCCAACACGTGGCTGGCGCCGAAGTAGTACTGGTTCCAGAAGTCTTCGGCCTGGGTCGCCCACAGGCTGGTGGTCAGGCTGGCGAAAGGGGTATAGGTGAGGCCTGCCGTATTAACGTGATCGGTCTCAGCAGTAATGTTTTGGTATTCGGAGCGGAACTTGCTCAGGCTTTCTTCGGTACGCGGCGAAACGCGGTCAAAGGTCCCCAGGTCGAAAGCCAGGTTGTTCAGCTCTTCGCTGTGGACCGCGACGCCCTGGAAGCTCGAAGGCAGGGCACGGTTGCCGATCACATCGACCTGCGGGCTGCTGAAGTTCATGCGGCCGGCGGTCAGGGTGGTGTTGGAGATGCGAGCCTTGACGTTGGCCAGGCCCAGCTTGCTCCACTGACCTTGAGCGTCGCCGCCTTCTTTGGTCAGGGTACGGTTGTTGCCCGCGCCTGGGCGGGAGCCCGGTGCGCCACCGTTGTTGGAGGCCAGGTTCTCGCGATCGCGCTCCAGAGCAACAGCGTTGTAGGCGGCCACTTCGGTGCTGAAACCTACAGTGCCTTCGGTGAAACCGGAGTTGTACTTGACGATGGTGCCTTGAACCCAGTTGATACGACGATCAGTCGGGGTGGCGACACCGTCTTTGCGGTAAGTGAACTTGCCGCCACGTTTCAGTTGTTCGTTGGCGTACCAGTTGCGCGTGGTGCCGGAGATGGATTGACCTTCGACGAAGCCAGTTGCATCAGCTTGTGCACTTTTGGTGTTAACCGTCACCGGGGTGAATGCCTGGCTCTGGGTTTCTGCGTACGCCGAGGCGGTTACGCTGCTGATGGCCAAGGCCAATAACGCGGTGCTGCTCAGTTTCATGGGTGAAGCTCCTTACTTTCTTTTTTTTAATGCCGGTCTTATTGGTGATCCGGCTATTGGTTTAGAACACATTCAAGGCATCGCAAACGTTTGCTGCAGGCCGGATTGACGAATTACGGCAATACGCTTGCGTGAGGGCGTAATACGCCCCCAGCGTTCTGGCTAATCGGTTATTGGTCGATACTGACGCCCGAGAACACGTTGCGGCCGAAGGGGCTGACTTTGAACCCTTCGACTTTGGCGCTTAACGGCTGGTTAACCGTCGAGTGGGCGACTGGCGTGATCGGCACCTGCTGTTTGAGGTACTGCTGCGCCTGTTTGTACAGGATGGTGCGTTGGTCGCGGTCGGTGACGACCTTGGCCTGCTTGACCAGCTTGTCGTAAGCCGGATCACACCACATGGAGTAGTTGTTGCCGCCAATGGCGTCGCAGCTGTAAAGCGTGCCGAGCCAGTTGTCCGGGTCCCCATTGTCCCCGGTCCAGCCGATCAGGCTGATGTCGTGCTCGCCATTCTTGGTGCGCTTGATGTACTCGCCCCATTCATAGCTGACGATCTTCACTTTGAGGCCGATTTTTGCCCAGTCAGCCTGGAGCATTTCGGCCATCAACTTGGCGTTCGGGTTGTAAGGGCGTTGAACGGGCATCGCCCACAGGGTGATTTCAGTGCCTTCCTTCACGCCGGCAGCCTTGAGCAATTCCCTGGCTTTTTCCGGGTTGTAGGCGGCGTCTTTGATCGTTTCGTCGTACGACCATTGGGTCGGCGGCATGGCATTGACGGCCAACTGCCCGGCACCCTGGTAGACGGCGTTGAGAATGCTTTGCTTGTTCACCGCCATGTCCAGCGCCTGTCGCACTTCGAGCTGGTCGAAAGGCTTGTGCCGAACGTTGTAGGCGATGTAACCGAGGTTGAAACCTGGCTTCTCGATGAGCTTGAGTTTTTCGTCGTGCTTCAGCGCGGTCACGTCGGCAGGGCGAGGGTGCAGGGTGATCTGGCACTCGTTGGCCTTGAGTTTCTGCACCCGCACCGAGGCGTCGGTGTTGATGGCGAAAATCAGGTTGTCGAGCTTGACCCGGCTCGGGTCCCAGTACTGCTTGTTGCCGGTGTAACGGATGTTGGAGTCTTTCTGGTAACTCTTGAACACAAACGGGCCAGTGCCGATCGGCTTCTGGTTGATGTCGCTCGGTTTGCCAACGGCCAGCAACTTGTCGGCGTATTCGGCGGACAGGATGGCGGCGAAGCTCATGGCGATGTTCTGGATGAACGCGGCGTCGACGCTGTTGAGCGTCATGACCACGGTCAGCGGCCCGGTCTTTTCGACCTTGGCGATGTTCTTGTTCAGGCTCATCCCGTTGAAATACGGGAACTCGGTCGGATAAGCCTTACGGAAAGGGTGTTGCGGGTCGAGCATGCGATTAAACGTGAACAGCACGTCATCGGCATTGAAGTCGCGGGTCGGCGTGAAGTAGGGCGTGGTATGAAACTTCACCCCTTCGCGCAGGTGAAAGGTGTACTTGAGGCCGTCTTCGGAAATATCCCAACGAGTGGCCAGGCCCGGTACGACATTGGTCGCGCCTTTTTCAAACTCTGCCAAACGGTTGTACAGCGGCTCGGCGGCGTCGTTATCGGTCGCAGTGGTGTACTGCGCCGTGTCGAAACCGGCGGGGCTGCCTTCAGAGCAGAACACCAGGCTGTTATTGGCGGCCTGGATGGATGTGGCGGCCAACAGGCCGGTGCCCAGTAATGCGGATAAAACCAAGGAATGGCGCATGACGCTCCCTCTTGTAATCACGAGTGTTTTGACAATGAGCCGCCGTCCCGTCCTGGGACGTGGAGGATCACTGACTTCAAACCATGCCTTTCAGCAATAACCGAGAGCCCACGCATGAGCTGGTCAGAACCCGACGGTATGAGCCGTGGATCTGGCAGTAAATGCGTAGAGTCCTAAAGACTCGTAGGAAATGGCAACGCGTCCGACTCCACCGCCGTAGTACGCGGAGGAAACGGATGTAAGAGTTTTCCTGCTTTCTCGGCAGATAAAGCAACGGCGACGTCAAAAACGTCGCCGTTGCAAAACCTTATTTGCTGACGCTGACGCCGTAGAAGGAGTTCAAGCCAAACGGACTGATCTTGAAATCCCGCACTTCGTTGCGCATTGGTTGGAACACCGTCGAGTGAGCGATAGGTGTCATTGGAACTGCATCTTTGAGGACGTGTTGCGCCTGTTTGTACAGTTCGGTGCGCTTGGCCTGGTCGGTTGTGCGCTTGGCTTCTTTAACGATGCCGTCGAACTTCTTGTCGCACCACTTGGAGAAGTTGTTGCCTTGCAGCGAGTCGCAGCCGAACAACACGTTCAGCCAGTTGTCCGGGTCACCGTTGTCGCCGCTCCAGCCAATCAGCATCGCGCCGTTTTCGCCGCCTTTGGAGCGCTTGATGTACTCGCCCCACTCGTAGGTCACGATCTTGGCTTTGATGCCGATCTTGGCCCAGTCGGACTGCAGCATTTCAGCCATCAGTTTGGCGTTCGGGTTGTAAGGACGCTGTACCGGCATCGCCCACAGGTTGATCTCGGTACCTTCCTTGATGCCGGCTTCCTTGAGCAGCTCTTTGGCTTTCTCAGGGTTGTACGGAGCATCTTTGATGGTGGTGTCGTAAGACCATTGGGTTGGCGGCATGGCGTTGACGGCCAGTTGGCCTGCGCCCTGGTAAACCGAGTCGATGATCTGCTGCTTGTTGACGGCCATGTCCAGTGCCTGACGCACTTTCAGTTGGGCCATCGGGTTCGGCTCGTCGCTGCCCTTGATCTTGTCCATCACGTTGTAGGCGATGTAACCCAGGTTGAAACCGGCCTGATCAGGCACTTTCAGGGTCTTGTCTTCTTTGAGCGCCTTCAAGTCGGCTGGACGTGGGAACAGAGTGATCTGGCACTCGCCCTTCTTCAGCTTCTGGATACGCACCGACGGGTCGGTGGTGATGGCGAAGATCAGGTTGTCGATCTTGACGTCGTCAGGCTTCCAGTAGTCCTTGTTCCCGGTGTAGCGGATGTTGGAGTCTTTCTGGTAGCTCTTGAATACGAACGGACCCGTGCCGACCGGCTTCTGGTTGATGTCTGCCGCTTTGCCTTCTTTCAGCAGCTGGGCTGCGTACTCGGCGGACTGCACCGAGGCGAAGCTCATGGCCATGTTCTGGATGAACGCGGCATCCACTTCTTTCAACGTGAACTTGACGGTTTTGTCGTCGACTTTATCGATCTTGGTGATGTTGGTGTCCATCCCCATGTCGGTGAAGTACGGGAATTCAGTCGGGTACGCCTTACGGAACGGGTCATCCTTGTTAATCATGCGATTAAAGGTGAACAGCACGTCGTCGGCGTTGAACTCACGAGTCGGCTTGAAGTACGGGGTGGTGTGGAACTTGACGCCGTCACGCAGGTGGAAGGTGTACGTCAGGCCGTCCGGGGAAATGTCCCAGCTGGTCGCCAGGCCAGGAATCACGGCGGTGCCGCCGCGCTCGAACTGGGTCAGGCGGTTGAACATGGTTTCTGCAGAGGCGTCGAAGTCGGTTCCGGTGGTGTATTGACCTGGATCGAAACCGGCCGGGCTCCCTTCGGAGCAGAACACCAGGTTAGTCGCGGCTTGGGCGAAGGGTGCGCTAGCTAGCAAGCTGGCGCCGACTAAAAACGGAATGACCGCGTGTTTAAGCATGGTGGCCTCATGATTGTTGTCATTTTTGGAATTAGAGGACGACCTCGTGAGTCGACCTGCGGATACTTATGCAGGGGCCGTACCCAATGCAAGATCCAGAGCGACCACAGGCGTTAAACAGTGGCACGTACGTACCTTAATGTCGCATTTGTATAAATTCAGGCGCATTTGACCGTTTGCGCAGGTTTTTTTCGGTGCAACCGGCGCACCGCGGCGGGGCGATTGGCGGGGCTTGCGCACCCGGTTGGAGCGTGGTGTTACTTATTTATACCCACGTTTTGGGGGTTGAATGGGTTGGGTGGGTGGCTTTTTGGGATTGAGAATATTTTGCGCCGGGCGTGGGGGCTGTTGAGTTTGGGACCGTGTGGTAGGTATTTGTTGTTTAACGGGTTTGTCGGGGGGGGGGGGGGGCAGTTTGACTGGCAGGTGTTTGTCAGTGGACATCTTGGTTGTTGGTCTAATCAGTACATTATTGGCGACAGTTGGCGCACGGTCGTGGGCTGCACGTTTATGGGTGGTACTGGGTGCAACCTTGGCTTTTTATTGGTGGCGCCTTTTTTCGATGGCGGGGTACATATCCATTCCTGCGGTAACGGCCGCTAATGGTTTCGCTCTTACAGCGAGTCACTTTGGAAGTGCGCCAAAGTAACCAAAGCGCATTTGCCCCTTTCGTTCGGTGCCTCGCCCAGGCTCGGCATGCCCTCGCTCCGGTCCTGCTCCGTGGGCCCGCCGCCATCGGCCATCCATGGCCGGGGGCGGCTAACCCGGCATCCATGCCGGGTTGCCCACTGCGCAGAACCTCCACTCGGCCTCTCGAGGGGGCGGTGCGTCAAGATCAAAAGCTGTAGGCGAGCTAACGCTCGGCCCGTTGAGTGGTGAGAAGCAAGGGCGGTACGCGGACTCCGTGTAGGAGTGAGCCTGCTCGCGAAGGCGGCCTGACAGCCGACCAATCTCTACCAGATACACCCAATTCAAAATGTGGGAGCGAGCCTGCTCGCGAATACGGCCTCACAGCCAACCGATCCCCATCAGGTAAACCCAATCCAATTGTGGGAGCTGGCTTGCCTGCGATGGCGGCCTGACAGCCGACCAATCTCTTTCTGCTGCCCCCCAACTGATCGTTCTCACGCTCCCGCGTGGGAATGCCGCCAGGGACGCTCCGCGTTCCATTTTTGTGTTGAACGATGTGTAAAAAACACAGAGCTTTCCCACGCATTTTTCAGGTTGCCGGGTAGGAAGCAGTGCCCCTAATCTCTGGCGGTCGCTGCGATTTCAGCGACCGGGTGTGGAAACCTGGATCTTTTAGTAGCCGCATAGCTGGACCATCGTAATCGTTGCCGACGTCTTCTTTCGTCTGCAAACTGCGTCATGGCGGCTGTGCGTGGGCAGACTTCGGTCTGGCCGGGTCCTACTAACCGGTATTTCCACCCTGCGTGCAGCCGCCACCTAATTGTCGTGTGGAAACGACATTGGATGGCTCCCATTTATAAGTAGGAGCATTCCATGGACAAGCTAATCCCCGATCCACCCACCACCCCCGAAACCGAAGCTGAAGACTTACGCGCCGAAACATTACTCAAAGACCACGAAGCCATAAAACGCGCCCTCGACTACTACCTCGATTCCCCATCCCAATACACCGAAAAACCCCGCCGTCCCAGCACGATGTACATGATCGCCCCGAACATGGACACCGAAAGCCTGCTGGCCCAAGCCTGCGAATCACTGGCCTCCGCCAGTGTCATGACCAGTGATTTCGCCGCGAACCTGATCGGCCCGCAGCGTAATACGGTGTTGGCGATTCAGCAGATCATCATGCTGGCAGAGCTGGCGGTGAATCGGGCACTGGATAACGTCGATCCAGCATAGTAGTTCAGAGACCACGTTATCGTTCATCGCGAGCAAGCTCGCTCCCACAGGATTTATGTCGTACACAAATACTGTGCTCACCGTAGATCCACTGTGGGAGCGAGCTTGCTCGCGATGGCGGCCTATCATTCGCCAAAGAATTGAAGGGTTCACCCCGACTTCTGGCAGGCAAAAAAAACGGCGTTCACTCCAGTGATCGCCGTTTTTATGTACGTCTTATCAAATCAAGGCATCAACACTTCAATCGCGCCATCCGCCGTCATGCTGACCTGACTGGTGCCCGCCTCAACATCCGGTGTCACCGGTGCGGCGTCCATCGAGGCGGCTTTCATCATCATTGGGGCGCGCATGTACGGTTGTGGATAACCGTTGCTGTTCAGGTTCAGGTTAACGATCTTGTAGCTCTTGCCACCCAGTGCATCGGTCGCCAGTTGTGCGCGAGCCTTGAAGGCGGTCACGGCTTCTTTAAGCAGTGCGTCTTCGCTGGCCTTGCGTGTTGGTGTGGCGATGGCGAAGTCCATGCCGCCCATTTTCAGGTCGGTGAGCAGTTCGCCGGTCAGTTTCGACAGGGCGGCGAAGTCCGAGCTTTCCAGGCGCAGTTCGGCGCGTTCACGCCAGCCGGTGATTTTCTGGCCCTTGGTGTCGTAGATCGGGTAGCTGTTGCGGCTGCCCTGGCGCAGGGTGATGTCTTTGACCTGTTTGGCCTGGGCCAGTGCTTTGTTCATGGTGGTGCTGACGTCGGCGGCGAGTTTGGCCGGGTCGGTGTTTTGGTCTTCGGTATAAAGGGTCACGATCATCAGGTCGCGGGCCACTTCCTGGCTGACTTCGGCGCGCAGGGAAATCTGGTTGTAATGCAGCTCGTCGGCGGCGAGGGCCGGGAGGCTGGCGAGGGTGCCGGCACTCAGGGCGAGGAGGGCGGTGCAGCGGCGCAATGTGTGCATGAAAGCTCCTTGGGCGATGCGCAGGTGTCAGGTCCGAGCCTGCGTGAAACCATCAGACTCTAGCTTTATTGATCCGGTTCGCACAGTTACAACTTCTATACAGATACTGCATGGTAAGCCGTTCATCGGCCAAACAGATTCACGAGCTCGCTGTATAGCGCTGAAATTGGGGGCGAGCGGGGACACCTGTTAGTTCTGACAGTAGAAATACTGATGAGGTTGGTCGAGCATCGTGTAAGCCCGTCGATTGGCCCTTTCGGCCAGGTGATTGGCATCAATGGCATGCTCTCTCAATAAGGAAATAACCATGACCCCTCAAGAAAAATCAGATGCCGCAGCACGCGGTTATCAAGCCATCATTGTCAGCGGACCAGCAGGAGAACAGTGGGTGGATGTTCTGATAGATGGCACACAAAAAGGGCTCCGTTTCGGAACGGAAGATGAGGCGTGGATCTACATTAAAAACATCTTTTCAGCCGATGCATACAATCATTGAGCAATCAGGTGTCCCGCATAACGCGTGAACCAAATCATCAGCACAACTTGTCCAAAAAACGCAGCCAATAAATCCTGAATGAATCGAAGCTGACTGATCCGACAAACCGGCCATCACGCGTGGATCGCCGGTTTTCTTTCGTCTATCAGATCGGGCCTTATAGCCGCCGCAGATCTTTCTGCCATGTGGCCGTTTGCCGCACTTTTGCCTGTCAGCCCCCGTGCTTGGTTATACTCCGTGCGATCCGCCTGGAGCGCTCATCAGGAGAGCTCATGCTCGCCCCCGTTCAAATCACTTCTGCCACTCGCCAGAACCTCTGGCGGTTGACGTTCATCCGCACGTTAGTGCTCGCCGCTCAGGCCGGTTCCGTCGGGTTGGCCTATTGGCTCGACCTGCTGCCGCTGCCGTGGGTGCAACTGGCCATGACCCTCGGTTGCTCGACGCTGTTGTGCGCATTTACCGCGGTTCGGCTGCGCACGACGTGGCCGGTCACCGAGCTGGAATATGCGCTGCAACTGGCCTGCGACCTGTTTATCCACAGTGCCCTGCTGTATTTCTCCGGTGGCTCGACCAACCCGTTCGTCTCGTATTACCTGGTGCCGCTGACCATCGCCGCGGTGACGTTGCCATGGCGCTATTCGGTGATTCTGTCGGGTATCGCGTTGACGATGTACACCTTGCTGCTCGCGCGGTTCTATCCGCTGCAAACCTTCCCGATTGCCCGGGAGAACCTGCAGGTCTATGGGATGTGGCTGAGTTTTGCACTGGCTGCTGCGGTGATTACGTTTTTTGCCGCACGCATGGCCGAAGAGCTGCGCCGTCAGGAAGAGCTGCGGGCGATTCGGCGTGAAGAAGGTCTGCGTGACCAGCAATTGCTGGCGGTAGCGACGCAAGCCGCCGGCGCGGCGCATGAATTGGGCACGCCGCTGGCGACCATGAGCGTGTTGCTCAAGGAAATGCGCCAGGACCACCACGACCCGTTGTTGCAGGACGATTTGAGTGTGCTGCAGGATCAGGTCAAGCTGTGCAAAGAGACCTTGCAGCAACTGGTGCGCGCCGCCGAGGCCAATCGCCGTTTGGCGGTGGAAATGCAGGACGTCACCGACTGGCTCGACGAAGCGCTGAACCGCTGGCACCTGATGCGCCCGGAAGCCAGTTACCGCTTCCAGCGCCTGGGCCAAGGCACTGTGCCGCGCATGGCACCGCCACCGGACCTGACCCAGGCGCTGCTGAATTTGCTGAACAACGCTGCTGATGCGTGCCCTGAAGGGCTGCAGGTGACGCTGGACTGGAACGCCGAAGACCTGACCATCAGCATCCGCGATCACGGTGCCGGTGTGCCGCTGGCCATCGCCGAACAGATCGGCAAACCGTTTTTTACCACCAAGGGCAAAGGTTTCGGCCTGGGCCTGTTTTTGAGCAAGGCCAGCGTGACACGCGCCGGCGGCTCAGTGAAACTCTACAGTCATGAGGAAGGCGGCACGCTCACCGAGCTGCGCCTGCCCCGTGTCGCCCGAGGAGACGAACATGAGTGACGATATCCAGGTTGAAGGCGAAGAACTGCCGCATTTGCTGTTGGTCGACGACGATGCAACCTTTACCCGCGTGATGGCCCGCGCCATGGCCCGCCGTGGTTTTCGCGTCAGCACCGCCGGCTCTGCCGAAGAAGGCCTGACCATCGCCCAGGCCGACCTGCCGGATTACGCCGCGCTGGACCTGAAAATGGACGGCGACTCGGGCCTGGTCTTGCTGCCCAAGCTGCTGGAACTGGACCCGGAAATGCGCGTGGTGATCCTCACCGGTTATTCGAGCATCGCCACCGCCGTCGAGGCGATCAAGCGCGGTGCCTGCAATTACCTGTGCAAACCGGCCGACGCCGACGACGTGCTGGCAGCCTTGCTGTCCGAGCACGCCGACCTCGACACCCTGGTGCCGGAAAACCCGATGTCGGTGGACCGTTTGCAGTGGGAGCACATCCAGCGCGTGCTGACCGAGCACGAAGGCAACATCTCGGCCACGGCCCGCGCCCTGGGCATGCACCGCCGTACCCTGCAGCGCAAACTGCAGAAACGTCCGGTGCGCCGCTGAACGGGCGCTGAACGATCATCGCCACCCCTCGCGATAACTCGAGCCGATCAACTATGATCGGTTCGTGTGTGTACTTTTCTTTATCGAGCCTTATCCATGAATCAGAACGCTGAATATTCCGCGGTCAACGATGCCGTGCGCGGGCAGTTTTTCCGCAAGGTCTGGGCGATCATCACGCCCTATTGGCAAAGTGAAGAGAAGGGCAAGGCCTGGACGCTGCTGATCGCGGTGATTGCCCTGTCGTTGATCAGCGTGGGGATCTCGGTGTGGTTCAACACCTGGTACAAGGATTTTTACAACGCCTTGCAGAAGAAGGATGAAGCGGCGTTCTGGCAGCTGATTCTGTATTTCTGCGCGATTGCCGCCGTGGCGATTGTCGGGGCGGTGTACCGGCTCTACCTGACGCAGATGCTGACGATCCGGTGGCGAGCCTGGCTGACGGAGAAACACTTTGCCCGCTGGCTCGGCAACAAAAACTACTACCAGCTGGAGCAGGGCGGTTACACCGATAACCCGGACCAGCGGATTTCCGAAGACCTCAACAACTTTACGGCCAACACCCTGAGCCTGGGCATCGGGCTGATCCGCAACGTCGTCAGCCTGGTGTCGTTCTCGATCATTTTGTGGGGCGTTTCGGGCAGCATTGAAGTGTTCGGTTTTACCATTCCCGGCTACATGTTCTGGTGTGTACTGGTCTACGCCGTGGTCGGTAGCTGGCTGACGCATTTGATCGGTCGTCGCTTGATCGGCCTGAACAACCAACAACAACGCTTCGAAGCCGACCTGCGTTTCTCCATGGTCCGGGTTCGTGAGAATGCCGAAAGTATCGCGTTGTACAACGGCGAGCCGAATGAAAATCGTCGCTTGAGCAGCCGTTTCGGAATGGTCTGGCACAACTTCTGGGACATCATGAAAGTGTCCAAGCGCCTGACATTCTTCACCGCCGGTTACAGTCAGGCCGCGATCATTTTCCCGTTCATGGTCGCTGCGCCGCGTTACTTCGCCGGCAAGATCGAACTCGGTGAACTGATGCAAATCAGCTCGGCGTTCGGCAACGTGCAAGAGAGTTTCAGCTGGTTTATCAGCGCGTATCAGGACCTCGCCTCATGGCGTGCCACCTGTGATCGTCTGCTGAGTTTCCGTCAGGCCATGACCGACAACGAAGAGCGCCAACCGGCCATCGACGTACAGAATCAGGGCGATGAACTGAAGATCCACAACCTCGGCCTCGATCTGGCAGACGGTCGTCACCTGCTGACCAACGCCGACCTGACGGTGGAAGAGGGCGATCGCGTGATGCTCAGCGGCCGTTCCGGCAGCGGCAAGTCGACCTTGTTGCGCGCGATGGGGCATCTGTGGCCAGCCGGCCACGGCAGTATCCGTCTGCCGTCGGCGCGCTACCTGTTCCTGCCGCAAAAGCCATACTTGCCGATTGGCACCTTGCGTGAGGCGCTGAGTTATCCACAGGCGGGTGATATCTATCCGCAGGAACGCTACGTCCATGTGCTGGAAACCTGCCGTTTGCCGCATCTTGTTGCACGTCTGGATGAGGCGAACCACTGGCAGCGCATGCTCTCGCCGGGTGAACAGCAACGTTTGGCGTTTGCCCGAGCGCTGCTGTATGCACCGCAATGGCTGTACATGGACGAAGCCACTTCGGCGATGGATGAAGAGGATGAAGGGTCGCTGTATCAAGCGTTGATCGACGAGTTGCCGGGGTTGAGCATCATCAGCGTCGGGCACCGCAGCAGCCTGAAGCGTTTCCACCCACGGCATGTTCGAATCGAGAACGGCCATTTGGTGGACCAGACCGTGACCGCATAAACACCACTATCCCTGTGGGAGCGAGCTTGCTCGCTCCCACAGGGATAGTGGATGCTGACGGTGATCGTACAACCGCGTTGAGCTATGATGCGGTTTCAGCCGAATTTTCGAGACAGATGTTCACCATGGAAAACCCGATCGACGCACCACGCCTCCCTCGCAAGCGCCGCAGCCTCGCACAGGAATTGGTGACGGTGCTGTCCGAGCAGATCCGCGACGGTCACCTCAAGCGCGGCGACAAATTGCCCACCGAGTCGGCGATCATGGATGCTCATGGCGTCAGCCGCACGGTGGTGCGCGAGGCGATTTCCCGTTTGCAGGCGGCCGGGCAGGTTGAAACCCGCCATGGCATCGGCACCTTCGTGCTCGATACCCCGAGCCCGAGCGGCTTTCGCATCGATCCGGCAACGGTGGTCACTCTGCGTGACGTGTTGGCGATTCTGGAGTTGCGCATCAGCCTCGAAGTGGAGTCCGCCGGCCTCGCCGCGCAACGCCGCAGCGACGAGCAACTAGGTTTGATGAGAGCTGCGCTGGACGCCCTCAACGAAAGCGCTTCGCATGCCAGCGATGCGGTCGCCTCGGACTTCCAGTTCCACCTGCAAATCGCGCTGGCGACCGGTAACCGCTACTTCACCGACATCATGACCCACCTCGGCACCAGCATCATTCCGCGCACCCGCCTGAACTCCGCGCGCCTGGCCCATGACGACCAGCAGCACTACATGAATCGCCTGAGCCGTGAACACGAAGAGATTTACGACGCCATCGCCCGTCAGGATTCCGATGCGGCGCGGGCCGCAATGCGTTTGCACCTGACGAATAGCCGCGAGCGGTTGCGTCATGCGCATGAAGAGGCTGAGGCGCAGCGGGGTTAATTTTCCGGTCGCAATTTTCTGCTGTCTGCTGGAATGCCATCGCGAGCAAGCCCGGCTCCCACAGTGTTTTGTGAAAACCTGTGGGAGCCGAGCTTGCTCGCGATAGGGCCTTCAGCCCTGATGAAAAAGTTAGCTGATACGCAGGATCGAACGATCCACCCTCACCGCCAATCCAGCCACCCCAGGCTTGGCATCAAACACCACATCCCCCCGTTCATTCACCACCGCCCGCGCAATCACCACGCCCTTGGACAACAACTCCAACGGCGCCCCGTTCATAGATTGGCCCGAAGCCAGTTCCAGTTTCACTTTTATCGTCATCATGGATCTCCTTATCAGGCAACGTTGCCGGTGGGTGTGTAGTCCTTGAGCAGCAAATAAGTGCTCCAGCCCCACCAGTCGTCGATGGTGGCGGTGTCGTTCAGGTTGTTGACGTCCTTGCGCCGCAGCACCTTGCTGCCCTCGACCCTGAACAGCGGCGAGAAATTGCCGACCGGGTTCAGCGCGGCTTGCAAGTCCGGCAGCTTTTTCAAGGCGCTGAAGTTGCTGGGCGATGGAGCGACACCGCTGAGGTACGCCGTGAAGATCTCATCCGCAGACAGCTGAACCGCTTGATTGACCTGCACGCGATTGGCGCTGTCGATCGCGTCGAAATAGCGTTTGTCGCCATACGCGCGCCATTGATCGGCGTTGCCATTACGCACATTGAGGCCGAACTTGCTGTCTTCGTCGTGCATGAAACGGGTGATCAACGAGCCCAGGTCGCTGGGTGTGACCACCGCCGCCAGTTGCTTGCGCGGTACACGCAGGTGGCCCGCGGAAAACAGGTCAGTCAGGTAATGATCGGCAAACGCATTCATCGCGTAGGCGATTTCGAGCTGTTTTTCATCACCACTGTTTTTCGCCAGCACGGCTTGCTGCACGGCCGCAGTGTGGCCGGCGATATAGGCTGCCAGTGCCCCTTCGGCAAAGTGGTCAGTATTGTTGGCGGCGAGTTTCAGATAACGCCCCAACGGGAATAGCGCCGAGACGAAACTGCCGCCGCCGGTGATCTTGTTCCACTCCTCCGACAACGTATCTCCGAGGGCGTCATAGACCTCGTGAGGCTGTTTGCCGTCCTGGATCGCCTGCTTCACGGCGGCGATTTCCTTTTGCATGACCCCGAGGATCAGCTTGGCCTCGGCATTCGCGGCCGGCAGCACCGCCAGCGAGTTGAATGCGTTGGAGAAGCGCTGGACTCGGTCCGGAGCGGTGGCGCCTTCGCTGATCGGTTGCTCGGGAATTCCGTAGAAATCACCGCCCAGCGCAACAACCTGGCCATAGGTCAGCGCCAGCCCGTTGGGCAAATGCAGTTCGACCTGTGAGGCCGGGATCGCGGGGGCATCCTTGATGAAACGCAGCAGGGTGCCATCCCCGATAGCCGTGTGTTCACCCCCCTCGAACCTCAGTTGCGGCTTGCCATTCAAGGCTTTGCCGGAAGGGGAGGCGGACGGTTGAGAGGCGTGGTTGTGAGGTGTGCCCAAGTGCAGCACCAGCAATTCATGGCCGCTGATGGCAATGCCGTGCTCATTGAAAAGATCATCCAGAACGGTAATGACCTGCTTGGGTTTTTCCTGGGATTGAGTGTGTAGACCTGACATTTCTAGCTCCTTGATATGTCGTAGGCAGACTTCAAATTAACTGTATGTATATACAGTTAATTCGATTTTAGCCGAGAAATTTCCTACGTCAAGGAAAGAACCTCTCCTACATAAAAATGCAGACGGCGATGAAATGCAGTTGACGGTTATTATTTAAGTTGTACGATGACCTACAACTCGGCGAAAGCTGAACGGTTTCCTCACACACATACGTTGCTACTCAGGGTGTTCGAATAATGAATCCACAAGAACTGAAGTCCATCCTCTCTTCCGGCCTGTTGTCTTTCCCGGTCACCGATTTCAATGCTCAGGGCGATTTCCATCGCGCGGGCTACATCAAGCGTCTCGAATGGCTGGCCCCATACGGCGCCACGGCGTTGTTCGCCGCGGGCGGCACCGGTGAGTTCTTCTCTCTGGCAGCCAGCGAATATTCGGAAATCATCAAGACTGCCGTCGACACCTGCGAAACCAGTGTGCCGATCCTGGCCGGCGTGGGCGGTTCGACCCGTCAAGCCATCGAGTACGCACAGGAAGCCGAGCGCCTGGGCGCCAAAGGCCTGTTGCTGCTGCCGCACTACCTGACCGAAGCCAGCCAGGACGGCGTTGCCGCCCACGTTGAAGCCGTGTGCAAATCGGTGAAAATCGGCGTGGTGGTTTACAACCGTAACGTCTGCCGCCTGACCGCTCCTTTGCTGGAACGTCTGGCCGAGCGCTGCCCGAACCTGATCGGCTACAAAGATGGCCTGGGCGATATCGAACTGATGGTGTCGATCCGTCGTCGCCTCGGCGATCGCTTCAGCTACCTGGGCGGTTTGCCGACCGCTGAAGTCTACGCCGCTGCTTACAAAGCCCTGGGCGTGCCGGTTTACTCCTCGGCGGTGTTCAACTTCATCCCGAAAACCGCGATGGATTTTTACCACGCCATCGCTCGCGAAGATCACGCCACCGTTGGCAAGATCATCGACGACTTCTTCCTGCCCTACCTGGACATCCGTAACCGCAAAGCCGGCTACGCGGTGAGCATCGTCAAGGCCGGGGCAAAAATTGCCGGTTACGACGCAGGTCCTGTGCGTGCACCGCTGACCGATCTGACGGCCGAAGAGTACGAAATGCTCGCCGCGCTGATCGACAAGCAAGGTGCGCAGTAACACATCCGATTTAACAGGGCCGCTGAGTGATCAGCGGCCTTTTGCGTGAGGAGAATTGTTGTGGCAGATGCAAAGCGTTTTGATAACTACATCAACGGTGCATGGGTGGCGGGCAGTGATTACTGCGCCAACATCAACCCGTCCGAACTGACCGACACCATCGGTCACTACGCCAAAGCCGATCTGGCTCAAGTCCACGCCGCCATCGACGCCGCTCGCGCCGCGTTCCCGGCCTGGTCGACGTCGGGCATTCAGGCACGTCACGACTCGCTGGATAAAGTCGGTACTGAAATCCTCGCCCGTCGCGAAGAACTCGGTACCTTGCTGGCCCGTGAAGAAGGCAAGACCCTGCCTGAAGCCATCGGCGAAGTGACTCGCGCCGGTAACATCTTCAAGTTCTTCGCTGGTGAAACCCTGCGTCTGTCCGGCGACTATTTGCCGTCGGTACGCCCGGGTGTGAACGTTGAAGTGACTCGCGAAGCATTGGGCGTGGTTGGCCTGATCACCCCGTGGAACTTCCCGATCGCCATCCCCGCGTGGAAAATCGCCCCGGCCCTGGCGTACGGTAACTGCGTCGTGCTGAAACCAGCGGATCTGGTACCCGGTTGCGCCTGGGCCCTGGCCGAAATCATCTCCCGCGCAGGCTTCCCGGCTGGCGTGTTCAACCTGGTGATGGGCAGCGGTCGGGTGGTCGGCGATGCGCTGGTGCAGAGCCCGAAAGTCGACGGCATCAGCTTCACCGGTTCCGTCGGTGTCGGTCGTCAGATCGCGGTCAGCTGTGTATCGCGTCAAGCCAAGGTTCAGCTGGAAATGGGCGGCAAGAACCCGCAGATCATTCTCGACGACGCTGACCTCAAGCAAGCGGTCGAGCTGTCGGTGCAGAGCGCGTTCTACTCCACCGGTCAGCGTTGCACCGCTTCCAGCCGTTTCATCGTGACGGCCGGCATCCACGACAAATTCGTCGAAGCCGTGGCCGAACGCATGAAGTCGATCAAGGTCGGCCATGCGCTGAAAACCGGTACTGACATTGGTCCCGTGGTTTCCCAGACTCAGCTTGAGCAAGACATGAAGTACATCGACATCGGCCAGTCCGAAGGTGCGCGTCTGGTCAGTGGCGGTGGTCTGGTGACCTGCGACACCGAAGGCTACTACCTGGCGCCAACGCTGTTTGCCGACAGCGAAGCCGCGATGCGCATCAGCCGCGAAGAGATCTTCGGTCCGGTGGCCAACGTGGTTCGCGTCGCGGATTACGAAGCGGCACTGGCCATGGCCAACGACACCGAGTTCGGTCTGTCGGCGGGTATCGCGACCACCTCGTTGAAGTACGCCAACCACTTCAAGCGCCATTCCCAGGCCGGGATGGTGATGGTCAACCTGCCGACCGCAGGCGTGGATTACCACGTTCCATTCGGCGGGCGTAAAGGTTCATCCTATGGATCCCGCGAGCAAGGTCGCTATGCGCAAGAGTTCTACACCGTGGTGAAGACCTCTTACATCGGCTCCTGACAGGAAACGCCGCGGTATCGGCATCGATGCCGCAACCCCTGTAAATAGTTCCACCCGCGCATAAAAATAATCAGTGGGAGTACATCTACATGCAAGCGACCAAGCCGACCCATGTCCGCTATTTGATCCTGCTCATGCTTTTCCTGGTGACCACGATCAACTACGCCGACCGGGCTACCATCGCCATTGCGGGCTCGAGCCTGCAAAAAGACCTCGGCATCGACGCGGTCACTCTCGGTTATATCTTCTCTGCATTCGGTTGGGCCTACGTGGCCGGGCAAATTCCCGGTGGCTGGCTGCTGGACCGTTTCGGCTCGAAAAAAGTCTACGCACTGAGCATCTTCACCTGGTCGCTGTTCACCGTGCTCCAGGGCTACGTCGGTGAGTTCGGCATGTCCACGGCGATCGTTGCGCTGTTCATGCTGCGCTTCCTCGTCGGCCTGGCCGAAGCGCCATCCTTCCCTGGTAACGCACGCATCGTTGCGGCCTGGTTCCCGACCGCTGAACGCGGTACTGCGTCTGCGATCTTCAACTCGGCGCAATACTTCGCCACCGTTCTGTTTGCACCGCTGATGGGCTGGATCGTCTACACGTTCGGCTGGCAGCATGTGTTTGTGGTGATGGGCAGCATCGGCATCGTGTTCTCGCTGATCTGGCTGAAAGTTATCCACAGTCCGCGTCAGCACCCGATGATCAACGAGGCCGAGTTCAAGCACATCGCCGAGAACGGCGGCATGGTCGACATGGACCAGGACAAAGGCAAAGGGCAAGCCGCCGGCAAACCGGCTGAAGGCCCGAAATGGGACTACGTGCGTCAGCTGCTGACCAATCGCATGATGCTCGGCGTCTACCTGAGCCAGTATTGCATCAACGCCATCACCTACTTCTTCCTGACCTGGTTCCCGGTGTATCTGGTGCAAGAACGCGGCATGACCATCCTCAAGGCCGGTTTCATTGCCTCGTTGCCGGCGATCTGCGGTTTTATCGGTGGTGTGTTGGGCGGTGTGATTTCCGACTACCTGCTGCGCAAGGGCCACTCCCTGACCTTCGCCCGCAAGGCGCCGATCATCGCGGGCCTGCTGGTGTCCAGCAGCATCGTGGCTTGCAACTACGTCGACATCGAATGGATGGTCGTGGGCTTCATGGCCCTGGCCTTCTTCGGCAAAGGAGTGGGCGCGTTGGGCTGGGCCGTGGTGTCCGATACCTCGCCAAAGCAGATCGCCGGTTTGAGTGGCGGCCTGTTCAACATGTTCGGCAACATCGCGTCGATCACCACGCCAATCGTGATCGGCTACATCATCAGCTCCACCGGCTCGTTCAAATGGGCGCTGGTGTTTGTCGGTTGCAACGCACTGGTGGCGGTGTTCAGCTACCTGGTGATCGTTGGTCCGATCAAACGCGTGGTACTCAAGGAGCCGCCAGTCAGCGGTCCTGAAAAAAACAACAAATTGTCACAAGCGCATTCCTGAGGAGCGGCGTCATGCAGTTGATTGAACATTCCGACTCGCCGCGCTACATCCGCCTGCACGAGCGGGACAACGTAGTGATCGTGGTCAATGACCAGGGCGTGCCGGCCGGCACCGAGTTTCCCGATGGCCTGGTGACCGTGGACTTCGTGCCACAAAGCCACAAAGTCACGCTGGAAGACATTCCCGAAGGCGGGCAGGTGATTCGTTACGGCCAGACTATTGGCTACGCGTTGCAGCCGATTCCGCGCGGCAGCTGGGTCAAGGAAGATCAACTGCGCATGCCCACCGCGCCGCCGCTGGACAGCTTGCCGCTGTCCACCGAAGTGCCGGCGGCGCAAGCCCCGCTCGACGGCTATACGTTCGAGGGCTATCGCAACGCCGACGGCACTGTCGGCACACGCAATATCCTGGGGATTACCACGACCGTTCAGTGCGTCACCGGTGTGCTGGATCATGCGGTCAAGCGCATCAAGGACGAGTTGCTGCCCAAGTACCCGAACGTCGACGACGTGGTCGCGCTGACCCACAGCTACGGCTGTGGTGTGGCGATTACGGCGGCCGATGCGTACATCCCGATTCGTACTGTACGCAACCTGGCGCGTAACCCGAACCTGGGTGGCGAAGCGTTGGTGATCAGCCTGGGTTGCGAGAAATTGCAGGCCGGGCAGGTGATGCACGAGAACGACAGCTCGGTGGATCTGAGCGAGCCGTGGTTGTACCGCCTGCAGGATTCGAGTCACGGTTTCACCGAGATGATCGAGCAGATCATGGCGCTGGCCGAAACCCGTTTGAAGAAGCTCGATCAGCGCCGCCGGGAAACCGTGCCGGCGTCCGAGCTGATTCTGGGCATGCAGTGCGGCGGCAGTGATGCGTTCTCCGGCATCACCGCTAACCCGGCGCTGGGTTATGCCTCGGACTTGTTGCTGCGTGCCGGTGCGACGGTGATGTTTTCCGAAGTGACTGAAGTGCGCGACGCGATCTACTTGCTGACCTCGCGAGCGGAAACTCAAGAAGTCGCTCAGGAACTGGTGCGGGAAATGGACTGGTACGACCGGTATCTGGCCAAGGGCGAAGCGGACCGTAGCGCCAACACCACGCCGGGCAACAAGAAGGGCGGGTTGTCGAACATCGTCGAGAAATCCCTGGGCTCGATCGTCAAGTCCGGCAGCAGCGCGATCAACGGGGTGCTTGGCCCTGGCGAGCGTTTCAAGCGCAAGGGCCTGATCTTCTGCGCAACCCCGGCCAGTGACTTTGTCTGCGGGACGTTGCAGTTGGCGGCGGGGATGAACCTGCACGTGTTCACCACCGGCCGTGGTACGCCGTATGGCTTGGCGATGGCGCCGGTGGTGAAGGTGTCAACCCGTACGGAACTGGCGCAGCGCTGGCCGGATTTGATCGACATCGATGCGGGGCGGATTGCCACCGGGCGGGCGTCGATCGAAGACCTCGGCTGGGAGTTGTTCCACTACTACCTGGACGTGGCCAGTGGCAAGAAGCAGACGTGGGCCGAGCAGCACAAGCTGCATAACGACATCACCCTGTTCAACCCTGCGCCGATCACCTGAGACCGCGTTATCGTTCATCGCGAGCAAGCTCGCTCCCTCCGGGATTTTCGTCGTGCGCAGATTGTGTGTTTTTCGCAGGACAAATGTGGGAGCGAGCTTGCTCGCGATTGCGGTCTAACAGACGCCGAAGGGCTGAGTGGCTTATTATTAGCCCCCTAACGACGCTCACCCAAGGTTCCCCTCGGCATGCTGGCAATCTTCCTCGAAACACTGAACATCACCGCGCCGGTGTTTGCCATGCTGTTTCTGGGTGTGCTGCTCAAGCGCATTGGCTGGATCAACGACAATTTCATCCACACCGCGTCGGCCCTGGTGTTCAACGTCACCATGCCGGCGTTGCTGTTTCTGGGCATTCTGCATGCGGACCTGCACGCGGCGCTGCAACCGGCGCTGCTGATCTACTTCTCGATGGCCACGCTGGTGAGTTTCGCCATTGCCTGGGTCTGGGCGATCTGGAAGTGCCCGCGCGAAGACCGGGGGATTTATACCCAAGGCGCGTTTCGCGGCAACAACGGGGTCATCGGCCTGGCGCTGGCGGCGAGCATGTACGGCGCCTACGGGATTTCCCTCGGGGCGATTCTCGCGGCGCTGGTGATCCTGTTCTACAACACGCTGTCGACCATTGTGCTGGCGGTGTACAGCCCGGTGATCAAGTCCGATCCGTGGAGCATCTGCAAAAGCGTGATGGGCAATCCGCTGATCATCAGCGTATTCGCGGCGGCGCCGTTTGCCTATTTCAAGATCGGTTTGCCGGGGTGGCTGGAGACGTCCGGGCAGTACCTGGCGCAGACCACATTGCCGCTGGCGTTGATTTGCATTGGCGGCACGCTGTCGCTGGCGGCGCTGCGCAAGAGCGGCGATATGGCGCTCAGTTCCAGCCTGGTGAAGATGATCGGCCTGCCGGTGCTGACGACCCTTGGGGCGTGGCTGTGGGGTTTTCGTGGGGCGGAGTTGGGGATTCTGTTTTTGTATTTTGGCAGCCCGACGGCGGCGGCCAGTTTTGTGATGGCCCGTCAGGCTGAGGGGAATCATGAACTGGCGGCGGCGATCATCGTCATCACCACGTTGATGGCGGCGGTGACCACCAACGTCGGGATCTTTTTGTTGCAGTGGGGTGGGTGGATCTAGCCCTGGGATTTTGGGTTGTTTTTCAGGGCCTGCTCGCGATGACGGCTGAACAATCACCACAAATGCCGGATTTTTATTCCGGCTTCTGATAACTCTCAATCACTTCCTGCGCCGCCCGAAATGCATCTATCGCCGCCGGCGCACCGGCATACACCGCGCAATGCAGCAGCGTTTCACGAATCTCTTCCACGGTGCAGCCGTTGTTCAATGCACCGCGCACATGGCCTTTCAATTCCTGCGGGCACTTCAGCGCGGTCAGCGCGGCGAGGGTGATCAGGCTGCGGGTTTTCAGTTCCAGGCCTTCGCGGTTCCACACAGCGCCCCACGCGTGTTCATTGACGAAATCCTGCAACGGCTGGGTGAATTCGGTGGCATTGCCCAGTGCGCGGTCGACGAAAGCGTCGCCCATCACTTGGCGGCGGACTTCAACGCCAGGTTTTTTATTGTCGGTCATGGCACATCCCTCTTGTGGTGTTGGCGACGCCAGGCGAGCAGCGACGTGAACAGCAAAAACGCCACCAGCGCCGGCAGAACGAAAAACAGCATCAGGTGTTCGAGCTTGCCGGCCAGCGGCATGCCGGTGGTGAACGACACCACGTGCAGCCCGTAAGCCAGGTACAAACCCAGGCACAGCAAACCTTCGGCCCGGGTCACCCGGTAGCCGGTGTAGAACAACGGCAGGCACAACACCGCGACGCCGAGCATCACCGGCAAGTCGAAATCCAGGGCGTTGGGTGATACCGACAGCGGTGACGGCGCGATCAACGCTGTCACGCCGAGCACGCCCAACAGGTTGAACAGGTTGCTGCCGATCACGTTACCCACGGCAATGTCGCGCTGACCGCGCAGGGCGGCGATCAGGGAGGTGGCGAGTTCCGGCAGGGAGGTGCTGATGGCGACGATGGTCAGGCCGATGATCCGCTCCGACAATCCAAGGTCGGTTGCCACCACCACGGCGGCGCCCAGCAGCAGATGCCCGGCGTAGACCAGCATCGCCAGCCCCGCCACGATCATCAGCAGGCTGCTGAACCAGGGCGCGGCCTGACTTAGGGGATCGCTCGATGGCGGGCGGGCCGAGTGCCGCGACTGGCGCAACAGCAAGCCCAGGTACAGCGCCAGCGCCGCCAGCAGGATCATGCCATCGGTGCGGGTCAGTTGTTCATTCCAGGCCAGCACGAACACCAGCAGGCTGGCGCCGATCATCAGCGGAATATCCAGGCGCACCAGTTGGCGCGAAACCCGCAGCGGAATGATCAGCGCCGAGAGCCCGAGGGTGACGAGAATGTTGAAGATGCTGCTGCCGATCACGCTGCCGACGGCAATGTCGGCATTGTCCGCCAGGGTGGCTTGCAGGCTGACGGCCATCTGCGGCGCACTGCTGCCGAGGGCGACGATGGTCAGGCCGATGATCAGTGGGCGCACATGCAGTCGCGCTGCCAGGCGCACGGCCGCGCGCACCATCAGCTCCGCGCCGATAATCAGTAGAACCAGGCCACTGAGCAGTTCAATCAGGCTGATCAGGGGTACATCGGCAAGTCCGAAAATGGTCGGTACTCCGTCTGTCAGTCGTCGAGGGCTTGCACGCGAACCTTGGCGGTACCGCTGCTGATCATGCCCAGGCGTTCGGCGGCTGCATGGGACAGATCGATCAGGCGCCCGCGGGTATGCGGCCCACGGTCGTTGATGCGGACCACGCAGGACTTGTCGTTGTTCAGGTTGGTGACCTTCACCCGCGTGCCGAAGGGCAACTGGCGGTGGGCGGCGGTCATGGAATTCTTGTCGAAACGCTCGCCACTGGCGGTGCGTTTACCTTGGTGTTTGGCGCCGTAATAGGACGCCGTACCAGTCTTGTCGTAGCCGTGTGGATCGATGACATCGTTACTGGCGCAACCGGCCAGCAGAGCGAGCAGGGCGCAGGCACCGAGTAGACGCTTCATTTAAAGGTTTCCACAAACAAATGTGGGAGCGGGCTTGCTCGCGATTGCGTCCTGACAGCCAACTCATTGTTGAATGCAAAACCGCAATCGCGAGCAAGCTCGCTCCCACAGGGGGTGGAGCCAGGCTTTGAAACTGGCTCCATGCTCATCAGCCTTCGAGCTTGCTTTTCAGCAGTTCGTTGACCTGTTGCGGGTTGGCCTTGCCTTTGGAGGCTTTCATGGCCTGGCCGACGAAGAAGCCGAACATCTTGCCGCGTTTGGCTTCGTCTGCCGCGCGGTACTGTTCAACCTGTTCGGCATTGGCCGCAAGCATTTCGTCCAGCACCGCCGAGATCGCACCGGTGTCGGTCACTTGTTTGAGGCCGCGCTTGTCGATGATTTCGTCCGCGCTGCCTTCGCCGTTGGCCATCGCTTCAAACACGACCTTGGCGATCTTGCCAGAGATGGTGTTGTCCTTGATGCGCAGCAGCATGCCGCCCAGTTGCTCGGCCGAAACCGGTGAGTCTTCGATGTCCAGGCCTTGCTTGTTGAGCAGGCTGCCCAACTCGACCATTACCCAGTTCGCCGCCAGTTTGGCGTCGCCGCCGATGCTCGCGACTTTCTCGAAGTAATCGGCTTGCTCGCGGCTGGTCGCCAACACGCTGGCGTCATAGACCGACAGACCGAATTGCTCCTGGAAACGCTCGCGTTTTTGCGGTGGCAGTTCTGGCAGGGTCGCGCGCACGTCGTCGAGGAACGAATCTTCGATGACCACGGGCAACAGGTCCGGATCTGGAAAGTAACGGTAGTCGTTGGCTTCCTCTTTGCTGCGCATCGGACGGGTTTCGTCCTTGTTCGGATCGTACAGACGGGTCTGCTGGATCACTTTGCCGCCGTCTTCGATCAGCTCGATCTGACGCTGTACTTCGCTGTTGATCGCTTTTTCGATGAAGCGGAACGAGTTGACGTTCTTGATCTCGCAGCGAGTGCCGAACTCAACCTGACCTTTCGGACGGATCGACACGTTGCAGTCGCAACGCAGCGAGCCTTCGGCCATGTTGCCGTCGCAGATGCCCAGATAACGCACCAGCGCGTGGATCGTCTTGACGTAAGCCACGGCTTCCTTGGCGCTGCGCATGTCCGGCTCGGAGACGATTTCCAGCAGCGGCGTGCCGGCACGGTTCAGGTCGATGCCGGTGGCACCGTTGAACTCTTCGTGCAGGCTTTTACCGGCGTCTTCTTCCAGGTGCGCACGGGTCACGCCAACACGTTTGATCGTGCCGTCTTCCAAGGCGATGTCTAGGTGGCCCTTGCCGACGATCGGCAATTCCATCTGGCTGATCTGATAGCCCTTCGGCAAATCCGGGTAGAAATAGTTTTTACGGGCGAACACGTTCTGCTGGCCGATCTCGGCGTCAATCGCCAAACCGAACATCACCGCCATGCGCACCGCTTCCTGGTTCAGCACCGGCAATACGCCGGGCATGCCCAGGTCGATCAGGCTGGCCTGGGTATTCGGCTCGGAACCGAAGGTGGTGGAACTACCGGAAAAGATTTTCGACCGGGTGGTGAGCTGGGTATGAATCTCCAGCCCGATCACGACTTCCCATTGCATGTGTGTCTCCTCAGAAGCCGGTTGGGGTGCGGGTGTGCCAGTCAGTGTTCAACTGATACTGGTGGGCAACGTTCAACAGGCGACCTTCCTGGAAATACGGCGCGAGCAGTTGCACGCCCACCGGCAGGCCATCGACGAAACCGGCCGGCATGGACAAGCCCGGCAGGCCAGCGAGGTTGGCGGTGATGGTGTAGACGTCTTCCAGGTAGGCAGCGACCGGGTCGCTGTTCTTGGCGCCGAGCTTCCAGGCCGGGTTCGGCGTGGTTGGGCCGAGGATGATGTCGACCTCATTGAAGGCAGCCATGAAGTCGTTCTTGATCAAGCGACGAATCTTCTGGGCCTTCAGGTAGTAGGCGTCGTAGTAACCGGCCGACAGCGCGTAGGCACCGACCATGATCCGGCGCTGCACTTCCGGGCCGAAACCTTCGCCACGGGAACGCTTGTACAGATCGATCAGGTCTTTCGGGTTCTCGCAACGATGGCCAAAGCGTACGCCATCGAAACGCGACAGGTTGGACGAGGCTTCTGCCGGCGCGATCACGTAGTACGCAGGAATCGCGTGCTGCATGTTCGGCAGGCTGATTTCCTTGATCACGGCGCCGAGCTTTTCCAGCTCCTTGACGCTGGTGTGGATCAGCTCGGCAATGCGCGGGTCGAGACCGGCGCTGAAGTATTCCTTCGGCACACCGATGCGCAGGCCTTGCAGCGAATCGTTGAGGCTGGCGCGGTAATCCGGCACAGGCTCGTCGATGCTGGTGGAGTCCTTTGGATCGAAGCCGGCCATGCCTTGCAACAAAATCGCGCAGTCTTCGGCAGTGCGTGCCATCGGGCCGCCCTGATCGAGGCTGGAGGCGTAGGCAATCATGCCCCAGCGCGAAACACGACCGTACGTCGGTTTCAGGCCGGTGAGGTTGGTCAGGGCCGCTGGCTGACGGATCGAGCCGCCGGTGTCGGTGCCGGTGGCTGCAGGCAGCAGGCGCGCGGCAACCGCGGCGGCCGAACCGCCGGACGAACCGCCAGGCACGTATTCCAGGTTCCATGGGTTTTTCACCGGGCCGTAGTAGCTCGACTCGTTGGCCGACCCCATGGCGAATTCGTCCATGTTGGTCTTGCCCAGGGTCACGGTCCCGGCAGCCGCCAGCTTGGCGACGACGGTGGCGTCGTACGGGGCTTTGAAGTTGTCGAGCATCTTCGAGCCGCAGCTGGTACGGATGCCCTGGGTGCAGAACAGGTCTTTGTGGGCAATCGGCGCGCCGAGCAGGGCGCCGCTCTCACCATTGGCCCGGCGTGCGTCAGCGGCTTTCGCCTGCTGGAGCGCCAGGTCCTCGGTGAGGCTGATGAAACTGTTGAGCTGAGGATCAAGCAGGGCGATACGCGCCAGCAGGGTCTTGGTCAGCTCTTCGGAAGAAAACTTTTTTTCGGCGAGTCCGCGGGCGATCTCGGCCAGAGTCATGTGATGCATTGCAGGCTCTTTCCCTTTAGTCGATGACTTTCGGAACCAGGTACAGGCCGTTTTCGACCGCTGGTGCGATGGACTGATAAGCCTCGCGATGATTGGTCTCGGTCACGACGTCTGCACGCAGGCGCTGGCTGGCTTCCAATGGGTGGGCCAGCGGCTCGATACCGTCGGTATTGACCGCCTGCATTTCGTCGACCAGGCCCAGAATGCTGTTCAGGGCCGAAGTGATGTGTGGAAGATCGGCATCATTAAGGCCAAGGCAGGCCAAATGAGCGATTTTTTCCACGTCGGAGCGTTCAAGCGCCATTGCGATTCTCCAGTGGAATACAGAACGGACGGCGTCCGTGTGTTAGATTGTCGGAACACTACCGCATTTCTACGGTCATAAGGCCGCGATTGTGGGGGTTGGTGCACAGAAAAGCGGCCAATTTAACATATTGGCGCCTTGCCCAAAATCCCTGTCGTTGTTAGAGTTTGCCGCACTTTTTTACCCACGCGTTGCCTAGGGTCCCTTTCCCATGTTCAAGAAACTGCGTGGCATGTTTTCCAGCGATCTTTCCATTGACCTGGGCACTGCCAACACCCTTATTTACGTGCGCGAGCGCGGTATCGTCCTGAATGAGCCATCGGTTGTGGCTATTCGGACACACGGTAACCAGAAAAGTGTCGTTGCTGTCGGCACCGAGGCGAAGCGTATGCTCGGCCGTACGCCGGGCAACATTGCTGCCATTCGTCCGATGAAGGACGGCGTGATTGCCGACTTCAGCGTCTGCGAAAAGATGCTGCAATACTTTATCAACAAGGTTCACGAAAACAGCTTCCTGCAGCCTAGCCCGCGTGTGCTGATCTGCGTTCCGTGCAAATCCACCCAGGTTGAGCGTCGTGCCATCCGTGAATCGGCCCTTGGTGCCGGTGCTCGTGAAGTGTTCCTGATCGAAGAGCCGATGGCTGCTGCGATCGGTGCCGGCCTGCCGGTTGAAGAAGCACGCGGTTCGATGGTGGTCGATATTGGTGGTGGTACTACTGAAATCGCCCTGATCTCCCTGAACGGTGTGGTTTACGCTGAATCCGTACGGGTTGGCGGCGACCGCTTCGACGAAGCGATCATCACCTACGTGCGTCGCAACTACGGCAGCCTGATCGGCGAATCCACTGCCGAGCGCATCAAGCAGGAAATCGGTACGGCTTACCCGGGCGGCGAAGTGCGTGAAGTCGACGTTCGTGGCCGTAACCTGGCCGAAGGCGTTCCACGTGCTTTCACCCTGAACTCCAATGAAGTGCTGGAAGCTCTGCAAGAGTCCCTGGCCACCATCGTTCAGGCTGTGAAAAGTGCACTGGAGCAATCGCCTCCGGAGCTGGCGTCCGATATCGCCGAGCGCGGTCTGGTACTGACCGGTGGTGGCGCCTTGCTGCGCGACCTCGACAAGTTGCTGGCCCAGGAAACAGGTCTGCCGGTGATCGTTGCCGAAGACCCGCTGACCTGCGTTGCTCGCGGCGGTGGCCGTGCATTGGAAATGATGGATAAACACACCATGGACCTGCTTTCCAGCGAATAAGTCGCCGGATTGCCTCTATGCTGTTGAGCGCGCAGGCGGCACTTTGCAGTGCTGCCTGTTGGCGCTTATCTTCTGTCAGTCTGCATCCAGGCCGGTTTGATGCCGTATGAGTAAAGAGAACATTTGCCTGGGAGGAGCGGCTTATTAAACCGCTTTTTTCCAAAGGTCCCTCACTGGGCGTGCGCTTATTGGTGCTGGTCGTGCTTTCGATCGCGCTGATGGTGGTCGATGCCCGCTTCACACTGCTCAAGCCAGTGCGTAGCCAAATGTCGCTGGTGCTGATGCAGTCTTACTGGATCACCGACCTGCCGCAGCGGCTATGGCAGGGTGTGGCCAGCCAATTTGGCAGCCGTACCGAGCTCGTCGCCGAAAACGAAAAACTCAAGACCGAAAACCTGCTGTTGCAGGGGCGTATGCAGAAGCTTGCCGCCCTCACCGAGCAGAACGTTCGGCTGCGCGAGTTGCTCAACTCTTCCGCGCTGGTCAACGAGAAGGTCGAAGTGGCCGAGTTGATCGGCATGGACCCGAACCCGTTCACCCATCGCATCATCATCAACAAGGGTGAGCGCGACGGTGTGATCCTTGGCCAGCCGGTGCTCGATGCCCGCGGCCTGATGGGGCAGGTGGTCGAGTTGATGCCCTACACCTCCCGTGTCTTGCTGCTGACCGATACGACTCACAGCATTCCGGTGCAGGTGAACCGCAACGGTCTGCGGGCGATTGCCAGCGGCACCGGCAACCCGGAGCGCCTGGAGTTGCGTCACGTAGCGGATACCGCCGACATCAAGGAAGGTGATCTGCTGGTCAGCTCCGGCCTGGGTCAGCGGTTCCCGGCGGGTTACCCCGTGGCGACGGTCAAAGAAGTGATTCACGATTCCGGCCAGCCATTTGCCATCGTGCGTGCCGTGCCAACCGCCGCGCTGAACCGCAGCCGTTATTTGCTGCTGGTGTTCAGCGATGGCCGCACGGCCGAAGAGCGCGCCAACGAAGCGGCCCAGGCACAAGAGGCGCTGGATCAGCACGGCGGCGGTCCGATCATTCCGGCCACCGTTCCTAAACCGGTTCCGGCGGCAACCGTGGCGCCTGCTGCACCTGCCGTCACGCCGGCGGCCGCTGCGCCGGCTCCAGCAACGCCTGCTCCTGCAACCCCCGCCAAACCGGCCAAACCCGCCGCTTCCAAGCCGCCTGCCGCCAGTAAACCGCCGGCCGTGAAGCCTGCTGTCAAACCGCCTGTCTCCGAACCGGCTGCCACTGGGAGACAAGAATAATGGTCGGCGTCAAAGCCTCCCGAAACAGCTGGATTGTCTGGTTGACGTTCGCGATCGGCCTGTTGCTCAGCGTTTCACCGCTGCCGCAGTTCATGGAAATCCTCCGCCCGTTGTGGCTGGCGTTGCTGCTCGCGTTCTGGGCGCTGACCCTGCCGCAAAAAGTCGGCATGGTCACCGCGTGGTGCCTGGGCTTGGCTGAAGACGTGCTGTACGGCACGTTGCTTGGCCAGAACGCATTGATCCTGACGTTGATTACCTTCCTGGTGTTGTCGCTGCAACAGCGCTTGCGCATGTTCCCGATGTGGCAACAGAGCCTGGTGATCCTGGTGATCTTCGGCCTGGCGCAGCTTGTTCAGTTGTGGCTGAGTGCCTTGACCGGTAACCGTCAACCCACCCTGGCGCTGGTGCTGCCGGCACTCGTCAGCGCGTTGTTGTGGCCCTGGGTCAGCTACGGTTTGCGTGGTCTGCGTCGGCGCTACAAAATCAATTAATTCGGTCAGGCATTGGCCCGCACCTCGACAGGGAGATGTCTTGATGAAACAGCTATACCTCGCCTCAGGCTCGCCGCGTCGGCGTGAACTGCTCACGCAGATCGGCGTGCCGTTCTCCGCCATCAGCGCGGACATCGATGAAACCCCTTTTCCTCAAGAATCCCCGTCGGCCTATGTCGAGCGCCTCGCGCGCGGCAAAGCCGAGGCCGGGCGCGGGACCGTCGTGTCCGACGCTGATTTTTGCGTGTTGGGCGCCGACACGGCCGTGGTGCTGGAAGGCAAAATTCTTGGCAAACCGGTGGACGAAGCCGATGCGTGCGCCATGCTTATGCTGTTGGCCGGTCGTGAACATGAAGTGCTGACGGCCATTGCCGTACTCGATGCCGAACGCTGTGAGTCTCGGGTGGTGCGCAGCCTGGTGCGGTTTCGCAACATCAGTGGCGACGAAGCGGCAGCCTATTGGGCCAGCTGCGAGCCACGCGACAAGGCGGGTGGTTACGGCATTCAGGGCCTGGGTGCGGTATTTGTTGCCGGGCTCAATGGCAGTTATTCGGCGGTCGTCGGGTTGCCGCTGTGCGAAACCGCAGAACTGCTCGGCCATTTCGGCATACCCTGTTGGCAAACACTTAACGCGCGCTGAGCGTCGTACTGACAAGATGTAGCCATTATCGTGAACATGCCTGAACGAGACCCTGCCATGAGTGAAGAGATTCTGATCAACATCACGCCGATGGAATCACGCGTGGCGGTGGTCGAAAACGGTGTTCTGCAAGAGGTCCACGTCGAGCGTACGCAAAAGCGCGGGATCGTCGGCAACATCTATAAAGGCAAGGTCGTACGGGTTTTACCAGGCATGCAGGCGGCGTTCGTCGACATCGGCCTGGACCGCGCAGCATTCATTCACGCCTCGGAAATCTCCCTGCGTGAAGGCCCTGCGGTCGAGAGCATCAGCGCCCTGGTCCATGAAGGCCAGAGCCTGGTGGTCCAGGTCACCAAGGACCCGATCGGTTCCAAAGGCGCACGCCTGACGACGCAGCTGTCGATTCCGTCGCGCTATCTGGTGTACATGCCGCGTACCGCTCACGTCGGCATTTCGCTGAAGATCGAAGACGAGGCCGAACGCGAGCGCCTCAAGCAAGTGGTCACCGATTGCGTGGCCAAAGAAGGCATCAAGGAAGCCGGCGGTTTTATATTGCGCACTGCTGCCGAAGGGGCGGGCGCCGATGAGATCCTCATGGACATCCGCTACCTGCGCCGTCTCTGGGATCAGATCAACGAACAAATCAAAACCATTGCCGCGCCGAGTGTGATCTATGAAGACCTCGGTCTCGCGTTGCGCACCCTGCGTGACCTGGTGAGCCCGAAGATCGAGAAGATCCGCATCGATTCCCGGGAAACCTTCCAGAAAACCACACAGTTCGTCGCCGAACTGATGCCGGAAATCGCCGATCGCCTGGAGCATTACCCGGGTGAGCGGCCTATTTTCGATTTGTATGGCGTCGAAGACGAAATCCAGAAAGCCCTGGAGCGCAAAGTCCCGCTCAAGTCCGGCGGTTACCTGGTGGTCGATCCGGCGGAAGCCATGAGCACCATCGACGTCAACACCGGGGCGTTCGTCGGCCATCGCAACCTTGAAGAAACCATTTTCAAGACCAACCTCGAAGCCGCCACCGCCATTGCCCGTCAGCTGCGCCTGCGCAATCTGGGCGGGATCATCATCATCGACTTCATCGACATGGAAGACGAAGAACACCAGCGCCAGGTGTTGCGCACGCTCGAGAAGCAACTGGAACGCGACCACGCCAAGACCAACATCATCGGCATCACCGAGTTGGGCCTGGTGCAGATGACCCGCAAGCGCACCCGCGAAAGTCTTGAGCAAGTGCTGTGCGAACCGTGCAGCAGCTGTCAGGGCCGCGGCAAGTTGAAGACGCCGGAAACGGTCTGCTATGAAATTTTCCGCGAAATCCTCCGCGAGGCGCGCGCCTATCAAGCGGAAGGCTATCGTGTATTGGCGAACCAGAAAGTCGTCGACCGTTTGCTCGACGAAGAGTCAGGCAACGTGGCCGAGCTGGAAGGGTTTATCGGACGCACGATCCGATTCCAGGTGGAAACCATGTATTCCCAGGAACAATACGACGTGGTGCTGCTCTGAATCGCGGTGTTTCAACCTTAATAGAACGGCTGGCCTCAGCTTTTTGCAGCATTTTTGCCATGGGAGCCACCTGACATGGAACGTCTGACACGCATTTTGGTTGCATTGACCCGTTGGGGTCTGGGCCTGTGCGCGTTGGTACTCGTGTTGATGGCGTTTTACGTCAGCCTCGGCCGAGAGCTGACGCCTCTGGTGGCCGAATACCGTGCCGACGTCGAAACCAAAGCCACCGAAGCGTTGGGCATGCCGCTGCAAATCGGCAAGCTGGAAGGTAACTGGAGTGGTTTTGCGCCGATTCTGCTGGCCCATGACGTGACCGTCGGCGAAGGCGCCAATGCCCTTCATCTGGATCAGGTGCGTGCAGTGCCAGACATTTGGGAAAGCCTGTTGGCGCGCCAGGTGCGCATCGCTCACCTTGAACTCAATGGTTTGAAGATCAGCCTCAAGGAAGGCGACGACGGTCAGTGGGCGCTGGAAGGTTTGCCGGTGCAGAAAGATCAGCCACTCGATCCAGAGCAGTTGCTCAATCGCATGCAAATGGTCCAGCAGTTGTCGGTGATTGACAGTCAGGTGACCTTGCAGCCCCTGGACCAGCCGCCACTGACCCTGACCTACGTCGGTTTCAATCTGAAAACCGGTGCTTCTCGCCAACGCCTCGATGCGCGAATGACCTTGCCCGATGGCCAGCCAGTTGCCATGAGCCTGCGCACCCGCATTCAGGCCAGTCAGTGGAAGGACGGTGAAGCCGAGGCTTACGTGAGCCTGCCGCAAAGCGACTGGTCGAAATGGCTGCCCGAACGCCTCACCCAGCAATGGAATTTTTCCGAGATCAAGGCCGGCGGCGAGCTCTGGATCAATTGGGGCAAGGGCGAACTGCAATCCGCGGCCATTCGCTTGAACGCACCGCAAGTCAAAGGTGCCTACGCCGAACGCAAGCCCATCCAGATCAACAATCTGGCGCTCAATGGCTATTTCCAACGCAGCACTGAAGGCGTGGTGGTGACGCTGGATTCCCTGGCCATGAATTTTGGCGAGACGCGCTGGGAATCCCATCTGCAACTCACACAAACCTCCGCCACCGACAAGGTCCAGGAGCTCTGGCACCTGCAAGCCGACCGCGTCGACCTCACCCCGCTCACGCCATTGCTGAACGCCCTGGGCCCACTGCCCGAAGGTGTCGCCACGGCGGTGGAAAAGCTCAAAGTGACCGGTGGGCTGCGCAATGTGCTGATCGACGTGCGCCCCAATGCCGACGACGACAGCAAGTTCAGCTTCGCCGCGAACCTCGACCGGGTCGGTTTTGATGCCTATCACGGCGCACCGGCCGCGCGGAATGTCAGCGGCAGCATCAGCGGTGACCTCGGCAAGGGTGAGTTGCGCATGGACAGCAAGGACTTTGTCCTGCACCTGGACCCGATTTTCGCCAAGCCATGGCAATACCTTCAGGCCAACGCGACGCTGACCTGGAAGCTCGACAAAGAAGGCTTCACCCTGATCGCGCCGTACCTCAAGGTACTTGGCGAAGAGGGCAAGATTGCCGGTGACTTCCTGATCCGCCTGCATTTTGATCACACCCAGGAAGACTACATGGACCTGCGGGTCGGCATGGTCGAGGGGGACGGTCGCTACACCGCCAAATACCTGCCGACCATGCTCAGCCCTGCGCTTGACGAATGGTTGCGTACGGCCATTCTAAAGGGCGCGGTAGACGAAGGTTTCTTCCAGTATCAGGGCTCGCTGAACCATGGTGCGGCCGACACTGCCCGCAGCATCAGCCTGTTCTTCAAGGTGCACGATGCCGAACTGGCGTTCCAGCCGGGCTGGCCGCATGTGAGCAAGGTCACCGGTGATGTGTTTGTGGAAGACAGTGGGGTGCGGGTTCTGGCCAGCAAGGGCCAGTTGCTCGACACTCAGGTGCGCGATATCTACGTCAATATCCCCCATGTCCCCGATGGCAAAAACGTCCATCTGTTCCTCGACGGCGGATTCGCCGGCGGCTTGGGCGATGGCCTGAAAATTCTCCAGGAAGCGCCAATCGGCACCGCTGAGACGTTTGCCAAGTGGGAGGGTGAGGGCGATCTGCAAGGCACGTTGAACCTGGATATCCCGCTGGCCAAAGACGAGCAACCGAAGATTCTCGTCGATTTCAAGACCGCCAAGGCGCGCCTGAAACTGGCCGATCCCTCGCTGGAATTGACCCAACTCAAGGGTGATTTCCGCTTTGACAGCACCAAGGGTTTGAGCGGACAGAACATTAGCGCGCGGGCTTTTGACAGGCCTGTCACCGCACGGATTTTCGCCGATGGCAGCGCGGGCAACATCAAGACACGCGTCACGGCTTCCGGTCAGGTCGAGGTCAAGAAACTCACGGACTGGTTGAGCGTAACTCAGCCGTTGCCGGTTTCCGGGGTCATCCCGTATCAGTTGCAGCTGAACCTGGACGGTGCTGACAGTCAGTTGATGGTCAATTCCAGCCTGAAAGGCGTGAAGGTCGATCTGCCGGCCCCGTTCGGCATGACGGCCGATGACAGCCGTGACACGACGTTCCGCATGACCCTGCAAGGGCCGGAGCGGCGCTACTGGGTCAACTATGGTCAGCTGGCAAACTTCACGTTTGCAGCCCCTAGCGGCAGTTTTGCCGACGGTCGTGGTGAGCTGTTCCTCGGTGGTGGCGATGCCGTATTACCCGGCGCCAAAGGCCTGCGGGTGCGCGGTGTGCTGTCGGAGCTGGATGTCGGTCCCTGGCAGGATCTGGTGGGCAAGTACGCCGGTCAGGATCCGGGGGGCAGTGCCAAGCAGTTCTTCAGCAGTGCAGACTTAAAGATTGGCAAGCTCAGCGCTCTGGGCACGACCCTCGATCAGGCGTCCGTGCAAGTGAACCGAAAGCCTACCAGTTGGGCGTTGCAACTCGACAGCCAGCAGGCCAAGGGCACCGTCGGTGTTCCCGATGCGAAAGGCGCACCGATCGCGGTCAATCTGCAATACGTGCGGCTGCCCGCGCCGGATCCGAAGGTGGTGGCCGACGAGAACTCGCCCGATCCACTGGCTACGGTCGACCCGACAAAGATTCCGGCACTGGACATCACCATCAACCAGCTTTTCCTAGGGCAGGATCTGGTGGGTGGCTGGTCGCTGAAAATCCGTCCGACTGCCAAAGGTATTGCACTCAACAACCTCGACATGGGCCTCAAAGGGATTCTGTTGCAAGGCAGTGGCGGCTGGGAAGGTGTGCCCGGTAGCTCCAGCAGTTGGTACAAGGGGCGGATCAGCGGCAAAAATCTCGCCGATGTCCTCAAGGGCTGGGGGTTTGCGCCGAGTGTCACCAGCGAAGAGTTTCATATGGATGTTGACGGTCGCTGGCCGGGTTCACCGGCCTGGCTGGCCAGCAAGCGTTTCTCCGGCACCCTGGATGCATCGCTGACCAAAGGCCAGTTTGTTGAGGTCGAGGGCAGTGCCCAGGCTCTGAAAGTCTTCGGCCTGCTGAACTTCAACTCCATCGGCCGCCGGCTGCGCCTGGACTTTTCCGACCTGTTCGGCAAAGGCCTGAGCTATGACCGGGTCAAGGGATTGCTGGTCGGGACCAATGGTGTCTACGTCACCCGCGAGCCGATCCGGATGACCGGTCCGTCCAGCAACGTAGAACTTGATGGCACCTTGAACCTGGTGGGTGATCAGATCGACGCCAAGTTGCTGGTGTCCTTGCCGGTGACCAACAATTTGCCGATTGCGGCGTTGATTGTCGGCGCGCCGGCTGTTGGCGGTGCGCTGTTCCTGATCGACAAACTGATCGGTGACCGCGTCTCCCGATTTGCCAGCGTGAAATACACCGTCAAGGGCCCGTGGAAAGAGCCGCAGATTACCTACGACAAACCTTTTTGACGCTCTTTTTCAAAAGCCATGTCCCAGCCTGATGGAGTAGCATGGCCGAACATATTCCAATTAGCGACGCCGATCCTGTAGCAGCCGGACGCAGGCTTCGCCAGCTGCTACAGGTTGGCGGACACTTCTCGAGTAAGGAAAGGCCATGTCGGTAGCGGTGATTCAAATGGTCAGCCAAAGCGATGTGCTGGCCAATCTGGCTCAGGCTCGCCGGCTGCTTGAACAGGCAGCGGCCGGTGGTGCGCAACTCGCCGTGCTGCCGGAAAACTTCGCCGCCATGGGCCGGCGCGACATTGCCGACATCGGCCGCGCCGAGGCATTGGGTGAAGGCCCTATCCTGCCATGGTTGAAACAGACCGCCCTCGACCTCAAGTTATGGATAGTGGCAGGCACATTGCCGTTGCCGCCGGTGGATCAACCGACGGCGAAGGTGCATGCCTGCTCGTTGTTGGTGAACGATCATGGCGAAACAGTAGCGCGCTACGACAAGCTGCACTTGTTTGACGTGGACGTGGCGGACAATCGCGGGCGTTATCGTGAGTCCGATGACTATGCTTATGGCGGTGGCGTGGTGGTTGCGGATACGCCGGTCGGGCGAGTCGGCCTGACGGTGTGTTACGACCTGCGCTTCCCGGAGCTGTACAGCGAATTACGGGCTGCCGGGGCGGAGTTGATTACCGCGCCTTCGGCGTTTACGGCGGTGACCGGCGCGGCGCATTGGGATGTGCTGATTCGTGCCCGGGCCATCGAGACTCAATGTTATGTGCTGGCGGCCGCTCAGGGTGGAACGCATCCGGGGCCGCGAGAAACCTGGGGACATGCCGCAATCGTCGACCCCTGGGGCCGGGTGCTGGCACAACAGGATCAAGGCGAGGCCGTGCTGCTGGCCGAACGCGATAGCAGCGAACAGGCGTCCATCAGGGCGCGGATGCCGGTGTCCAGTCACCGGCGTTTTTTCTCGCAGGGCGCCCAGCGACCTGCCTCAGAACGATGAATTTAAGGCGTAAAGCATATGAGCGAGTTGTTGTCCTCAGTCAGTGAACACCTCTTGGCGCCCGGTGGCGTAACGATCGAGAGCCTGCAAGGTGTACTCGGTGATCTGGCCGGCCCGGGCATCGATGCCGCCGACCTGTATTTCCAGGGGCAGATTTCCGAGTCCTGGGCGCTGGAAGACGGGATCGTCAAGGAAGGCAGCTTCAACCTCGACCAAGGCGTCGGCGTGCGTGCGCAATCGGGTGAAAAAACCGGTTTTGCGTACAGCAATGCCATCACCCTGGAAGCCCTCGGTGCCGCGGCCCGTGCCGCGCGTTCGATCTCCCGCGCCGGGCAAAATGGCACGGTGCAGGCGTTCACCACCCAGGACGTTGCCCAGTTATACGGACCGGACAACCCGCTGGAAGTGATCTCCCGCGCCGAGAAAGTCGAACTGCTCAAGCGCATCGATGCAGCCACACGCGCCCTCGATCCACGCATCCAGCAAGTGACCGTGAGCATGGCCGGCGTCTGGGAGCGCATCCTCGTGGCCTCCACCGATGGCAGCCTGGCCGCCGATGTACGGCCGCTGGTGCGTTTCAACGTGAGCGTGATCGTTGAACAAAACGGTCGCCGCGAGCGCGGTGGGCATGGCGGTGGCGGACGTACCGATTACCGTTATTTCCTCAGTGACGACCGCGCCATGGGCTACGCCCGTGAAGCGTTGCGTCAGGCACTGGTCAACCTGGAAGCCATTCCGGCGCCGGCCGGTACGTTGCCGGTGGTATTGGGTTCCGGCTGGTCCGGCGTGCTGCTGCACGAAGCGGTCGGCCACGGTCTGGAAGGCGACTTCAACCGCAAGGGCAGTTCGGCCTACAGCGGGCGCATGGGCGAGATGGTTGCCTCCAAGCTGTGCACCATCGTCGATGACGGCACGCTGGCAGGCCGTCGTGGCTCTCTGAGCGTCGACGACGAAGGCACCCCGACGCAGTGCACCACGTTGATCGAAAACGGCGTACTCAAAGGCTATATGCAGGACAAGCTCAATGCGCGTCTGATGGGCGTGGCCCGTACCGGTAACGGTCGTCGCGAATCCTACGCGCACCTGCCGATGCCGCGCATGACCAACACCTACATGCTGGCGGGCGAAAGCGATCCGGCGGAAATCATCGCTTCGGTCAAACGCGGCATCTACTGCGCCAACCTCGGCGGTGGCCAGGTGGACATTACCAGCGGCAAGTTCGTGTTCTCCACCAGCGAGGCGTACCTGATCGAAGACGGCAAGATTACCGCCCCGGTCAAAGGCGCGACGTTGATCGGCAACGGTCCGGAAGCCATGAGCAAGGTGTCGATGGTCGGTAACGATCTGGCGCTGGACAGCGGCGTGGGGACGTGTGGCAAGGATGGGCAGTCGGTGCCGGTGGGTGTCGGCCAGCCAACGTTGAAAATCGATGCGATCACTGTGGGTGGCACAGGATCGTAAGCAGGGATGGAGCTTCGGGTGAACCGCATGCGGTTCACCCGATTCGGGACTTAGCGCAGACCGCGTTGAGTCTCGTCCAGCTCTCGGATGTACTTGAAGATTTTACGGCTCGATGCCGGTGGCTTGTTGGTCGCCAGTTCGTGCTGGGCCTGACGGATCAGGGAGCGCAATTGCTGACGATCAGCTTCCGGGTAGTCGAGCACGAACTTCTCCAGGACTGCATCGTCGCCCGCGATCAAGCGATCGCGCCAGCGTTCCAGGCCATGGAAACGTTCGTTGTACTGCCGGGTGGAGGCATCGAGTTGATCGAGCAAGGTCAGAATGGCGGCAGTGTCCTGATCGCGCATCAGTTTGCCGATGAACATAAGGTGCCGTTTACGCGCGATATTCGCGGTGTGCTTGGGCGCATCGGCCAGGGCCCGACGCATAGCGTCGGTCAACGGCAGTTTTGCCAGCAAGTCAGGCTTGAGTGTTGTAAGGCGCTCGCCAAGGTCAACCAGAGCATGAAGCTCGCGTTTAACCTGGGATTTGCTTTTTTCTCCCGTATCGAGGGAGTCGTCGTAAGAATCAACCATGGTGGCCGTCCGCAAAGAAACGCCGCCATGATAACCAGTCGGGGGCCACTTGTCCGGCCCGGTCGCTCGAAGGCCTTACCGAAAGCAGAATTTGAGTGGAGAACAGCATGAGTGCAGTTGAAAGCGTCGGCCCACAAGCGTTGCCGGCACTGCAAGAACAAGTCGAGCAGATCATCGCTGAAGCCAAGCGTCAGGGCGCCAGCGCCTGCGAAGTTGCCGTGTCCCTGGAGCAGGGCCTGTCCACCTCGGTGCGTCAGCGTGAGGTCGAAACCGTCGAATTCAACCGCGATCAGGGCTTTGGCATCACCTTGTACGTCGGTCAGCGCAAAGGCTCGGCCAGTACATCGGCCAGTGGTCCTGAGGCCATTCGCGAAACCGTCGCGGCGGCGCTCGCCATCGCCAAGCACACCTCCGAAGACGAAGCCTCGGGCCTGGCTGATGCCGCGCTGATGGCTCGCGACCTGCAGGATTTCGACCTGTTCCACCAATGGGACATCACCCCGGAACAAGCCATCGAACAAGCGCTGGCCTGCGAAGCCGCTGCGTTTGCCACCGACAGCCGGATCAAAAATGCCGACGGCACCACCCTCAGCACTCATCAGGGTTGCCGCGTGTACGGCAACAGCCACGGGTTTATCGGTGGCTACGCGTCGACCCGCCACAGCCTGAGCTGCGTGATGATCGCCGAGGCTGATGGCCAGATGCAGCGTGATTACTGGTACGACGTGAACCGTCAGGGCAATTTGCTGGCCGACCCGGTGAGCATTGGCCAACGTGCCGCGCAACGGGCGGCGAGCCGTCTGGGCGCGCGTCCGGTACCGACTTGCGAGGTGCCGGTGCTGTTTTCCGCCGAGCTGGCGGGGGGGTTGTTCGGCAGCTTCCTGTCGGCGATTTCCGGCGGCAGCCTGTACCGCAAATCGTCGTTCCTCGAAGGTACGCTGGGTCAGAAGCTGTTCCCGGAATGGTTGACCATCGATGAACGTCCGCACCTGATGCGCGCCCTGGGCAGTTCCGCGTTTGATGGCGATGGTCTGGCGACCTACGCCAAACCGTTCGTCGAAAAGGGTGAGCTGGTGTCGTACATCCTTGGTACCTATTCCGGGCGTAAACTCGGGATGCCAAGCACTGCCAACGCCGGCGGCGTGCACAACCTGTTCGTCACCCACGGCGATGAAGATCAGGCCGCTTTGCTGCGCCGCATGGGCCGTGGCCTGCTGGTCACCGAACTGATGGGGCAGGGCCTGAACATGGTCACCGGGGATTACTCCCGTGGTGCGGCGGGTTTCTGGGTCGAGAACGGCGAAATCCAGTTCGCGGTCCAGGAAGTGACCATTGCCGGCAATATGCGCGACATGTTCAAGCAGATCGTGGCGGTCGGTAATGACCTGGAGCTGCGCAGTAACATTCGTACGGGTTCTGTTTTGATCGAGCGCATGACGGTGGCGGGCAGCTAAACTCGCTTGTCACAAAAAAGGCGCGCCACCTGATTGGGTGGTGCGCCTTTTTTATCGGGTTACTGAGCGGCTTTGGTCTGGACTGGCGTTTACTCGCCTTCGTCGAAATAACGGTCGATCAAGGCCTTCAACGCATCCAGTGCCCTTTGCGCGTCTTCGCCTTCGGTGCTGATATAGATTTTGGTGCCCTTGCCCGCAGCGAGCATCATCATTGCCATGATGCTTTTGCCGTCGACCGTGGATTCCGGAGTGCGTCCTACTCTGATCGTGCAATCCTTGAACTCGCCGGCGACCCCGACGAATTTTGCAGAAGCACGGGCATGCAGGCCCAGCTTGTTGATGATTTCGATTTCCAGAGCAGGCATCGCGGTGTGAATCCTTTAGCTGAGGTCGCGGTGGCGGACCTGGACGTTCTTCAGGGATTGTTGCAGAACCTGGCCCAGACGTTCGGTCAGGTAGACGGAGCGGTGATGCCCGCCGGTGCAGCCAATGGCAATGGTGACATAAGCACGGTTGCTGGCGGCAAAGCGCGGCAGCCACTTGAGCAGATACGACGATATGTCCTGGAACATTTCTTCGACGTCTGGTTGAGCGGCGAGGTACTCGGCCACCGGTTGATCGAGCCCCGACTGCGCACGCAGCTCCGGCTTCCAGTAAGGGTTGGGCAGGCAACGCACGTCGAACACCAGGTCCGCGTCCACCGGCATGCCACGCTTGAATCCGAACGACTCGACCAGAAAGGCAGTACCGGCTTCCGGCTGGTTCAGCAGGCGCAGCTTGATGGTGTCGCGCAGCTGGTACAGGTTCAGATTCGTGGTGTTGATCTTGAGGTCGGCCAGATCGACGATCGGACCCAGCAGATTGCTTTCGTCCTCGATCGCCTCGGCCAACGAACGGTTGGGGGTGCTCAGCGGGTGACGCCGACGGGTTTCGGAAAAGCGCTTGAGCAAGGTTTCTTCGTCGGCGTCCAGGTACAGCACATCGCACTTGATGTGCCGGCTACGGACTTCTTCGAGCAGTTCGGGAAAGCGTGACAGGTGGCTCGGCAGGTTACGCGCATCGATGGACACGGCGACCAACGGCTGTGCCAATTCGGTATGAATCAGTGCGCGTTCGGCCAGTTCCGGCAGCAAGCCGGCGGGCAGGTTGTCGATGCAGTAGTAGCCGTTGTCCTCGAGAACATCGAGTACGGTACTTTTACCTGAGCCGGAACGGCCACTGACGATGATCAAGCGCATGATTAGTGACCGTTTTGCTCTTCCAGAACAACCTTATACAAGGCTTCGTTGCTCTGAGCACTACGCAGTTTTTCCCGCACCTCCTTGCGATCGAGCATGCTGGCGATCTGGCGGAGCAGTTCAAGGTGCGCATCGGTAGCCGCTTGCGGGACCAGCAGTACGAACAACAGGTCAACCGGAGCGCCGTCGATGGCGTCGAAATCGATAGGGGCGTCGAGGTGCATCAAGGCGCTGATGGGCGACTTGCAATCCTTCAGGCGGCAGTGGGGGATGGCGATGCCGTTGCCAAAACCGGTCGAGCCGAGTTTTTCACGGGCAATCAAAGCCTCGAAGACATCTTGCATCTCCAGATCCGGCACTTCCCGGGCGATCAGGTTGGCAATTTGTTCGAGGGCTTTCTTTTTACTGCCGCCCGGCACGTTCACGAGGGAACGGCCGGGGGTCAGGATGTTTTCAAGTCGGATCATGGGTTGGGAGTGTTAACGACCGGTTGCACCCTGGAGGAGGCTCTGGGTCTTTTCCTTATGCTTTTTGAGTTGTTTATCCAGCTTGTCGGTCAGTGAGTCGATCGCCGCGTACATATCGGTATGCTCCGCGTTGGCGACCACTTCACTGCCGGGAATATGCAGGGTGGCTTCGATTTTCTGCTTCAGCTTCTCGACCGTCATCGTGACCTGCACGTTGGTGATCTTGTCGAAATGCCGCTCTAATCGTTCGAGTTTTTCGCCGATGTAGGTGCGCAGGGGTTCGGTCACTTCCAGTTGGTGTCCACTGATGTTGACTTGCATACAGCTTCTCCTTCGTTGCCAGTGCATAAAGCGGTAGATCAGATGATCTACCACTGGAACGCTGTGGCGTGGCTCTACATCAACCGCTTGCGTTCGCTCGAAGGCGCGATCCCTAAGGATTCGCGGTACTTGGCGACGGTGCGGCGAGCCACCTGAATGCCTTGTGCCTCCAGTAAACCAGCGATCTTGCTGTCACTCAACGGCTTTTTCTGATTTTCCGCGGCAACCAGTTTTTTGATGATCGCGCGGATCGCCGTGGACGAGCATTCGCCGCCTTCGGAGGTGCTGACGTGACTGGAGAAAAAGTATTTCAACTCATAAATACCCCGAGGGGTATGCATGAATTTTTGCGTGGTCACCCGTGAAATCGTCGATTCGTGCATGCCTACCGCTTCGGCGATGTCATGCAGGACCAGCGGCTTCATGGCTTCGTCGCCGTATTCGAGGAAGCCGCGCTGATGCTCGACGATCTGGGTGGCAACTTTCATCAGGGTTTCGTTGCGGCTTTGCAGGCTCTTGATGAACCAGCGGGCCTCTTGCAGCTGATTGCGCATGAAGGTGTTGTCGGCGCTGGTGTCGGCGCGACGGACAAACCCGGCGTACTGGGCGTTGACCCGCAGCCTTGGAACCGACTCCTGGTTCAGTTCCACCAGCCAGCGTTCGTTGTCCTTGCGCACGATCACGTCTGGAACGACGTACTCGGCTTCGCTGGATTCGATCTGCGAGCCGGGGCGCGGGTTGAGACTCTGGACCAGTTCGATGACCTGGCGCAGTTCATCTTCCTTGAGCTTCATGCGGCGCATCAGCTGGCTGTAGTCGCGACTGCCGAGCAAATCGATGTAGTCGCAGACCAGGCGCTTGGCTTCGGCCAGCCAAGGCGTCTTGGCGGGCAATTGGCGCAATTGCAGCAGCAGGCATTCGCCCAGGTTGCGAGCGCCGATGCCGGCCGGTTCGAATTGCTGGATGCGGTGCAGGACGGCTTCGATTTCGTCCAGTTCGATGTCCAGTTCCGGATCGAAGGCTTCGAGGATCTCCTCCAGGGTTTCATCCAGGTAGCCCTGATTGTTGATGCAGTCGATCAGGGTCACGGCGATCAGGCGATCGGTGTCGGACATCGGTGCCAGGTTCAGTTGCCAGAGCAGGTGGCTTTGCAGGCTCTCGCCAGCCGAAGTGCGAGTGGTGAAGTCCCATTCGTCGTCATCGTTGCTCGGCAGGCTGCTGGCGCTGGTCTGGTAGACGTCTTCCCAGGCCGTGTCGACGGGCAGTTCGTTGGGAATGCGCTCGTTCCAGTCACCTTCCTCGAGGTTGTCCACCGTCGGGGCGGTTTCCTGGTAGGAGGGTTCCGAAACATCGGCATTGGGTTGCTGTTCGGCTTTGTCGGCCAAGGGGTCGGCGTTGTCGAAGTCGTCGCCTTCTTCCTGGCGTTCGAGCATCGGATTGGACTCCAGGGCCTCCTGGATTTCCTGTTGCAGGTCCAGGGTCGACAATTGGAGCAGGCGGATGGCCTGTTGCAGCTGCGGTGTCATCGTCAGCTGCTGGCCCATTCTCAAGACTAGCGATGGTTTCATGGCTGGGGCTTAACACCTTATTCGCCGGCGCACATGCGCCATCCACTACAGGGCGCCGGAGCGCCAAACATAAGCAAATTATATGCCTGAAACTGAAGTGTTTGCCTAGAGCGCTGTAACAATAAAAACCTGTTGATTTTTATCGTCGTAAGCGCTCAGTCGACTAGCCAGACACCTCAACGCTTACAGGCGGAACTCATGGCCCAGATAAACTTCTTTAACCAGGTCGTTGGCCAGGATAGTGGCGGAGTCGCCTTCGGCAATCAGCTGGCCATCGTTGACGATGTAGGCCGTTTCGCAGATATCCAGGGTTTCACGGACGTTGTGGTCAGTGATCAGCACGCCAATGCCTTTGGCCTTGAGGTGGTAGATGATCTGCTTGATGTCGCCGACCGAAATCGGGTCCACGCCGGCGAAAGGTTCGTCGAGCAGGATGAATTTCGGATTGGTGGCCAGTGCGCGAGCGATTTCCACGCGGCGGCGTTCACCACCCGACAGGCTCATGCCGAGGTTGTCGCGGATGTGGCTGATGTGGAATTCCTGCAGCAGGCTTTCCAGCTCTTTGCGACGCCCGGCCTTGTCGAGTTCCTTGCGGGTCTCGAGGATCGCCATGATGTTGTCGGCCACCGAGAGTTTGCGGAAGATCGACGCTTCTTGCGGCAGATAGCCGATACCGGCCTTTGCACGACCGTGCATCGGCTGGTGGCTGACGTCCAGATCATCGATCAGCACACGGCCCTGATCGGCCTGCACCAGGCCGACAATCATGTAGAAGCAGGTGGTCTTGCCGGCGCCGTTGGGACCCAGCAGGCCGACGATTTGACCGCTGTCGATCGACAGGCTGACGTCGCGCACGACCTGGCGGCTCTTGTAGCTCTTGGCCAGATGCTGAGCTTTCAGAGTTGCCATTACTGGGCCTTCTGCTCGTCGGTTTTCTTCTTCGGCTGGATCACCATGTCGATGCGTGGACGCGCCTCGGTGACCTTGTTGCCTGTCGCACGGCCAGCGCTCGCAAGCTTCTTGACTGTGTCGTAGACGATTTTCTCGCCCTGGGTGGTGTTGTTGTCCTTGTCGACAACTTTTGCCTTGTCGATCAGCACGACGCGGTTTTGCGCGGCGTGGTACTGGATAGTCACACCCCAACCCTGGACAGGCTTGGTGTCGCCAGCGGTCTGCAGTTGCTCGAAGTAGGCGAGGTTGCCCACCGAAGTCACCACGTCGATGTCGCCAGCCGGCGTACGAGTGATGGTCACGGTGTTGCCCTTAACGATCATCGAGCCCTGGGTGATGATCACGTCACCTTTATAGGTGGCCACGCCATTCTTGTCGTCCAGTTGGGCATCGTCGGCCTGAATGCGGATTGGCTGCTCTTGATCGTTCGGCAGAGCCCAGGCGCTCACGCTTCCCAGTGCTGCGCCCAGACTGAGCAAAATAGGGAGGGTTTTAACGAGCCTCATACTGTCCTCTTACGTTAGATAGCAGGTGTATCCTGCTTTCTTTCAAGTACGCTTTCATTCCGTTGCCTGTCGATACACCGCCAGCGCCGTCGATTCTAACGGGTTGGTCGGTCTGCGCATATTGCTGCTGCGGGAACACAGTCATACGGGTGGTGGTAATCAGGGTCCTGCGGTTCTTTTCGTCGAAACGGGTAATGCGTACCGAGTCGATCAGCTCGACCTGGGTGCCGTCTGGATTGACTTCCCCATGTTCGCTCTGGACGTGCCAGGGAAACTGGGTGCCGCGGAACATGTTCAGGTCGGGGTTGGTCAGCAGCGTGACCTCGGACACTTTCAGGTGTTCGACCTTGTCGGACGTCATTTCGTACTGCAATTTGCCGTCCGGCAGGTACTGCACGCTATGGGCGTTGAGTGCGTAATAGTCGATCGCGCTTTCGTCGACAGGGGCAACTGTCTTGTCGAGAAAGCGTTCCGGGCTGATGTTCCAGTAGCCGACCGCAGCGAACAGCGCCGCGATGCAACTGAACAACAGGATGTTACGAAACTTTTTGCTTAGCATAATGGGCTCACAGGTACGCGGCGTTGGCCGCATCGAGGCGGCCCTGGGCGCGCAGGATCAATTCGCAGAATTCGCGAGCGGCACCCTCGCCACCACGGGCGACGGTAATGCCATGGGCGTTTTCACGCACGAAGCTGGCAGCGTTGGCTACCGCCATGCCGAGGCCGACGCGGCGAATCACCGGCAGGTCCGGCAGGTCGTCACCGAGATAGGCCACTTGTTCATAGCTTAGGTTGAGTTGGGCCAGAAGTTCGTCCAGTACCACCAGTTTGTCCTCGCGACCTTGATAAAGGTGCGGGATGCCGAGGTTTTTTGCTCGTCGTTCGACCACCGGGGTCTTGCGGCCGCTGATGATAGCCGTCTGTACGCCCGCCGCCATCAACATCTTGATGCCTTGACCGTCGAGGGTGTTGAACGTCTTGAACTCACTGCCGTCTTCGAGGAAGTACAGGCGTCCGTCAGTCAGCACGCCGTCGACGTCGAACACGGCAAGTTTGATCTGTTTGCCGCGTTGCAGCAGGTCCGAACTCATTACATTACTCCTGCGCGCAGCAAGTCGTGCATGTTCAAGGCGCCGACCGGACGGTCTTCGCTGTCGACCACGACCAGCGCGTTGATTTTGTGGTCTTCCATGATTTTCAGGGCCTCGGCGGCGAGCATTTCGGCGCGGGCGGTCTTGCCGTGTGCGGTCATGACCTGGTCAATGGTGGCGCTGTGGATGTCGATGCTGCGATCCAGTGTGCGGCGCAGATCACCGTCAGTGAAGATCCCTGCCAGCTTGCCGTCGGCTTCCAGAATGACGGTCATGCCCAGACCCTTGCGGGTCATTTCCATCAACGCGTCCTTGAGCAAGGTGCCGCGTTGAACCTGTGGCAGCTCTTGCCCGGCGTGCATGACGTTTTCCACTTTCAGCAGCAGACGCCGGCCCAGCGCACCACCGGGGTGGGAAAAGGCGAAGTCTTCAGCGGTAAAGCCGCGCGCTTCCAGCAACGCAACGGCCAGGGCGTCGCCCATGACCAACGCGGCAGTGGTAGAGGAGGTGGGTGCCAGGTTCAGCGGGCAGGCCTCGTGTTCGACGTGAACGTTGAGATTGACCTCGGCAGCCTTGGCCAGCGGTGATTCCGGGTTGCCGGTCACGCTGATCAACTGTATGCCCAGACGCTTGATCAGGGGCAACAGGGTGACGATTTCGTTGGTGGAACCGGAGTTCGACAGGGCCAGGATGATGTCGTCTCGCGTGATCATGCCCATGTCGCCGTGGCTGGCTTCGGCCGGGTGCACGAAAAAAGCCGTGGTGCCGGTGCTGGCCAGGGTGGCGGCGATCTTGTTGCCGATGTGCCCGGACTTACCCATGCCGACCACCACCACGCGGCCTTTGCTGGCCAGAATCATCTCGCAAGCGCGTACGAAATCAGCGTCGATGTGGGGCAGCAAGCCTTCTACGGCTTCCAGTTCGAGGCGGATGGTGCGTTGTGCTGATTGAATCAGGTCGCTGGATTGGCTCATGTCAGAAATCGTATAGCCTGATGAAAAGGCGGCGATTATAGCGGTAATGATCAAAACCCTCACGCTAGTTCGTCACGCTTTGTCATTCCCTGTAACCGAATCCCCTCTAAACAAGGCTTTTTGCCTGTCATGTTACTGAACATGGTCGGGCTTGGGCCTTGGGGGGCAGGCCTTTGCAGTGATATAGTTCGCCGCCAGTTCGGCCTGCCCGGGGAGGTATGTGCTTTCGTCAGAGAGCCAGGCGTCCGAGTGAGAGGCTGCATCGCAAGGAGTTTAGATGAGTGCCGATAACGCCTACGCGGTCGAGCTGAAGGGACTGACCTTCAAGCGCGGTACGCGCAGCATTTTCAATAACGTCGATATCCGTATCCCGCGCGGCAAGGTCACCGGCATCATGGGGCCTTCCGGGTGTGGCAAAACCACGCTGTTGCGATTGATGGGCGCACAATTGCGTCCCACCAAGGGCGAAGTCTGGGTCAACGGCCAGAACCTGCCCAAGTTGTCGCGCAGTGATCTGTTCGATGCGCGCAAACACATGGGGGTGCTGTTCCAGAGCGGCGCCCTGTTTACCGACCTCGATGTGTTCGAGAACGTCGCGTTTCCGCTGCGCGTTCATACCGAGCTGCCGGAAGAAATGATCCGCGACATCGTCCTGCTTAAATTGCAGGCCGTGGGCTTGCGTGGCGCCATCGACCTGATGCCTGACGAGTTGTCCGGTGGCATGAAGCGTCGTGTTGCGCTGGCCAGGGCGATTGCCCTCGATCCGCAGATCCTCATGTACGACGAGCCCTTTGTCGGCCAGGACCCCATTGCCATGGGCGTACTGGTGCGCCTGATCCGCCTGCTCAACGACGCGCTCGGTATCACCAGTATCGTGGTGTCCCACGATCTGGCCGAAACCGCGAGCATCGCCGACTACATCTATGTCGTCGGCGAAGGCCAGGTGTTGGGGCAGGGGACTCCCGCGGAACTGATGAACTCGCAGGAGCCACGGATCCGTCAATTCATGACCGGCGAACCCGACGGTCCGGTCGCATACCACTTTCCAGCGACGGATTACCGCGCAGATCTTCTGGGGAAGCGTTGATGCGCAAGATTTCATTAATAGAGCGCGTGCGCCGGTTTGGCCATGCCGCCATCGACGCGCTGGCGGTGTTCGGCCGCTCGACGATTTTCCTGTTCCATGCCTTGCTCGGTCGCGGTGGCATCGGCGGCGGCTTTGGCCTGCTGATCAAGCAGCTCCATTCTGTCGGCGTGATGTCCCTGGTGATCATTGTCGTCTCCGGCGTGTTCATCGGGATGGTGCTGGCGCTGCAAGGCTTCAACATCCTGTCCAGCTACGGCTCGGAGCAGGCGGTCGGGCAGATGGTTGCGCTGACGCTATTGCGTGAATTGGGACCTGTGGTGACGGCGTTGCTGTTTGCCGGGCGTGCCGGTTCGGCGCTGACGGCGGAAATCGGCAACATGAAATCCACCGAACAGCTCTCCAGTCTGGAAATGATTGGTGTCGACCCGCTCAAATACATCGTCGCCCCGCGCTTGTGGGCCGGCTTCATTTCCCTGCCGGTGCTGGCAATGATTTTCAGCGTGGTGGGTATCTGGGGTGGTTCGTGGGTGGCCGTCGACTGGCTCGGTGTGTATGAAGGTTCGTACTGGTCGAACATGCAAAACAGCGTGACGTTCACTGATGACGTGCTCAATGGCATCATCAAAAGCATCGTCTTCGCGTTCGTCGTGACCTGGATCGCCGTATTCCAAGGCTATGACTGTGAGCCCACTTCCGAGGGGATCAGTCGTGCCACTACCAAGACCGTGGTGTATGCCTCTTTGGCTGTACTCGGCCTGGACTTTATTTTGACCGCCTTGATGTTTGGAGATTTCTGATGCAAAACCGCACCCTGGAAATCGGTGTCGGCCTTTTCTTGCTGGCTGGCATCCTGGCTTTATTGCTGCTGGCGTTGCGGGTGAGTGGTCTGTCCCCGAGCCCGAGCACCGACACGTATAAACTTTATGCGTACTTCGACAATATCGCCGGTTTGACGGTCAGAGCTAAAGTGACCATGGCCGGCGTCACCATCGGCAAGGTCACCGCAATCGATCTGGACCGCGACAGCTTCACCGGTCGGGTGACCATGCAACTGGAAAAGCGCGTAGATAACCTGCCGACCGACTCCACTGCATCTATCCTGACCGCTGGCCTGTTGGGCGAGAAATACATCGGTATCAGCGTGGGCGGCGAAGAAGCCTTGCTCAAGGATGGTGGGACCATCCACGACACCCAGTCGTCGCTGGTGCTTGAGGACCTGATCGGTAAATTCCTGCTCAATACCGTTAGCAAAGACGCCAAATGAGGAGCTTTTGAATGATCTCTACCTTGCGACGTGGCCTGTTGGTAGTACTCACGGCGCTGCCGTTGATGGCTAACGCCGTGGCGGCGCCTACCGCGCACGATCTGGTACAGGACACCACCAACCGGATGCTGGCCGATCTGTCGGCCAACAAAGAGAAGTACAAGCAGGATCCACAGGACTTCTATACGGCGCTGAACACCATCGTCGGACCTGTGGTGGATGCCGAAGGCATCTCCAAGAGCATCATGACGGTCAAGTACTCACGCAAAGCCACGCCGGCACAGATGAAAACCTTCGAAGAAAACTTCAAGAAGGGTCTGTTCCAGTTTTATGGCAATGCGCTGCTCGAGTACAACAATCAGGGCATCACCGTTGACCCGGCCAAAGATGAATCGGGCGATCGCACCAGCGTCGGCATGACCGTCAAAGGCAGTAACGGCGCGATCTATCCGGTGTCTTACACACTGGAAAAGATCAATGGCGAGTGGAAACTGCGCAACGTCATCATCAACGGTATCAACATCGGCAAGCTGTTCCGTGACCAGTTCGCGGATGCGATGCAGCGCAATGGCAACGACCTGGACAAGACCATTAACGGTTGGGCCGGGGAAGTCGCCAAAGCCAAGGCATCGACTGAGAAGCCAGCCCAATGAGTGTGTCGGCCATTCGCATGAGCGAGTCCGGCGAACTTCGGCTTAGCGGCATGCTGGACTACCTCACGGCCCCTGGCTTGCGCAAGCAGGGGCAGGCGTTGATTAAATCGAGCGCGGCTACCGAACTGGTGGTCGACTGCTCGGCAGTGTTGAAGTCCAGCAGCGTCGGATTGTCGCTGCTGCTGTGCTTCATGCGTGATGCAGAGGCGGCCGGCAAGGCGCTGAGCATCCGTGGGATGCCCGAAGACATGCGTGAAATCGCTCAGGTCAGCGAATTGACCGAGCTGTTGGCGCACCCCTGACCGCATCTATAAGGAAGCCCCCCGTCAGAGTCCTGCTTAGCGGGGTTCGCAGGCGCGGGGCTTTTTTGTATGATGTCCGACCCGTGCGCACAGGGCGCCGATTGAGGTTGAGCATGCAGGCCGTAGAAGTGAAGAGCTTCCTTGAAGGAAAGCTGCCCGGAACGTTGGTAGAAGTTGAGGGCGAAGGCTGCAATTTCCAGCTGAACGTGATTAGCGATGAACTGGCGGCGTTGAGCCCGGTGAAGCGTCAGCAGCAGATCTATGCCCATTTGAACCCATGGATCACCGATGGCAGCATCCATGCGGTCACTATGAAATTTTTCAGCAGCGCGGCCTGGGCCGAGCGCACCTGAGCCCAAGGGCGTCGAGATTCTTATGGATAAATTGATTATTACCGGTGGCGTTCGTCTTGATGGCGAAATCCGCATCTCCGGGGCAAAGAACTCTGCCCTGCCGATCCTGGCTGCCACCCTGCTGTGTGATGGCCCGGTAACCGTGGCCAACCTGCCGCACCTGCACGACATCACCACGATGATCGAGCTGTTCGGTCGCATGGGCATCGAGCCGGTGATCGACGAGAAGCTCAGCGTCGAAATCGACCCGCGCACCATCAAGACCCTGATCGCACCGTACGAACTGGTTAAAACCATGCGTGCGTCGATCCTGGTGCTGGGCCCGATGGTTGCCCGTTTCGGTGAAGCCGAAGTCGCACTGCCTGGCGGTTGCGCCATCGGTTCGCGTCCGGTTGACCTGCACATCCGTGGCCTTGAAGCCATGGGTGCGGTCATCGACGTCGAAGGCGGCTACATCAAGGCCAAGGCGCCTGAAGGTGGCCTGCGTGGCGCGCACTTCTTCTTCGACACCGTCAGCGTGACCGGCACCGAAAACATCATGATGGCGGCCGCTCTGGCCAAGGGCCGCAGCGTGTTGCAGAACGCCGCTCGTGAGCCTGAAGTCATCGACCTGGCGAACTTCCTGATCGCCATGGGTGCCAAGATCACTGGCGCCGGCACCGACACCATCACCATTGATGGCGTTGAGCGTCTGCACCCGACCACGTACAAAGTGATGCCTGACCGCATCGAAACCGGCACCTACCTGGTGGCGGCTGCCGTGACCGGCGGTCGTGTGAAGGTCAAGGACACTGATCCGACTATCCTCGAAGCCGTTCTGGAAAAACTCCGCGAGTCGGGTGCCGAAATCACCTGCGGCGAAGACTGGATTGAGCTGAACATGCACGGCAAGCGGCCAAAAGCCGTCAACGTGCGGACCGCTCCTTACCCGGCGTTCCCTACCGACATGCAAGCGCAGTTCATCTCCCTCAACGCCATTGCCGAAGGCACGGGCGCTGTGATCGAGACGATCTTCGAAAACCGCTTCATGCACGTTTACGAACTGCACCGCATGGGCGCCAAGATCCAGGTCGAAGGCAACACTGCCATCGTTACCGGCACCGAGACGCTCAAAGGCGCGCCTGTCATGGCCACCGACCTGCGTGCTTCGGCCAGCCTGGTGATCTCGGCGTTGATCGCCGAAGGCGACACGCTGATCGACCGCATCTACCACATCGACCGTGGTTACGAGTGCATCGAAGAGAAACTGCAGATGCTCGGCGCCAAGATCCGCCGCGTACCGGGCTAGTAGTTGCTGCATGGGCATAAGGACATGCCCGTTGAATTGTTGAAGTCGAGCCGGTTTCCGGCTCGATGTGTGTCCGGCGCCATTTGCGACCGGGCATGAGTACCTTGATAAGGACTGACGTTTCCCATGTTGACCATCGCACTGTCCAAGGGCCGCATCCTTGACGACACCCTGCCGCTTCTGGCTGAAGCGGGCATCGTGCCGACCGAGAATCCGGACAAGAGCCGCAAGCTGATCATTCCCACGACCCAGCCTGACGTACGTCTGCTGATCGTGCGCGCCACCGACGTGCCGACCTATGTCGAGCATGGTGCCGCGGACCTCGGCGTCGCCGGTAAAGATGTGCTGATGGAATATGGCGGCCAGGGCCTGTACGAGCCTCTGGACCTGCGCATTGCCCTGTGCAAGCTGATGACCGCCGGCCGTGTCGGCGATGTCGAGCCCAAAGGCCGTCTGCGGGTTGCCACCAAGTTCGTCAACGTTGCCAAGCGCTACTACGCCGAGCAGGGTCGTCAGGTTGACATCATCAAGCTGTACGGCTCGATGGAACTGGCGCCGCTGATTGGTCTGGCCGACAAGATCATCGACGTGGTCGACACCGGCAACACCCTGCGGGCCAATGGCCTGGAGCCTCAGGATTTCATTGCCGACATCAGCTCCCGGCTGATCGTCAACAAAGCATCGATGAAAATGCAGCACGCCCGTATCCAGGCGTTGATCGACACCCTGCGCAAGGCAGTGGAGTCTCGACACCGCGGCTGATTCACCTGCGCGACGTTAAGTCGCGCCCGTCTATCCGCCTCATAGCCAGAATTCTCAGGTGCCCAAGCGGATCGATGGTAGCTTCGGGCACCTGAGTTTTTGCCATTCCTATGAGGCTCTCGCTATGACCGCACCGACTGCAATTCGCCGACTCAACGCTGCTGACCCGGATTTCGCACATCATCTGGATCATCTGCTGAGCTGGGAAAGTGTGTCTGACGACTCGGTCAATCAGCGGGTGCTGGACATCATCAAAGCCGTGCGCGAGCGTGGCGATGCGGCGCTGGTGGAATTCACCCAGAAGTTCGATGGCCTCGAAGTCGCCTCGATGGCCGACCTGATCCTGCCGCGTGAGCGCCTGGAACTGGCCCTGACCCGGATCACCGTGCCGCAGCGTGAAGCACTGGAAAAAGCCGCGGCCCGCGTGCGCAGCTACCACGAAAAACAGAAACAGGATTCCTGGAGCTACACCGAAGCCGACGGCACGGTGTTGGGCCAGAAGGTCACGCCGCTGGATCGCGCCGGTCTGTATGTGCCGGGCGGCAAAGCGTCGTATCCGTCTTCGGTGCTGATGAACGCGATCCCGGCCAAAGTGGCGGGCGTGACCGAAGTGGTCATGGTGGTGCCGACCCCGCGCGGTGAAATCAACGAGCTGGTACTGGCTGCGGCCTGCATTGCCGGCGTCGACCGCGTGTTCACCATCGGCGGCGCCCAAGCGGTTGCCGCGCTGGCTTACGGCACCGAAAGCGTGCCGAAGGTCGATAAAGTGGTGGGCCCGGGCAACATCTATGTCGCCACCGCCAAGCGTCATGTGTTTGGTCAGGTCGGTATCGACATGATCGCCGGTCCGTCCGAGATTCTCGTGGTGTGCGACGGCCAGACCGATCCGGACTGGATCGCCATGGACCTGTTCTCCCAGGCCGAGCACGATGAAGACGCCCAGGCGATTCTGGTCAGCCCGGACGCCGAATTCCTCGACAAGGTCGCCGCGAGCATCGCCAAGCTGCTGCCAACCATGGAACGCGCCGAGATCATCGAAACCTCGATCAATGGCCGGGGCGCGTTGATCAAGGTCCGCGACATGGAACAAGCCATCGAAGTGGCCAACCGCATCGCACCGGAACACCTTGAGTTGTCGGTCGCTGATCCGCAGGCGTGGTTGCCGCAGATCCGTCACGCGGGCGCGATCTTCATGGGCCGTCACACCTCCGAAGCCTTGGGCGACTACTGCGCCGGTCCGAACCACGTGTTGCCGACGTCTGGCACCGCGCGTTTTTCTTCGCCGCTGGGTGTGTACGACTTCCAGAAACGCTCCTCGATCATCTTCTGTTCCGAGCAGGGTGCGTCCGAGTTGGGCAAGACCGCTTCCGTACTGGCCCGTGGCGAGTCGCTGACGGCCCACGCCCGTAGTGCCGAATACCGCATCATTGACGACAAGCAGGGGAACTGAAGATGAGTAAATTCTGGAGCCCCTTCGTCAAGAGCCTGGTGCCTTACGTGCCGGGCGAGCAGCCAAAATTGACGAAACTGGTGAAGCTCAACACCAACGAAAACCCGTACGGTCCATCGCCTAAAGCCCTGGCGGCGATGCAGACCGAACTGAACGACAATCTGCGTTTGTACCCGGACCCGAACAGCGACCTGCTCAAGCAGGCTGTTGCCAGGTACTACGGCGTGCAAGGCAATCAGGTGTTCCTCGGCAACGGTTCCGATGAAGTCCTGGCGCACATCTTCCACGGTCTGCTGCAACACGATCAGCCGCTGCTGTTCCCGGACATCAGCTACAGCTTCTATCCGGTTTACTGCGGGTTGTATGGCATCAGGTTCGACGCGGTGCCGCTGGACGAGCAGTTCCAGATCAACCCGGCCGACTACGCCAAGCCAAACGGCGGGATCATCTTCCCGAACCCGAATGCACCGACCGGTTGCCTGCTGGCGCTGGACGCCGTTGAGCAGATCCTCAAGGCCAGCCCGGATTCAGTGGTCGTGGTAGATGAGGCCTACATCGACTTTGGCGGAGAGACGGCGATCACGTTGGTGGACCGTTATCCGAACCTGCTGGTGACTCAGACCCTGTCCAAATCCCGTTCACTGGCCGGCCTGCGGGTTGGCCTGGCGGTGGGGCATCCGGACTTGATCGAGGCGCTGGAGCGGATCAAGAACAGCTTCAACTCTTATCCGCTGGATCGCCTGGCGATTGTCGGGGCTGCGGCGGCGTTTGAGGATCGTGAGTACTTCGACAAGACCTGTCAGCTGGTGATCGAGAGTCGCGACAAGGTCGTCGGGCAACTTGAGGCGAAGGGTTTTGAGGTGTTGCCGTCGGCAGCCAACTTCATTTTTGCCCGTCATCCGAAGCACGATGCGGCAGGGCTGGCGGCGAAGTTGCGAGAGCAGGGCGTGATCGTTCGGCACTTCAAGCAGGAGCGGATTGCCCAGTTCCTGCGGATCTCCATCGGCACACCGGAGCAGAACCAGGCGCTGATCGACGGCCTCGGCGACCTCTAAACCACCACCACCCCTGTTGGAGCGTGGCTTGCCCGCGATGAACGATAACGCGGTGTACCTGATACACCGCGGTGTTGCCATCGCGGGCAAGCCACGCTCCCACAAGGGATCTGGAGGGCTGTTACTCTTCTTCTTTCTCTTTGACCGGTGCCGGTGGTGGGCGCAGGCCGATCTCGGCAGTGAGCTTCAGCTCCTTGCCATTGCGCATTACTTGAACCGTCACCTTGTCCGTCGGCTTGATCCGCGCGACCTGGTTCATCGAACGGCGACCATCGCCGGCCGGTTCGCCGTCGATGCTGAGAATCACATCACCCAATTGCAGGCCGGCTTTCTGCGCCGGACCGTCACGGAAGATCCCCGCGACTACAATCCCCGGACGTCCCGACAGACCGAACGACTCCGCCAGTTCCTGGCTCAACGGCTGCACTTCAATGCCCAGCCAGCCGCGAATCACCTGGCCGTGTTCGATGATCGACTTCATCACTTCCATCGCCAGTTTGACCGGGATCGCAAACCCGATGCCTTGCGAGCCGCCAGATTTGGAGAAAATCGCCGTGTTGATGCCGGTCAGGTTGCCATTGGCGTCCACCAACGCACCGCCGGAGTTGCCGGGATTGATCGCAGCGTCGGTCTGGATGAAATCTTCGTAGTTGTTCAGGCCCAGCTGATTGCGCCCGGTGGCGCTGATGATGCCCATGGTCACGGTCTGGCCGACACCGAACGGGTTGCCGATGGCCAGCGCCACGTCGCCGATGCGGATGTTGTCGGAACGGCCGATGGTGATTGCCGGCAGGGTCTTCAGGTCGATCTTCAATACCGCGAGATCGGTTTCCGGGTCACTGCCGATCACGCGAGCCAGGGTCTCACGGCCATCCTTGAGCGCCACGACAATCTGGTCGGCCCCGGTGGTTACGTGGTTGTTGGTCAGGATGTAACCTTCCGGGCTCATGATCACGCCAGAACCCAGGCTCGACTCCATACGCTTCTGTTTGGGCGAATTGTCCCCGAAGAAGCGGCGAAACTGCGGGTCTTCGAACAGTGGGTGATTCGGTTTGTTGATGACCTTGGTGGTGTACAGGTTGACCACCGCAGGTGCAGCAATGACCACGGCGTCGGCATAGGACACCGGCCCCTGTTGCACACTGGTGGTTTGCGGTGCTTGCTGCAAGTTCACGTCGAGGCTCGGAAGCCCGACCCACTGCGGGTAACGCTGAATTATCAAAAGAGCGATAAGCACGCCGGCCAACAGCGGCCAGCCGGAAAAACGCAGCGCCTTGAGCATTAAGCACTTCCTGAAAGGTTGCAGGCGGTATGAGACCGCCCATAATGTCGCGCATTATACGAGGCCAAGCGCGCCTCTGAACGGGATATTTAGGAGTCTTTTATGGCCGTCGCCCTGAGCACCCTGGTCGAAGAAGCCGACCGTTACCTCTCCAGCGCCAAAATTGCCGATTATTGCCCCAACGGCTTGCAGGTCGAGGGCCGGCCGCAAGTGATGCGCATTGTCAGTGGCGTCACAGCCAGCCAGGCACTGCTGGACGCGGCGGTCGAAGCCGAGGCTGATCTGGTGCTGGTGCATCACGGTTATTTCTGGAAAGGCGAGAACCCGTGCATCACCGGCATGAAACAGCGTCGATTGAAGACCTTGCTCAAGCACGACATCAGCCTGCTTTCTTATCACTTGCCGCTGGATCTGCACCCGGAAGTCGGCAACAACGTGCAACTGGCACGTCAGCTCGACATCACCGTCGAAGGTCCGCTGGATCCGGACAATCTTAAAGTTGTTGGCCTGGTCGGTTCGTTGAGCGAACCGATGACGCCGCGTGATTTCGCCCGTCGCGTGCAGGAAGTCATGGGCCGCGAGCCGCTGCTGATCGAAGGCAGCGAGATGATCCGCCGGGTCGGTTGGTGCACGGGCGGCGGTCAGGGTTACATCGATCAGGCAGTGTTGGCCGGTGTCGATCTTTACCTCAGTGGCGAAGCCTCCGAGCAGACCTTTCACAGCGCGCGGGAAAACGACATCAGCTTCATCGCCGCCGGCCATCACGCCACCGAGCGTTATGGTGTCCAGGCACTGGGTGATTATCTGGCGCGCCGGTTTGCCCTCGAACATATCTTCATTGATTGCCCCAATCCTATTTGAGGGTTTGTGCAAATTCTGTGAACAGCACCCTTCAAGAATGTGGGAGGGCGTTTGCTTCCGCATGGGGCTGTGGCGCCCAAACGAGGGGGTATATTCATATACCCTTTCGATCTAGTTGGCGTCCTGATTAGAAGAGGTCGCTGTGCTAGGATTCTTCGCTCGAACACGGCCCGCTGGCCGTCCATAAGATCGTTTTCGTGAGTAGCCATGGTCGACAAACTGACGCATCTGAAACAGCTGGAGGCCGAAAGCATCCACATCATCCGCGAGGTCGCCGCCGAGTTCGATAACCCGGTGATGCTGTACTCCGTCGGTAAAGATTCCGCCGTGATGCTGCACCTTGCGCGCAAGGCGTTCTTCCCGGGCAAGCTGCCGTTCCCGGTGATGCACGTCGACACCCGGTGGAAGTTCAAGGAAATGTACGCGTTCCGCGACCGCATGGTCGAAGAGCTCGGCCTTGACCTGCTGGTACACGTGAACCCCGATGGCGTTGCACAGGGCATCAACCCGCTGACCCACGGCAGTGCCAAGCACACCGATATCATGAAAACCGAAGGCCTCAAGCAGGCCCTCGACAAGTATGGTTTCGATGCCGCTTTCGGTGGTGCCCGTCGTGACGAAGAGAAATCCCGCGCCAAAGAACGCGTGTATTCCTTCCGCGACACCAAGCACCGCTGGGACCCGAAAAACCAGCGTCCAGAGCTGTGGAACGTCTACAACGGCAACGTCAACAAGGGCGAATCCATTCGTGTGTTCCCGTTGTCGAACTGGACCGAACTGGACATCTGGCAGTACATCTACCTCGAAGGCATCCCGATTGTGCCGCTGTATTTCGCCGCCGAACGCGACGTCATCGAAATGAATGGCACCTGGATCATGATTGACGACGAACGTCTGCTCAATCACCTGAGCGATGAAGACAAGGCGCGCATCGTCAAGAAGAAGGTCCGTTTCCGTACGCTCGGCGACTACCCGCTGACCGGTGCGGTCGAGTCCGAGGCTGTCACGCTGACCGACATCATTCAGGAAATGCTCCTGACGCGAACTTCCGAACGCCAGGGCCGGGTCATCGACCACGATGGCGCAGGCTCGATGGAAGAAAAGAAACGTCAGGGTTATTTCTAAGGGGTTGTCATGTCGCACGTATCTGATTTGATCAGCGAGGACATCCTCGCCTACCTGGGCCAGCACGAACGCAAGGAAATGCTGCGCTTTCTGACCTGTGGCAACGTCGATGACGGCAAGAGCACCCTGATCGGGCGCCTGCTGCACGACTCCAAGATGATCTACGAAGATCACCTGGAAGCCATTACCCGCGACTCGAAGAAAGTCGGCACCACCGGTGATGACATCGACCTGGCGTTGCTGGTCGACGGCCTGCAGGCCGAGCGTGAGCAGGGCATCACCATCGATGTCGCTTACCGCTATTTCTCCACCGCCAAGCGCAAATTCATCATCGCCGACACCCCCGGCCATGAGCAGTACACCCGCAACATGGCCACCGGTGCATCCACCTGTGACCTGGCGATCATCCTGGTCGACGCCCGTTATGGCGTGCAGACCCAGACCCGTCGCCACAGCTTTATCGCTTCGTTGCTGGGCATCAAACACATCGTTGTGGCCATCAACAAGATGGACCTCAACGGCTTCGACGAAAATGTCTTTGAGTCGATCAAGGCCGATTACCTGAAGTTCGCCGAAGGCATCGCCTTCAAGCCGACCACCATGGCCTTCGTGCCGATGTCGGCGCTCAAGGGCGACAACGTGGTGAACAAGTCCGAGCGCTCGCCGTGGTACACCGGCCAGTCGCTGATGGAAATTCTGGAAACCGTCGAAATCGCCAGCGACCGCAACTACACCGACCTGCGTTTCCCGGTGCAGTACGTCAACCGTCCAAACCTGAACTTCCGTGGTTTCGCCGGCACCTTGGCCAGCGGCGTCGTGCACAAGGGCGACGAAGTCGTTGTGCTACCGTCAGGCAAGAGCAGCCGAGTGAAATCCATCGTCACCTTCGAAGGTGAGCTGGAGCATGCCGGTCCAGGCCAGGCAGTGACGCTGACCATGGAAGACGAAATCGACATCTCCCGCGGCGACTTGCTGGTACACGCCGACAACCTGCCGCAAGTGACTGACGCCTTCGACGCCATGCTGGTGTGGATGGCCGAAGAGCCGATGTTGCCGGGCAAGAAATACGACATCAAACGCGCCACCACTTACGTGCCGGGTTCGATTACCAGCATCGTCAACCGCGTTGACGTGAACACCCTGGAAGAAGGTCCGGCCAGCGCCTTGCAACTGAACGAGATCGGTCGGGTCAAGATCAGCCTCGACGCGGCCATCGCGCTGGACGGTTACGCGAGCAACCGTACTACCGGTTCGTTCATCGTCATTGATCGTTTGACCAATGGCACCGTCGCCGCTGGCATGATCATCGCTCAGCCGGTGGCCCATGGCAGCGCTACGCACCATGGCAAGCTCGCTCACGTCGCCACTGAAGAACGCGCCCAGCGCTTCGGCCAGCAACCGGCCACCGTGTTGTTCAGCGGCCTGTCGGGCGCTGGTAAAAGCACCCTGGCCTACGCGGTTGAACGCAAGCTGTTCGACATGGGCCGTGCGGTGTTTGTGCTCGATGGTCAGAACCTGCGCCATGACCTGAACAAAGGTCTGCCACAGGATCGCGCCGGGCGTACCGAGAACTGGCGTCGTGCGGCACACGTAGCGCGTCAGTTCAACGAAGCCGGTTTGCTGACCCTCGCAGCCTTCGTTGCACCGAGTGCTGAAGGTCGTGAGCAGGCCAGGGAACTGATCGGCAAGGAGCGTTTGCTGACCGTTTACGTCCAGGCCTCGCCGACTGTTTGCGCCGAACGTGACCCGCAGGGTCTGTACGCGGCGGCCGGGGATAACATCCCGGGCGATTCCTTCCCGTTCGATGTGCCGCTGGATGCTGACCTTGTGGTCGATACCCAGTCGCTGTCGCTGGAAGAGAGCGTCAAGCAGGTGCTGGATCTGCTGCGTGGCCGCGGCGCGATCTAAGCGCTAAGCCGGCCATAAAAAACCCGCCGATGAGTGATCATCGGCGGGTTTTTTTGTGTCCTTAAGATCGCCATCGCGAGCAAGCTCGCGATGAGGCCGGAACGCGCGCCTCAAGACTTGGCTGGATACTCCCGGTGCATCTGCCCCAGCAACGCATCCTTATCCAGCCACAGCTGGTTGATCCACCCCTGAAACTGCAATCGATACTCGCCATCCTGGTCGTAGTTCTTGCCAATAAACTGCGGCGGTATCTTCAGCTCCTGAAAATGCACGACCACGTCCTTCACATTCCCGCAGAGCAAATCCCAATAGCCCGGACGGCCGCCCGGATAGTGAATCGTCACGTTGACGATGGACTCCAGCTGCTCGCCCATCGCATCCAGCACAAACGCAATGCCACCGGCCTTGGGTTTGAGCAAATACTTGAACGGTGATTTCTGCTGGGCATGCTTGCCTTCGGTGAAGCGCGTGCCCTCGACGAAGTTGAAAATCCCCACCGGGCTGTTGCGAAACTTCGCGCAGGTCTTGCGGGTGGTTTCCAGGTCTTTGCCTTTCTTCTCCGGGTGCTTTTCCAGGTACGCCTTGGAATAGCGCTTCATGAACGGAAAGCCCAGCGTCCACCACGCCAGACCAATCACCGGCACCCAGATCAGCTCCTGCTTGAGAAAAAACTTCAGCGGCTGGATGCGACGGTTGAGCACGTATTGCAGCACCATGATGTCGACCCAGCTCTGGTGGTTGCTGGTGATCAGGTACGAGTGCCGATAGTCCAGGCTTTCCAGGCCACTGAGGTGCCAGCGGGTGCGGCAGACCAGGTTCATCCAGGCCTTGTTGTTGCTGATCCACGCTTCATGGGTGTGGCTCATCAGCCAGCGCGTGAAACGCTGGGTGATGGCGAACGGCAGCACCTTGAAAATCGCCACGCAGAACAGAAACGAGCACAGCAGAATGGTATTGAGGGCCAACAACAACGAGGCAATCACGCCGCGCATGGCGGCAGGCAGGGAATCCAGCATTTAAACATCCATAGGTCGGTTGGCAGCCTGGATCGCGGTCAACGCGATGGTGTAGACGATGTCATCGACTTGCGCACCGCGCGGCAGGTCGTTCACCGGTTTGCGCAGGCCTTGCAGCATCGGCCCGAGACTCACGCAGTCGGCGCTGCGCTGCACGGCTTTGTGGGTGGTGTTGCCGGTGTTCAGGTCGGGGAACACGAACACCGTCGCGCGACCGGCGACCTGGCTGTTGGGGGCCAGTTGCCGGGCGACGGTTTCGTTGGCGGCGGCGTCGTACTGCAACGGGCCGTCGATCAGCAGCGAGTTTTGCTGTTCGTGGGCGAGCAGCGTCGCCTCGCGGACCTTCTCGACTTCTTCGCCACTGGCGGACTCTCCGCTGGAATAGCTGATCATCGCCACGCGCGGAGTGATGCCAAACGCGGCCGCCGAGTCGGCGCTTTGCAGGGCGATCTCGGCCAGTTCGCTGGCGCTCGGGTGCGGGTTCATCACGCAGTCGCCGTAGACCAGCACTTCTTCGGGGAACAGCATGAAGAACACTGACGACACCAAGGTGCAGCCCGGCGCGGTTTTAATCAGCTGCAGGGCCGGGCGGATGGTGTTGGCGGTGGAGTGAATGACCCCGGAGACGAGGCCATCGACTTCATCCAGCGCCAGCATCATGGTGCCGATCACCACAGTGTCTTCCAGTTGCTGCTCGGCCATCGGCGCGTTGAGGCTTTTGCTTTTGCGCAGGGCAACCATCGGCTCGACATAGCGTTCGCGGATCAGGTCCGGGTCGAGAATTTCCAGCCCCGGCGGCAGCTCGATGCCTTGGGCGCGGGCGACGGCTTCGACGTCCGCCGGTTTCGCCAGCAACACGCAACGGGCAATGCCACGGGCCTGACAGATCGCCGCGGCTTGTACGGTCAACGGCTCGCTGCCTTCTGGCAACACGATGCGTTTGTTCGCCGCCTGGGCACGCTGGATCAATTGATAACGGAACACGGCGGGCGACAGGCGCATCTCACGCGGGGTACCGCAGCGCTGGTGCAGCCAGTTGGCATCGAGATGGCTGGCGACGAAGTCGGTGATGATCTCCGCACGCTCGCGGTCGTCGATCGGGATTTCCTTGTTCAAACCGTTCAACTGGTTCGCGGTGTCGTAGGAGCCAGTGCTCACCGACAGCACCGGCAAACCGGCCTGCAAGGCGCCACGGCAAAGGTCCATGATGCGCGGGTCGGGTAGGGTGTCGCTGGTCAGCAGCAGGCCGGCCAGCGGCACGCCGTTCATGGCCGCGAGGCTGACGGCGAGGATGATGTCGTCGCGATCACCCGGCGTCACCACCAGCACGCCGGGCTTGAGCAGCTCCACGGTGTTGCGCATGGTGCGGGCGCAGATGATGATGTTGGTCATGCGCCGGGTTTCATAATCGCCGGCATTGAGGATTTGTGCGCCCATCAGGTCGGCGACGTCGCGGGTGCGCGGCGCATTCAATTCCGGCTGGAACGGGATGCAGCCCAGCAAACGGAAATCACCGCTGCGCAGCAACGGCGAGTGTTCCTTCAAGCGCGTGGCGAAGACGTCCATGCTTTCGTCGGTCTTGACCTTGTTGAGGATCACGCCGAGTACTTTCGGGTCCTTCGGCCCGCCGAACAATTGGGCCTGCAATTCCACGCGGCCGGAGAGCTCGGTCAGGGCTTCGCTTTCTGGCGCGGAGACCAGAATCACGTCGGCATCCAGGCTCTTGGCCAAATGCAGATTGACCCGCGCGGCGTAACTGGCGCTGCGGGTCGGGACCATGCCTTCCACGACCAGCACGTCCTTGCCGACGGCGGCTTGCTGATACAGGGTGATGATTTCTTCGAGCAGCTCATCCAGCTGGCCATCACCGAGCATGCGCTCGACGTGCGCCAGGCCGAGCGGCTGCGGTGGCCGTAAACCGTGGGTGCGCGCCACCAGTTCGGTGGATCGCTCCGGGCCGGTGTCGCCCGGGTGTGGCTGGGCAATCGGTTTGAAAAAACCGACCTTGAGGCCGGCACGCTCAAGGGTGCGCACCAGCCCGAGGCTGATGGAGGTCAGACCCACACCAAAATCGGTGGGTGCGATAAAAAAAGTTTGCATGCGGATTCTCTAAGGGAGCATGGCAAAGGCGATCGTTTATACCTGACGATCTACCGAAATTCAGTCGCCAAGGTTATCGCTAACCGGGCCTTGTGCGCACCAACCGCAATCAAAGGGCTGGCCTATTTTTTCAATACGTTGCGCGGGATCCAGGACCCAGGCACGCGATTGCCACGGTGGCTGGTGGCGCAGGTGCTGAGTATGGCCGCAGGAAAGCTCGGCCACCCAATGCCCGTCCTCATCCTGATGGAAACCGGTGACCGTTGCGCCTGGCGTCGCCAACCTTCCGTCCGGGTTGTGTTCGCTTTCGGGCGATGGCTTCGCTAAACTTGGCCTTTCTTCATTCTTATGCAAAAGGTCTCGCCCCATGCTGATCGCCGCCAATAAGGCTGTCTCCATCGACTATACCCTGACCAACGACGCTGGTGAGGTCATCGACAGCTCCGCCGGTGGCGCGCCGCTGGTCTACCTGCAAGGCGCAGGTAACATCATCCCGGGCCTGGAAAAGGCTCTGGAAGGCAAAGCTGTCGGCGACGAGCTGACCGTAGCCGTTGAACCTGAAGATGCCTACGGCGAATACGCTGCCGAACTGGTCAGCACGTTGAGCCGCAGCATGTTCGAAGGCGTCGACGAGCTGGAAGTAGGTATGCAGTTCCACGCTTCCGCTCCGGACGGCCAGATGCAGATCGTCACCATTCGCGATCTGGACGGCGACGAAGTCACCGTCGACGGCAACCACCCGTTGGCCGGTCAGCGCCTGAATTTCCAGGTCAAGATCATCGACATCCGTGACGCCAGCCAGGAAGAAGTCGCTCATGGTCACGTCCATGGCGAAGGTGGCCATCACCACTGATTTTCTGCGCTAAGCTCAGAGAACTGGAGAGGCGCCCGAGGGCGCCTTTTTAGTCGGCGGCTGTCCCTGGCGGCATTGCCAAGTGGCTGTTTCGAGAAGAACACGGGAATTTGGAGTTCGTCATGAGTGCTTTTCACGACCTTAAGTTGACAGCCCTGGATGGACAGGAGCTACCGCTGGCGCCTTTCAAAGGGCAAGTCGTGCTGGTGGTCAACGTCGCCTCCAAATGTGGCTTGACCCCACAGTACGCGGCGCTGGAAAACCTCTACCAGCAATACAAAGGTAAGGGTTTCAGCGTACTCGGCTTGCCTTGCAACCAGTTTGCCGGGCAGGAGCCGGGTTCCGAACAGGAAATCCAGGAGTTTTGCAGCCTCAACTATGGCGTGACCTTTCCGTTGTCCAGCAAGCTGGAAGTCAACGGTCATGAGCGTCATCAGCTGTACCGCCTGCTGGCGGGCGAGGGCGCGGAATTCCCGGGTGACATTACCTGGAACTTCGAAAAATTCCTGCTGGGCAAGGACGGTCGTGTGCTGGCGCGGTTTTCCCCGCGTACGGCGCCGGATGATCCGACGATCGTGCATGCGATTGAAAAAGCGCTGAGCTGACCCCCCCAAAAAATCGCAGCCCTAGGGCTGCGATTTTTTATGCCTGCCTTTTGTCCCTTAATCACTCAGATCAATAGTGCTGGGCTTGGCTTTGAACTGCACATATTATCGCCGTCATAAAATTCCATCCCGTCGATATCGTTTTCGTGGAGTGCCCCATGCCCGTTAAAGCCCTGTTCAAACCGTTCCACCTCGGCACCCTCGAACTGCCGACCCGCGTCGTCATGGCGCCGATGACCCGTTCGTTTTCGCCGGGTGGCGTGCCTAATTCCAAAGTGATCGAGTACTACCGTCGTCGCGCCGCCGCAGGCGTCGGCTTGATCATCACCGAAGGCACCACCGTCGGTCACAAGGCGTCGAACGGCTACCCGAACGTGCCGCATTTCTACGGTGAAGCGGCGCTGGCCGGCTGGAAGAAAGTTGTCGATGCGGTGCATGCCGAAGGCGGCAAGATCGTTCCACAGCTGTGGCATGTCGGCAGCGTGCGCCGTATCGGCACCGAACCGGATGCGAACGTGCCGGGTTACGGCCCGTCAGAAAAACTGAAAGACGGTCAGGTCGTGGTTCATGGCATGACCAAACAGGATATTCAGGACGTGATCGCCGCGTTCGCCCAAGCCGCCAAGGATGCCCAGAGCATCGGCATGGACGGCGTGGAAATCCACGGTGCCCACGGCTATCTGGTCGACCAGTTCTTCTGGGAAGGCAGCAACCAGCGCACCGACGAATACGGTGGCGATCTGGCCAACCGTTCACGTTTTGCTATCGAACTGATTGAAGCGGTGCGCGCCGCGGTCGGTGAAGGTTTCCCGATCATCTTCCGTTTCTCGCAATGGAAGCAGCAGGATTACACCGCGCGTCTGGTGCAAACCCCGGAAGCGCTGGGCGAGTTCCTCAAGCCGTTGTCCGACGCTGGCGTGGATATTTTTCACTGCTCGACGCGCCGTTTCTGGGAGCCGGAATTCGACGGTTCCGAGCTGAACCTGGCCGGCTGGACCCGCAAACTGACGGGCAAACCGACTATCACCGTGGGCAGCGTGGGCCTGGATGGCGAGTTCCTGCAGTTCATGGTCAACACCGACAAGATTGCCCAGCCGGCGAGCCTGGAGAAACTGCTGGAGCGTCTGAACAACGACGAATTCGATCTGGTGGCGGTGGGGCGTGCGTTGCTGGTTGATCCGGATTGGGCGCAAAAAGTACGAGACGGTCGAGAGGAAGACATCCTGCCGTTCAGCCGAGAGGCGTTGATGACGTTGGTTTAAGTCGCGTCTGGAAGGGCCTCTTCGCTAGCAGGCTCGCTCCCGCAGGTTTTGAGTACGACACAGAACCCCTGTAGGAGTGAGCCTGCTCGCGATGACTGACCCAATGTCACCAACCATCAAGGGACAGTCGATGCAGTCGGCACCACCAACTCCCCCACACAAGCCCCCCGCAACTGCCCCTCGAACTGCTCGATAATCGCCGCCCAACCCTGCCGGCTCGCATGCTGTCGCGCATTCAGGCGCACGCAGCGCAAGGTCTCGCGCTCTTCCAGCAGCCACACTGCCGCATCACAGAACGCCTCTTCATCCCCCGGCATCGCCAGCACGCCGTTATAGCCATGACGGATATGTTGAGCGGCGGCCGCCTGATCGTAAGCGACCACCCCCAATCCCGACGCTAATGCCTCAAGCACCACATTGCCGAACGTTTCGGTCATGCTTGGGAACAAAAATACGTCACCGGATGCGTAGTGACTGGCCAACGCTTCGCCGCGTTTCGAACCGCAGAAAACCGCCTCGGGCAGTTCCTGCTCCAGCGTCGCTCGTTGGGGGCCGTCGCCGATCACGATCAAACGCAGGTTGCGCTGGGGATAAGTGGCCTTCAGTGCGTCGAAACTGCGCTTGAGCAAGCCGAGGTTTTTCTCCGGGGCCAAGCGCCCGACATGAATGATCGCGATGTCGTTCTCGGCCAATCCCCATTGTTCCCGCAGCGATGCCAGCCTTTTGCTCGGATGAAACAATTGGCTGTCGACCCCCCGGGAGAGCAATGCCAGGCGTTCGAAGCTGCGACGCTCAAGCTCCATGCGCTGACTGGGGCTCGGCACCAGGGTCAGGGTCGAACGGTTGTGGAACCAGCGCAGGTAGTGAGTCAGCAATCGCGTCAGCAACCCCAGTCCGTATTGGTTGGAGTACTGCTGAAAGTTGGTGTGAAAGCCGCTGACCACCGAAATCCCCAGCCGCCGTGCCGCACGCAATGCAGACAAGCCCAGCGGCCCTTCAGTGGCGATGTAGAGCACGTCCGGGCGATGCCGGGTCCAGCGCCTGAGCAACTTGTGCATCGACGACTGGCCCCATTGCAGGCCGGGATAGCCCGGTAGCGGCCAGCCGCGGCACAACAGCAAATCATCGTCACTGCTCATCTGCAGATCACACAGTTGGCGTGGCCGGACCAATTCCACCTGATGCCCGCGCGCGCGCAAACCGTCGCACAAACGGCCAAGGGTATTGGCCACGCCGTTGATTTCCGGAGGGAATGTTTCAGTGATCAGGGTGATATGCAGAGCTGTCGTCATGACCTCAGTGTGGGCTGAGGCCATGTCGTCATTGTGGCGCTTTGATGATGGATTTATGACCTGATCAGCGCTGGGCCACCAGATTCTCCGCGCCGCGCTCACGCACCCAGAACAACGTCGCGCCCGCCACGGCGGCCGGCATCATCAGAATGTTGACCACCGGGATCAACAGCACCAGATACACGCTGCCGCCGAAGCTCATGCTCTGCCAGCGCTTCTGCCGCAGCCAGGCGAGCATCTCGTTCCAGCCCAGCTTGTGGTTGTCTGCCGGGTAGTCGATGTACTGGATCGCCATCATCCACACCCCGAACAACAGCCACAGCGGCGCGGCAATGATGTTGACCACCGGGATGAAGGACAGGATGAACAGCCCGATCGCCCGAGGCAGGAAGTAGCCGAGTTTGCGCATCTCCCGGGACAGGGTGCGCGGAATCATGGCGATCAGTTCGCCCCAACTGAAGGACGGGAAGTCGTCGGTGCCGCGCACCACCACTTCGACTTTCTCCGCGAGGAAGCCGTTGAAGGGCGCGGCGATGACGTTGGCGAGCATTGTGAAGGTGAAAAACACCATCAACACCACCAGCACCACAAAAATTGGCCAGAGGATGTAGCTGAGAAAACTCAGCCAGTCGGGCAGGGTCGGCATCAGCGTATCGACCCACACACTGAATTGATGGCCAGCCAGATAAATCAATCCGACGAACAGCACCAGGTTGATGGCCAGCGGCAACAACACGAATAAACGCAGGCTGGGGCTGAGGACCAACTTGAGGCCTTCACGCAGGTATTGCGGTCCGGACAGGACGGGTGCGGGCATAACGTGCTCCGGGCAGAGGGAAACGCGCCGACCTTACCGGCTTTGCCGAAAGGGGGAAAGCGCGGCGGCGGTATCGACATTCACTGTAACAAAGACGCCTATATAGTCGCCGCAGTGGGATAGAGACCGCCTATGAGCTGGATTGTTAAACCGTATTTCCTTAATCTTCGCCCCCTCGATACGCTGCACCCAATCTTTTTGCAGGACTGTCGTACTCAAGCCTTCCCCAAGGTCAACCACGGTCCTTTTTTATTCCCGCCGGCAACCCGGCGTTCCGCGCCCGTTGTTCAGGGCCGGTCAACAGGAGCAGGTCATGTCTGAAGTCCGTCATTCGCGAGTGATTATTCTCGGTTCCGGCCCTGCCGGTTACAGCGCTGCGGTCTATGCCGCCCGTGCCAACCTCAAGCCGCTGCTGATCACCGGCATGCAAGCCGGCGGTCAGCTGACCACCACCACCGAAGTCGACAACTGGCCGGGCGACGTCCACGGCTTGACCGGCCCGGCGTTGATGGAGCGCATGAAAGAGCACGCCGAGCGTTTTGAGACCGAGATTGTTTTCGATCACATCAATGCCGTGGACTTTGCTTCCAAGCCGTACACCCTGATCGGCGACAGCGCGAAGTACACCTGCGACGCACTGATCATCGCGACCGGCGCCAGCGCTCGTTACCTGGGCCTGCCGTCGGAAGAAGCATTCATGGGCAAAGGCGTGTCGGCCTGCGCGACCTGCGACGGTTTCTTCTACCGCAACAAGCCAGTGGCTGTGGTCGGCGGCGGCAACACCGCGGTTGAAGAGGCGCTGTACCTGGCCAACATCGCCAGCAAGGTGACCCTGATCCACCGTCGCGAAACCTTCCGCGCCGAGAAGATCCTGATCGACAAGCTCAATGCCCGGGTTGCCGAAGGCAAAATCGAGCTGAAACTGAACTCGAACCTGGACGAAGTCCTGGGCGACAACATGGGCGTGACCGGTGCTCGCCTGAAGAACAACGACGGCAGCTTCGACGAGCTGAAAGTCGACGGCGTGTTCATCGCCATCGGCCACACCCCGAACACCTCGTTGTTCGAAGGTCAGCTGACGTTGAAAGACGGCTACCTGGTGGTGCAGGGCGGCCGTGAAGGCAACGCCACAGCGACCAGCGTTGAAGGTATCTTTGCCGCCGGTGACGTGGCTGACCACGTTTACCGTCAGGCCATCACCTCGGCCGGCGCCGGCTGCATGGCGGCACTGGACACCGAGCGTTACCTGGACGACCTGCAGAACGCCACGTTCTGAGATCGTTGAAATGAAAAAACCGGCCTCGGCCGGTTTAATGAGATGGTCACCCCACACCCTGCGAGGGCTACGCTTTCGCAGGGTGTTTTGTTTTCGCAGGCCATCATCATGAGCGAGTCAGCGCTGATCGGTATCGATCTCGGTAAACACAGTTTCCACCTTCACGGCCAGGATAAGTCGGGTCGTGAGGTGTTTCGCAAAAAGTTCTCACGACCGCAGGTGATGCATTTTTTCGGCAACCTGCCGAGCTGGGTAGTCGTTTGCTGAACTTGCCGTGTGTCGGGCCGATCACCGCCAGCCTATTGGCTGTGGAGATGGGCGATGGTCAGCAGTACCGATGCAGTCGCGATTCTGCTGCGTCCGTTGGCTTGGTGCCCAGGCAGTACAGCACGGGTGGCAAGGCCAACCTGCTGGGGATCCAATAAACTAGCGCGTATCGCCTGGGCGATAGCCGCTCACCCTACGCAGTATGAAGCAGGGCCAGGCGCGCTGAAGAAACTGTAGGAGTGAGCCTGCTCGCGATAGCGGTGTTTCAGTCGACATCAATGTTGAATGATCGATGTCATCGCAAGCAAGTTCGCTCCCACAGGCGGGGCGTCAGACCTTCAGCCTTTGAGCCGCTCCTGAACGAAATCCATCACTTTCAGCGATTGATAGATCGCATTGGCGGCCACGCGCCCGAACGGCCCGCCATTCCAGTCCAGCAGGTAAGGCTTGAACAACTCATACCGCTTCGTTTCCCCGCACACCGCCTCGGCAATCACCCGCCCACCAATCGAGCCGGTATTCAGACCGTGACCGCCAAATGAAGTACAGGCCCAAACACCCGGTTCCAATAACCCCAGGTTGGGCATTTTATTGGTGGAGTACCCCATCAGACCGGACCAGGCCAATTCGATCTTTACCGGTGCCAGTTGCGGGTAGACCGACACCATGTCGGCCTTGAGCATCGCCGCCAGGGCTTGCTCGTTCTGTTCGTTGCGGGTCGTGATCCGTCCACCCCAGAGGAGGCGGTCGCCTTCGACGATGCGGTAGTAGTCAGACGCGCGGCGGTCATCGGAAAAAGCCGCGCCGGAATCGAGGACGTTTTTGATCGAGTCGCCCAGGTGTTCGGTTAACACCACATAGGTGGCGATGGGCAGGTACGCGCGGCTGAGCTTTTGCAACTCGGCGCCGCCATAACCGCCGGCGCAGAACACCAGGTCCTTGCAGCACACGGTGCCATGCCCGGTCTTGATGATGTTGTCGCTGCCTTCACGGTGCCAGGCGAGCATCTTCGATTGCTCGAAAATCCTGCTTCCAGCCGTTTCGATGGCCAGGGCCAGGCCCAGGCAATAATTGAGCGGGTGGAAATGCATGGCGTTCGGGTCTTCGACACCCTGGAAATAGCGCAACGTGTGTGCCCGTTCGCGGATTTGCGCGGTGTCGAGAAAGTTGAGTTCATACCCGAAATCGCGGCGCATGGCGTCAATGTGGCTTTTCACGCCGGCACCGTCGTCGTAGCGCTTGACCCGAATCGTGCCGGCGGACGGCGTGCAACCGCTCAGGGCCAATTCAGCGATGTTGCGGCGGACAATCTCCACGCCTTCGACCGACATCTGGAACAGCGCCCTGGCGTGTTCCAGCCCAAGTTTCTTGCGAATCGCGCCAGACCCTTCCGCCCAGCCCGGCGAGACCACGCCGCCATTGCGTCCAGACGCGCCCCAAGCGACCTGATGGGCTTCGAGGATGATCACGCGCTTGCCGCGGCGGGTCAGCTCAAGGGCCGCCGTGAGGCCGGCGATGCCGGCACCGATGATGCACACGTCGCAGGTTTCGTCCGTGTTCAATTCAGACCTGGCTGGGCGGGGCAGCGAGGTCCGGGAATACCAGGTGTTGGGGAAGGACATGGTCAATCCTTGAAGAGTCGGTTCTCTGTGGGAGTGAGCCTGCTTGCTCCCACAGAAAGGGGGGCGTTTACTTGATGGTCGAGTAGTCGACGCCGTACCACTTGTCCGACAGCTTGGTCAGCGTGCCGTCCTTGTGCATTTCGCCGATGATTTCACCCAGCTTGGCCTTCAACTCCGGGTCACCCTTGTCGGTGGCAACGGCCAACGGTTCGTAAAACACCACACCGTTGTCGACGGCGCGCAACGGATAACCCTTCTTGACGGCGGCATCCAGCGTGCTGCGTTGCGTGAGGATCGCATCCAGTCGGGTACCGTCGCCCAGGCGCAGGTCGTCGAGTGGGCCGACGGAGCCGGAGTAAGTCTTCATTTTCTCGGTTTTGACGTCGTAGACAACGGGCGGCACGTCGGTGGTTTCGATGGCCAGCGCCTGGCTGAAATAATCCTCGGACGTGGTGCCGCCTTCGACGCCGATGGTTTTGCCATTGAGGGCTTTGTGGTCGGTGACCGTGGATTTGTTGTGCACTGCAAACACATAGGGAACGTAGTAATAGGTGCCCGGGAAATCGAGAATCCGCGCACGACTTTTGGTCGCCGTCATCGAGCCCACAGACACGTCCCAGCGGCCATTCCACTTGCCTGCGGTAATCACGTCCCAGTCGGGTGTGATGAATTTGGCCTCGACGCCGAGACGCTTGGCGATCTCTTTGGAAACATCAATGTCAAAACCGTCGATTTCGTTTTTGTCATTGATAAACCCCTGCGGTGGCCAGGTCGCCGAGGTGGCGACGGTCATCGTCTTGCTGCTCTGGATCTTGTCCAGCACGGCGCCGGCATTGGCGACGCCGACAAACAACAGTGACAGGGAGGCTGCGAGGGTGATTGCGCGTTTTCTACTGAGCATGTCCATCTCCACTTTTCGTTATTGTTATGCGGGGGGTAAAGCGCTTCTCAGTGACCGATGATTTGCGACAGGAATTTCTGCGCGCGTTCGGTCTGCGGGTTGTTGAAAAACTCGGCCGGGGTGGCTTGTTCGATGACCTGGCCCTGGTCCATGAACAACACACGGTCCGCGACTTTGCTGGCGAAGCCCATCTCGTGGGTCACACAGATCATGGTCATGCCGTCGGTGGCCAGTTCGCTCATGACGTCCAGCACTTCATGGACCATTTCCGGGTCCAGTGCGGAGGTCGGTTCGTCAAACAGCATCACTTTGGGATTCATGCACAGCGCCCGCGCAATGGCCACGCGTTGCTGCTGACCGCCGGACAGTTGCGACGGATATTTGTGCGCGTGTTCGGCAATGCGCACGCGTTCGAGGTAAAGCTGTGCGCGTTTTTTCGCCTCGGCAGACGACACGCCTTGCACCAGTTGCGGGGCCAGGGTCAGGTTGTCCATCACACTCAAGTGCGGGAACAGGTTGAAGCTCTGAAACACCATGCCGATTTCGCTGCGCACGGCGCTGACACTTTCCGCTTCGCTGGTGAGGGTGATGCCATTGACCTGGATGTGGCCTTTCTGGAAATTTTCCAGGTGGTTGATGCAGCGGATCATTGTCGACTTGCCCGAACCCGACGGTCCGCACACCACCAGGATTTCGCCAGTGGCGACTGTCAGGTCAACATCGCGCAAGGCGTGAAAATTGCCGTACCACTTGTTCAGGCCGGTGATCGAAATCATTGAAGGACCGGGATTTACAGTCGCAGCCAGGTGAAGCTGTTCAGCGGTATTGGTTCGAGTCATCACGTATCAGCCCCTTGCCGTGGAACGGTTGACCCGTTTTTCGATCCGCGCCTGCACCCGTTCGAGAATGAACGACAGCGCCCAGTAAATCATTGCCGCAGTAATCAGCATCTCCAGGTGGCGGAAGTCTGCACGGCCCTGGGTCTTGGCCAGGTACATCAGTTCCCAGACACCGATCACCGACACCAGCGAACTGTCCTTGAGCATGGCGATGAATTGATTGCCGGTCGGTGGAATGATCACCCGCAAGGCCTGGGGCATGATCACGCGGCTGAGGGTTTTGAACGGGCTGATGTTCAGCGCTCGTGACGCTTCCCACTGACCGACCGGAATGCTCTGGATACCGGCACGGAAAATTTCGGTCATGTAGGCGCCGTAGCACAGCGACAGCGCCAGAATGCCGGCCGGCACGGCGTCAACCACATAGCCGAGTTGCGGCAGACCCAGGTAAATCAGGTAGATCTGAATCAGCAGCGGTACGCCACGAAAGAACGAGGTGTAGAACGACGCGAGCGCATTGGCCAGGCCGTTGTTCGACAGCTTCGCCACCGCGCCGATCAACGCCAGTACAAACGCGATCACAATGGCCACGGCAGAGATGTACAAGGTGGTGGCGGCGCCCTGGATGATGAGGAAACCGACCTTGTCGAGAATGAAACTGTAGGAGAGGTCGAAGGTGTCGAAGAACGCCAGAAACAGAATCAGCAACTCGACCCACACCACCGTGGTTTGTACCTTGAACTTCAACCGCCCGAGCACATGGAAGTTCAGCGTGCCCAGTGCAGCGATGCCCAGGCCAATGGCAATGTTGCGAGCGGTCAGGCTGTCCGGGGCATTGCCCAGCAGCGGTTGCAGAAAATGACTGAGGGCGCTGTTACCCAGGTTCATCAGGTAGGAGCCAAGAAACAGCACCACGGCTACGCCGAGCAGGAATTGAGGATCGTTAGACTTTTTCTTATAAATTATATTGTCGTGATACATGACTGCCTCGGTTTGTAGGTGGTGACGATCTCGCTAGGTAAAGGGGGTTTTGGTCAGTATTGCGACGCGAATTCAGGGACAACAAGCGACCATAATTCGCTATGTCAGTCCCTGAGCTCATTTTGCTGTCAGGACAGTTTCGCGAGGCAGGCCTCAAGGATGTCCAGCCCTTCCTCGAGCACGGAGGCTTCGGTGGTCAGCGGTGCCAGCAGGCGGATGATGTGGCGCGACTTGCCGCTGGGCATCAGCAGCAAGCCTGCCTCTCGTGCCAACGCCAGCAATTGCGTCAACTGGGCCGGCGCCGGTGTGCCGTCGGCATGGGCCAACTCGATGCCGCGCATCGCGCCAATACCGGTCAAGCGCCCCAGATACGGTGAAAGTTTGCTGGCGCGCCAGGCTTGATATCGGCTGACGATCGCTTCTTCCTGCTGCGCGCCCCAGGCTTGCAGGTTGGTATCCGTCATTTCATCCAGCGTCGCCAACCCGGCAGCGCAGGCGATGGGATTGCCCGAGTAAGTGCCGCCCAGACCGCCCTTGGGCAACGTGTCGAGCAATGCCTTGCGCCCGACCACCGCGCCCAGCGGCACGCCGCCGGCAATGCTTTTGCCCAGCAGGATCAGGTCTGGCTCAATGCCCAGCCGCGAAAACGCAAAACGCTCGCCAGTGCGGCCGAAGCCGGACTGGATTTCATCGGCGATCAGCAGGATGTTCTTTTCATCGCAGAACGTGCGCAGCGCTTGGGCGAACTCCACGTCCATCGCGAGGAAGCCTGCTTCACCCTGCACCGGTTCAACGATGAAGCAGGCCACGTCTTCAACATCGATTTCGACGCTGAACAGTCGGTCCATGGCCTTCAGCGCTTCGGCGCAGGTCACGCCGTTGTCCTTGCTCGGGTAGGGCAAGTGAAACACCGGACCGGGCAGCACGCCGACTTTCTGTTTGTAGGGGGCGACCTTGCCATTGAGGTTGAGGGTGGCGAGGGTGCGGCCGTGGAAGGCGCCGTCGAAGGCGATCACGGCGGTGCGCCCGGTGGCGCCACGGACGATCTTCAGGGCGTTTTCCGCTGCTTCCGCGCCGCTGTTGGTGAGCATGCCGCTGACCGGGTAATCCACCGGAATGAACGCGCTCAGACGCTCCATCAGTTCGAGGTAGGGCACATGCGGGGCGGCGTTGAACGCGTAGTGGGTCAGGCGGGTGGCTTGTTCGCGAATGGCCTCGACGATGCGCGGGTGGCAATGGCCGAGATTCAGTACGCCGATGCCACCGACGAAGTCGATGTAGCGTTTGCCATCGGTGTCCCAGACCTCGGCATTTTTGCCGTGGCTGAGCGTGACAGGATGAACGATGTTGATCGACCGGCTGATGGATTCGCTGCTCATGGATGACCGACTCTGAAGAAGGGATGCTTCTTTTTATCTAAGCCGTGAGCAGCGGTTTGGGGCAAACGAAATAAAGTGGCCGGGTCAATCTTAAAAGTCGGGATGTGCAGTCAGGCGTGAATCAGCGGCGAGTGAGCGGTTGCTGAGTGAACTTCACACCAGCCAGCCCATGAGCAATCAGCGCGCGGATATTGCCGTGGTCGCTGCCTTCAGGCGTTGCCACCACCGAGCGGTAATGCTCGCCAAACGCCAGCAGCGCTTCTTCATCGCTCAAGCCCTCCAGCAGCGCCAGACCCAGGGTTTTGCACGAACCTTCGTTCTGACCGGCTGCGTTTTCCACACCACCGTTGTTGAAGGCCTGTGGCTGATAGTCGTAACCGGCGGCGATGAAGGCCAGGGTGTCGGCAAAGGCGTGTTCGCCACTCTTGAGGCTGGCGCGCAGGGTGTTCAAATCACTCATTGGGTTTTCCTTTGGCGAACGCCGCTTGTTGTTCGGCGCTGGCTTCTTGCTGGTATTGGGCTTTCCATTCGGCGTACGGCATGCCGTACACCACTTCGCGGGCGTCATCGAGGCTGACGTCGATCTGGCGTTCGTCGGCGGCGGCCTTGTACCACTTGGACAGGCAGTTGCGGCAGAAACCGGAGAGGTTCATCAGGTCAATGTTCTGCACATCCTTGCGGCTGTCCAGATGCGCTACCAGTCGGCGAAAGGCGGCGGCTTCAAGTTCCAGGCGTTGTTGATCGGTCATGGGGGCCTCTGCGAGGCAGCTTCAAGCGGCAAGCTTCAAGCTGCAAGATGGATTGCGGTGGCTTGTAGCTTAACGCCTGAAGCTTGAAGCTTGAAGCTTAGCGGCTTGCCGCGAGCGTAATCGACACCGATTCGGCGAATCGCAGGGCGTGAGGTTTATCGACTTCAACCTCGGCGTACAGCACCGACGTGTTGGCCATGACCAGATCGAGGATTTCCTGGGTCAGGCGTTCCAGCAGGGCAAAGCGATTGCCTTCAACGTGGGCGATGATTGCCTTGGTGATGGTGCGGTAGTTCAGCGCGTGATCGATGTCGTTGTCGCGCACTGCTTCCTGGGCCGCATACAGGATGGTCAGGTTGATCAGCACATCCTGCTTGTTGAGGATTTCATCCTCGTTGATTCCGATGTAAGTCCGCAGGCACAGGTCCTTGACCCGGATGCGTGCCATGCCTGGTTGAAGTTGTGGCATTACGACGTGCTCCGTCCAATCAATTGCAGGAACTCCTGGCGGGTGTTGCTCGACTCGCGAAAGGCGCCGAGCATCACCGAGGTGTTCATGGTTGAATTCTGTTTCTCGACACCGCGCATCATCATGCACATGTGTTTGGCTTCGATGACCACCGCGACGCCTGCCGCGCCGGTCACCTGTTGCACCGCATCGGCAATTTGCCGGGTGAGGTTTTCCTGGATTTGCAGGCGCCGGGCGAACATGTCCACCAGTCGCGCAATTTTCGACAGGCCCAGCACCTTGCCCGTTGGAATATAAGCCACATGGGCCTTGCCGATGAAGGGCAGCAGGTGATGTTCGCAGAGCGAGTACAGCTCGATGTTGTCGACGATGACCATTTCATCGTTGTCAGAGGCGAACAGCGCACCATTGACGATCTCTTCAACACTTTGTTCGTAACCATGGCAGAGGTACTGCATGGCTTTGGCTGCGCGCACCGGGGTGTCGATCAGGCCTTCGCGATCCGGGTTTTCACCAAGACCGATGAGGATCTCGCGGTAGCTTTGGGACAGTGCGTTCTGGGGCAGGATCAGCGTCATGGAACATCCTCGCGGGGCATCTTATTTGAGGTGCCTTCCGCCATTGACGGTCAGGGTGGTGCCGGTGACATAAGGGTTGTCGAGCAAGTAGCGCAGGCTCTGGTAGATCACTTCGCTGCCAGGTTCGATGCCCAGCGCGGACTTGGCCAGTGCCTTGGCGCGGTAAGCCGCGTCGTCCTCGGGGTTGAACATTAGCAGGGCGGGCGCGATACCGTTGACCTTGATTGTCGGCGCATATTTCGCGGCGAAGGACAGGGTCAGGCTGTCGAGCCCGGCTTTGCTGGCGCAGTAGCCGATGTGCCGGCTGCTGCCCTTGCGGGTCACGTCATCGCTGATGTGCACAATGTCCGCCGGGTGCGAGCGTTGCAGCAAGTCGGCACAGTGCAGGTTGATCAGGTAAGGCGCAAGCATGTGCACGCTGAACATGCGGGTGAAGGCAGCGGCGTCGTTGTCCGGTGTTTCGCTCAGCCATTCGGAGGCGTTATGGACAATCGCCCGCAGGCTGTCAGTGTGGGTTTTCAGCTCGCTGATGAACGCCAGGATCCCTGCTTCAGTGGAAAAGTCGGCAAACACAGCGAGAGCGCCCAGATCGCGCAATGCCTGGACGCCCGGGCGTTCGCTGCGGTAGCTGAAGATCACCCGTTGGCCGTCTTTGATCAAACGCTGCGCACAGTGCAGGCCGACACGCTGGCCGGCACCGGTGATGAGGATTGGGGCTGCGGAAGAGGTCATGAACGGCTCGCGTCGCGGTAAGAGCAAAACTATACCAGCGACGGGAGGCGTGTACCTATGTTGGTGACGGCTTAGCGGTTCTGTGTGGAAGGCTGGACAGTCAATGGCCGTGCCGGTGTGCTATTCAGCCAGTTGGCCAGCAGGCGGGTCGACAACGGAATGAAGAAGTAGACCATCAACGGCGTCAGGCACAGCGTGCTGACAAGCACCCGTGGCAGCAGGCTCACTTCGTTCAGCAAAGGCCCCAGGATAAAGTTGAACAACAGGGACACTGGAAAGAACGCCAGCCAGATCGCTACCGCCTGTTTCCAGCGGGGCGGGCGCTGACCGACCGCGCCGAACCAGCCCTCGATCCCGCTGACGCGATGTTCCGTCTTGTGGGCAAACAGGTCACTGCCGCGTGCCAGCCAGGCTGTGCGCGACGCAGAGTGTTCCCAGGCGTGCATGGTCTGCTCATCGGCAAAGCGGAAAATAATCTGGAATTCGTCATCGTCGGGCGGCGGAGCGAGCACGCCAGAGCCCAGATAACCGGGAAAATCGGTGGCCAGTTGCTCGCCTTCGCGCAACCAGGCCATCAGGTCTTGATAGCGCCCTTCGGCCACGCGGCGCGCAACCATCAGGGTGACGGGTGAGGTAGACATCATGTATCTCCGTGAACGTTTGCGGTACACCGGGTGGGCGTTTCGCCAGGCACAGCACCGGGGTGGTGGGCTGCGACTTGAGACAAGCAAGGATTATTCCTGATTATGGCCAAGCCCCCAACATTGTTTGTCGTTAATAAATGCCTTGAAAAGTCCGGGAGGGGGAGGGTTAAATGGGATCCAATTTGACCAGGGATGTCGATTTTCTGATGCCGGTACTGACTGACGATACATCTACTACCGCGCAGGTGAAGCTTTCCATTGAGCAGGAAGAGCTATTTCCAATTCGAGAGGTAGCGCGTCTGACGGGGATCAACCCGGTTACGCTGCGTGCCTGGGAGCGGCGTTATGGTCTGATCCAGCCTTTGCGCACCGAAAGTGGGCATCGCTTGTACTCGATGGCCGATATCGAGCGCGTTCGTAGCATTCTCGACTGGGTCGAGCGCGGCGTCGCAGTCAGCAAGGTTGGCAAGATCCTCGCCAAGATCGAACCGCTCAAGGCGCTGGCGCAGATCATTCCCAACGAACTCGTTCAGGCTGACTACACCCAATGGCAGGAACAAGTCCTGGCCGCGGTGAAGGCCTTTGACGAGTTGCAGTTGGAGCAGGTTTATGGGCAGATCTTCTCCAGCTACCCGCTCTCAGTGGTGTTCGAGGACATTTTGCTGCCGCTCTGGAAGCAATTGCTGCACCACCATGAAGCCTTCGGCCTGACCAGCAAGTGGCTTTTTCTGGACGGCTTTCTACGTTCTCGCGTGTTGCAAAGGCTGCTGCTGGTGCGTGTCATGCAGCCACGTCGAATCATCGTCTGTGCATTGGCCGACCAGGCCCGTGAGCTGGAAGTCCTGATCACCGCGCTGTACTTGAGCAGTGTCGATTCGGCGATTCAGGTGCTGGCGATTGGTCAGCCCTTCGACGAGTTGACCCTGATCTGTGAGCGGGTCAAACCCCAGGCGTTGGTGTTGGTGTCCAATCACGCGCCGACCGCAGAATTGCCCCGGCGGCTAAATCGCCTGGCCATGAGCCTGGATTGTCGATTGTTGCTCGCCGGCGACACGTCGGAACTGGCTCAGGAAAGCCTGGCCGGGTCATCGATCGGTTGTCTGGGGAATGAGGGGACGGTGATGCGCCAGCGTCTGAAACAGTTCCTGGCGGGAAATCTGGATACCTGAGATTCAGATATGTAGGGCGGGGTGTGTCAGGCGATGTTGCTGAAGGATGTACTGGCGCAGACGTTCGGTTTCGTCCTTGTCAGACTGGCTCAACTCGTAGGCGTAAAAGCCCTGTTCGGTTTCACGCTCAAAGCTGCCGCGCAATGCAATCCGTTCATAGCCGGACGGGCTGAACCACAAGGCAAAATGCTTGGGTGGCTTGGTCTTGTTGCGGACTTCCAGCAAAACCCCTTTGCACGATACTTCATGCACATACATCGTGCCTGGCTGGCCTTTGGCGTTTTCCAGCGCCACCGGTTCTTCCAGGACCAAGCGCCAAGGACGGACCATTGGCCCGTCTTCGTAAATGCTTGGCACACCCAGACGCAAATGCAGCGCATGAAACTCGTCTTCCACCAGGTGGAGGGGGAAGGTCATTTGCTGGTTTTCGAAATTGGCCTGGATGGTGACTTGCTCATGAGCGGCGAGGCGCGTGAGCAAATCACGTATCTGCGAACCACCGTTGACGAGCAGGCTCGACGTCGCATCCCGCACATTGAGCTGCGGGTTGTGTTGCATGGTCTGGATGAAATCCAGCTCATCCTGAGTGAGGAGTGCGTCGCGCTGCATGGCTTGCTCGAAAGGTATAGTTACAAAGTCATTGGTGATTGTAGTTAATGACACTTAATTCGCAGTTTTGTTTGCGCCGTTCGTCGCTTTCAGCGCAGATAGTTCGGCGAGCGCCTCGGCCAACTGTGATTCCAGTTGCGCCACGCGCTGCTGTGCTTTGACTTGCGTCGTGACGTCCTTCTGCACACCGACGAAATAAGTCTGCCCGTCGTTCGGGTCTTTCACTGTCGATAGCGAGAGTTCATTCCAGAAAGGCGTGCCGTCCTTGCGGTAGTTCCTGAGGATTTCCCGGCAGGATCCTTTCTTGTTCAATGCGTCGCGTATGGTTGGAAGCGCTTCCTGATCCCGGTCGCCCGACTGCAAGAAACGACAATCCTGATAGAGGATTTCTTCGCTGGTGTAACCCGTCAGTCGTTCGAACGCCGGGTTGACGTAAATCAGGATCTTGTCCTGCTCGCCTTCCTTTTCGGCGATCACGATGCCGTCGTTGGAAGCGTTGATCACCATTTGCAGCAGTTGAGCATTGATCATCGGAGAGTCCTTTCCGGTTTGAGGGTGTGTTGCATTCTAAAAGAACAATGCAGGTCCTGCTGTTAATATCCGGTCTTTCACTCAGTTTCAGGATCAGATTGATGAAAGTCGCCATTATTTCCGGCTCGGTGTACGGCACGGCTGAAGAAGTCGCCCGTCACGCCGCAAGTATTTTGAACGCTGCCGGTCACGAAACCCTGCACAACCCGCGCGCGTCACTGGCCGATGTCCTGGCTTTCGAACCGCAAGCGTTTCTGGCGGTGACGTCGACCACCGGCATGGGTGAATTGCCGGACAACCTGCAACCGTTGTATTCGATGATTCGCGATCAACTGCCCGGCGCCTGGCGCGGCCTGCCGGGAGCGGTCATCGCCTTGGGCGATGCGAGCTATGGCGATACGTTCTGTGGCGGCGGCGAACAAATGCACGAATTGTTCGGTGAGCTGGGGCTGCGTGTCGTACTGCCGATGCTGCGTCTGGACGCCAGCGAAACAGTGACCCCGGAAACCGATGCCGAGCCCTGGCTCAAAGAATTGGTCAGCGCTTTGCGCTGAAGATGAGGCTCGTCATACTTCTGACGAGGCAACTGAGTCTGTTCGCTACAGGGTTACTGGCGTCGGTCCTTTGACATGGATCCAGACTCATTGCGCCGCTGACTCGCTAGGCCATCAAGCTGGCTGCCAATGCAACTACACGAAGACCGGGGGCTGACTAGACTGCTGTGACGACAGCAGAACAATAAGAACAGGAGGTCTTGCCGTGAATGTTGCTCCCGTCCAGTCACCCCACAGTGTCAAAGGTCAGGTCAGTGCCGCCGAGTGGCAAACTCGCGTCGATCTCGCGTCCTGTTATCGTTTGGTCGCCGCGCATGGCTGGGACGATCTGATCTTTACGCACATCTCGGCCAAGGTGCCGGGCACCGAAGATTTTCTGATCAACCCGTTCGGGCTGATGTTTCACGAAATCACCGCGTCAAGCCTGGTCAAGGTCGATCAGGCCGGCAACAAGTTGATGGACAGTCCTTACGAGATCAACCCGGCGGGTTACACCATTCACAGCGCCGTGCATGAAGTTCGCCACGATGTGGTGTGCGTACTGCACACCCACACCGCGGCGGGTGTTGCAGTCTCGGCGCAAAAACAGGGCATTCTGCCGATCAGTCAGCAATCCTTGTTTGTCCTGTCCAGCCTGGCTTACCACGCGTATGAAGGCGTGGCGCTGAACCATGAAGAGAAGGCACGCCTGCAAGCCGACCTCGGTGAAAACAATTTCCTGATGCTGCACAACCACGGTCTGCTGACCTGTGGTGGCACCATCGCCGATACGTTTCTGATGATGTTTACCTTCCAGCGCGCCTGCGATATTCAGGTGCTGGCGCAGAATGGCGGCGCCGAATTGATCGCCATCCAACCGCAGATTCTGGCGGGCGCCAAGGCGATGATCGCCGGCGTGACCAAAAGTGCTCAAGGGATGGGTGGCGCGCTGGCCTGGCCGGCGCTGCTACGTAAACTCGATCAACAAGACCCGGGTTATAAACTCTAATGCCACTCGCCGAGATCCCCCTGTGTGTCTGGCGCAAACGCGGCCAGACGTTCGTATTCCGTGGCCAGACCATTCGCTATTGGACGGCCGGGCAGGGTGAGCCGCTGTTGCTCATTCATGGCTTTCCGACTGCCAGTTGGGATTGGCATTACTTGTGGCAGCCACTGGCGCAACGCTATCGAGTGATTGCCTGCGACATGCTCGGTTTCGGCGACTCTGCCAAACCGGTGGACCACGAATACAGCCTGCTCGAACAGGCGGACTTGCAACAGGCGTTGCTGGCGCATTTGAGTGTCACCCAACCGGTGCACGTGCTGGCTCACGACTATGGCGACAGCGTGGCGCAGGAACTGTTGGCCCGGCATTACGAAACCCGCATTCACCTCGCCAGTTGTGTGTTCCTCAACGGTGGCCTGTTTCCCGAAACCCATCGTCCGCTGCTGGCGCAAAAGCTGCTGCTCAGCCCCTTGGGCTGGATGATTGGCCGCGCCTTCACGCGTGACGCGCTGGTGAAGAGTTTTCGGCAGATTTTCGGGCGGATGACCCGGCCGACTGAAAGTGAGATGGATGATTTCTGGGGGCTGGTCGAGAGCAATCACGGCCCACGAATCATGCACAAGCTCATTACCTATATCCCGGAGCGGCGAGTCCATCGCGATCGTTGGGTCGACGCCATGCAGCGCGGTGAAGTGCCGTTGCGTGTCATTGATGGCGAGGTCGACCCCATTTCCGGTGCACACATGGTCGCGCGCTATCGGGAGCTGATCCCCAATCCGGACACGGTTCTGCTGGCCGAGATTGGCCATTACCCACAGACTGAAGCGCCGGTGCAGGTGCTCAAGCACTATCTGGAGTTTCGTGATCGGCTGATTTTGCCGCCGCGCAGGTTCGCGTACTCCTGATTATCCCCCTGCCTTATCGGGCACCATTCAGCCTCACCCCTATTCATTGTGACCCGCAGCGCCGTGCCTGACACTCGGGCTTATTGTCCCTGGCCTGCTGGAGTTCTCCCCATGAATGAGTCTGTGCGCTTCGAAGATAAAGTCGTGATCGTCACCGGTGCAGGCGGCGGCCTGGGCCGGGCACACGCGCTGCTGTTCGCCAAACAGGGCGCCAAAGTGCTGGTCAACGATCTCGGCGGCTCGGCGCAAGGTGAGGGTGCCAACGCGTCCGCAGCAGATCGCGTGGTCGCCGAGATTCGTGAGGCTGGCGGTATCGCCGAAGCCAACCATGATTCGGTTACCGACGGCGACAAAATCGTCCAGCACGCGCTCGATGTTTTCGGCCGTGTCGATGTGGTGGTCAACAACGCCGGGATCCTGCGCGACAAGACTTTCCACAAGATGGATGACGCCGACTGGGACCTGGTTTACCGCGTCCACGTCGAAGGCGCCTACAAAGTCACCCGCGCCGCCTGGCCGCACATGCGCGAGCAAAACTATGGCCGCGTGATCTTCACCGCGTCGACCTCGGGCATCTATGGCAATTTCGGCCAGTCCAACTACGGCATGGCCAAACTCGGCCTCTACGGCCTGACTCGCACCCTCGCTATTGAAGGGCGCAAGAACAACATTTTGGTCAACGCCATCGCTCCGACTGGCGGCACGCGCATGACCGAAGGCCTCATCCCGCCGCAAGTGTTCGAACAACTCAAACCGGAACTGGTCAGCCCGGTGGTGGTGTACCTGGCCAGTGAAAACTGCAAGGAGACTTCCGGTTTGTTTGAAGTCGGTGGCGGCTGGATGGGCAAGGTGCGCTGGGAACGCAGCCTCGGTGCCGGGTTCGATCCGCGGGTGGGGTTCTCGCCGGAGGATGTAGCGGCGCAGTGGGAGCAGATTTGTGATTTCGAGGGCGCGGCGCATCCTAAGGACAATATTGAAGCGCTGAAGGAAATGATGGGAAATTTGCAGAAGTATTCGCTTTGATGGAGGCCAGCAAGGTCACTGTTGATGACCTTGCTGGTGCTTAGTGTTCGGAGCTGCAGCGATAATCAAGGAAAGTACTTGCGAACCAATGCGGCCAGATTCGCCGCCGTTTGCACGTCCATGATTCCGTCGTATGTTTGAGGGCGAAAGTGCAACTGAAAGGCTCGAACCAGTTGCATGAAGCCTTGATCGGTAGACGCATTTGAAACGTCATAGCCATAGGTTTTGAACTGCTTGAGCAATTCGGTTCGGGCTGGAATGCCGGTTTCGTTGTATTGCTGAAGATAGGCGTCGCGGGTGGTATCGTCGAACCAGGCACCAATGCCTTTCAAGTACAGGGCCTGCCAGGGAAACTTCGGCCCTGGGTCACTCTTGCGGCCGACCGCAACGTCAGAGTGGCCCAAGACGTGGGTCGGGCGGATATCCGGATAGCGCTCAAGAATGTTCAGCGCCAGATCTTCAATCGCAGCAATTTGTTCTGGCTGATACGGCGGGAAATTGAACACCCCTTGGCTGAACGTCGCCAGGTTAACGATTTCGACACCGATAGACGTGTCGTTCAGGTTGCTGCGGTTACCCCACTGACTGACACCCGCATGCCAGGCACGTTTGGTTTCGTCGACGAGGCTGAAGACCTCCTGCCCGGTGTAACCGGCGTTCAAGTAACTCGGATCGGTGATGTCCGGAACCAGATAATGTGCGCTGACATTCGGGCCGGTCAATGCATTGACCGAACTGGAGAAGTTGCCGGCCGTGTAGTGAAAAATCAGAAAACGTACGCGACTGTTGGAACTCTGGGTGGCGTGGTGTTTGTTGTAGATGACGGGTTTCATGAAAAAACGGCTCTTGGTTAAATTGAAGTCAGCCGTAGTTAGTATTGATGGCTGAGCTGTAATTAACCTTAATAGCTGTTGCGCTTCGCGTGTTTACTGAGTCCTGTAGTCGCTTTCCGAAGTCTGTGTAGGGGGGCGATAAATAGAGTTGAACTGCCACCGATAGCCGCGCACTCGATTAGCGAAAAGGTATATAGAGAACTGTCTGCAACTCTGCTCGTTTGTCAGTCTACTAATCTTGGAATGTCGCCCATAAAAAAGGCCGCTGCAAACGCAGCGGCCAAGTAAGACGTTGGATCAGGAGCTACAAATCAACGTCTGTGTACACGGGGCGATCAATCGAAAAAGCGTCGATTCATCTGGATTCTGTCGCCGATGGCGTGGGTTGATCACACGCCATGGCTTCGTGCTGTCCGGCGGTTCACCGTGAAAGCCCGGCAAGAATAAGCCGTTGAGCCTAAAGGAAAAATAGCGATTCGCGACATGCAGTGTTGCAGCCTGAGTAACAGTCCCGGTTGGCCACACCCAGGTAGCAGCTGCCTCGCGTTGCTCCGCAGCTGCTACAGGTCGGTGGTCGCCAGGCCCATGCGTCTGGCTGATAACCCTCCATCCAGCCCATCGATGCCCGGCGCAAAGCCGCGGCCCGTCTGGCCATTCATCCTTTAGAGGTACACCGCGAATACCTCCTTGGTGCGCTTATCGCTCCCCGGTTGCGGCAGTAGGGTGGGGCCTTCTGTCACTCACCGGGGAAGACGCATGACAAAAACAACAATGCGCGCCATCTTCAAACCGCAAGCGCTGGCCGCTGCGGTGGCCTTGGGTTGCTGTGCCCAGGCGCAGGCTGTTTCATTCAATATCGGCGAGATCGAGGGCACGTTTGACTCCTCACTGTCCGTCGGCGCGAGTTGGGGCATGCGCGATGCCGAGAAATCGTTGGTGGGCACCGTCAACGGCGGGACCGGGCAGTCGTCGACCGGGGATGACGGACGGCAGAACTTCGGGAAGGGCGAAACCTTTTCCAAAATCGTCAAGGGCATCCACGACCTCGAACTGAAGTACGGCGACACCGGTGTGTTCGTGCGGGGCAAGTATTGGTACGACTTCGAATTGCAGGATGAAGATCGTCCGTTCAAACAAATCAGCGACCACGGCCGCAAGGAAGGCGCCAAGTCTTCCGGCGCGCAAATCCTCGACGCCTTCGTTTATCACAACTACTCCATCGCTGAGCTTCCGGGCAGCGTGCGCGCCGGCAAGCAAGTAGTGAGCTGGGGTGAAAGTACCTTCATCGGCAACTCGATCAACAGCATCAACCCGATCGACGTTTCTGCGTTCCGTCGCCCCGGTGCCGAGATCAAGGAAGGCCTGATCCCCGTGAACATGCTGTACGTTTCCCAAGGCCTGACGGATCAGCTCTCGGTCGACGGGTTCTACCAACTGGAGTGGGACCAGACCGTTCTCGACAACTGCGGCACGTTCTTCGCTGTCGACGTGGCGGCGGACGGTTGCAACAACAACTACACCGTCGGCAGCCCGGCGATTGCTCCTTTGGCGCCGCTGGCAGCCGCGTTTGGCCAACCGATTCAAGTGACCCGCGAAGGCGTGGTCGTTCCCCGTGGTGGCGACCGCGATGCGCGGGACTCCGGGCAGTGGGGCACCGCATTGCGCTGGCTCGGTGATGACACCGAGTACGGCCTGTACTTCATGAACTACCACAGCCGCACACCGACGGTGGGCACCGTCACGGCCGGCGCGTCGACACTGGCCAGCTTGCCGGGCATGGTCGGTATCGCCAACCGTCTGGCACCCGGTAGCGGTTCGGGGCTGGCGCAGAGCGTGATGCTCGGTCGCGGCCAGTACTACCTCGATTACCCGGAAGACATTCGTCTGTATGGCGCGAGCTTCTCCACCACCTTGCCGACCGGCACGGCGTGGAGCGGTGAGATCAGCTATCGCCCGAACGCCCCGGTACAGGTCAACACCAACGACCTGACCCTGGCCTTGCTCAACCCGATTGCCGGTGGTGCTGCATCACCGATTGCCACCACGCCTGGCGCTGACAACAAAGGCTACCGCCGCAAGGAAGTCACGCAAATCCAGAGCACCCTGACGCAGTTCTTCGATCAGGTACTGGGTGCGCAACGACTGACCGTGGTGGGCGAAGCGGCCGTGGTTCACGTCGGTGGTCTGGAGGGGCGCAGTCAGCTGCGTTACGGCCGCGACTCGGTGTACGGCCAGTACGGTTTCGGTGGCGACACCGAAGGCTTTGTCACCTCGACCTCGTGGGGCTACCGCGCCCGGGCAATCCTCGATTACGCCGACGTGTTCGCCGGGGTCAACCTCAAGCCCAACCTGTCCTGGTCCCATGACGTTGCCGGTTACGGCCCCAACGGGCTGTTCAACGAAGGCGTCAAGGCGGTCAGTGTCGGTGTCGATGCCGACTATCGCAACACCTATACCGCGAGCCTCAGTTACACCGACTTCTTCGGCGGTGACTACAACGTCCTCGAAGACCGCGACTTCGTGGCGCTGAGCTTCGGCGTGAACTTCTGATCTGGCTGAGAAGGATGATTTCAATGCGCAAGATGATTCTGCAATGCAGCGCCCTGGCCCTGAGTTTGCTGGCCGCCAACGTGATGGCGGCAGTGTCGCCGGAAGAAGCCAACAAACTCGGCACCAGCCTCACGCCGCTGGGGGCCGAGAAGGCCGGTAACGCCGACGGCTCGATCCCGGCCTGGACCGGTGGCCTTCCAAAAAACGCTGGCGCGGTGGACAGCAAAGGCTTTCTCGCTGACCCGTTCGCCAGCGAAAAACCGCTGTTCGTGATCACCCCGGCGACCGTCGACAAGTACAAGGACAAACTGTCGGAAGGCCAGGTGGCGATGTTCAAGCGCTACCCGGAAACCTACAAGATCCCGGTCTACCCGACCCATCGCACCGTGGCCGTGCCGCCGGAAATCTACGAGTCGGCCAAGCGCAGTGCGCTGAACGTGACCACCATCAACGATGGTAACGGCCTGGCCGGTTTCACCGGCAACCGCTACTACGCGTTCCCGATTCCCAAGAACGGCGTCGAAGTGATGTGGAACCACATCACCCGATACCACGGCGGTAACCTCAAACGCATCATCACCCAGGTGACCCCGCAAACGAACGGCAGCTACACGCCGATCCGCTTCGAGGAAGAAATCGCCGTCCCGCAACTGATGAAGGACCTGGATGCGGACAAGTCCGCCAACGTGCTGACCTTCTTCAAACAGTCGGTCACCGCGCCAGCGCGTCTGGCGGGTAACGTGCTGCTGGTGCACGAAACCCTCGATCAGGTGAAGGAACCGCGTCTGGCGTGGATCTACAACGCCGGCCAGCGTCGTGTACGTCGCGCCCCGCAAGTGGCCTATGACGGCCCGGGCACCGCCGCTGACGGTCTGCGCACCTCCGACAACTTCGACATGTTCTCCGGTGCGCCGGATCGCTACGACTGGAAACTGATCGGCAAGAAGGAAATGTACATTCCATACAACAGCTACAAACTCGACTCGCCAAACCTCAAATACGACGACATCGTCAAGGCCGGGCACATCAATCAGGACCTGACCCGCTATGAACTGCACCGTGTCTGGGAAGTGGTCGGCACGGTCAAGCCGAGCGAGCGCCACATTTACGCCAAGCGCCACATGTACATCGATGAAGACAGTTGGCAAGTGGCGCTGGCGGATCACTACGACGGTCGCGGGCAACTCTGGCGAGTGGCTGAAGGGCATGCTCAGTATTACTACGATCACCAGACTCAGGCGTACACGCTGGAAGCGCTCTACGACATCATCGCCGGCCGATACATCGCGCTGGGGATGAAGAACGAAGAGAAGCACAGTTTCGAGTTTGGCTTCGAAGCCAAGATCGCCGATTACACGCCATCGGCGCTGCGTGCGGAGGGGGTTCGGTAAGGGCTTTATCCATTCACCGTGCAAAAGGCGACCGATGGGTCGCCTTTTTTATGGCTGTCGATCAACGCCCTGAATACTTCTCAACAAGCGGGTTAGACAGGTCTAGGGTGGCCTCACAATTATAAAAAGGCACGCTGCAATGACCGCCATGACTCCGTGTCTGGACCGTTCCGGATTCCTGCCCCGTCTGTCTTCTCATCACCTGTCGCGTGAGCGCTTGAGCGAGCCGTTGCTGGCGTCTACCGCGCGGGTGAAATTGATCTGCGCACCCGCTGGCAGTGGCAAGTCGGCGCTGCTTGCCGACTGCCTGTTGCAGGCGCCGCCGCAGTGCCGGGTGTGCTGGTTGCCGTTGTCGGGCAGGGTGATGAGCGCGGCGGATTTTCGTCAGAGCGTGGCAGAAGCGCTGGGGCTGGCTTCGTCAGAAGAGCCGGCGATGCTTGGCGCGATGGCTCGATTGCAAGTGCCGACCTGGCTGTTTCTGGATGACTATTGCCGCGTTCCGAACCCGGAACTCGATCAGCTGCTGGATCGCATGCTGGCCGTCAGCAGCCCGGCGCTGACCTGGTGGCTGGGCGCCCGCCGTCGCCCGCAATGCAACTGGCCGCGGTTGCTGCTCGATGACGAATTGTACGAATGCGAGCGCGCCACGCTGGCCTTCAACCAAACCGAGGTTGCCTCGCTGTTGCGCCACCTGACACCGGCCGATGCAAGCACCGCCGCCAGCAAGATTATCCAGCTCAGCGGAGGTTGGTGTGCTGGAGTACGCGTTGCGCTGCTGCAAAAATGCGACTGGTCGCGTAACGACCCGCATCACAGCCGACCTGACACGTTGCTCGATTACCTCGAACACGAACTGTTTACCAGCCTGACCCCTGAGTTGACAGAGGCCTGGCGGGTACTCGCGCATTTGCCTCGCTTCAATGCACGTTTGTGCGATCACCTGTTTGGCGCAGGGGAGGGCGCGCAATGCCTGAAGACGTTGCAGGATCTGGGGGGCTTTATCGAGCCCTGGCAGGACTCGGCCGACTGGCTGCAGATTTTCCCTCCACTCATGCAATTGATGCGAGATGAACAATGGCCGGCCGGACGTTCCTGGCATCGCCGCGCCTGTCAGTGGTTCGCCGCTGAACTGGATTGGAAAGCGGCGTTCGAGCAGGCCCTGCTGGCTGAAGAGTTTGAGGTCGCGGTGAGTCTGTTGCAGCACTTCAGTTTCGAGCATTTGTTCGAGGAGCAGACGGTCGTGCTGTTGTTGCGTTTGTATGAGCATCAAGGCGCAGAGCTTATGTTCGGCTCAGCGCAATTGGTCGGTTTGATCACTGCGGCATTGTTGTTTGCCGGACGATTCGAGCAAGCCGCCGATTGCATCGAACAGTTGTCGCGCTTTACCCCACAACCCTCGGCGGTCCAGCAGCGACAACTGATCGCACGGTGGCAGGCGCAGCAGGGCTGGTTGCTGCATTTGCAAGGGCGTATGGAGGGCTCGCGCGCGCATTTTCTTGAGGCGCTGAGCGAGCTCTGTCCTGACCTGTGGACCGTGCGCTTGATGTGCCTTTCGGGTCTGACGCAACAGGCCCTGCTCAGGGGGGAGCTCGAAGTGGCGCAGGCGATAAACCGCGATGCGTTGTGCCTGGCGCGGGCGCAAGGCTCGCTGGTTTTCGAAGGGCTGCTGGAGCTCGATCATGCGCAATTGCTGGAGCAACGTGGAGCCCCTCAACGAGCCGACCAGTTGCTCGCCAACGTTCAGGGCTTGCTCACTCAACAGCCGCGGATCGCCGAGCCCCTGCTCGGGCGAATTGCCTTGCACCGTGGGCGCTTGAGTTTGTGCCAGGGCCTGGATGCGCAGGCTGCCGCGTATTTCGAAGCGGGGCTGCTCATCTGTTTGCGCAACCACGACAAACGGGTGCTTTACGGTTTCCTCGGTTTGGCGCAGGTGGCGGCCAATCAGCGCGACTACGCCCAAGCCTTTGTCCAGCTGCGCGATGCCGAGCGCTTGATGCAGCAACGGCAGATTCCTGACACCGTTTACCGCGGTGTGCTGTTGCAGATCAGCAGTCAATTCTGGCTTCAGCAGGGGCGCCCGGAACTGGCTCATGAGGCGCTCAGTCGTGTACTGCGCCACTATCGTGGTCCGCATGCGCGGCAGGCGCCTCCCGCGACCCTGATGTTGATTGCGCGTATCGATTATCTGTTGGTGTTGGCAAAGGTCGCTCTGCATCAGGCCAAAGACCCGCTGAATCATTTCGCCCAGGCACTTGAGCAGTCGCAACGCGCAGGGATGCGGGCGCTGGAGGTTGAATTGCTGTTCGCCGCGGCTGAAGTCGCGTGGCAGAACGGTGACATGGTCGGCGCCCGGGATGGGTTGCGCAAAGGATTGAATCTCTCCAGGCACCATAGCCTTCACCAGGCGCTCAGTGAGTTGCAATTGCGTCAGCCTGATCTTTTGCCGGTACTGGAGGAGGCTTGGGACCGTTCGGAAAAAAATCTGCCGGTGAGTGAAATCAATCCACTCAGTCTGCGTGAAGTGGAAGTGCTCAAGCTGATTGCGCTGGGCAATTCAAATCAACAAATAGCCGAGCAGTTGTTTATCTCCTTGCACACGGTGAAAACACATGCACGGAGAATTCACGGGAAGTTGGGTGTGGAGCGCCGGACGCAAGCGGTTGCGAAAGCCAAGAGTGTCGGTCTGTTGGATTGAGCGAAAGACTGTTTGCTATTGGGCACGAAGCTCACGGCGTGCAAAGAGCCGGTTCTGCTATAAAACTATCTTCTGGTTGGAAAAAAACGACGGTGGGAGGTGTTTCCTTTTATATGTAAAGGTTGGTGTTTTTATTGTTTATTTAAAATTAATGATTGGAGGCGTTGTTGATTTTAGTCCAGCAAAGACTGAACGCATGGCTTCTTTGTTGGAGAGGTTGGTTCAGGTGTTGTGTTTTTTCTTTATGTGTCTCTTTTGTGATTGAGTGGCTGATACAAATATTGAAAAGTGTTCTGGATTTTTAATGATGAGGCTATCTGTTTTAGTTTGATCTCAAGTTGATCGGCAGTGATGTGCCGTTCTTTGCAATCAAACTAAAAGAGGTGCGTAATGCAAAACGAACAGGAAAAAAATATAACGCTGGAGCAAGTGAGTGAGGCGCGTACCCATTTGATCGAGGCACTCAAAAAAATTCCGATGTTCAAGGCGATTCTTCATATTTGCCTGGCAGACGAGTTTAAGAAACTGGATTCAGATGCCTCCATAGCACGCCGTTTTGTTAATCTTCGGTCAGGGGTAGTGGCCTCTACTTCGGAACCCACCGGCAATCTACTCGATGTATTTCTGGAGTGTTTAAAGCGCGGCAGGCCACCCCAATACACGGCTGACAAATACGGTATGTATGAACTCGATAACATTGGCAGTGAAACGTTCAGGCTGAAGTATCTGGATGTGGCAAACGTCGGAAGAATGATGGCCGAACTGATGCAGAACCTGCCTGAGAAATGCAGTTCAGAATTAGATAAATATTGGAACGTCTCCATCGGTGTTGATAGCAGGGGGCGTGCTTTGCCGCCACCTAAACGGGAGTTGCGCAATCTTCAGGCGCGACTTTTCTGGCGCGAGCTGGACTTGGCGGCCAGCGAGAACCTGATGTCCAAAAGTGACGTCGTGACCATCAATGGCTTAATCGGTTCGGGACTGCCAAGTTCCTGCTATGCCGTCTCGGTTGAAAAACAACAGGGCGGTTTCTCGACGCTGGCATCCACCTTTGTTATTTCTCTTTCCGGCGCTGTCGCAAATGAGCTGAACCAAGCAGGCAGTCAAGAGGTTGTTCTTTATTCACCGTTCGGTGGATTAGAAAAATTCAGCACCGTGAGCGCACTTCATCAAACGTTGCAACAACGGATGTCCGATGCGTCGAGCCGTGCCGAGCTGTTGCAGGGGCTGTCGGAGGAGGAGAGAGCACGGGTGTCGACTGCTCCAGTGATTCGTTACGCAAGAATCCTTGAAGATCTGTTTGAACATTGCAATGACGGCCTGCTGGCAAGGCAACATCGTGATCTCATCTATCAAGTGCGACAGTTAATGACCGTCGGCGCGCATACCGAAGCGGCATGGCAGCCGCTGGATACCGTTCTGTCCATGGAGGCGGTGGTACGTTCTGAAAATGTGCGAAATGTGCTCTTGATCAAGGCGATGCTGGAGAATGCCCGCCCTGAGTGGTTTAAAAAAGCCTATGTCACCAATCAGGAGTTGTATGTCGGTCTGGAGAAGAACCTGCTTGAAAGCCAGATTCAGCTTCATGAATTGACCCAAGACGTGGCGAGTCTTAAAGCGTATGCCCGACAGGCCGTAGAGGCATTCATCTCGCCGGGAACCGACGAACGAATCGATCCTGACACGGTGTTTGTGAATATTCAGCATTCGGTCAGGATGGCAGATGGCAAACGGATCGAACACAGTGAGCGGAAGACGCTGACCCAGGCTTTCATGTATGGGGCGCATGATCGGGCAGGGCGCTACACGATTACGCTGGAGAAGGACTATGGTCTCGCCAGGCTGACGCCTGAAAACATAATGCGGGCCATTGAAACACTGGATCTGCGTCTGGCGTATGGACCCGCACGGCAGCGAGTGTATGGCCAGCCGAACGTCCAGGAAGCGATGCGGGAAGTGCTGGGGCGAAAGACCGCCTTGACGCTGTTCGGCGCCATCCTGCAAAAGCACATCACCTCGACTGCGCAGGATATTGTTCAGCGCTTCAACTTTGGCGATCCATCTATTGAAGCGTCTGGTATCGCGTTAAGAGCTTTCTATTACTTCAAGCCCTTGAAGGATCTCATTGTCTACCGGAGGAAAGGAGGCGACGCGAATCTCAAAACTTACGTGCTCTATGCACCCGGTTCGCCGACGAATAAAGACTGGTACGAATTCTCCGATCGGGACAGTTTGCAACGGTACATAGGATTGTGGGCACTGGAAGAGGAGGGACGCGCCTACCTTCGAACCCAAGTGCACCAAAGTGACCGGCATAACCTGGAACATGAAGTATTCGGCAAGGAATGGCCGCGTGGTGAACCGAGGGAAAGGATTCAGGGCCGAGCCTGGTGGGACCAGGTCAATCTGGTTGCCTGGGTTGAAAGCGATGGGTTAAAGGGCAGTATTCAAAGTGTCCTTGACTGGGAAGACGCCGAAGAAAAGGCGGTCACGCCCCATTGGTACCGAAACGCTGGTGCATCTGATCGCCACTTGTTCAATCGTTTGAACACCGACTTCAAGGCCATTTATAACGCGTCAAAAGACATGTTTCATATCGAGGGCTTTCACAAGTTCTCTCGTGAATTGGTCATGAGCCGGTTAAATGAACAGCTGGGACGTACTGGCGATCGTCAGATCGATCCTGATCGCGTCATGGTGAAATTTCATATGGGCGCAATGACGCTGACGCAATTATTTATCAATTGGCATCTGTGGCGCAGCGACGGGAATGTGTTCGAGAAAATTTTTCTGCCGGGTTCGAATATGCTCAGAGACAGTCTCAGGGTGTCTGAGTTCTGGTGGAAGGACACGGGCGCGCCAATGACTGAGCTGAATTCCAGTACGCTCAATAAGCTTATCGACCTGATGCCAGGCGAGCATTACAGCCATTATCTGAAATCAAACTTTCTATGGAAGTCGGATATTGATCTGCGCGCCAACCTGTATCGGGAACTCAAGAAAAACGAGATGTTCAGGGCGGCGCTGACGCAAAAGTTAAATGGCACGTTGCCATCGGCTCATTATGACTGGCTGATAGAGTCGATCAAGGGGCTGGATCGCGACACAAGGACGCCATACGGTGTTTCCCCCAGTAGTTATCCTGGCGAAGGGGTTTACGAATTCTGGCTTGAAGGTGCGCGCATCACGGGAGGGTATGTTTTTGGTGAGGGGCATGTGAAGTTCGCCTATGTCCCGAATTCGCCCGGCAAAGCCTTTATCTGGGTCGGTGATTTATCCAAGGCTATCGAGAACGATCGCATTTTGGGTGAGCATCTTCTGAGTCTGGCCGGTTTGCGTGGGAGGGACAGGGTCGGCGCTTACATCAGCAAGTCCGGTGATCCGCGAGGTTCGCAGCCAGTGCCCGGGTTAGGCGGTACTTATCCGGTCTACAACTTCAAGGCCGAATACGAAAGCCTGATTGATCGCTCGCTTGATGATCTGGATGTGCTGACCACTTCGCCAGCCGAAGCGTTCTGGCAGGAGACAAAGATTCTTCTCGAAGTGGCATTGGATGTGATTTCAATCTTTGTCCCGCCGGTGGGTTTCGTTGTCAGCGTGTTGAAGATCAGTCATTCGATCGTGCAAGGCATCATTGCATCCAGCCATGGCGACTCTGCAGGCGCCAATGCGCATTTTGCTACCGCGTGGCGTGGGGCAATCGTCATGTACCTGGGTAAAGTCGCCTCGGTAGGATCGGCGGCCTCAGCATTTGGCCTGCTGTCCACAATCAGGGATCTGAGCGACGTGCTCTCCGCCGTCACGGGCGTGCCGGTTGGAATCAGTTATGTCACGGCGGTGGCTGTGCCGCACTGGACCCCCGAGAGTACGACCCACGTGATCGGTTGACGGTCGGACCCACATCCAGGCGTTATCCCGAGGATGATTGATCGGAGCTGATCAGCTCCGGTCTTGAGACATCGGTGATGCCTCATACCCCATCCGCCAGCTCACGGCCCGCGTCGCCGCCAGCAATCGCTGCGCCGCCGGGCCGTTTTCGTCGGCGTGAAACAACGAGGTCGGGCCGACAATGGTCAAGACCGCCGCGACATTCCCCACGGCGTTGAATATCGGTGCCGACAAGGCATCCACCCCTGGCATCAACAACCCATGCACATGATGCAGGCCGCGCTCGCGGATCTGTTCGCACAAGGCCGTATAGGTTTGATCGTCCGCCAAGATATGGTCCGTGGCGTTGTGCAGTTCCTGATTGCGCAAGTCCACGGTTTCCCGTTTCGGTAGATAAGCGCCAAACACCAGGCCAGTGGACGAACTGAGTAATGGCAGCACCGAACCCAATTGCGTCACCACGGTTACCGCACGCACCGCCGGTTCGATGTGGACCACGGTCGCGCCCTGATTGCCCCACACCGCCAGAAAACAGGTTTCATTCAGCTCATCGCGCAGCTCGGCCAGGGGCAGGGCGCCGACTTTCAGCACGTCCATACTGTTGAGTGCAGCGAGCCCGACACGCAAGGCTTCACGGCCGAGACCGTAATGGTTGGTGGCCGGGTTCTGCTCGGCAAAGCCGCTGGCGATCAGCGCCTGTAAATAACGATGAACCTTGCTGGCCGGCATCTGCACGTGTTCGGCCAGGCGCGACAGGGAGGTCGAGGGCGACAGCTCGGCCAAGGCCTTGAGGATGTCAGTGCCGACCTCGGCCGAGCGGACTTTCTGTTTGTCGTTGTTGCGCGGCGTTTCCATGGAGGCGGTCTGATCCCGGGACGAATGGGCGTCTTTATAGCTTGACGGTCAATACCAATCAAATTACGTTATGCGTAATCAGATTACGATAAAAATAACCCTGGCGTGCCGAACCTCTGCAACAGAGTGACAGGCCATCGCCTAGTCCCCGTTCAGGAGGCTCCATGAACCCTGATTCAACCGCGCCAGCGCTGGCTTATCAGTCCGGCTTCGGCAATGAATTCAGCAGTGAAGCGTTGCCCGGCGCACTGCCCGTCGGCCAGAATTCCCCGCAAAAAGCCCCGTATGGCCTCTACACCGAATTGTTCTCCGGCACTGCGTTTACCATGGCTCGCAGCGAAGCGCGGCGGACCTGGATGTACCGCATACAGCCATCGGCCAATCATCCGGCGTTCGTCAAACTGGAGCGGCAACTGGCCGGCGGCCCATTGGGTGAAGTGACCCCCAACCGCCTGCGCTGGAACCCGCTGGACATCCCGACCGAGCCGACCGATTTCATCGATGGGCTGGTGAGCATGGCGGCCAACTCGGGCGCGGAAAAACCGGCCGGAATCAGCATCCATAGCTATCGCGCCAACCGCTCCATGGAGCGCGTGTTCTTCAACGCCGACGGTGAAATGCTGTTGGTGCCTGAGCTTGGCCGTTTGCGCATTACCACTGAACTTGGCGTGCTGGAGCTGGAGCCGCTGGAGATCGCCGTGCTGCCGCGCGGGCTGAAATTCCGCGTCGAACTGCTCGACCCACAAGCGCGCGGTTACATCGCCGAGAACCATGGCGCGCCATTGCGTCTGCCGGACCTGGGGCCGATCGGTAGCAATGGCCTGGCTAACCCGCGGGACTTCCTGACGCCGGTTGCGCACTACGAACACCTCAAGCAACCGACCACCCTGGTGCAGAAATTCCTCGGTCAGTTGTGGGGGTGTGAGCTTGATCATTCACCGCTGAATGTGGTCGCCTGGCATGGCAATAACGTGCCGTACAAATATGACCTGCGCCGTTTCAATACCATCGGCACGGTTAGTTTTGATCACCCGGACCCGTCGATTTTCACGGTCCTGACTTCGCCAACCAGCGTGCATGGTCTGGCCAACCTCGACTTCGTGATCTTCCCGCCGCGCTGGATGGTCGCCGAGAAAACCTTCCGTCCACCGTGGTTTCACCGCAACCTGATGAACGAATTCATGGGCCTGATCCAGGGCGCTTACGATGCCAAGGCCGAAGGCTTCGTGCCCGGTGGCGCGTCCTTGCACAGTTGCATGAGCGCTCACGGCCCGGACGGCGAAACCTGCACCAAGGCCATCAACGCGGAGCTGGCGCCAGCGAAAATCGACAACACCATGGCGTTCATGTTCGAGACCAGCCAGGTCCTGCGCCCGAGCCGTTTTGCCCTCGACTGTCCGCAACTGCAAACTAATTACGATGCCTGCTGGGCCACGCTGCCCGCCACTTTCGACCCGACCCGGAGATAACCCATGACTCAGACTTCCATCACTCGTAGCTGGGTTGCCTCTGCCAACGGCCATACCGATTTTCCGCTGCAAAACCTGCCATTGGGCGTGTTCAGCGTGAACGGTTCGGCCCCGCGTAGCGGCGTGGCGATTGGCGACCATATCTTTGATCTGGAGGCGGCACTGGATGCCGGCCTGTTCGACGGCGCAGCCAAAGCCGCGGTCGAAGCGACCCGTGGCGGTCAGTTGAATGCTTTTTTCGAACTCGGTCGCGAAGCACGTGTTGCCCTGCGTGAACGCTTGATCGAACTGTTCAGGGACGGCAGCACGCTGCACGGCAAGATCGAAGCCCAAGGCGCAAAACTGCTGCCATTGGCGGCTGATTGCACGATGCACCTGCCGGCGAAAATCAACGATTACACCGACTTTTATGTAGGCATCGAGCACGCGCAAAACGTCGGCAAGCTGTTCCGCCCTGACAACCCGCTGCTGCCGAACTACAAGTACGTGCCGATCGGCTACCACGGTCGCGCCTCGACCATTCGCCCGTCGGGCACTGACGTTCGTCGTCCGAAAGGGCAGACCCTGCCGGCCGGTCAGACCGAACCAACGTTTGGCCCGTGCGCACGTCTGGATTATGAACTGGAACTGGGTATCTGGATCGGTCAGGGCAATGAGATGGGTGACTCGATCGCCATCGGTGACGCTGCCGATCACATCGCCGGTTTTTGCCTGCTCAATGACTGGTCGGCGCGTGACATTCAAGCCTGGGAATATCAGCCACTTGGCCCGTTCCTGTCAAAAAGCTTCATCACCAGCATCTCGCCATGGGTCGTCACTGCCGAAGCGCTGGAGCCGTTCCGTCGCGCCCAGCCTGCGCGCCCTGAAGGCGATCCGCAGCCGCTGCCGTACCTGTTCGACAAGCGCGACCAGGCCGCTGGCGGGTTCGACATCGAGCTGGAAGTGCTGCTGCTCACCGAAGGCCTGCGCGAGCAAAACCTGCCGGCCCATCGCCTGACGCTCAGCAACACCCAACACATGTACTGGACTGTGGCGCAAATGGTTGCACACCACAGCGTCAACGGCTGCCAGTTGCAGGCCGGCGACCTGTTCGGTTCGGGCACCTTGTCCGGTCCGGAAAACGGTCAGTTCGGCAGCCTGCTGGAAATCACCGAGGGCGGTAAAAAGCCGATCGAGCTGGCATCGGGCGAAGTGCGTAAATTCCTTGAAGACGGCGACGAGATCATCCTGCGTGGCCGTTGCCGCCGTGAGGGTTTCGCGTCCATCGGTTTCGGCGAATGCCGCGGCAAAGTACTGCCGGCGCGTTAAGAGGATCGGGTGATGGAACTCTATACCTACTACCGTTCGACTTCGTCCTATCGGGTGCGTATTGCGCTGGCGCTCAAGGGCCTGGATTACCAGGCCCTGCCGATCAACCTGATTGCATCGCCAGGTGGAGAACATCGTCAGCCGGCCTACCTGAGCATCAACCCGCAAGGCCGGGTGCCGGCCTTGCGCACGGATGAAGGCGACCTGTTGATTCAGTCACCGGCGATCATCGAGTACCTCGAAGAACGTTATCCACAGGTGCCGCTGCTGTCCAAGGACCTTGCCGCCCGTGCACACGAGCGCGGTGTGGCGGCGGTGATCGGTTGCGATGTGCATCCGTTGCACAACGTCAGCGTGCTCAACAAGCTGCGCCAGTTAGGTCATGACGAACCGCACGTGGTGGAGTGGATCGGACACTGGATCAGCCAGGGGCTGGCGACGGTGGAGCAGTTGATCGGGGATCAAGGGTATTGCTTTGGCGATGAGCCGGGATTGGCGGATGTCTATCTGATCCCTCAGCTGTACGCGGCCGAGCGATTCAACATCGCCCTCGAAGCGTATCCACGGATTCGCCGGGTCGCGGCGTTGGCAGCCACGCATCCAGCGTTCATCAAGGCCCACCCGGCCAACCAGCCGGACACCCCATAAAGCCTCACTCGATCAATATGTGGGAGCGGGCTTGTGGCAGGCATAAATGCAGGCCATACCGAAATCAAACTGTAGGAATGAGCCTGTTCGCGATAGCAATCTGTCAGTCGACATCGATGTTGACTGACACACCGCTATCGCGAGCAGGCTCACTCCTACAGGGGTTCTCAGTGGACGATTGAGTTGGGCGGCAGGTGCCCCAGGCGTTCGGTCAGGCGAATCCGCTGGATCGGGTCGTCACTGAGCAACAGCGCATGCTCCAGATCGAAACGCTCGGCATTCGGGCAGTCCAGGCGCTGATAGAGGCTGGCCCGGGCCAGGTAATCGGCGGCGCTGGCATCGCCCAGTTCCAGCACTCGTTCGGCGTCGACCAAGGCGCCTATGTAGTCATCGTGGGAGAGGTGCAGTTGACGCAGGTTTCGCGACAGGCGTTGCAGCATCTGCACCGGGTCTGCCGTCAGTAAATGGTCGGCGCCGAGTTTCATGTTCGGACCGTACTGACGTTGCAGCAGCTCCCGGCAGTCGTTGGGGTACAAACGACGTCCGCCACAAGGGTCCAGCAGGTGGTCGGCGCCCGGCACCCGCAGCAGGAAGTGCCCGGGGAAGTTGACCCCCACCAGCGGGATCTCCAGGCGTTTGGCCAATTCCAGCGCAATCAGGCCCAGGGACAGCGGCTGGCCGCGCCGCAGTTCCAGCACTTTATTGAGCAGGGCCACTTGCGGGCGTAGCGGCGTGAAGTCGTCCTGCGCGAACCCCAGGTCATTCATCCGCCGCAACAACGGCTGGGCCAGCTCGCTGACCGGTAACATCGGCAAGCCATGGCTGACTTGCTGTGTCAGGTCGCTGAAGTCGGCCAGCACGGCCTCGGGATTCAGCCTTGAGTCGTGCTCGACCGCCATCCACAGCGCCGCTTCGAACAGCGCGGGCGGTGAACGTTGCAGGCAATCGAAGAAGCGTTGGCGGGGCGTCATCAAAATCTCCGGCAGATGCCTCGTTTTAGCCCCGTCTCCGGCATTCGTCCAGTGCTGCACACATCCGGTTTCAGGTTATGTCCGAAAGCCTGCAATGTGGCTCCGCTTATTCCGGTGCGCTTCTGCAATTTTTGGGCGCAAGCCTATACTGGCGACTACAAGAAGTGATTCGGGAGCCCCGCGATGTTCGCTCTCATGCAAAGCACTCGCCTTGAATCGCTGCATCTGAGCGTCGACCCGGTCACCGGGTTGAAGGCGGTCATTGCCATTCATAACAGCCGGCTCGGGCCTGCCCTGGGCGGTTGTCGTTACCTTGCCTATCCCAGCGACGAATCCGCGGTCGAGGATGCCATACGCCTGGCGCAAGGCATGAGTTACAAGGCGGCACTGGCCGGGCTCGCTCAGGGCGGCGGCGTGGCGGTGATTGTTCGCCCGATCCATGTGGAAAATCGCGCCGCGCTGTTCGAGGCGTTCGGACGCTGTATCGATCAGCTCGACGGTCGCTACATCACCGCCATCGACAGCGGCACCTCGGTGGCGGACATGGATTGCATCGCCCAACAGACCCAACACGTCACCAGCACGACGTCGGCCGGCGATCCTGCGCCGCATGCGGCCATGGGCGTGTTCACCGGTATTCGAGCGACCGCGATGGCCCGTCTGGGCAGCGATAACCTGGAAGGCCTGCGGGTGGCGATCCAGGGTTTGGGCAACGTCGGTTATGCGCTCGCCGAACAACTGCACGCGGCTGGCGCGGAACTGCTGGTCAGCGATATCGATCACGGCAAGGTGCAATTGGCGATGGAGCAGTTGGGCGCTCACCCGATTGCCAACGACGCACTGCTCAGCACACCGTGCGACATCCTTGCGCCGTGCGGCCTGGGCGGCGTGCTCAACAGCCACACCGTGACACAACTGCGCTGCTCGGCGGTGGCCGGCTCCGCGAACAATCAACTGACGCACCTGGAAGTCGCCGATCAACTTGAACGGCGGGGCATCCTGTATGCGCCGGACTACGTGATCAATTCCGGTGGGCTGATCTACGTTTCGCTCAAACACCGCGGCGAAGAGCTGACAACCATCACTGCACACCTGTCAAAAATCGCCTCACGGCTGACCGAAGTCTTCGCCCATGCCCAAGCGGAAAAACGTTCGCCGGCGCGGGTGGCGGACGAATTGGCAGAGAAAGTGTTGTACCGCTGAGCGACTCTTTTGTCCGGGACATGAAAAAGGCCCTGAGTCCTTCGACTCAGGGCCTATTCAATTCGGGCGTTGCTTATTTCGGCGTCTTGGTCGCTTTGGCGGGCTTGGCCGGTGTCGGCTCAGCGGCTTCAACCGACTCGGCAGGTTCAGCCTGTGCCACCACTTCAACCGGCGCATTCAGCAGTTCGGACAACGCATCCGGCTGGCTCTTGAATGCCTTGGCGAACACATCGCGATTCTTCGCCATGTAAATCCCGGCTTCTTCCACTTGCTGCTCAGTCAGGGACGGAACGGCTTTTTGCAACACTTCAGCCAGCAATTCAGCCAGTTCGAGCATTTTGTCATGACGGTCAGCTTCGGCTTTATCCATGAACAAGCGCTCCAGATCTCGGCTGCTGCGGTATACCACTTCGACGGCCATTCACCACCTCACATGCCTTCACATTAGTTGTCTGTTTCGACCACTGTATTTATATACAGCGAAAAGGATAAGCGAATCCCTGCGCTTTGGGTAGTGGCTTTTTAATGTAGACCGAAATTGGCGTTTGTCAGGTGAACTATGTCGCCCCCACAGTGGTTTTGTGAACGTCACAGATCCCTGTGGGAGCCGAGCTTGCTCGCGATGGCGTCAGTGGATACACCACAAAAGTGTCCAGCAACAACTCATCACCATCTCACCGAGAGTGACTGGCCTTTTTTCTGCATGCAGAACAACCGTCACGTCAATCCAGCATCATCCGCTCGAACCGAGCTAAGGAAGCATCATCGTGAAAATAAACTGGGCCGAGAACCTGCGGCAGAACGTGCACCAACTGGCCGAGTCCCTGGGCAATCTGTTCGTCGAGACGTTCCACTACCTGGCGTTGTTCGCCATCGGTGCTGTGACCGCTTACGCAGCGGTGATGGAATTCTTGCAGATGATCGAAGCTGGGCACATCAAGATCGACGACATCTTGCTGCTGTTCATCTACCTCGAGCTGGGGGCGATGGTCGGGATTTACTTCAAGACCAACCACATGCCAGTACGATTCCTGATCTACGTGGCGATCACCGCACTGACGCGACTGCTGATCTCCAACGTCTCGCACCACAATCCGCCGGACGTGGGGATCATCTACCTGTGCGGCGGGATTCTGCTGCTGGCGTTTTCGATTTTGGTGGTGCGCTACGCCTCGTCGCAATTCCCTTCGGTGAAGATTGAACACCCGCAACGCAAGGTCGGTGCGGGCTCCAGTGAACATCCCGAAGTGGAGAAGGGCGAGCTTTAAAGCCGGATCGAAGGTCGCGGCCGGCCTTTGACTGGCGGTGGTGGCAGGGAGCGGCTGTCGCCGTCGGTCATGGCTTCGAGGATGGTCATGGCACTGTGGCCCTGCTCGATGGCGATGCCGAACTGAATGCTTTGCACCAGGCGCTTCAGGCGCTTGGGGTCATTGCGTTGTTCGGCACTGATCATCCGTTTGGCCACCACGCGGCCGCTGTTGGAGAGGGTCAGCATGATGCTGCCGTCCAGACCCTGAATGCTCAGGTTGATCTGGTAATCCGGTGCAAAGGCATCGGTAATGACCTGAAAGGGGTTGTCCATGATGCGTCACCGCCTGATTGAACGTGCAGTTGTTGACCGGTCATATCCAGGTTGGTTCGCACCACCAGACCATCGGCCGATCGCTCGCTGAGGTTTCAAAAGTCCTTTTGCCTCAGAGGTGACTTAGCAAGGGGCATGCCGGAAAAATTGTCGGACAATGATCACGGCAGAAAACAGGCGGGTGCCCTGACAATCAAGCGGCCCGCCTTCTTTTTGCCTGCCCGTTTCAGGGCATGAATGCGCAGATGACCGCAGACAGTGCAATCAGCACTCCACCCAGCTCACCGCCAAACCGCCGCGTGACGTCTCTTTGTATTTGTCATGCATGTCCGCGCCGGTATCGCGCATGGTGCGGATGACCCGGTCCAGGGAAATGAAGTGCTTGCCGTCGCCGCGCAGGGCCATTTGCGTGGCGTTGATCGCTTTCACCGCGGCAATCGCGTTGCGCTCGATGCACGGCACTTGTACCAGGCCGCCGACCGGGTCGCAGGTCAGGCCGAGGTTGTGTTCCAGGCCGATTTCGGCGGCGTTTTCCAGTTGCTCCGGGGTGGCACCGAGCACGTCGGCCAGACCGGCGGCCGCCATCGCGCAGGCCGAACCGACTTCGCCCTGACAGCCGACTTCCGCGCCGGAGATCGAGGCGTTTTTCTTGCACAGAATGCCGACTGCCGCCGCGCCCAGAAAGAACGCAACCACGTCGTCGTCCGACGCGTCCGGGTTGAACTTCATGTAGTAATGCAGCACCGCCGGAATGATCCCCGCCGCACCGTTGGTCGGTGCCGTGACCATGCGCCCGCCCGCGGCGTTTTCTTCGTTCACGGCGAGGGCAAACAGGTTGACCCACTCCATGGCCGACAGGGTGGAGGTGATGACATTCGGCTTGCCGATTTCCAGCAGGCTGCGGTGCAGTTTCGCCGCACGACGGGGCACGTTCAGGCCACCCGGCAGGATGCCTTCGTGACGCAAACCCTGCTCAACGCACTCGCGCATCACCGACCAGATGTGCAGCAAACCCTGGCGGATCTCGGATTCGCTGCGCCACGCCAATTCGTTGGCCATCATCAATTCGCAAACGCGCAAACCGTGCTGGTTGCAGAGCCGGAGCAATTCGGCGGCGCTGGAGAAATCGTACGGCAGCACTACATCGCTGGCAGGCGCGATGCCCGACTCGGCTTGGGCCGCTTCGATGATGAAACCGCCACCCACCGAGTAGTACGTTTGTTCGTAGAGTTCGCCGGATTCGCCGAACGCTGTCAGCGACATCGCGTTGGGGTGGTAGGGCAGGCTCTCGTCCAGCAGCAGGAGATCGTGCTGCCAGTTGAAGGCAATTGTGGATGTACCGGCCAGGGACAATTCACCGGTTTCGCGCAAGGTCTGGATACGGCTGTCGATGGACGTGGGATCGATGCTGTCCGGCCATTCGCCCATCAGGCCCATGACGCAGGCGCGGTCGGTCGCGTGGCCGACGCCGGTGGCTGACAGGGAGCCGTAAAGGCGGATTTCTACCCGACGTACGGCGTCCAGCACATGCTGGTCAACCAGCGCCTGGGCGAAGGTTGCGGCGGCGCGCATCGGGCCGACGGTGTGGGAGCTGGACGGACCGATGCCGACTTTGAAGAGATCGAAAACACTGATAGCCATGCTAAACCCTATACAAGCAATGGAAGAGAAATCGCTGCCATTTTTGTAGGACGAGCGCAATCTAGGCGATACTGCCAACCTCGGTCCGCCGTGACCAACGAAACTTCCTAAGACAGCCTTTAGTGGGGCTAAACGATGAGCCGTCAATTGCATGCCCAGACCTACGTCTGGCTGCACGTGTTTTCCTGTGCCGCGCGGCACTTGTCGTTCACCCGTTGCGCCGAAGAACTGCACATCACGCCGGGTGCGGTCAGTCAGCAAATCCGCCAACTGGAAGAACGTTTAGGGTTCCGCCTGTTTCACCGTCGTGCGCGAGGGGTGGAACTGAGCGCTGAAGGCCAGCGCCTGGCCATTACCGTCAACGAGGCGTATGGCAGCATTGATGCGGAATTGCGCCGACTGGACGCCGGAATGATCAGCGGAACGCTACGGCTACGCTCGATTCCGTCGTTCCTGAGCAAATGGCTGACGCCCCGTCTGCCACGTCTGCAACAGCGCTTTCCGGACATCCAGTTGCGTCTGGTGGCCGAGGACAGCAGCGTGCCGCTGCACGAAGGTGATTTCGATCTGGCCATTGACCTGAACGATGGCAGCTACCCTGGCCTGTTATCCACAGCCTTGCTCGACGAGCAGATTTTCCCGGTCTGTGCCCCAAGCCTGCTACGCGGCCGACCGCCACTGCATGGCCCGGCGGACCTGATGCATTTCCCGTTGTTGCACGACATCACCGCCTGGCGTGGCAGTTATGAATACGCCGAGTGGGAGTTCTACTTGAATGCCATTGGCTTCGAGGGCGCCGACGTGCGGCGCGGGCACACCTTCAATCGCAATCACCTGACCATCGAAGCGGCCATTGCCGGGATGGGCGTGGCGATTGCGCGACGCACATTGCTCAACGATGAGCTGGAGCGGGGGACATTGATCGTGCCGTTCGGGCTGGCGGTGCCCAATCACAAGCGCTACATGCTGCTGTATGCGCCGGGGGCCTTGAGCCATCCAGGCGTGCGCGCGGTGCATGACTGGCTGGTGGAGGAGGCGGGGATCTTTCGAAGTTTGCACCCGCTGGCAGAGCAGCAGATGTGAGCAATTATGACAAAGAAGCGTGTCGACCCAACTCCCGACCTTAACAGCGCTTTTGCTCGTTGTCCGGGTTTTTTTGCGAATCCATATTTATCTTTTTTTAGGGGTTGAATTGTTCTGCGCGCAGACCGATTGTGTAAGTAAGAGGTCACGGTGATGACGCCCAAGGGCTAGCCGAAGGGCCTCTCGCGAGCTAGCTGAAATAAGGGATGAACTATGCAAATCCAAGTCAACAGCGATAACCATATTCAAAGCAGCATCCGACTGGAGGAGTGGGTACGTACTACCATTGAGAGCACGCTCGAACGTTATGCAGAGGACCTGACCCGCGTCGAGGTCCACCTGTCAGACGAAAACGGCGACAAGCCCGGACCGCACGACATGCGCTGCCAGCTGGAAGCGCGGCCAAAAGGCCACCAACCGATTTCTGTCACTCATAAAGCCGATAACCTGGAACTGGCGATCGACGGCGCGGCCGAAAAACTCGAACATGCGCTGGAACACCTGTTCGGCAAACTGCGAGGCAAACCACGTGCCGCTGTGGTGCCGTTCGAACGAGCAGCAGCCGATGAGCTGCTTGAGGAAGAATTTCTAGAGAACGAGCAAGCCGCGCAAAACGGCTGACAGCTGATTCGCTTTTTATCTTTCCACCCCTGAAAACGGGCCTGCTGACGCAGGCCCGTTCTTGTTTCTGGGTTTCGCGGGCTTCCGGCGGTACACGTTCTGTGTAGCAGCTGCCGAAGGCTGCTACAGGATGTGCGCGATCCGTATCCGGCAATCAGATCTCTTTGCGTATGAGAATATTTATCATTAATATTGCGCCCTCGCTGGCCCGATGACTTTCACGCGGCCTTACCGGTTTCAAGGTCGCACCATGACAGACACCACCACGCTCCCGGTTCGCTCTCGATTGGCCGTCGCCGAATGTGCGCAAGGCTGACCCGATGATCACCCTCCCACCTGAATCTCACGACGATGAACACCGCGGGGCACGCGCGCATTTCCTGCACGTGTTTCTTTCCCAGCGTTCGCAGATGGAAGCTTTGGTGAACCGGCGCGTGGGGTGTCGGGCGACGGCGGCGGACCTGGTGCAGGACTTGTTCCTGCGTTTCTGGCGTCGGCCGCTGGTGCAGGTCGAGGAACTCAGCACCTACCTGCTACGTTGCGCCGGCAACATCGCCATCGACCATTTACGCAGCGAAGGCACGCGAGTGCGGGTCAATGAAGGCTGGATGCCGGACGCGCCAGACAGCCATGGCAGTGAGCCGCAAGCCGCCCTGGAAGCCGGCAACGATTTGCGTCACGTCGAAGCGGCGCTGCGCGCCTTGCCGGAACGCACGCGGCAAATCTTCCTGCTCAACCGCATCCACGGTCGCAAGTACGCCGAAATCGCCAAAGCCATGGGCTTGTCCCAAAGTGCCGTGGAAAAACATATGATGCGCGCCCTCGATGCCTGCAAGGCCAGCCTGCGGGAACCGCCCACGCGCACGCCAGGGAAAGCACCGTGAATCAGCTTGAACGCGTCATCCCGACGCCCGCTCAGGAACAGGCCGCCTTCGCGTGGCTGTGCTTGCTGCATGACCAGCCCAGCAGTGGCGATCAACTCACGTTCAGTCACTGGCTGAAGGCTGATCCCGCACACGCCGAGGCTTATGCACAGGCTCAAGTGCTGTGGGAATTGAGCGAATCGCCGGCGCGAACCCTGGCCGATGAAGATGCTTTCGCCTTGCAGGGTTATCTCAATGCCATGAATCAATCGCGCCGCCACAGCATTCGGCGTTGGTCGGGGGCGTTGGCGATGGCGGCGTGCCTGTTGTTGATGATGGGCCTCGGCGCGGGTTGGCAGCCAGCGCGTTGGATTGACGACCTGGGGGCGGACTATGTCTCGGCGCCGGGGGAAATTCGCACCGTGACCCTGGCGGATCAATCGCGCGTCACGCTGGATGCCGACAGTGCCATTGCCGTGGATTTCAGTCGCGGTGAGCGGCACGTCCAGTTGCGACGCGGCGCCGGGTTTTTCAGCGTGACGCATACGGGTGATCCGTTTGTGGTCGACGCTGAACAAGGCCAGGCGAAAGTGCTGGGCACGCAGTTTGAAGTGCGCCTGCAACCGCAGGGTGCTCAGGTCACGGTGTTGTCAGGACGGGTCGGCGTGACAGCGAAGAAGTACGCCGAGCCGCAAATTCTGACCGCCGGCCAGCAAGTGGCCTATGGCGAGGGCGCGGCGGAAAAACTGCATGCGGTCGACAGCGAGGCGCAGTTGGCCTGGCGTCAGGGCTGGCTCAATTATTACAAGGCGACGTTGGCGGAGGTGGTGCAGGACCTCGGTCGCTATTACCCGGGGAGGATTGTATTGCTCAACGATGAGCTGGCGGCACGGCGAATCAGTGGCAGCTTTCCGAGCAAGGATCCGCAAGCGGTGTTGAGTTCGTTGCAGGGGGTGTTGGGGTTTGAGCAGCACAACGTGTTGGGGCATCTGATTATTTTGCGCTAAAGCCTCTGGCCCCATGGCGGGCAGACTCACCACCACATCCCTCAAACAAAAATATTTTCAACATTTTGATGAGGTAAACCCAACCCCCATCCGTGTAGTGACTGAAACTGCGAGTCATTCGCATCCGTAGCGGTTCTACACAGGTCATGAGCAATGAAGTCCAGGGCAAAATCGGGTTCGGTCAAACAGTGGTTGGGTGTTTCGGCACTGAGTATGTTGGCGCTGGCCTTGCTGCCATCGAGCATTGCCTCGGCGGCTGAAGCCAACAACACGCAACAGCGTGCCCAGTTCAGTTTCGCCATCGCCGCCAAACCGCTGCCCCAGGCCCTGAGCGACTTCAGCCGGGTCACCGGCATCAGCGTGGTCTACACCGATGAAGCGCCGTATGGCCTCACCGCCCCGGCGATCAATGGCCAGTTGAGTGCCGAGCAAGCGATGCAGCGTTTGCTCAGCGGCTCGGGCTTCACCTTCCGCCGCACCGATGCCAAAACCCTGATGCTGGAACCCGTACCCACGGCCGGCACCTTGAACCTTGGCGCGACCACCATCACCTCGGTCGCCGATCAATCCATGAGCTATCAACCGCCGCCCACCAGTTCGGTGATGCGCTCATCGGCCTTGCTCCAGGAAATTCCGCAGACCGTCAACGTCGTCCCGGCCCAGGTCATTCGCGATCAGCTGCCGCGCAATCTGGATGACGCGCTGGCCAACGTCAGCGGCATCACTCAGGGCAACACGCTGGCGAGCACTCAGGACTCAGTGATGACCCGCGGTTTCGGTGACAACCGTAACGGTTCGATCATGCGCGACGGCATGCCGATCGTGCAGGGCCGCGGCATGAATGAAAGCGTCGATCGCGTCGAAGTGCTCAAGGGGCCGGCCTCGCTGCTGTACGGCATTCAAGACCCGGGCGGGGTGGTCAACCTGGTCAGCAAGAAGCCGGAACTTGAGCAATACAACGCCCTGACCCTGCGCGGTTCGACCTATGGCGATGGCAAAAACGGCAGCGGTGGCAGCCTCGACAGCACCGGCGCGCTCGGCACCTCGGGCCTCGCCTACCGCATGGTGCTGGACCACGAAGATGAAGATTACTGGCGCAATTTCGGCACCCACCGCGAGTCGCTGGTGGCGCCGTCGCTGGCCTGGTTTGGCGAAAGCACCAAGCTGCTGTTCTCCTACGAACACCGCGAGTTCCTGACCCCGTTTGACCGTGGCACGATCATCGATCCGCGCACCAACCACCCGCTGGACATCTCGCGCAACGAGCGCCTCGACGAGCCGTTCAACAACATGGAAGGCCGTTCGGACCTGTACCACTTCGAGGCCGATCACGAACTCAACGACAACTGGACCGCCCACTTCGGCTACAGCTGGAACCGTGAAACCTACGACGCCAGCCAGGTGCGCGTTACCGCCATCGACACCAAAAAAGGCACGCTGACCCGCAGCATGGACGGCACGCAGAATGCGATCAGCACCGACCGCTTCACCACCGCCAGCCTCGAAGGCAATGTCGAGTTCGCCGGGATGAAACACGACCTGGTGTTCGGCGTCGATGACGAGTACCGCAAGATCTACCGCGAAGACCTGATCCGCCAGAAAAGCCTGAGCACCTTCAGTTACGTCAATCCGGTCTACGGTCGCGAAGTCGCCGGCACCACCGTCAGCCCGGCGGACAGCGCGCAAACCGATGAATCGCGCAGCGACTCGATCTTCCTGCAGGACTCGATTCACCTCACCGATCAATGGATTTTCGTCGCGGGCGGGCGCTTCCAGGAATACGACCAATACGCCGGCAAAGGCGTGCCGTTCAAGGCCAACACCGACAGCAACGGCCAGAAGTGGGTACCGCGCGCGGGGTTGGTCTATCGCTACACCGATGAATTGTCGTTCTACGGCAGCTACACCGAATCGTTCAAACCCAACGCCACCATCGCGCCTTTGAGCGGCAGCAGCACCGTGCTCGATGGCAGCATTGCGCCGGAAGAAGCCAAGGCCTGGGAAATCGGCGCCAAGTTCGACCTGCCGGGGCGCATCACCGGTGACATCGCGCTGTTCGACATCAAGAAACGCAACGTGCTGGTGGCCAACTCCGAAGGCCCGGTGACGATCTACAGCGCTGCTGGCGAAGTGCGTTCCCGTGGCCTGGAAGTGGACGTGACGGGACAGCTGACGGATCGCTGGAGCATGATCGGCAGTTACGCCTACACCGATGCCGAAGTCACCGAAGACCCCGACTACAAAGGCAAGCAGCTGCAAAACGTCGCCAAGAACAGCGGCTCGCTGTCGGCGGTCTATGACTTTGGCACCATTGTCGGTGGCGATCAGTTGCGGGTCGGCGCCGGGGCGCGTTATGTCGGTGAGCGAGCGGGTAACGCTGTGAACGATTTTGACCTGCCGAGCTACACCGTGGCGGATGCGTTCGCCACGTACGACACCAAGGTTGAAGGGCAGCGGGTCAAGTTTCAGCTCAACGTGAAGAACCTGTTTGACCGCACGTACTACACCTCGGCGGCGAGCCGGTTCTTTGTGTCGATGGGGGATTCGCGGCAGGTGTTGTTGTCGAGCACGTTGGAGTTCTGATCGAAGACTGCGTCATCGTTCATCGCGGGCAAGTCGAATCGCCGCACCGCCGGCTCCCACAGGGATCGAGTTCCTTCATGAGAATGCGGTCAAATGTGGGCGCCGGGCTTGCCCGCGATGGCGGCCTCACAGGCGCCAATCATCTTAAGTACTACCGCAAAAACGCCTGCCGATACTCCCCAGGCGTCCCACCCAAAGCCTGCCGAAACCGATTGGTGAAATGACTCGCACTGGCAAACCCGCACGCCAACGCAATCTCCCCCAACGGCTGCGACGTCGAGCGCAACAACTCCCGCGCCCGGCCCAATCGGCGAGCCAGCACATACTGATGCGGCGGCAAACCAAAGCTCTCGCGAAACATCCGCGCAAAGTGATATTCCGACAGCGCACACAGCGCAGCCAACTGCCCAAGGCTGATGGCCTCGGCCAATTGATGATCGATGAACTCAACCAACAGCCGCCGCTGATGCGCCGCCAGTCCACCCTTGAGCCGCAACCCCTCACGCATGCCGACCTGACCAAGCAATACGTGGCTGAGCATTTCATGAGCCAGGCTGCTGGTCAGCAAACGTTCGCCGGGTTCGTCCCAGTTGAGGGTCAGCATCTGTCGAAAGCGTCGGGCTTGCGCTGGATCGTCGAGGAAAGTGCCTTCGCGTAATTGCAGTTCACGCGGTTCGCGGTCCAGCAGCGTGACGCAGCCGAGGGCGAATTGTTCGGGGCTGAAATACAGGTGGGCCAGGCGAATGTCGCCATTGATCACCCAGCCTGACTGGTGATCCGCCGGCAGAATGCACAGCTTGTCCGGGCCGCCCTTGGTGCCGGGCTGGTCGCGGCGGAAGGTGCCGGTGCCGCCGGCGATGTAGCACGACAGCGTGTGATGGCTCGGCGCTTCGTAGTCCTGGGCGTCGTGATGGTTGCTCCACAAGGCTGCAGCCATGCCGTCACCGAGCTCGGCGCTGTGCTCAAGGCGAGCATTGGGCGAGCGGTTGAGGGCTTGAAAGACTTGCAGCGTTTCCAGTGCGGGCATGATCGGTTCTCTCCAACGCCTAGCATCCTACTCCGTAGACGTTGGCCTGCCAGCCTCTGCGCTGACAAAAGCGCAAGTTTATGCAAGTGCGATCCGAGCGCCCGCAGGACACTGAGCCTCTACTGAGGAGTGTTTGCCATGAACCTGTCGTTGTACTTGCTGACCGTGCTGATCTGGGGCACCACCTGGATTGCCTTGAAATGGCAATTGGGCGTGGTGGCGATTCCGGTGTCGATCGTCTATCGCTTCGGCCTCGCGGCGCTGGTGCTGTTCGCGATGTTGCTGCTGAGTCGACGTCTGCAAGTGATGAACCGACGCGGGCACTTGATTTGTCTGGCGCAGGGGTTGTGCCTGTTCTGCGTCAACTTCATGTGTTTCCTGACAGCCAGCCAGTGGATTCCCAGCGGCCTGGTCGCCGTGGTGTTTTCTACCGCAACGTTGTGGAACGCCCTGAATGCGCGGGTGTTCTTCGGCCAGAAAGTCGCCCGCAATGTGCTGATGGGCGGTGCGTTGGGTTTGTTCGGACTTGGCCTGCTGTTCTGGCCTGAACTGGCGGGCCACACCGCGAGCCCGGAAACCTTGCTCGGCCTGGGCCTGGCGCTGCTCGGAACCCTGTGCTTCTCGGCCGGTAACATGCTGTCGAGCCTGCAGCAGAAGGCCGGTCTGAAACCGCTGACCACCAATGCCTGGGGCATGGCGTATGGCGCGGCGATGTTGTCGGTGTGGTGCCTGGTCAAAGGCATTCCGTTCGACATCGAATGGAGCACCCGTTACATCGGCTCGTTGTTGTACCTGGTCATTCCCGGTTCCGTGATCGGTTTTACCGCTTACCTGACCTTGGTTGGGCGCATGGGGCCAGAACGCGCGGCCTATTGCACCGTGTTGTTCCCGGTGGTGGCGTTGAACGTGTCGGCATTTGCCGAAGGCTACCAATGGACTGCACCGGCATTGGTGGGCCTGGTGCTGGTGATGCTGGGTAACGTGTTGGTATTCCGTAAGCCCAAGCCACCTGCGTTGCAGGGGAATGGCAAATTGGCTTGAACGAACGGGCAGACGCTTAAAAACGTCTGCCCGTTGTCATTAGCCTTTCCAGACTTGTGGGTTGACCAGATCTTGCGGGCGCTCGCCCAGCAAGGCGCTACGCAAGTTGGCCAATGCACGGTTGGCCATGGCTTCACGGGTTTCGTGGGTGGCGGAACCGATGTGCGGTAATGTCACTGCGTTTTTCAGCTGGAACAGCGGCGACTCGGCCAGCGGTTCTTTCTCGTAGACGTCCAGACCGGCGCCGCGAATGCGGTTGTTTTGCAGCGCTTCGATCAGGGCCGGCTCGTCGACGACCGGGCCACGCGAGATGTTCACCAGAATCGCGCTTGGCTTCATCAGCGCCAGTTCACGGTGGCTGATCAGGTGCCGGGTTTTTTCGCTGAGCGGCACCACCAGGCAGACGAAATCGGCTTCGGCCAACAATTGATCCAGCGTGCGGAACTGCGCGCCGAGTTCTTGTTCCAGCTCGGTCTTGCGGCTGTTGCCGCTGTAGATGATCGGCATGTTGAAGCCCAGGCGACCGCGACGGGCAATGGCCGCGCCGATGTTGCCCATGCCGACGATACCCAGGGTTTTGCCGTGTACATCAGTGCCGAACAACGGCGCGCCGACGGTGGCTTGCCATTGCCCGGCCTTGGTCCAGGCGTCCAGTTCGGCAACACGACGAGCGCTGCTCATCAGCAGGGAAAACGCCAGGTCGGCGGTGCTTTCGGTGAGCACGTCCGGGGTGTTGGTGAGCATGATCCCGCGTTCGTTGAAGTAGGCAACGTCGTAGTTGTCGTAGCCGACCGAGACGCTGGACACCACTTCCAGCTTGGCGGCGTTCTCCAGCTGTGCGCGACCGAGTTTGCGACCGACACCGATCAGGCCGTGGGCGTGGGGCAGGGCTTCGTTGAATTGGGCGTTGATGTCGCCGTTTTTCGGGTTTGGCACGATGACGTCGAAGTCTTGCTTGAGATGTTCGACCATTTCGGGGGTGACGCGGCTGAAGGCGAGGACGGTCTTTTTCATGGGAGGAGGGCTCGTCGGGCGTGGAGAATGCCAAGCACGCTAACATTCTTCCCCGCTGTTGTGCGAGTGCCCGGACGTCGGATATGCCCCACTTCAAACTGTGGGAGCGGGCTTGCTCGCGATGGCGTCCTGACAGACGACCATTCTCGTCGTCGGTGTACATATCCATTCCTGCGGTAACGGCCGCTGGCGGTTTCGCCCTTACGGCGAGGCACTTTTTTCAAACGCCAAAAAAGTACCCAAAAAGGCTCGCCCCGAGCGTCCGGCCCCTCGCTTAGGCTCGGCGTTCCTTCGCTCCGGTATCCATCCGGGGACACTGCCCTCCGGTCTGCTTCGCTACGACCTACATGCAGCGTGTTCGACTGCGTCGAACGGCGCTGCGCGCCACTCCCCGGATGCACACCTCCACTCAGCCTCCCGAGGGGGCGGTAGATCAAAAGCCAAAGATCAAAAGCTTTCAGGCGAGCTAACGCTCGGCCTGATGAGTGGTGAGAAGCGGCGGGTGTACACCGATCCAAACTGTAGGAGTGAGCCTGCTCGCGATAGCGGATTCATATTCAACATTGAAGTCGACTGACACCCCGCCATCGCGAGCAGGCTCACTCCTACAGGGGATTGGCGTTTACTGGTGGATCAGTGGTGTGGCGCGGGTTTGGGCAGTACGAGATTGTCCATCATCCGGTTTGCCGCCAGTTCGGCGAGCATGACGATCTGCTGGATGGCCATGGCGGTGTTGCGGTGCGGGCCTTCCAGGTAGGTGGCAAAATCGCCGGCCATGACGCTGGCCTGGGCCAGGGTTTCACAGGTGTGGGCCAGCAGATCTTCGTCTTTGAGGTCCGGTGCAAGCATGAACATGGTGCTGGGTTTGCGGGTGGGCGGTGACTTCAGTACTGCAGGGTTGAGGTAGTGATTCAACGCGCGTTCGGCGGCGTCGTGGAATTTTTTGGAATCGACGGATTCGTAGGGGGAAACGTCGTCGGTTTCCGGAGGGTTCGGTGTTTCTTTGATCATTCGGGCGTTACTCATTGGCAAGTGAAGTGGAACTGCCAACTTTCGTTTTCCAGACGAAAGGGGTGGCAGCCATGCGCGGACTGGAAAAACCGGTACACCCACCAAAAACCGGCAGACCCGAAGGTCTCCCGCGCACAGCCGCCATAACAAGGATTTGCGAGCAGAAAAAAGCGCCGCAGTATGCCATGGGGTGTGGTCAGTGTTCGCCAGGTTTTCCAGACCTGATCGCTGATTTAGCAGCGACCCACAAAGCCTACCCATTTCCCGTCTGACCCAACAACCGACAGAACGCGTCGGAATCCTTCCTCAAAATCAGCGCGTCTGTAGGACCGTGGAATCAGTTCGCCAACCGAGCCCCGCCCAGACTCCCGCTCAATTCATACGCCGCCAGCTCCGCCTGATGCGCCGCCAGAATCTCCGGCAACGAGCCGCGCAAGTACTCGACCCAGGTCTTGATCTTCGCGTCGAGATATTGCCGTGAAGGGTAGATCGCATACAGGTTCAGTTCCTGCGAGCGGTAGTTCGGCATCACCCGCACCAACGTGCCGTTGCGCAGCCCTTCAATCGCCGCATACACCGGCAGCACGCCAACGCCCATGCCGCTGGTGATCGCGGTTTTCATGGCGTCCGCCGAGTTGACCAGGAACGGTGAGCTGTTGATGGTCACGGTCTCCTGGCCATCGGGGCCGTCGAAGGCCCATTTCTCCAGCGGGATCACCGGGCTCACCAGGCGCAGGCACATGTGGTTCAGCAGATCGCTGGGCTTTTGCGCGCAACCGTTGGCTTTCACGTACGCCGGCGAGGCGCAGACGATGCTGTAGGTGATACCCAGCCGCTGGGACACGAAGCCGGAATCCGGCAGTTCGCTGGCGAGGACGATGGACACGTCGTAGCCCTCGTCGAGCAAGTCCGGCACGCGGTTGGCCATGGTCAGGTCGAAGGTCACGTCCGGGTGTGTCTTGCGATAACGGGCGATGGCGTCGATCACGAAGTGCTGACCGATGCCGGTCATGGTGTGCACCTTGAGTTGCCCGGCCGGCCGCGCATGGGCGTCGCTGGCCTCGGCTTCGGCTTCTTCGACGTAGGCGAGGATCTGCTCGCAGCGCAACAGGTAGCGCTTGCCGGCCTCGGTCAACGCGATGCGGCGGGTGGTGCGGTTGAGCAGGCGGGTTTGCAGGTGGGCTTCCAGGTTGGAGACCGCGCGCGAGACGTTGGCGGTGGTGGTGTCCAGTTGCACGGCGGCAGCGGTGAAGCTGCCGGCCTCGGCCACGTAACTGAAGGCGCGCATGTTTTGCAAAGTGTCCATGGGGTGCTCTCAAGGGAGATGGCAAATTGTGACACAAGGTTTCAAGGTCTGAGACCCCGACCAAGGGATTATCGCGTGAACGGTAACAAAGATTCACAAGAATCCCAGCTTATCGCCAACCAGACCCACCCCTAGAATTGCGCCACTGCAGGAGCCGGGCTTGCCCGCGATGGCAGCACCGCGGTCATCCAGACCCACCGCGGTGCTGCCATCGCGGGCAAGCCCGGCTCCCACAGGATTTCGTACCTCCCCTATTTCAGGAAATCGCAGCAGTGCCGCGTCGCATCAGCAGAGCGCTTCAGACGCTCAGTGTTTTGGCTTTAACCCTGGCAATCAGCGGCTGCATCGGTACCGGAGGTATTGCCCCGCAGGGCAAGGCACTGGAGGCTGATTCACTGGCCACCGACGAAGCTATTCAACACGCTGCGCAGGACGCGCACTGGCCCACCGCTCAGTGGTGGCGGGCCTATGGTGACCCACAACTGAACCGCTGGATCGACCTCGCCGTGCAAGGCAGCCCGAGCATGGCCATGGCGGCGGCGCGGGTGCGCCAGGCCAAATCCATGGCCGGCATCGCCGAGTCAGCCGAGTCGTTGCAGATCAACGGCGAATCCACCCTCAAGCGCCACAACTGGCCCACCGATCAGTTTTACGGGCCGGGCGAGCTGGCCAACACGACCACCTGGGACAACAACGCCGCGCTGGGCTTCAGCTATGCGCTCGACCTCTGGGGCCGCGAAAGCAATGCCACCGAGCGCGCCGTGGACATGGCGCACATGAGCGCCGCCGAAGCGCGTCTGGCGCAGCTCGAATTGCAGAACAACATCGTGCGCGCCTACATCGAGCTGTCGTTGCATTACGCCCAGCGCGACATCATCGAGGCGACGCTGCAGCAGCAACAGCAGATTCTCGACCTCGCACAGAAGCGTCTGAACGGAGGCATCGGCACGCACTTTGAAGTCAGTCAGGCACAAACGCCGTTGCCGGAAACCCATCGCCAGATTGATGCGCTGGACGAAGAAATCGCCCTCAGCCGCAACCAGCTTGCGGCCCTGGCAGGCAAGGGGCCGGGCGAAGGCGCGCAATTGCAGCGGCCAACGCTGTCGTTGGGCGCTGCGCTGAAATTGCCGTCGTCGTTGCCCGCGCAATTGCTCGGCCAACGCCCGGACGTGGTTGCCAGTCGCTGGCAAGTGGCGGCGCAGGCTCGCGGTATCGATGTCGCCCACGCCGGTTTTTACCCCAACGTCGATCTGGTTGGCAGCCTCGGCTACATGGCCACGGGCGGTGGGGCGCTGGAGTTTTTGACCGGCAAGAAACTCAACTACAGCGTCGGCCCGGCGATCTCGTTGCCGATTTTCGACGGCGGGCGTTTGCGCTCCGAGTTGGGCGAAGCGTCGGCGGGGTATGACATCGCGGTGGCCAAGTACAACCAGACGCTGGTCAACGCGCTGAAAAGCATCTCCGATCAGTTGATCCGCCGCGAGTCGATGGACAAGCAACAGACTTTCGCCGCCGAGTCCGTGGCCACCGCGCAGAAGACCTATGACATCGCGATGATCGCCTATCAACGCGGGTTGACCGACTACCTCAATGTGCTTAACGCGCAGACGTTGTTGTTCAAGCAGCAGCAAGTTCAGCAGCAGGTGCAGGCGGCGCGGTTGAGTGCTCATGCGGAACTGGTGACGGCGTTGGGTGGCGGGCTGGGTGCGGGTAATGATGTGCCGAAAGATAGCCAGACCGCAGCGCCGAAAACCCCAGCCCTGCTTAAGAGCCTCTCGAATTGAACACGAACCCTGTGGGAGCGAGCTTGCTCGCGATGAGGCCGTGTCAGTCAATGCATGTGTCGCCTGACACTGCGCCATCGCGAGCAAGCTCGCTCACACAGGTTCTGCGACTTAATCGAATCTCAATGAGCAGGATTTCATGACTCCCTTGCCCGCACCCTTGCGCTGGCTGTATTCCCTTGAATGGCGCCGGGGCTTTTTCGACTGGGCACGCAGCGATGGCGTGACCTGGGTCTACATCTTCAAGGTGTTGTTCGCCGCCTTCCTGACCTTGTGGCTGGCCATGCGCCTGGAATTGCCGCAACCGCGCACGGCGATGATCACCGTGTTTATCGTCATGCAGCCGCAAAGCGGTCAGGTGTTCGCCAAGAGTTTTTACCGCTTTCTGGGCACCTTGACCGGCTCGGCGGTGATGGTGGCGCTGATTGCCTTGTTCGCGCAAAACACCGAACTGTTCCTCGGCTCGCTGGCGATCTGGGTCGGCATCTGTTCGGCCGGTGCGGCGCGGTATCGTAACTTTCGCGCCTACGGTTTTGTGTTGGCCGGCTACACCGCCGCGATGGTCGGTTTACCCGCGTTGGCGCACCCGGACGGCGCGTTCATGGCCGCCGTTTGGCGGGTGCTGGAAATCTCCCTCGGCATTCTCTGCTCGACGCTGGTCAGCGCCGCGATCCTGCCGCAAACCGCCAGCGCGGCGATGCGCAACGCCTTGTACCAGCGTTTCGGCGTGTTTGCCCGGTTCGCCACCGATGGCTTGCGCGGTCGCAGCAAACGGGAGGCTTTCGAAGCCAGCAACGTGCGTTTCATCGCTGAAGCGGTTGGGCTGGAAGGCTTGCGCAGCGTGACCGTGTTTGAAGACCCGCACATGCGTCGGCGCAACGGTCGGCTCAATCGTTTGAACAGCGAGTTCATGGGCATCACCACCCGCTTCAACGCCTTGCATCAGTTGCTCGAACGCTTGCGTAGCAGCGGTGCCGAGCCTGCGGTTGCGGCAATCAAACCGGGTCTGCAGGACCTCGCGGAAGTGCTCGACGGTTTCAGCGGTCGTGCCCTGACCGATGCGGACGCGGCACGCCTGGTTGTCGAGTTGAGCGCTTATAAAGAAGGTTTGCCGGCGCGGGTTCGCCGCTTGCGGGCGACTTTCCAGGAGAGCAACCCGAGCGACGCCGAGCTGCTGGATTTCCACACCGCGTACGAGTTGCTCTATCGCTTCGTCGACGACCTGCACAGTTATGCACAGACCCACGCCTCACTCGCCGATCACAGCCACGCGCGCGAGCAATGGGACGAGCCGTTCACCCCGCAAACCAACTGGATGGCCTCGGCGGCGTCGGGGATTCGGGCAGCGTTCATTCTGGTGGTGCTCGGCAGCTATTGGGTGGCGACCGCATGGCCCAGCGGCGCGACGATGACCTTGATTGCGGCAGCAACTGTCGGCCTTTCAGCCGCCACGCCGAACCCGAAACGCATGGCGTTTCAGATGGCCTGCGGGACGTTCCTTGGCGCACTGATCGGTTTCGTCGAGATGTTTTTCATCTTCCCGTGGATCGACGGATTCCCGTTGCTGTGCGTGATGCTCGCGCCGGTGATCGTGCTCGGTTCGTTCCTCACGTCGCGACCGCAATACGCCGGTGTCGGTCTCGGCTTGCTGATCTTCTTCAGCACCGGTTCGGTGCCGGACAACCTGACGGTCTACAACCCTTACGCCTTCATCAACGACTACATCGCCATGGTGCTCGGCATGCTGGTGTGCGCGGCGGCCGGGGCGATTATTTTGCCACCGAACAGTCGCTGGTTGTGGCGGCGGTTGGAGCAGGATTTGCGAGGGCAAGTGGTGTACGCGATCAGCGGCAAGCTCAAGGGATTGGCGTCGAGTTTTGAGAGCCGCACGCGGGACTTGCTGCATCAGGCGTATGGCCTCGCAGCGGGGCAACCGCAGGTACAAAGCAACTTGCTGCGCTGGATGTTCGTGGTGCTGGAAGTCGGCCACGCGATCATCGAGTTGCGCAAGGAGCAGGCGGTTCTGCCGGTGCATCCGGCCTACGCCGAATCGCAGCCGTGGCGCCAGGCAATCCGGGTGATGGGGCGTTCGCTGGTGCGGCTGTTTCTGCAACCGAGCCAGAACAATCTGGAGCGCAGTCTGGTCGCGGTCGACCATGCGATCAGCCGTGTGCAAGCCACTGACGAACCTTTCGCACCGCACTTCGACACCTCCGCCTTGCGTCGGGTGAAGAGCTACCTGCACTTCATTCGCACCTCGTTGCTGGACCCGCAATCACCGCTCTCGGCCTACACGAAAACCGCGCCGCAAGGACTTGAACATGCCTCGTGAAATCGCCTTCCACGGCGTGTACATGCCCACCATGACGCTGATGTTTTTCATCGCCGCCGCACTGGCCTGGGCGCTGGACCGGTTCTTGTCCGGGTTCGACCTGTACCGCTTCTTCTGGCACCCGGCGCTGCTGCGCCTGAGCCTGTTTACCTGTCTGTTCGGCGCCCTGGCGCTGACCGTTTACCGTTGACTCTCTATCACTGAGAACGCCCTGATGAAAAAGCTTTTCAGCCTGCTCGCCACCCTGTTGGTGCTGGCCCTCGCGCTATGGATCGGCCGGACCTTGTGGGTGCATTACATGGACACCCCGTGGACCCGCGATGGCCGGGTGCGCGCCGACATCATCAACGTCGCCGCCGACGTCACCGGGGAAGTGGTGGACGTACCGGTGCGTGACAACCAACAAGTGAAGAAGGGCGATCTGCTGATGCAGATCGACCCCGAGCACTATCGCATCGCGGTCAAGCAGGCGCAGTCGCTGGTCGCATCACGCAAGGCAACGTGGGAGATGCGCAAGGTCAACGCCCGCCGCCGTGCGGACATGGACAACCTGGTGATCTCCCGGGAAAACCGTGACGACGCCAGCAACATCGCCGACTCGGCACTGGCCGATTATCAACACGCGCAGGCGCAACTCGAAGCCGCCGAGCTGAACCTCAAACGCACCGAAGTGCGGGCGGCGGTGGACGGGTACGTGACCAACCTCAACGTGCATCGCGGCGACTATGCGCGCATCGGCGAAGCGAAAATGGCCGTGGTCGATATGAACTCGTTCTGGGTGTATGGCTTCTTCGAAGAAACCAAATTGCCGCACGTGCGCGTGGGCGATAAGGCCGACATGCAGTTGATGAGTGGCGAGGTGCTGAAAGGGCATGTGGAGAGTATTTCTCGCGGCATCTACGACCGGGATAACCCTGAGAGCCGCGAACTGATTGCCGATGTGAACCCGACGTTCAACTGGGTGCGATTGGCGCAGCGAGTGCCGGTGCGGATTCACATTGATGAAGTGCCAGAGGGGGTGCTGTTGGCGGCGGGGATTACGTGTACGGTGGTGGTTAACCCAGCAGTTGGCGAGTAACCCTGTGGCGAGGGGGCAAGCCCCTTCGCCACAAAAAGCGACCGAGTCAGCCTTTGCAAAACGTCTCATGCAAGTGCCGCCAGATCAGCGTGCCGTCGGCGTCTTTCTCAAACACCACGGTCGAACGACGATCCGAATGCAGCCCGGTGGCATCGGTCTGTTGCTCGCGATAACTCACCACCGCGCCGCCGTCATACAGCGCCACACCGCGCAATTCACTGAGTTCGATCCTGAACCCGAGCTTCTTGCCGCCCGCCAGTTGAAACAGCTCGCTCAATGCCTCGAAATCCAGCACCCGGCCCAATGGCGAGATCATGGAAAACTGCGGTGAAAACCGGCTCAGCAGTTGTTCAAGTTCCGAGTCGTCTTGTTCTTCGGCCAACCATTGCTCGATGGCGACGTGGGCCTGGATGACTTCGTCGAAGTAGTGGGTGTAGTCGGTCATTGAAGTGTATTCCTGAAATGTTCTGTGTTTGTTCGGACGCCATCGCGAGCAGGTCGGCCCGGTCTCAGAGCTGCCCGCGCAACCCGAACCGCTTCATCAACCCCGATTCCAGCAACCCTTTTGGCAGCAAACCCGCTAACAACGGCAACGCCCGGCTGCCATTGCCCAATCGAATCAAACGCGGTGGCTTGCCCTGCTGCACCGCCTTGAGCAACCCCTGCGCAAACTCCCGGGCCGGCGTCGGTTTGTCCTGAGATGCCTTGGCCCGCGCACGAATGCCTTCGCGCAGGGGAAACCATGGCGATTGCTCGGTGATCAATTGTTCCGCTTCATGCCCGGCATTTTTAGCGAAGCTGGATTCGATGGCGCCCGGCTGGACTTCCATCACGCGAATACCGAACGGCGCCAGTTCCATGCGCAGCGCATCGCTCAACGCATGAACGGCTGCTTTCGAGGCGCAATAGGCGCCAGCAAACGGCGTGACCAGAATCCCTGAAACACTGCCGATGTTCACCACCAATCCCTTGGCGCGACGCAGCACCGGGAACAGCGCGCGTGTGACCCCGACGATGGCAAATACATTGGTCTCGAACTGCCGCTGCATCGCCGGTACACCGCCATCGAGCAGCGGCCCCATCGCGCCATAACCGGCGTTGTTGATCAGGATGTCGAGGCCGCCATGTTGCTGATTGATCTGCTCGCTCAGCTGTTCGAGCGCGGCGCCATCATTGACGTCCAGTTGCACGGCGGTGAAACCGGCGGCGGTTAGCGCGGCCACGTCTTCAGCCTTGCGGGCACTGGCCCAGACTTCGTAGCCGGCATTTTTGAACACGTCGGCAAGGGCACGGCCAATGCCGCTGGAGCAACCGGTAATCAACGCAACGGGCATGGCGCGGTCCTTGTGCAAATAAGAAGTGGGATTAATCGGAGAAACTACCCTGCAAACGCTCGGCGCGAAACTCCAGGGTTTGCGGGCGATAGCCGGGACGCAAGGGTGGCAAGGGCAAACAGTCTTCCCAGTTGGCGCCGGCCTGGAGCTCGCCGGGGCCACGATATCGCGGGGCTTCGTATTGGTTGTCGGCCAGATTGACCGTGTCACCCGGTGCATACGCCGCGATACGCCAGCGCAATTCGGTCAGCGGCACGTCGTTGCCATTGTTCATTTTCAGCTGTAACGGACGATCCGCCGGGCACTGCTCGGGCGCGTAGGTGATGCGCAGCTCCAGGCGCGCGAGTTGCTTGACCTCGCGGTTGTCGAGCCAGATCACCCATGTGGCCACCAGACCCAAACCGACGGCGGCCGCCACCGACACGGGAAACGCCTTGGACGGGTAGCGCAGCAACAGGATCAGCCAGGTGATGACCAGCAGGACGCCGATGAACATGTATGTACGCTCCTTGAACTCATGACCTCCATCCTACCGAAGGGCTGCGCGAATGGACATTCGTGGATCAAGCGCTGTTGCCGCTGGTCGCAACTGTAATTTCTGACAGTAGCCAGCCCACGTCACAAGCGATTAGCTGACCACTGGCTTACAGGGACGCGCCGGCATGCACTCTAAAACCTCCACCGTTTCGGTCGTCGACTCGCGAGCGCTGACGATCCGTTCCATTGATTATTGGCGCGAGGTTGAAGGCGAGCCGACTCAGGCACGCATCAACCGCACGCTCCACAATGCCGCCGGGCTCCCAATCATGCAGTGGGACCCCCGGCTTTGGGGGTTACGGGAACAAGATCCGCTGGCACCCGCCAATCTCGTCACGGTGTATTCGCTGTCCGATGTTGCCGTATCGACGCTGAGCGTGGATGCCGGCTCGCAGATCAATTTCTTCGGCCTGGCCAATGAAGTGCTGCAAGGCTGGGACAGTCGCGGCACACGACGCGAGGTTGAATACGACGAACGGCTGCGTCCGGTGACGGTATTTGAACACGTCGCCACAGCCCCACGACGTTGTGCCGAACGCATGGAGTATGGTCGTCCCGGTCAGGGTACCCAGGACCACAACCTATTGGGGCAATTGATTCGACAGGATGGCCCCGGCGGGACCGTGTTGTTTAAGGCGTTTACGATCACCGGTCAGTGCTCTAGACACGTTCAACACTTCGCTCTGGACCCCGTCGCCCCTGATTGGCCAGCGTCGATTGCTGATCGCAATGATTTGTTGGAACCCGGCGATGGAGCTGTGTCGACCTGGCGATTCGGTCCTCTCGGGAACGTGCTGGAGTCGGTTGATGCCAGGCAGAACTGTCAGACGTTTGGTTTCACCCTTGATGGCCGACTGCGCCACAGTGTCTTGAAACTGGCA